>NZ_JBWLKM010000001.1:0-665553 GCF_059026085.1 Streptomyces sp. a15 | reverse complement strand
GTGGCGCGTTCCGAGGCGGACCTGCTCGACATCCGCAACTTCGGTGCGAAGTCGATCGACGAGGTCAAGGCGAAGCTGGCCGGCATGGGCCTGGCCCTGAAGGACAGCCCGCCCGGATTCGACCCGACCGCCGCCGCCGACGCCTTCGGCGCCGACGACGACGTGGACGCGGGCTTCGTGGAGACCGAGCAGTACTGATCGGCACGACCTCCGGGGGTCTCGTAGAGGCCCTCGGATCTTCGACGGGCGACCGCCCGCTCGGATACTGACCCCGGTACCTGACACGGCCGGGGCAGACACCTAGGAGAAACACCATGCCGAAGCCCACCAAGGGTGCCCGTCTGGGCGGCAGTGCCGCGCACGAGAAGCTGCTTCTCGCGAACCTCGCGAAGTCGCTGTTCGAGCACGGCCGTATCACCACCACCGAGGCGAAGGCGCGCAAGCTGCGTCCGTACGCCGAGCGTCTGGTCACCAAGGCGAAGAAGGGCGACCTTCACAACCGCCGTCAGGTGCTCCAGGTGATCACGGACAAGAGCATCGTGCACACGCTCTTCACCGAGATCGGCCCGCGCTACGAGAACCGCCCGGGTGGCTACACCCGCATCACCAAGATCGGTAACCGCCGTGGCGACAACGCGCCCATGGCTGTCATCGAGCTGGTCGAGGCGCTGACGGTCGCTCAGCAGGCGACCGGCGAGGCCGAGGCCGCCACCCAGCGTGCCGCCAAGGACGCCGAGGCTGCCACCGAGGCTCCGGCCGCCGAGGAGACCAAGGTCGACGTGACCAAGGCCGACGAGGCTGTCGAGGACGCGGCTCCGGCCGAGCCCGCCGCGGAAGCGGCTGAGGACAAGGCCAAGGACGCCTGAGGTTGAACCCTCGCGTTGAGCGGGTCCGCCCCCTGCGGGGCGGGCCCGCTTTCACGTTTTTGAAAGCGATGCAGCGCTGAGAGGATCTAGGGGTGAGTGACGAAGTACAGCCCGGGTTCGTACGGGTGCGGATGGACCTCTCGTACGACGGGACCGCGTTCTCCGGGTGGGCCAAGCAGGCCGGGGGCCGGCGGACCGTGCAGGGGGAGATCGAGGACGCGCTGCGGACGGTGACGCGGTCGCGCGACACGGTGTTCGAGCTGACCGTGGCCGGGCGCACCGATGCCGGGGTGCACGCGCGCGGACAGGTCGCCCATGTCGATCTGCCTCGGGAGGTCTGGGCCGAGCAGCACGGGAAGCTGCTCAAGCGGCTCGCCGGGCGGCTGTCCAAGGACGTACGGGTGTGGGCCCTGAGGGAGGCGCCCAGCGGCTTCAACGCCCGCTTCTCCGCGGTCTGGCGGCGGTACGCCTATCGCGTGACCGACAACCCCGGCGGCGTCGACCCGCTTCTGCGGAGCCACGTGCTCTGGCACGACTGGCCCCTCGACGTAGACGCGATGAACGAGGCCGCAGGGCGGCTCCTCGGGGAGCACGACTTCGCCGCCTACTGCAAGAAGCGCGAAGGCGCGACCACCATTCGTACGCTCCAGCAGCTGAGCCTGGAGCGAGGGGCCGACGGGATCATCACCGCCACGGTCCGCGCCGACGCCTTCTGCCACAACATGGTGCGGTCGCTGATCGGGGCGCTGCTGTTCGTGGGGGACGGGCACCGTCCGCCCGACTGGCCGGGCAAGGTGCTCGCCGCCGGCGTACGGGACTCCGCCGTGCATGTCGTACGGCCGCACGGGCTGACGCTGGAGGAAGTCGGCTACCCGGCCGACGAGTTGCTGGCCGCGCGGAACATGGAGGCGCGGAACCGGCGGTCGCTGCCGTCGGGGGGCGGGTGCTGCGGCTAGTGCTCCGGCCGCGCAGGACGGCCGGCCGTCAGCCGGAGGGCACCGCACCCGTCCTGAACGTCTCCTGGGAATCCCGGTGACGGTGACGGTGTCGGGCCGGGTTCCGGGCAGGTCGCGTCACTCGTTGGCCGCTGCCGAAGCCTGGGCCTCGCCGCGTCGCCGGATCTGGCGGAACGTGAACTCGCCGAGGTCGTCGCCGGTGGTGAAGACGGCGGTGTCCTTCGTCGTCACGTCCTTGCCGTTGGTGAAGCCGGCGATCGTGAAGTAGGCGTAGCGGCCGTAGGAGTTGGTGGTCGAGCGGCAGACCGCGGAGTTGCAGAACTCCTTGACGCCGTCGCCGGCCAGGGACGCGACGATGCTCTTGGTGTCGGCGTCCTTCTTGGCCTTGAGTGCCTGTGCTTCGGTGTCGAAGACCGCCACGCCGACCGTGACCGCGACGCCGTCCTTGGTGTACGTGACGCGCATGAGGCGGGTGCAGTCGTTGTCGTTGAGGACCTTCACGAGGGTGCCCTTGGCCGCCGCGGCGCAGCTCTTGGTGTCGGCCGTCGCGCCCTTCTTGTAGACGGTCGAGCCCATGGTCAGCTGCGTGCCCGGGAACAGGATGTTCGGGCCGATCGGGGCCGTGTCCTTGTTCTTGCTGGACACGAACTCCTTCGGGTCCAGCGGCGGCGGGGCGCTGGTCGGCTCGAACGACGGCTCCGCGGTCCCGGTTCCGCTCGGAATGTCGGCACTGTTGGGAAGAGTGGACGGCCGGCCCGATCCCTCGGGGTCGCCGTCCGCCGACACCACGGCCATCGCCACGGCCGTGCCGATCGCCAGCGTGGCCAGTGCGCCGCCGCCGATGAACAGCAGCCGGCGCCGCTTGGCGCGCGTCTCGGAGGCCTCGGCGAGCGCGGCCCAGTCCGGGGCGCCGCCGGAGTCGCCGCCGTTCCACGGCTGCTGGGATTGTGGTGTCCAGGGATCCCACTGGGACTGGGGTCCCCCCTGCTGCCCATAGCTCATGAGCCGCATCTTAGACGGCGAAAGCGGTGCGCCGGTCCGCCTCAAGGGGCTCTGGAACACCTGGCGTTCGCTCGGTGAGCGAGCACAAAGGCGACATCTCCGGGTGGTTGGTGCGAAGGGTGACCCGGCAGCTGTGGGTGATGCCGGCAGCGGTACGGGGTGCCCTCGCGGCGCGTACGGCACCGCTGACCTCGGGCGGCGGGATGAGCGACGCCATCGTCGTCCGGGCCGCGCGCACCTGGCCGGGGGCGTGGGTCTGTGCCCTACGTCTCCATGACCTGATCCTCCTGTCCGACCGGACGGCGACCGCAGCTCTGGCCTGCCGCTCGTCCTGCTGCCGACGGGCCGAGGCCGGTGGGTGGCGGCGGGCGTGCTGGTCGGGCTCGCGGCGGCGATGCCGGTCCCAGCCCGTTGCGGCTGCCCGAGACGGCGGCGGCCCTGATGCCGTCGGGGGTTCGTCGTGCCCAGGCCGCCGTACGGGCTGTGGCTGGCATGCCCGTACCTCGGAGCGGTTCGGTGCAGGGCCTGGAGGATGCCGTCACGCTGTGTGCGCCGGTGTTCACGGTGGCGTACCCCGAGAGAACCCGGGGGTGTGTGGGGCGGGTAGAATCGGTTCGGACGGCTGCAGTCGCCTCGTTTTGACCCGTACGGGCCAGCGCAGGTATCCTGCTTCTTCGTTGTGTATTGGCTTGCTCATTCTCACGGGACGGGCCCTTACACCGGTCCACCGGGCCGATGACCAGCGACCCCACGCACGCGGTATGCGTCGCCGCCGTGGGCCCAGGCTGTCGTGATCGTTTCGGTGACCTTGTTTAGGACCATTCACTCGAAGCGAAGGCTACGAACCGTGCGTACGTACAGCCCCAAGCCCGGCGATGTGACGCGCCAGTGGCACGTCATCGACGCTCAGGACGTTGTCCTGGGTCGTCTCGCCACCACCGCCGCCACGCTTCTGCGGGGCAAGCACAAGCCGATCTACGCCCCTCACGTCGACACCGGTGACTTCGTCATCATCATCAACGCCGACAAGGTGCACCTCTCCGGCAACAAGCGGACCCAGAAGATGGCCTACCGCCACTCGGGCTACCCGGGTGGTCTGCGCTCCGTCCGTTACGACGAGCTGCTCGACAAGAACCCCGAGAAGGCCGTCGAGAAGGCCATCAAGGGCATGCTCCCCAAGAACACTCTGGGCCGTCAGATGCTCTCGAAGCTGAAGGTCTACAAGGGTGACCAGCACCCGCACGCCGCCCAGCAGCCGGTGCCGTTCGAGATCACCCAGGTCGCGCAGTAAGTCCGGCCACCCCTAAGACCGAACAGAATCTGAGGAGAATCGTGGCCGAGACCACCGTTGAGCAGCCGGTCGAAGAGACCGAGACCGAGCTCGTCGACATTGACAGCTACACCACCGAGTCCGAGGTCCCCGTCGAGGGTGAGTACACCTCGGAGTCCCTCGCAGGCCGCTTCGGCGACCCGCAGCCGGCCGCCGGCCTGGGCCGTCGCAAGAACGCCATCGCCCGCGTCCGGATCGTCCCGGGCTCCGGCAAGTGGAAGATCAACGGTCGCACCCTTGAGGACTACTTCCCCAACAAGGTGCACCAGCAGGAAGTCAACGAGCCCTTCAAGGTGCTCGAGCTCGAAGGCCGCTACGACGTCATCGCCCGCATCGCGGGTGGCGGTGTCTCCGGTCAGGCCGGTGCGCTCCGTCTCGGTGTCGCCCGCGCGCTGAACGAGGCCGACGTGGACAACAACCGCGGCGCCCTCAAGAAGGCCGGCTTCCTCCGTCGTGACGACCGTGCGGTCGAGCGCAAGAAGGCCGGTCTCAAGAAGGCCCGCAAGGCCCCGCAGTACAGCAAGCGCTAAGCTTCGCTGCCTGCTCGTACTCGCGGTACTACCAGCAGCAGTACGCAGTACGTCCGAACGCCCCGGCGGCACGCCACAGTGCCGTCGGGGCGTTCGTTTATCACAGCCATGGGCGTATAACGGCACAAGACGTTCAAGGGCTTGTGTGATCGCGTGATCTCCGAAAGTGACGCTTTATCCAGGAGGACAAGTGGGACGACTCTTCGGCACGGACGGCGTGCGCGGTGTCGCCAACGCGGATCTGACGGCCGAGATGGCGCTCGGCCTCTCCGTGGCCGCGGCGCACGTACTGGCCGAGGCGGGCACCTTCGAGGGCCATCGGCCGACGGCCGTGGTCGGACGGGACCCGCGCGCGTCCGGGGAGTTCCTGGAGGCCGCCGTGGTCGCGGGCCTCGCCAGCGCGGGCGTCGACGTCCTGAAGGTGGGCGTGCTGCCCACCCCGGCGGTCGCCTACCTCACGGCCGACCTCGGCGCCGACCTCGGTGTCATGCTCTCCGCCAGCCACAACGCCATGCCCGACAACGGCGTGAAGTTCCTCGCCCGCGGCGGGCACAAGCTCGACGACGAGCTCGAGGAGCGGATCGAGGCCGTCTACGAGGAGCACCGCACCGGCGCCCCCTGGGACCGGCCGACGGGCTCGGGAGTGGGGCGCGTGCGGACGTATGACGAAGGGGCCGAGAAGTACGTCTCCCACCTCGTCGGCGTTCTCCCGAACCGGCTCGACGGGCTGAAGATCGTCCTCGACGAGGCGCACGGCGCGGCCGCCCAGGTCTCGCCCGAGGCGTTCACCCGGGCCGGCGCCGAGGTCATCACCATCGGTGCCGACCCGACCGGGCTCAACATCAACGAGGGCTGCGGCTCCACCCACCTCGGCCTCCTCAAGGCCGCGGTCCTCGAGCACGGTGCCGCGTTCGGCATCGCGCACGACGGGGACGCCGACCGGTGCCTCGCCGTCGACCACACCGGTGAGGAGGTGGACGGCGACCAGATCATGGCCGTACTCGCGCTTGCGATGCGGGAGCGTTCCGCACTGCGCTCCGGCACCGTTGTCGCGACGGTCATGTCGAACCTCGGGTTCAAGCTGGCGCTGGAGCGGGAGGGGCTGAAGCTCATCCAGACGGCGGTGGGTGACCGGTATGTGCTCGAGGAGATGAAGGAGCACGGGTACGCGCTGGGAGGCGAGCAGTCCGGGCACGTGATCATCCTCGATCACGCGACCACCGGGGACGGCACGCTGACCGGGCTGCTGCTGGCCGCGCGGGTCGCGGAGAGCGGGCGGTCGTTGCGGGAGCTGGCGGCTGTGATGGAGCGGTTGCCGCAGGTGCTGATCAATGTGCCGGATGTTGATCGGTCTCGGGTCGGTACGTCTGCGGAGTTGGCGACGGCTGTTGCTGACGCGGAGCGGGAACTCGGGGCTACGGGGCGGGTGCTGTTGCGTCCCTCCGGGACCGAGCCGTTGGTTCGGGTGATGGTCGAGGCGGCTGATATTGATCAGGCTCGGTCTGTGGCCGGGCGGTTGGCCGATGCGGTGAAGTCGGCGCTGGGGTAGGTCTTTCCGGGTTCGGGGTGGGGGGTTCTGTGCTTTGCGGGCTGCGGCTGCGTCGTGGCTTGTCGCGCCCACGCGGCGGAGCCGCATATGGACAGAGCCCCGCGCCCCTGAGGGGCGTAGCCCAACTCCGGCGTTTCAGAGTGCCGTTCGCTTTCGCTGGGTGGACCAGAGCCACTTCTGGAGCAGCAGGGTCAGGGTGCCGGCCAGGATGATGCCCAAGAGGTTCAGCAGGAGCTGTTCCGAGGAGCGCCAGGCCTGGTTGGTGTCGCTGTAGATCAGGGCCACGGCCGCGTTGGCGGCTGCGGGGACCGTCGTCACCGAGATGGCCACGCCCACCAGGGCGCCGGACTTGGCGGAGGTCAGGGAGAGGGTGCCGGCGGCTCCGGCGAGGACGGCCACGACGAACGAGAACCAGTCCGGGGCGTAGATGAAGCCGGTGTTGGGGCGGTCGGCCTCCAACAGGTCCTTGGTGAACAGGCCGACGGCGTCCATGAAGAGGCTGAAGCCGACCGTCACCGCCATCGCCACCGCGAACCCCACCAGCAGGGCGATCAACGAGCGCAGTGCCAGGCGCGGCGCGCGCTGTACCGCGGCCGTGCAGATACCGGCCAGCGGGCCGAACTCCGGGCCGACCGCCATCGCGCCGACGATCAGGATCGCGTTGTCCAGGACCACACCGCAGGCCGCGATCATCGTGGCGAGTGTGATGAACGTGAGGTAGGTGATGGAGAGGGTCGACTCCTCGTGTGTCGCGTCCGTCAGGTGCTCCCACAGGACCGCGTCCGCGCCCTCGCCGGGTGCGTCGTCCTCGGCTCGGTCGGCGCGCTTGGACAGGGACAGGTCGATGTTCTCGACGGCGATGGAGCCGCAGTCCTCGAGGCCCAACCCCTGGAGTCCGGTGAGGAGTTCGTCTCCCGCCTCGCGGGCCACGTCGCACATCACCACGTCTCCGGCCGGGTCGCGGGCGGCGCCCGGCATGACGACGAGGTGGGCGGTGCCGACTGTCTCCTCGATCAGGCGCACCACTTCGTCGGTCTTGCCGGACGGGGTGATCAGACGCAGATGCAGCATGGGGTCTTTCTAACAGGCCCTGGTTACGGCGTCACAGCTTGCGCAGGCTCAGGCGCTGGACCTTGTGGTCCGGGCCCTTGCGGATGATGAGGGTGGCGCGGCCGCGGGTGGGGGCCACGTTCTCGATCAGGTTCGGACGGTTGATGGTCCGCCAGGTCGTGCGGGCGTAGTCGAGGGCCTCCTCCTCGGACACCTGGGTGTACTTGCGGAAGTACGAGGAGGGGTTCTGGAAGGCGGTCGCGCGCAGCTTCTTGAAGCGGTTGAGGTACCAGCGCTCGATGTCCTCGGCGCGGGCGTCGACGTACACGCTGAAGTCGAAGTAGTCGGCGAGACCGACCCGGGTGCGGCCGTCCTTGCCGGGCAGGGCGGGCTGGAGGACGTTCAGGCCCTCGACGATCAGGATGTCGGGGCGGCGGACCGTGAGCCGCTGGTCCGGGACGATGTCGTAGATGAGGTGGGAGTAGACCGGGGCCGTCACCTCGTCCTTGCCCGCCTTGATGTCGGCGACGAAACGGGTCAGGGCGCGGCGGTCGTACGACTCGGGGAAACCTTTCCGCGACATCAGGCCGCGGGCCTGGAGCTCCTTGGTGGGGAGCAGGAAGCCGTCGGTGGTGACCAGTTCGACGCGCGGGTGCTCGGGCCAGCGGGAGAGCAGGGCCTGGAGAAGGCGGGCGACCGTGGACTTTCCCACGGCGACCGAGCCGGCGACTCCTATGACGAACGGGGTGCCGGACTGGGAGCCCTGTTCGCCGAGGAAGGTGTTCAGGGCGCCGCGCAGGCCGTCGGTGGCCCCGATGTAGAGGTTCAGGAGCCGGGACAGCGGGAGGTAGATGTCCCGCACCTCGTCGAGGTCGATGACGTCGCCGAGGCCGCGCAGCTTCTCGACCTCCTCGGCGGTGAGCGGCAGCGGAGTCTTCTCGCGCAGCGCACTCCACTCGGCTCGGGTGAGGTCGACGTAGGGAGTCGCCTCCGGCCTGTGCCGGTGGGCGCTCCGGGGCATCGGGGGGACCGGAGAGATCACAGTCCATTGTTACGGGAGTACGAACGGATGGCGGGGTGGGGTCCGTCACGCATCAGGATTCGGGGCGAACCCGGGCAAGACGGGGAATGTCAGTGCCGTGCGTCACAGTTGTGGGAGAGGTGGGCCCAGGCCGGGGTCCACGAACCCCGAGGGGTGACCCATGACGTATGCGATTGAGGCGGAAGGCCTGGTCAAGCGGTTCAAGGAGACAGAGGCGCTGGCCGGGGTCGACCTGGGGGCCCGCAAGGGCTCGGTGCTCGGGCTGCTGGGTCCCAACGGCGCGGGGAAGACGACCGCGGTGCGGATCTTCGCGACGCTGCTCAGGCCCGACGCGGGCAGGGCCCACGTGGCCGGGCACGACGTGGTCCGCGAGGCCGGGGTCGTGCGCGCCATGATCGGGCTGACCGGGCAGTACGCGGCGGTGGACGAGAACCTGACCGGCACGGAGAATCTGCTGCTCATCGGCCGGTTGCTCGGTCTGCCGCGGCGGGAGGCCAAAGCGAGGGCGGGTGAGCTGCTGGAGCGTTTTCAGCTGACGGACGCGGCCGGGCGGGCCGTCAAGACCTTCTCCGGGGGCATGCGCAGGCGCCTGGACCTGGCGGCCAGCCTCGTGGGCCGGCCCAGCATCCTCTTCCTCGACGAACCGACCACCGGCCTGGACCCGCACAGCCGCGGTGAGCTGTGGAAGATGCTGCGGGGCCTGGTCGCGGACGGCGCGACGGCCTTGCTGACCACGCAGTATCTGAACGAGGCCGATGTGCTCGCCGACGACATCGTGGTGATCGACAAGGGCCGGGTGATCGCCGAGGGCACGCCGGACCAGCTGAAGTCGCAGGTCGGCGGCCAGGTGCTGCAACTGCGGCCGGTGCTGGCGCAGGACCTCACGCGGGTGCACGCGCTCGTCGCCCAGGCGGCCGGTCCGCAGACCCAGATAGAGGGCGAGACCATCACGGCGCCGGTGAAGGACCCCGAGCTGATGCCGGCCGTCGTGCGCACGCTCGACCGGGAGGGCATCTCGGTGGGCGAGCTGGCCCTGCGCCGCTCCTCGCTCGACGAGGTCTTCATGGCCCTGACCGGCCATCGCGCCGAACCCGGCGGGCCGGAGGGCAACGGCGGCGCGGCCGTCCGGGACGACAGCGAGAGGGAGAAGGCGGTGAGCCGGTCATGACCGCCACCACCATCACGGCGCCGGTCACCGAGTCCGGCCGTGTGCGGCCCCTCGACGGACTGCGGCAGACCTTCACCATGGCCTGGCGCAGCCTGGTCGCCGTCAAGCACAACCCGCTCGAGCTGGTCGACTACAGCATCACGCCGATCATGTTCGTGTTCCTCTTCACGTACGTACTGGGCGGGCAGATGGCCGGATCGCCCGAGGCGTATCTGAAGTACGCGCTGCCCGGGATCATCGTGCAGAACACCCTGTTCATGACCATGTACACGGCGATGGCGCTCAACACGGACCTCACCAAGGGCGTCTTCGACCGGCTGCGCAGCCTGCCGATAGCGCGGTCCGCGCCGCTGATCGGGCGGATCACCGCGGACCTGGCCAAGCATGTGTGGGCCCTGCTGCTGATGATCGGGCTCGGTCTGCTGCTCGGCTTCCGGATCACGGGCGGGCTCGACGGTTTCCTGCTCGGCACGCTGCTGGTGGTGGTGTTCGCCGCGGCCGTTTCGTGGAGCGCGGTGCTGATCGGGATGCTCGCCGGCGACGCGGAGAAGGTGCAGGCGTTCGCGTTCACGCTCATCTTCCCGATCACGTTCACCAGCAGCGCGTTCGTCGTCGTGGACACCATGCCCGGCTGGCTCCAGGCGTGGAGCGACGTCAACCCGGTCACCCATCTGTCCGACGCCTTCCGCGGGCTGCTGCTCGGTGGGCCGGTGGCGGAGCCGGTGCTGTGGTCGCTGGTGTGGGCGGCAGGTATCGCGCTCGTGTTCTATCCGCTGGCGATGAGGGCCTATCGGGCGAAGGTATGAGCTCTCGGAGGGTCTCGGAGGCTCTCGGAGGGTCCGTAAGCCGCTGAGAATTTCCGATTTCGGGCAGGAAGTGCTGAGTTCCGGCGGCTGTCGGCCCTTAGGCTGCGGCCATGTGCGGAATCGTGGGATACGTGGGGTCGCAGTCGGCGCTTGATGTCGTGATGGCCGGACTGAAGCGACTGGAGTACCGGGGGTACGACTCGGCAGGCGTCGCCGTGCTCGCGGACGGTGGGCTGGAGGCGGCCAAGAAGGCCGGGAAGCTGCTCAACCTTGAGAAGGAACTGGTCGACCGGCCGCTGCCGACCGGTGTCACGGGCATCGGGCACACACGATGGGCCACCCACGGAGGACCGACGGACGCGAACGCCCATCCGCACCTCGACAACGCGGGGCGGGTCGCGGTCGTCCACAACGGGATCATCGAGAACTTCGCCGCCCTGCGGGCCGAGTTGGAGGAGCGGGGGCATTCGCTGGGCTCCGAGACCGACACCGAGGTCGTCGCCCATCTGCTCGCCGAGGAGTTCTCCGTGACCTCCGATCTGGCGGAGTCGATGCGGCTGGTGTGCCGGCGGCTGGAGGGCGCGTTCACGCTGGTCGCGGTGCATGCGGACGAGCCGGATGTGGTGGTGGGGGCGCGTCGGAACTCACCGCTCGTGGTGGGCGTCGGAGACGGCGAGGCCTTTCTCGCCTCGGACGTCGCCGCGTTCATCGCCCACACGCGGTCGGCGATCGAGCTGGGCCAGGACCAGGTGGTGGAGCTGCGGCGGGACGGCGTGACGGTGACGGGCTTCGACGGTCGCCCGGCGGACGTGCGCTCGTATCACGTCGACTGGGACGCCTCGGCCGCCGAGAAGGGCGGCTACGACTACTTCATGCTCAAGGAGATCGCCGAGCAGCCGAAGGCGGTCGCCGACACGCTGCTGGGTCGCATCGACGCGTCCGGCTCGCTGACGCTGGACGAGGTCCGTATCTCCGCCGGTGAGCTGCGGGAGGTGGACAAGGTCGTCATCGTCGCGTGCGGCACGGCCTTCCACGCCGGGATGATCGCCAAGTACGCCATCGAGCACTGGACGCGGATTCCGTGCGAGGTCGAGCTGGCGAGCGAGTTCCGGTACCGGGATCCGATTCTGGATGCCCGGTCGTTGGTCATCGCCATCTCTCAGTCCGGCGAGACCATGGACACCTTGATGGCCCTACGGCACGCCCGCGAGCAGGGCTCCAAGGTGCTGGCCATCTGCAACACCAACGGGTCGACGATCCCCCGCGAGTCGGACGCGGTGCTCTACACGCATGCGGGGCCGGAGGTCGCCGTTGCTTCCACCAAGGCGTTTCTGACGCAGCTGGTGGCGTGTTATCTCGTCGCCCTGTATCTGGGGCAGGTGCGCGGCACCAAGTGGGGTGACGAGATCAGTGCCGTGATTCGCGACCTGTCGCACATCTCCGGTGAGGTCGACCGAGTGCTGGAGACCATGGAGCCGGTGCGGGCGCTGGCGCGGTCCTTGGCGGGGAAGGGGACGGTGCTGTTCCTTGGGCGGCACGTGGGGTATCCCGTGGCGCTCGAAGGTGCGTTGAAGCTCAAGGAACTCGCCTATATGCACGCCGAGGGCTTCGCCGCGGGTGAGTTGAAGCATGGGCCGATCGCCTTGATCGAGGACGACATGCCGGTGGTGGTCGTTGTGCCGTCGCCTCGGGGGCGGTCCGTACTCCACGACAAGATCGTGTCCAACATCCAGGAGATCCGGGCGCGGGGTGCGCGGACGATCGTCATCGCGGAGGAGGGGGACGAGGCGGTCGTGCCGTACGCCGATCACCTGATCCGGATTCCGGCTACGCCGACGCTGCTTCAGCCGCTGGTGGCGACCGTGCCCTTGCAGGTGTTCGCCTGTGAGCTGGCCACGGCTCGGGGCAACGACGTGGATCAGCCTCGGAACCTGGCGAAGTCGGTGACGGTGGAGTAGGGCAGCTTGAGTGCCTCGATGAAGGTGGTGAAGGCTCCGGCCGGGATGGTGAGGGGTGTCCTGGCCGGGGCCTTTGAATCGCGGATGGCTATGTGGGTGGGGCGCTTTGCTATCTCCACGCAGGCGTTGCCGTCGCCGCCGCCGGAGTAGGACGACTTCTGCCAGTGCTCGGGGGTGGTCATGGGTGCCTCACAGATCCTTCGCCAGCCTGTGGATGAAGTCACGCGATCGTGTGGGTTCGAGGGATACCTCCTCCACTCTACGGAAGTGTGTTCGGAATACGCCGAGCTTGGCTTCGGAGTCGATGAAGACCGTGCCATGCGGGGCGTCGCGGACCACGGTGTCCAGCTTTGGGACCGCGCCGCCCACGTACACCATGGCGCTGCCCAGATCCGCGAAGTCCTCCAGGTCGAAGGGGATGACCCGCACGGCGACGTGATCCGCTTCGGAGAGCTCCAGGATGCGGGCGAGCTGGAGCCGTGAGGTGGCACGACCGCCGACCTTGATACGCAGAGCCGCCTCATGGATCACGGCCTTGTACGGGACCGGCGGCGCGACCTCGAAGACGACGCGCCGCTGCATGCGATGCCGGACGCGCAAGTCGAGTTCGTCCGCCGGGAGTTCGGGGACGCGGCGGGAGAAGAGCGCCCGAGCGTAGTCCTCGGTCTGCAGCAGCCCCGGGATGTGGAGGAAGTCCACGTCCCATCGATAGGCGGCGTGGTACTCCAGCTCGGACAGATCCAGGAAAGAGGTGGGGAGCAGGCCGCGGTACTCCTCCCACCAGCCGCGTGTCCGATCGGTTGCCATCGCCACCAACGCCTCGACCAACTCGGCGTCCGTGCAGGCGTAGTGAGCGGCAATTCGGCGGACCCGCTCGCCGCTCACGCCGGCCGTGCCGAATTCGATCTGACTCACCTGGGCGGAATCCGTCCCGAGTGCGGTCGCCGCGTCCCGTCCCTTGAGCCCGGCGGCCTCGCGCAGTTTGCGCAGTTCGGCGCCTAGGCGCTCCTGCCGAGCGGTGGGCTGTCGTCTGCGTGGCACGGCTTCCTCCTTGCTTCCAACTGCCGTGAGGCAGCGACACGTTCGGGGGAGAGGTTATGGCAACGGCTTGCGCCGTACCAAATTGTGGCCCTACCGTCGGTGATGCGACGCACACGCTGCGAAACCCCGGGGTACCGGAAGCGCACCGCCCCGTCCTGCCATGACGGCCGCGGCACTGCCACCGCCCGGCGTCCTCAACTCCCCATCACCCGAACGGAGTTCACCCATGCCCGAAAACGAAGCCGAACCGTGGGAGTACTGCCTCTACATCCCGAACGACCTGCGCGCTGTCACCGTCAGCCGCCGTACCCTCCGCCTGATCCTCACCATGCACGGACTGATCGGCCTCGTGGACGTCGCCGAACTCCTCGCCGCCGAGTTGGTCTCCAATGCCGTACGGCATACCAAAGGCCCCGCCGCCCTCAGGGTGTGCTGGTCGGCGGGCGTCCTGCGGATCGGGGCGTGGGACGCCGACCCGGAGCCGCCCGAACCTCCGAGGTCACTGGACCAGGGTGCCGAGTCGGAGGAGGGGCGGGGGCTGGCGTTGGTGCGGGCGTGTGCCGACCTGTGGGGGTGGCATCCGCTGCCCAGGCACGGCAACCGCGGCAAGTTCGTGTGGTGCGAGCTTGCCGCGGCGTGAGCGCTTACGGTCAGTACTCGATCTCGCCGATCCAGGCGTAGTCCAGGAGCGCCTTCGGCAGGTACTCGGACTCGACCTCCACAGACAGGCCCTGGTCCCGGGCCAGACAGGCCATGGCCAGCGGACCGAGGGCTACCAGGCTGTCGGCGCTGGTCGCCCGGTCCTCGTCGGCGGTCCAGTACTCCTTGTGCCGGCGCAGCGCGTCACCCAGTGCCTTGTCGAACTCCGCGGAGTCCCGGCGGATGACGCGGTACAGGAGGATGAGCGGCGGGTACAGGACCTTCGCCATCAGATCCACGTCCGCGTACCGCAGGGCCTCCGGGGCGGTGCCGTCGACTGCCGCGACGAGCTTTTCGCCCACGTCCTGCCGGCCGAGCCAGAAGCTCTGCAGCGTCTCCACCCCGGAGTAGATGTACTCGTCGAACACGGCGCCGGAGTCACGCAGCAACGAGACGGGCACCTCGGCCAGGGCGCGCAGGCGGTCGCTGTCGCGGCAGATCATCGCCAGGTAGAAGGCGGTGACCCAGGTGCCCGCGTTCAGATGCGACTCGGGACCGGTGGCGGGCAGCGTGCGCTCCCGCTCCTTGATCCGGCAGGTGACGGTGGTGCCCTCGGGCGTGGTCGCCGCGGCGAACAGCGCGGACCCGGTCTGCATGGCGGTGACCCAGGCCTCCCAGGTCTCGAACTTCACCGCCTGCGGGTCGATCGCACAGTGCTGCTGCGCCAGGCTGAGCGCCGTGCTCAGCGCCTGGGGCCGCAGGAC
Organism: Streptomyces sp. a15; assembly: GCF_059026085.1. NCBI lineage: Bacteria > Bacillati > Actinomycetota > Actinomycetes > Kitasatosporales > Streptomycetaceae > Streptomyces > Streptomyces sp. A15. Next base: position 650,852 of record NZ_JBWLKM010000001.1, on the reverse strand, counting down.
CGGCGAGTCGGCGAACTCGTCGACGATCCATCTCGCCGTCTCGCCGAGGGCGTCGAGAGTGTCCGGCACGTCGTCCGTCGGATACACGTGGCGGGGAACGGTCGTGGCCACGGACGCCTTCCTCCGGTTACGAACGGCTCAGGTGTCGAGCTCGCCGATCCAGGCTCCTTCGACCAGTGCTTGGGGGAGGTAGTCCGACCGAACCTCGGCCGGGAAGTCGGCGTCGTGCCCCAGGCACGCCATGGCCAGCGGGGCGAGTGCCAGGAGTCCCTCGCTGCTGGAAGCGCGGTCCTCGTCCGCGGTCCAGTACTCCTTGTGCCAGCGCACGGCATCGGCGAGTGTCGAGTTGAACTGCTCGCTGTCCTGGCGCAGGTAGCGGTAGAAGAGTTCGAGCGGAGGATAGAGGATCTTCAGCATGAGCTCGGGACTGGCGATCACAGCCGTCTCCGGCTTGGTCCCGTCGACCGCGGCAACCAGCTTTTCGCTCACATTGCCACGGTTGAGCCAGTAGCTCTGCAGGGCGTCGATCCAGTCGTAGATGTACTCGTCGTACTCCGCCCCCGACTCTCTGAGGAGGGAGATCGGAACAGCGCACAGTTGCGTCATCCGATCCTGCTCTCGGCAGATGACGGCGAGCCAGAAAGCCTTGAGCCAGTTTCCGGCATTCGCGCTGTACTGCGGACCTGAGGCGGGGATGGACCTCAATTTTCCGGCAATGCGCGCTTCGATGCGGCCGTCGGACGCAGTGGCTGAGGCGAACAGTGCGGAACCGACCTGCATCGCCGCCACCCACGCTCGCCAAGTCGGAGAGTACTCGGCCAACGGGTCGCGGAGGCATCGCGCTTCTGCTTCGGTGAGTGTCATGAGGAAAGCCTGATCGAAATTCCTCGCATCCGCCTCGAGTTCATCGATGGCCTCGACGGCTCCCTCGTGAAGAAGTTCGCACCATCCTTCGGCGTCATCGGCAGGAAAGTCGTGACGAGTTACGATCAGGGTCACCGTGCAGCTCCCTTTAGCTTATGTCGAAGTGTTTCATGGTGTAGCCGATATGGTGACCTGGATTCTCAGTCGCCTTGACGTATATGTAATCCAGTTTACCAGCAGCCAGCTGCTTCAGAAGCGTCTTCGCCAGCGCGGCCTCGTTGGGGCGCTTCAACATATCGCTGAGGGTTGCCACGACGTATTCACGCGTCCCTTGCTTGACGCGTACGCCACTCCCACCGCCATCCATTCCCTGCACTCGTCCCACGCCGTCACGGTCCTTGAGTTCACCGTTGGGCGCCTTGGATTCGACCAGCAGATGTCGGTCGCCGTTCTCGTATATTTGGTCGAATCGTCGATTTCCGGTACCCGGTGGCGTGACGTCGCGAGCCTCTGGGAAATTATCGGGTATCGCGTGGTATTTGACTACGTCCTCGCCATAGGTCTCGCTGGCGCGAGTGTTGTACTTGTCGGAACCGGATGCCTCCTGTGCCTCTTTAAGGGCGGTGGCATTCTCGGGCGACGGATCCTCCTTGAAGGCGCGCTCGGCGGTGTTCAGATCCATGGAGGCCCGCCTGTGGGCCGCCGAATCATCGAGATGGTCGATGTGGTCAGGGGGGACGGTGTCTCGAGTACCTTCAACAGGTTTGATCGGCTGGTACTTCTCGGGCGCCGCAGGGGGGCGGCCTTCCGGGTTGTACCATTCCCCCGAGTCATTCTGCTTCAGTCGGGTCAGCGGGTGACCGTTCTCGTCCTTTCCATAGATGCTCTTACGCGTACCGTCAGAGTCATAGTGCCGCTGCCGCCATTCCGGATCGGCGTTGGCCTTTTCCACTTGCTGCCGGCTGATCTCCTGCCGCTCGTCGGGGGTGAGCGGACGGTCCTGACCGGTTCCGTCACGGTCCGGGCTGGACCCCGTGTCGTCCGTGCCACGGGCTGTGTCATCCGCGCCCCCGGCCGCGTCGTCCGCACCGCGGGCCACGTCGTCGAGGCCGGCGGGGTGGACGCCACCCGTCGACGGGGGCTCGTGGGTGCCACCGCCGGTGCCCGGGCCGTCGTTGTGGGTGCCGCCGGTGCCCGGGCCGTCGTTGCGAGCGCCGCCGGTGCCTGGACCGTCGTTGCGAGCGCCGCCCGTGGAGGGGGTGTCATCGTTGCCCTGCCGGAGCGGGTCGTTCAGGTCGTTCCTGGGCATGTGGTCGCCCACCTGCCCACTGGGCGTGTGGCCTGCCGTGCCACCCGGGGTGGTGTCGGGGCGGCCCGCGGGCAGGTCGTCGCCGACGCGGCCGATGTCACCCAGGTTGGTGTCGAGGCTGTCGCCCAGGCGGACGTGCTGACCCGCCTGCTCGGCGGCGTTGGCGCCCGCGCCCACCAGCGCGGGCTCCCTGACCGGCGAGTCGACGCGCGGCAGTTCCGCACCGTCGGGGGGGCCGCCTGAGGCCGGTCGGTCGACGGTGTCCGTCGGGCCGGACGCTTTGGCATCCATCAGGACGTTGCCCTGTTCGTCCAGGATGTTGCCGTGGCGGTCGGAGAACAGCATCGGCTCGCCCTCGGGCGTGTTCAGCCGCTCCGCGCCGGCCGGCAGTACCGGGGCGTCGTCGGGCAGCTTGATGTTCCCGCCCGGCAGCTCCATCGCGCCCGCCGGGATCGCCGCCCCCTCCGGCAACCGCACCGTGCCGTCCGGGAGTTTGAGCGCGCCTTCCGGCAGCGTGATCGCGTTCTCCGGGAGGGCGGGGATGTCGATGTTGCCGACGCCCTTGAGCGCCGCGCTGATGTCGCCGATCTTCGACAGGCCCGCACCCGCGCCCTTGGCGATGTAGGTCATCGGGTCGATGACCTTCCCCGCCTTGCCCGCCGCCGACAGCACCTTCGCCACCGCACCGGCCTTGCCCGCACCCGCCACGCCGGCACCGGCGCCGCCCGTGAAGACGGTCGTCAGGACGTTGAAGGTGACCGCTCCGGCCGCACGGCCGGGGTTCCTGCCCCACTCGTCCCACGCCACCAGCGCCTTGCCCGTCTCCTTCATCGCCGTACGCGAATCACGGATCCAGGACGGCAACTTGTCGTCCGACAGCGTCCAGAACAGCGCGCCCGCACCCGGGATCGAGGAGATCACCAGACCGGTCGCCAGCTGCGCGAGGCCCTTCCACGCCTGGCCCATCGCGTCCCAGCCGCCGAAGCCCACCAGCGTGCCCAGACCCTTGATCGTGCCCCAGATGCCGTCCACGATCAGGCCGTCCCAGACGAACGACTTCACCCAGTGGCCGACCTCGTACCAGTGATGCTTCTCGTCGACCGGATCGCCCCACGGCACCTGGGCGTTCTTCATGTCCTCGGCGTTGAACCCGTACTGGTCCGTGCGCTCGGAGCCGTCCCCGGCGACCATCTGGGTGCCGCCCCACAACGCGGTGATCTTGTTGTGGGCGGTGCGTTCCGCCGCCCAGAACGCCGCCACCGTCGCGGTGATGTCGTCCCGGAGCTGGTTGTGCTCCTCGACCTTGTCGCCGTCGTACTCCCACTCGTCGTCGTCCTTGACGGAGTCGACGAACGTCGTCGCCTGGGTCTTCAGTCGCTCCAGCTTGTCGACGAGGGGCCGGATCTCGGTGGCGTAGGACGACAGGGCGGAGGACACCGTCTCGAGGTCGTCGGCGAACGCGTCCGCCCGGTCCTGGACCGGCTTCGTCGTCGCGAAGAGCTGCTCCGCCTCCGGGGCTGTGTAGTACGCCGACAGGCCCTGGAACTGGGAGTGGACGTCCCCGCCGGTCTTGCGGACGTTGCCCGCGTCCTTCTTCAGGTCCGCGTAGTCCGTCTCCAACTGCGGCAGATTGCCAGTGAACTGCGGTATCTCCCCCGGTTTGAGCACGCCGGCCCTCGCCCCCCGTTAATCCCAGACGTCGTCAACTCGAGCATCTGTATCAATGGACGTATCGCGTCCGCAATGCGGTTCCAGCGTAGGAGCTGAACCGCTGTTCCGGGAGGGGTGTTGCTGTTGCGAGAGGTGAGGGGGCTCCGACGTGTGTCAACGTTTGCGTCGGTGACGGCCGGCCGTCGGCAGTGACACGCGTGTCGGCCGAGGCGCCGGTCGTAGGGTGCTCCGCATGAGCATCATCGGGGTCGGGATCGACGTGGCCGAGATCGACCGCTTCGCGGCGGCGCTGGAGCGTACGCCCCACATGGCCCAGCGTCTGTTCCTGCAGAGCGAGTTGCTGCTGCCGAGCGGTGAGCGACGGGGTGTCGCCTCGCTCGCGGCGCGGTTCGCGGCGAAGGAGGCGCTCGCCAAGGCGCTGGGCGCCCCGGCGGGGCTGCACTGGACCGACGCCGAGGTCTACGTCGAGGACAGCGGGCAGCCGCGGCTGCGGGTGACGGGGACGGTGGCGGCGCGGGCGGCGGAACTCGGCGTGCGGTCCTGGCATGTGTCGCTGAGCCATGACGCGGGGGTGGCCTCGGCGGTCGTCGTCGCGGAAGGGTGACGACCGCCGGGGCGTCCTGCCGTACGGGCCGTCAGCAGATCGACTGGCTGCTGTTCACCAGGGTGTTGTTGCGGAACGTGGTGTTCGTGCCGCAGGGGCTTTCCCTGATCGCGGAGTTGGTCACCGTCAGGTTCTGGATGAGGATGTCCGAGTTGTTGGGGAACTCGGAGCGGGCCGCGAGGCGGATCTCGCCGCCGCCGGTGACCGTGCCGCTCTGGGCGGCGAGGTTCACGTTGTAGCAGTTCTCGATCAGGACCGCGTTGTTGCCGGTGTTGGAGAGGGTCACCCTGTCGATGACCGCGCCGCCGCTCTCCGACACGCAGAAGACACCGCGTCCGCCGCCGCGTGCGATGACCTCGCCGACGCGGATGTTGGTGGGGTAGCCGCTGCCGACCCGGCCGTTGCGGTTGGCCATGCGGAAGGCCGCGTAACCGGTGCCCGCGCCCGCGTTGTCCGCGTCGACCTTCGTGACCGTCGCGTTGATGGTCTGGTTCAGCAGCAGGCCCGACTCGCCGACGTTCCGCGCGGTGACCGTACCGACGGTCAGGCCGTCCACGCCGTACGTCTCGACCGCGTGGCTGGAGGCGCCGGAGACGTACGCGTTGTCGATGCGGACGTTGCGGGTCCACTGGCTGGTGTCGCCGCGGTTGTCGATGCGTACGCCGAGGCCCGCGGAGAGGCGCATGTCGAGCTGGCCGAGGACCACGTTCTGGACGTTGCGCAGGAAGATGCCGTAGAGCGGGCTGCCGGTGAGGTTGAGGTGCTGGACCTCGATGTCGCGGGTGCCGCGGGAGTACACCGGGGCCTGGTCGCCGGAGCCGGTGCCGGTGACGTTGATGGTGCCGCAGACGTCGAGGGCGGTGTAGCTCGGGAGCGAGATGCGCGAGCCCGCGGACATGGAGCCCGAGCCGCGCACGACGACCCGCTCCTTGGCGGTGCGGCCGGCCGTGAGGCTGTTGACCGCCGCCTGGACCGCCGCGCGCAGGTCGGTGCCGGTGTAGACGGTCGAGCTGCCGCGGCGGGCGGTCCAGGTGCTGCCGTTGAGGACGGCCTCGGCCTGGTAGGAGCCTTCGCCGCAGGCGGCGGCCGCGGCTGGTGAGGGGGCGGCGGTGGCCGGTGCGGTGAGGGTGCCGACTGCGGTCATGAGTGCGGCTGCGCCGGCGGCGGCGATGAGTGCGGCTCTGCGTCCCATGGGGATGCGTCCTCTCGGGGAACTCTCGTCGAATCGATTCGACTGAATCGATTCATCCGGTGGGGGCCGGTGAGTTTGGCAAAGGGGTGGCAAAGGGTCAATGCCTGTGACGAGGTTGGTGCGGTACGGGGGAGACTCGACGGCATGCGTACTGCGTACAGCGTGGAGACGGTCAGGACAGCCGAACGGGAGCTGATGGCACGGCTCCCCGACGGGGCGTTGATGCAGCGGGCGGCCGCCGGACTCGCCGCCGCCTGCGCGGACTTGCTGGGGCGGATCTACGGCAGCCGGGTCGTGCTGCTGGTCGGCAGCGGCGACAACGGCGGCGACGCGCTGTACGCCGGGGCCCGGCTGGCGCGTCGCGGAGCCGGGGTCACGGCGGTGCTGCTGGCGCCCGAACGGACCCACGCCGGTGGGCTTGCCGCGCTGCGGCGGGCCGGTGGCAGCGTGGCGCCGAGCAGGCAGGCGGACGGCATCCCGGCCTTCCTGCGTGCCGCCGCCGACCTGATCGACCGGGCCGACCTCGTCCTCGACGGGATCGTCGGCATCGGCGCCAAGGGGCCGCTGCGGCCGGACGCGGCGCCCCTCGCCGCGCTGGCCTCGCAGGCCCGGGCCGCCGTCGTCGCCGTCGACCTGCCGAGCGGCGTCGACCCCGACACCGGCGAGGTCGACGGCGAGGCGATCCGGGCCGACCTCACGGTCACCTTCGGGACGCACAAGCCGGGACTGCTGGTCGATCCGGGGCGGGAATACGCCGGTTCGGTCCGGCTCGTCGACATCGGGCTGTCGCTGCCCGGGGAGGCCGCGTTGGAGGCCTTGCAGCACGCGGACGTGGCGCGGTTGCTGCCGGTGCCGGGGGTCGAGAGCGACAAGTACCGGCGAGGGGTCGTCGGGATCGCCGCCGGTTCCGCGCGGTATCCGGGGGCCGCGGTGCTCGCGGTGTCGGGGGCGCTGCGGGGCGGGGCCGGGGCCGTGCGGTACGTCGGGCCCGCGGCGGATGCCGTCATCGCGCGCTTTCCCGAGACGTTGGTGTCGGACCGGGGGCCTCGGAAGGCCGGGCGGGTGCAGGCGTGGGTCGTCGGGCCCGGGGCCGGGGACGATGCGTCGGCGGTGGCGGATGTGCTGGCGGCGGAGGTGCCCGTGCTGATCGACGCGGACGGGCTGCGGCTGGCGGACGTGGATGCGGTGCGGGGGCGTGGCGCGCCGACGCTGATGACTCCGCATGCCGGGGAGGCCGCGGCGCTGCTGGGGGTTGCTCGGGAGGAGGTCGAGAGGGCTCGGCTGGATTCCGTGCGGGAGTTGGCGGGGCGGTACGGGGCGACCGTGCTGCTGAAGGGGTCGACGACGTTGGTGGCCGGGTCGGGGAGTGGGGCGGCGGCAGCGGTGCGGGTGAATGCGACGGGGACGTCCTGGCTGGCCACGGCGGGTAGCGGCGATGTGCTGTCGGGGCTGACGGGGTCTTTGCTGGCGGCGGGGTTGTCGGCGGTCGATGCGGGGAGCGTGGGGGCGTATCTGCATGGGCTGGCGGGGAGGTTGGCGGCGGACGGTGCGCCGGTCGGGGCGCATGATGTGGCGGCGGCTGTGCCTCGGGCGTGGCGGGATGTCGTGCGGGGGTGAAGGGTGCTCGGCGGTGGGGGTGGGCGTCGGGGTGGTTTCGCCCCCTCCGCCCCTTCCCGTCCCGTCCCCGGGGGCTGCGCGCCCCCAGACCCCCGCTTTCGGCCCTGAGGGCCTCGTCCTCAAACGCCGGACGGCTGAGAGATGCGGGCGGGCTGGGAGGTGCGGGCGGTGGATGGGAGAGCCGTGCGGGCTGAGAACACACGCGCTCGGCAATAAGGGTGACCCCACCGCGCGGCAGCGCCCTCGCGTTGTGTCCCCGCGATTCTCTGATCGCATGATCAGCAGACGTATCGCGCCTCGATGTCTTGCCGTGGTCCTCGCCGCAGCCGCAGCCGCCGTCCTCCCCGTCGGTACCGCCTCCGCCGAGCCGGTGCCGCCCGCTTCCGGGGCCGAGGGCGAGCTGGTGCCCGGGGTGGCGCCGGGGCCTGGGTATCAGCCGTGGCAGATCGACACGCCTGATCAGGCGTTGCCGCCGCGGGTGTATGAGCCCAGCGCAGAGGAAGACGCGGTGGAGCCTCGGAGTGCGGTGGCCGGGACGTACGACCTCGTCGAGTTCGTGCCGCTCGCTGATGCTGTCGCTCGGGTTACGTGCACCAAGTCCACCGGGCCGTATCAACGGCAGGTCGAGCGGTGGCTGAAGCGGACGGTGGACGGGAAGCAGTCGGCGGGGGACTGCAAGGCGATCCGGGCGTTCCAGGTCAAGGAGAAGATCAAGCCCGCGATCGGGTTCGCCGGGCCCGTCACCTGGGCGCGGATGCAGCTCATCTCCGCGAGGAAGAACCCGAATGTCGCCGAGAAGTGTCCGGTGCGCTCGTACCGGGTCGCTTGTGTCGATCTCACGCGGCAGCTGACCTGGGTGCAGAAGGGGAAGAAGGTCGTGTACGGGCCGGTGCCGATGAGGAGCGGGCGGGCGGGGTACCGGACCCGGGCCGGGTGGCACACGATCTACTGGCGGCACAAGAACCATGTGTCGACGCTCTACAACCAGCCCATGCCGTACTCCCAGTTCTTCAGCGGCGGGCAGGCCTTCCACGCCGTCTACGGCAGCATCTTCACCACGGTCGGCTCCATGGGCTGCGTCAACCTGCGCCTCGGCGACGCCCGCAAGCTGTGGGGAGTGCTGAAGAAGGGCGACCGGGTGTACGTGTGGGGGCACAGGCCGGGGACGTAGGCGTCCGGCGGTCCTGTCGGACCCCTCTGAGACACTGGGGGCGCGATGAATGAGACAGCACCTGCCCCGACCGCACCGCTGCGTGCCCGCGCCGAGATCGATCTGGCCGCGCTGCGGGCCAACGTGCGGACCCTGCGTGCCCGCGCGGCGGGGGCGGCCGTCATGGCCGTGGTGAAGTCCGACGGGTACGGGCACGGGGCCGTGCCGTGCGCTCGCGCGGCCGCGCAGGCGGGGGCGACCTGGCTGGGTACGGCCACGCCCGAGGAGGCCCTCCAGCTGCGGGCCGCCGGGCTGACCGGGCGCATCATGTGCTGGCTCTGGACGCCCGGCGGGCCCTGGCAGGCGGCCGTCGAGGCCGACCTGGACGTGTCCGTCAGCGGGATGTGGGCCCTCAGGGAGGTCACCGAGGCGGCTCGCCGCGCTCGTACTCCCGCGCGCGTGCAGCTCAAGGCCGACACCGGGCTGGGGCGGAACGGCTGTCAGCCGGGTGCGGACTGGGCCGAGCTCGTCCGGGAGGCACTGAAGGCCGAGGGCGAGGGGCTGGTCCGGATCACCGGGCTCTGGTCGCACTTCGCCTGCGCCGACGAACCCGGGCATCCCTCCATCACCGCCCAGCTCACCCGGTTCCGGGAGATGCTGGCGTACGCGGAGGGGCAGGGGGTGCGGCCCGAGGTGCGGCACATCGCCAACTCGCCCGCCACGCTCACGCTTCCCGAGGCCCGCTTCGACCTCGTACGGACCGGGATCGCGATCTACGGCATCTCGCCGAGCGCCGAGATCGGCGGCCCGGCCGACTTCGGCCTGCGGCCCGTGATGACGCTGTCGGCGTCCGTCGCACTCGTCAAGCAGGTGCCGGGCGGCCACGGCGTCAGTTACGGGCATCACTACGTCACGCCGGGCGAGACCACCCTCGGACTCGTGCCCGTCGGCTACGCGGACGGCATCCCGCGGCACGCCTCCGGGACCGGCCCGGTCCTGGTCGGCGGCAAGTGGCGCACGGTCGCCGGGCGGGTCGCGATGGACCAGTTCGTCGTCGATCTGGGCGGCGACGAGCCGGAACCGGGCGCGGAAGCCGTGCTGTTCGGGCCCGGCGACCGCGGGGAGCCCACCGCCGAGGACTGGGCCCAGGCGGCGGGGACCATCGCGTATGAGATCGTCACCCGGATCGGAACGCGCGTTCCCCGCGTCTATGTGAACGAGGAATGAGGAACGAGCCGGGTAACCGCAAGAGCGCGGAAGCACAGCCGGCCCGGCATCATCCAGCACCATCCGGCAACTCCTGTGTCATCCGGCGCAGCGAACCACCAGTCAGTCCGGCGAAGAGGAGCGGTACGTGAGCGAGAGCAGTGCGGAGGTCGTCGCGGACGCCGCCGCGGCCGTCGCCTCCGCCACGGGGGCGTCCGCCGGGTGGCGCCGGGCGACCGGCATCGCGGGCGCCGCCATAGGAGTGGTCGCCGCGGGCGCGGCCGCCGGAGTCGCCATAGAGCGGCTCACCGTCGGCCGCGGCATGCGCAAGAAGGCGCGGCTCGCGCTCGACTCGACCGGGCCGTACGGCGCGTTGCGCGGCATGCCCGGCAAGGCGTACGCCGACGACGGCACCGAGCTGTACTACGAGGTCGACGACCCGGAGCCGGAAGGCGGCTCGGCACCCCGGCGCAGACGGCTCTTCGGCCGCAAGGCGCCCCTGCCCGTCACCGTCGTCTTCAGCCACGGCTACTGCCTCAGCCAGGACTCCTGGCACTTCCAGCGCGCCGCCCTGCGGGGCGTCGTACGGACCGTGCACTGGGACCAGCGCAGCCACGGCCGGTCCGCGCGGGGCGTGGCCCAGGTGCAGGACGACGTGCCGGTCAGCATCGAGCAGCTCGGCCGCGACCTGAAGGCCGTCATCGACGCCGCCGTGCCGGAGGGGCCGATCGTGCTGGTCGGGCACTCGATGGGCGGCATGACCGTCATGGCCCTCGCCGACCAGTACCCCGAGCTGATCCGCGAGCGGGTGGTGGCGGCCGCCCTGGTCGGCACGTCGTCCGGGCGGCTCGGCGAGGTGAACTTCGGGCTGCCCGTCGCCGGCGTGAACGCCGTACGGCGGGTGCTGCCCGGCGTACTGAGGGCGCTGGGGCAGCAGGCCGCCCTGGTGGAGAAGGGCCGCCGGGCCACCGCCGACCTGTTCGCCGGGGTCATCAAGCGGTACTCCTTCGCCTCCCGGGACGTCGACCCGGCCGTCGTCCGGTTCGCCGAACGGATGATCGAGGGCACGCCGATCGACGTGGTCGCCGAGTACTACCCGGCGTTCAACGACCACGACAAGACCGAGGCCCTCGCCCTCTTCACGGACATGCCGGTGCTCGTGCTGGCCGGAGTGGGGGATCTCGTCACGCCCAGCGAGCACAGCGAGGCGATCGCCGACCTGCTGCCGGACGCCGAGCTGGTGCTCGTGCCGGACGCCGGGCACCTGGTCATGCTGGAACACCCGGAAGTGGTCACCGACCGCCTCGCCGACCTGCTCACCCGGGCGGGTGCCGTACCCGCAGGCGCTACCGTGAATGGTTATGGAAGCACCAGCAGCGCCGCACGACCCGGCTGACACCGAGCTGACCGTCACCTCCCCCGACCAGATGCGCGAGTTGGGGCGCCGCCTCGCCAAACTGCTGCGCGCCGGCGACCTCGTGATGCTCACCGGGGAGCTGGGCGCGGGCAAGACGACGCTGAGCCGGGGGCTCGGCGAGGGGCTCGGCGTCCGCGGGGCCGTGACGTCCCCGACCTTCGTGATCGCCCGTGTGCATCCGTCCCTCGGGGACGGGCCGCCGCTCGTGCACGTCGACGCGTACCGCCTGGGCGGCGGGCTCGACGAGATGGAGGACCTCGACCTCGATGTCTCGCTGCCCGAGTCCGTGATCGTCGTGGAGTGGGGCGAGGGAAAGGTCGAGGAGCTGACCGACGACCGGCTGGAGGTCGTCATCCACCGGACCGTCGGCACTGTGTCTTCCCGGGGGGCGACCCCCGGATCCCCCGAGACGGACGAGGTGCGGCACGTGACGCTGACCGGGCTGGGGGAGCGGTGGGCGGCGGTGGATCTGAGCGTGCTGTCGGCGTGACCGCACGGTTGATGAATGTTCCGACAAGACGTCGGCAAGATGTTGCGTTGCGCGTCTTCGGCGTGGTCACATGGTACCCAGTCCGTAGTTAGGTCTACCTAACTACGCCCGCCCCCGAACTTCAGGAGGCGTCCATGTCGGCCACCGAGAACAAGCCGGAGCCGCGGCCCTCCGCGGTCGTCGCCGGGGTGTCCATGCGCGATCTGCTGGCGTCCTGTGCGGCCGCGAGTGCTGTGTCCACGCCGCCGCGCCTGCCCGATCCCGAAGCGCTGCGGCCGCGGTCGGAGCACCGTAAGGCCGCCTAGCGGATCACGCGTCGGGCCGGCCGTAGGGCCGCCTAGCGGATCACGACGACCCTCACGCCGATCGTCGCGAACTTCCACATCGCGTCGCCGTCCGCCCGGGACTCCCGGACGCCGCCCGCCTTGACCGTCGGTGCGGGCGCCGGCGTGGAGCCGTCCACCGCCGCGCTGAAGCCGACCGGCACGCCGTTCACGGTGGTGAAGCGCACGACGTGCTCGACGGGGATGCCGTCGGTGCCGGTGATCCGGTTGGAGCGGGACGTGACGGCGTAGGTGCCCGGGGCCGGGTCGACGGTGCCGGGGGTGACCTTGAAGGTGCGGCTGACCTTGTCGCCCCGGCCGACCAGCCACACCCGGTCGCCGTCCACCGAGTACACGACCCGTTCACCCGTACCGGAGCGCTCGGGCAGCGCGGCGGGGTCCCGCAGGTCCCGGGGTGCCTTCGAGGCGGCCGCCGCGAGCGCGCCGTCGGCGTCGGGGCTGCCGAGGTCCGCGGGGGCGCCCGCCGAGGCCTGGTAGGCGAGGAAGCCGACCGTCGCCAGCGCCGTCACGGTGAGCCCGGCCACGATTCCCGAGCTGCTGCCTGCCACCGTCGTCCACCTCAGTCTTGTGTAGTACGTCCCGTTTTGCCGCGACGGTAGCAGCAGGTGACGGCCCGATCTGTACGGCCGTGCCCGAGGCGCAGGAGCCGTAGGCTGTTTGCGTGCTCTTGCTCGCTCTGGATACCGCCACCCCCGCCGTCACCGTCGCGCTGTACGACGGCACGGACGTCATCGCCTCGTCGAGTCAGGTGGACGCGCGCCGGCACGGTGAGCTGCTGCTGCCGGCCGTCGACCGTCTGCTCGCCGAGGCCGGTCTCACGCTGGACGCCGTCACCGGTGTCGTCGTCGGCATCGGCCCCGGTCCCTACACCGGGCTGCGTGTCGGCCTGATGACCGCGGACACCTTCGGGCTCGCCCTCGGTGTGCCCGTGCACGGCGTGTGCACGCTCGACGGCCTCGCGTACGCGGCCGACATCGAGAAGGGCCCGTTCGTCGTGGCGACCGACGCCCGGCGCAAGGAGGTCTACTGGGCGAAGTACGCCGACTCCCGCAGCCGCCTCACCGACCCTGCGGTCGACCGGCCCGCCGACATCGCCGACCGGGTCGCCGGACTGCCGGCCGTCGGCGCGGGCGCGCTGCTCTACCCGGACACCTTCCCGGTCGTGCACGAGCCCGAGCACGTGTCCGCCGCGGCGCTCGCGCGGCTGGCCGCCGAGAGACTGGCGGCGGGCGAGGAACTTCCCGCTCCGCGGCCGCTGTACCTGCGCCGCCCCGACGCCCAGGTCCCCAAGAACTACAAGGTGGTCACCCCCAAGTGACCGACACCGTGACCCGCACCATGACTCCTCGACTGCGCGAGATGCGCTGGTGGGACATCGACCCCGTGCTCGAACTGGAGCGGGACCTCTTCCCGGAGGACGCCTGGTCGCGGGGGATGTTCTGGTCGGAGCTGGCCCACTCCAGAGGGCCCGAGGCGACCCGGCGGTACGTCGTCGCCGAGGACACCGGCGGGCGGCTCGTCGGGTACGCGGGACTGGCCGCCTCCGGAGACCTGGCCGACGTACAGACGATCGCCGTCGCCCGCGACCACCAGGGCACCGGCCTCGGCAGCCGGCTGCTGACCGAGCTGCTGCGGGCCGCGACCACCTTCGAGTGCGCCGAAGTGATGCTGGAGTGCCGGGTGGACAATCTCCGCGCCCAGAAGCTCTACCAGCGCTTCGGGTTCGAGCCCATCGGTTTCCGACGCGGCTACTACCAGCCGGGCAATGTGGACGCCCTGGTGATGAAACTGACCGACCCTTCGACTTCCCTGCAAGGAACCGAGATCCATGGCTGACGAACCGCTCGTCCTCGGCATCGAGACCTCCTGTGACGAGACCGGCGTCGGCATCGTCCGGGGCACCACCCTGCTGGCCGACGCCATCGCCTCCAGCGTCGACGAGCACGCCCGCTTCGGCGGGGTCGTGCCGGAGGTGGCCTCCCGAGCCCACCTCGAGGCGATGGTGCCGACCATCGACCGTGCCCTGAAGGAAGCGGGGGTGAGCGCGAAGGACCTGGACGGCATCGCGGTCACCGCCGGTCCGGGGCTCGCCGGCGCCCTGCTCGTCGGGGTCTCGGCGGCGAAGGCGTACGCCTACGCGCTCGGCAAGCCGCTGTACGGCGTCAACCACCTGGCCTCGCACATCTGCGTGGACCAGCTGGAGCACGGGGCGCTGCCGGAGCCGACGATGGCGCTGCTGGTGAGCGGCGGCCACTCGTCCCTGCTGCTCTCCTCGGACATCACCTCCGACGTACGGCCCATGGGCGCGACCATCGACGACGCGGCGGGCGAGGCCTTCGACAAGATCGCGCGGGTGCTGAACCTGGGCTTCCCGGGCGGTCCGGTCATCGACCGGTACGCCAAGGAGGGCGACCCGTCGGCCATCGCGTTCCCGCGCGGTCTGACCGGGCCGCGCGACCCGGCGTACGACTTCTCCTTCTCCGGGCTGAAGACGGCCGTGGCCCGCTGGATCGAGGCGAAGCGGGCGGCGGGGGAGGAGGTGCCGGTGCGGGATGTGGCGGCGTCCTTCCAGGAGGCGGTGGTGGACGTGCTGACCCGCAAGGCGGTCCGGGCCTGTCGCGACGAGGGCGTCGACCACCTGATGATCGGCGGCGGCGTCGCCGCCAACTCCCGGCTGCGGGTGCTGGCCCAGGAACGCTGCGAGGCGGCCGGGATCCGGCTGCGGGTGCCACGGCCCAAGCTGTGCACGGACAACGGCGCGATGGTGGCGGCGCTGGGCGCGGAGATGGTGGCGCGGGGCCGGGCCGCGTCGAGCTGGGACCTGTCGGCGGACTCCTCGCTGCCGGTGACGGAGCCTCATGTGCCGGGGCACGACCATGTGCACGAGGTCAGCAAGGAGAACCTGTACTCGTGACGGTCGCGTTGATGTGGGAGGCGAAGGCGGCCGAGGGGCGGGGCGGGGAACTGCTCGCCTGGGCGCGGGCGCAGGACCTGGCCGAGGCCCCGCTGCGGCGGGAGACCTTCCGGGCGCCGGGGGACCGGGTGCTGGTCATCACCTGGTGGGATGCCGCGTACGACGCCGAGTTGCCCGAACTGCCGGAACCGGACGGCGGGTTGGTCACCCGGGCGGTGCATCGGTGGCGGTTCGAGTCGGTGGGCGACTGATCGGTGCGGGCCAGGCGTGGACGCCGGAACCATGTGCGCCGGGGGCTCAGTCCCACCAGAAGTACCAGTCCCGCCGTGTCATGAGCTCCTCCGGGTACGTGTCCATGTCGACGTCGGGATGGAGGAAGAAGACGTCGGGGCAGGCGAGGTAGTGCTCGGCGGCCAGGACCTGGGCCTCATGCAGGTCTCGCGGGGGCGTGGCGGCCGAGAGGCGCAGGCTGCCGTGTCCGAAGGCCACGACCCGGGCGCCGAAGCGGTCCTCCCAGGAGCGCAGTACCGCCGACAGCTCGTCCGCGCCGATGTGGTTCGCCCCGCCCGTCCAGTGGAGCGCGGCCGGTGCGTCGGAGGCCCGTTCGACCTGGACCAGTGCGAGGCAGTGGGCCAGGTTCTCCCGCACGACGGTGGTCGCCACCTCGGCCGCGCACGTGTCGGGGTCGCGCCCCGTCGTAGCCGGTGTCGCGAGGCCTGGCCACTGTGGGAAGTCCGGTCAGGAGTCGGGCTCCCACCGGCCGCGGAGATGCTCGGTGGCGTCCACCGGAGCGCCCCCTTCGTCCCCGTGGCCGTGCCAGTCCTCGCAGTACTCGAGGAGGACGGGGTACAGGCCGGTCCGGCCCCGCTCGGCGTAGAGGCGTCTCCACCACACGTCCGCGTCCGGCAGCTTGCCGTCGCTCATCCACACCAGGCGGCCTGATCGGCCGTACGAGTCGATGATCCGGCCCGGCGGCAGGGATTCCGGCAACGATGGGTCCTGGCCGGAATCTACGGCCCGCCACTGACAACGGCCCTATGCCTGTGGAGTCGGCTCGGCTCCCGTCGCGCGCCCGGGGTGCCGGTGGCCTCTGGCGCACCGGCACCCCGCAGCCGCGCGTCAGTCACCCGGGACGGCCGCCGACACCTCCGCCGACTCCGTCTCGCACTGCAGCCGGCGCTCCACGCCCAGTTCCCGCACCGGCCCGGTCAGCGTCAGCCGTGCCACATGCCGTACCTCCGTGCTGGACGCCCCCAACCGCAGCTCCAGTGCTCCCGGTTCGACCACGCGACGCCCTTGGCGGTCGGTGAACGCCGACAGGTCGGCGTGGAAGCGGAAGGTCACGCGGCTCGCCTCGCCCGGCTCCAACTCCAGCCGCCGGTAGCCGATCAGCCGTACGTCCGGTCGCGTGACGCTCGCCACCGGGTCGTGCAGATACAGCTGGACGACCTCGGCGCCGGCGCGCTCGCCCGTGTTGCGGACCGTGACCGACACGTCGTACGAACCGTCCGTGTCCACTTCCGTCTGCGGGCCGCCCGTGAAGTCCTCCCAGGTGAACGCCGTGTACGCACGCCCGTGCCCGAACGGGTACAGCGGCGTCGGGTCCAGGTTGCTGACGTCGGCCTTCAGGCCCAGCGGCGGCTGGAGGTACGTCCACGGCTGGCCGCCGGGGACGCGCGGGACGCTCACCGGGAGGCGGCCCGAGGGGTTCACGCGGCCCGACAGCACTCCCGCCACCGCCGGGCCGCCCTCCTCCCCCGGGAAGAACGCCTGGACGACGGCGGCGAGCCGGCCGTCCCAGCGGCCGAGCGCGTAGGGGCGGCCGGTCAGCAGGATCAGGACCACCGGGACGCCCGTCGCCACCAGTGCGTCCAGCAACTCGCCCTGGGCGCCGGGGATGTGCAGGTCCGACGCGTCGCAGCCCTCGCCCGAGGTGCCCCGGCCGAACAGGCCCGCCCGGTCGCCGAGCACGGCCACGCAGACGTCCGCCTCGGCCGTCCGGGCCACCGCCTCCTCGAAGCCCGAGGTGTCCGGGTCCGACACCCCGCAGCCCTCCGCGAACGTGACCTTCGCGTCCGGGAGTTCGGCCCGCAGCGACTCCAGCAGGGTGGGGATCTCCACACCCATCGGCACCTCGGGGTGGTGCGTGAGGACGTGGGACGGGAAGGAGTAGCAGCCGAGCATCGCCAGGGCGTCGTCGGCTCGCGGGCCGACCACCGCGATGCGGGTGTCCGGGGCCAGCGGCAGCAGGCCGTCCGGGTTGTCCAGCAGGACCACCGACTCCTCGGCCAGACGGCGGGCCAGGGCGCGGTTCGCCGCCGAGTCGAGGGTGATCCGCCCGGCCGGCTCCGGGTCCCAGCCCTCGTCCAGCAGGCCCAGTTCGCACTTCTGGAGCAGCACCCGGCGGGCCGCGCGGTCGATCAGGGACTCGGGGACCGAGCCCGCCCTGACCGCCTCCAGCAGTGGTGTGCCGTAGCACTTGAGCGTCGGCAGTTCCACGTCGACGCCCGCCTCCAGCGCCGCGTGCGCCGCCTCCGCCTCGGTCCCCGTCACCCGGTGCAGGGTCTGCAGGAAGCCGATGCCGAAGTAGTCGGAGACCACCGTGCCGGTGAACCCCCACTGCTCCCGCAGGAGTTCGGTCAACAGGCCGGTGTCCGCGTGGGCCGGGACGCCGTCCGTGTCGTTGTACGCCGCCATCACCGAACGGGCGCCTCCCTCGCGCAGGGCCAGCTCGAACGGCGGGAGCGTCACATCGGCGAACTCCCGGATCCCGGCCCGCACCGGGGCCTGGTTGCGGGCGCCCGCCGAGGAGGCGTACCCGGCGAAGTGCTTGAGCGTGGCGATGATCCCGGCCGATTCGAGGCCGCGGACGTAGGCGGCGCCGACCGTGCCGACCAGATACGGGTCCTCGCCGATGGTCTCCTCCACCCGGCCCCAGCGCAGATCCCGTACGACGTCCAGGACCGGGGCGAGGCCCTGGTGGACGCCGACCGAGCGGAGGTCCTGGCCGATGCGGCGGGCCATCTCCTCGACCAGCTCAGGGTCGAAGGTCGCACCCCAGGCCAGCGGGACGGGGTAGGCGGTGGCCTGCCAGGCCGTGAAACCGGCCAGGCACTCCTCGTGGGCGATCGCGGGGATGCCGAAGCGGCCGGCCTCGGCGATACGGCGCTGGGCGCGGGCCAGTGCCTGCGCGCCCAGCACCGGGTCCACAGGGGCCGTGCCGAAGGGGCGGGTGAGCTGGCCCAGGCCGTGGGTGATCAGCTCGTCCCAGTCGTACTCGGCGGTCATCTCGCGCTGGAGGGGCGCGACTTCGCCGCCGTCCGTCGCAGTGGCGCCCACCCACACGCCGTAGAGCTGGGCGGTCTTCTCCTCCAGGGTCATCCGGGAGAGGAGGTCGTCGACGCGGGCGGCGGCGGGCAGGGCGGGGTCACGCCAGGGCGCGGTGGTCATGAAACTCCTGTCGGGGTGAATGGCCCTCTCGCGAATGTTTCGAGATGTAAGTCGAATGTTTTGGGAACCTAGGCCGGTGCGAGGGGTTCGTCAAGAGGTCGCGCAGGGATACGATCGCCGCCATGACACCCCCGGAGCCCGCAGAAACCCGGACGACAAACCCGACGGCCGGACGGTCCGCACAGACCGCGACGCTCGCCGAGATCGCCCGCGAGGCCGGCGTTTCGGCGCCGACAGTTTCGAAGGTCCTGAACGGACGTGCCGATGTCGCCCCGGCGACCCGCAGCCGCGTGGAGGACCTGCTGCGCGCGCACGGCTATCGGCGCCGGCGTGCCGAGGCGAGCCGTTCGCCCCTGATCGACCTGGTCTTCCACGAGTTGGAGAGCGCCTGGGCGATGGAGGTCATCCGGGGTGTGGAGAACGTGGCGCGGGACGCCGGGCTGAGTGTGGTGCTGAGTGAGAGCGCCGGGCGGCTCACCCCCGGGCGGACCTGGGCCGACCAGGTCGCCGCCCGCCGTCCGCACGGCGTGGTCCTCGTGCTGTCCGGGCTCGACGAGTCCCAGCGCGCCCTGCTGGGCAGCCGCTCCATCCCGTTCGTGGTGATGGACCCGGCCGGCGATCCGGGCGCCGACGTGCCCTCGATCGGTGCCACCAACTGGCAGGGCGGCCTCGCCGCGACCCGGCATCTGGTCGAGCTCGGCCACACCCGCATCGGCGCGATCACCGGACCGTCCCGGATGATGTGCAGCCGCGCCCGTGTCGACGGCTACCGGGCCGCCCTGGAGACCGCCGGACTGCCGGTCGACCCCGAGCTGATCGCGGCCGGCGACTTCCACCACGAGGCCGGCTACCGGCGCGGTCTGGAACTGCTGCGCCGCCCGGACCGGCCCACCGCCGTCTTCGCCGGCAACGACCTCCAGGCGCTCGGGCTGTACGAGGCCGCGCGCGAGCTGGGGCTGCGCATCCCGGAGGACCTGAGCGTGGTCGGGTTCGACGATCTGCCGGTGGCGCCCTGGGTCGGGCCGCCGCTGACGACCGTACGACAGCCCCTGACGGAGATGGCCGAGGCGGCCGCCAAGCTGGTGCTCGACCTCGGGCGGGCGGAAGGGACCCCGGCCGCGACCAGGATCGAGCTGGCGACCAGCCTGGTGGTGCGGGCGAGTACAGGGGCGCCGCCGGACAGGCCTTAGTCGTGTTACTGCATTGACGGGTGTGGTGAGGCCCCTCACACTGCTCCGAAGGCAATCGGTTGCACCACCGAAACTTTCGGAGGCACCCGCAATGAGATCTCTGAGAACAGGCTTATCCCTGGCATCCCTGACCTCCCTGGTGAGTGGCGTCGCGATGCTCGGCGCGCTGCTGGTCACCGCCCCAGCCGCGCACGCCGCCGACGCGCCCCTGCGCGACCTCGCCGCCGCCAAGGGCAAGGTCATGGGCACAGCGGTCACCGGGTCCAAGCTGACCGGGACGTACGGCGAGATCGCCGCCCGCGAGTTCAACGCGCTGACCCCCGGCAACGCCATGAAGTGGGGCTCGGTCGAGCCGACCCGGGGCAGCTTCAACTGGACCGAGGCCGACCAGATCGTCGACTTCGCGGAGGCCAACGGGCAGCAGGTACGCGGCCACACCCTGGTCTGGCACAGCCAGAACCCGGGCTGGCTGACGAACGGCACCTGGACGCCGGCCCAGCTGAGCCAGCTGATGAACGACCACATCGCGTTGGAGGTCGGCCGCTACAAGGGCCGGCTGGCCACCTGGGATGTGGTCAACGAGCCGTTCAACGAGGACGGCACCTACCGCCAGACCCTCTGGTACAACGGCCTCGGCGCCGACTACATCGCCCAGGCCCTGACCGCCGCCCGCGCCGCCGACCCGGCCGCCAAGCTGTACATCAACGACTACAACGTCGAGGGCGTCAACGCGAAGAGCACCGCCCTGTACAACCTGGTCAAGTCCCTCAAGGAGCGCGGCGTCCCGATCGACGGGGTCGGACTCCAGGCCCACCTCATCGTCGGCCAGGTGCCGTCCACCCTCCAGCAGAACATCCAGCGCTTCGCCGACCTCGGCGTGGACGTGGCGATCACCGAGCTGGACATCCGGATGCAGCTGCCGTCGGACAGCGCGAAGCTGACCCAGCAGGCCGCCGACTACAAGGCGGTCGTCGGCGCCTGCGTGGCGGTGGCCCGGTGCGTCGGCGTCACGGTGTGGGGCTTCACCGACTCCGACTCCTGGATCCCGGACACCTTCCCGGGACAGGGCGCGGCGACGCCGTACGACGAGAACTACGCGCCGAAACCGGCGTACGAGGCGATCGCACAGGCGCTGGGCGGCAGCCAGTCGACCGAGGGTTGTACGGCGACGTACAGCGTGACCAGTCAGTGGAACACCGGCTTCACGGGGCAGGTGCGGATCGCCTGCTCCGGGGCCGCGCTGTCGTCGTGGAAGGCCGACTGGACGTACGGCGCGGGGCAGCGGATCACGCAGGCCTGGAACGCGACCTGCGCCCAGACGGGAACGGCGGTCAGCTGCTCCAACGCCTCCTACAACGGGACGGTGCCGGACGGCGGATCGGTGACCTTCGGGTTCAACGCGTCGTGGAGCGGGAGCAATCCGGTGCCGGTGGTGACACTGGGGTGAGACGGTCCTGAGAAGGTGAGAATCTCCGAAGAAAACCGTCTCCCACCCCCGTCCCTAACATTCTCCTAATAATTCGGACTTACGTTCCTCCCCGTGACCGGACGTGAAGAGAACGGCGACGAGGGCAGACGAAGAGGCCGGCGGTCTGGAGCGCTCAAGGCCGTCGGTCTCACCCTCGCGGGCGCACTGGTGCTGGGCGCCGCCGCGGCGGGCTGGGCCTACTGGCACCTCAACAGCAACATCAAGAGCGTCGACATCAACAGCGCGCTCGGCGACGACCGCCCGGCGAAGGCGGTGACGACGCCCACCCCGTCCGGTACCGCCTCGGCGTCCGCCGCCCCGCTGCCCACCAAGGCCCTGAACATCCTGGTCCTCGGCTCGGACTCGCGCAGCGGCGAGGAGAACCAGGCGCTCGGCGGCGGCGACAGCTCCGGCGCCCGGTCCGACACGGCGATGGTGGTGCACCTCGACGCGGGCCGTACGACGGCGACCGTGGTCAGCATCCCGCGCGACACGCTCGTCACCCGGCCGTCCTGCCCGCTGTCCTCCGGGGGGTCGACGGCGGTGGCGTACAACTCGATGTTCAACAGCGCGTACTCGGTGGGCGGTCCGGTGTGTGCGGTCAAGACGGTCGAGTCGATCACCGACGTCCGCATGGACCACTACATCGAGATCGACTTCGCCGGCTTCGCGAAGCTCGTGGACGCGCTCGGCGGGGTCACCGTCACCACGGACGAGGACATCGACGACGACGACAGCCACCTGAAGCTGAAGGCCGGCACCCACGAACTCGACGGCGAGCAGGCCCTCGCCCTCGCCCGCACCCGGCACGGCATAGGCGACGGCAGCGACCTCGGCCGCATAGGCCTCCAGCAGAAGCTGGTGAAGGCCCTGCTGGAACAGATCTCCTCGACGAACCTGCTGACCGACCCCGCCAAGCTCTACCGGGTCGCCGACGCCGTCACCGGCAGCCTCACCACGGACACCGGCCTGAACTCCCTGACCGAACTGATGCGCCTCGGCGAGAGCCTGCACGGCCTGTCGGCGGAACAGGTGACAACGGTGACGATGCCGGTGGTGCCGGCACCCTCGAACCAGGACCGGGTGGTGGCGGACGAGCCGGAGGCGGGCGAACTGTGGGAGTCGTTGCGCTGAACACGTGCAGGATCTAACGCCGCTCCCCCAGCAGCCCGTCCACCACCGCCGCCAACTGCTCCTGCACGTCGTACGTCCCCTTCAGGTCCTCCCAGCCGTCCGCCAGGGCGGCCATGCGCGGGAACCTGGCACTGTCCTCCTCGGTGAGGAACGTGGGGAAGAAGGGCCGGCGGTCGGGGGCGGCGGCGCGGCGGGCGTCGGCGCGCTGGAAGACGAGGGCGCCGTAGACGACGTACCAGAGGGTGCGGTAGGCGTGCAGGGCCTGTTGGGGCGTGAGGCCGCAGGCCATGGCCGAGTCGATGATCTCCTCGGGCATCCACAGGGCTTCCTTGTCGGTGAGGTCGCCGAGGCTCAGGACGTCGATGACCCACACCACCTCGCTCAGGATCGCGTGCATGTGGACGGCGGTGGCCAGGACGCGGTCGCGGGGGTCCGTGGGCAGGGCCGGGCGCGGGAAGGTCGCGGCCATGCCGCGCAGCGTGAGCAGCAGCAACTCGTCCTTGTCGCGCACGTGGTGGTAGAGCGCCATCGGGGTGGCGCCGACCTCCTTGGCGACGCGGCGCATGGAGACCGCCTCGACGCCCTCCTCCTGGATGATGCGCCGCGCCACGTCCACGATCTGCTCGGCGGCGATGCGCGGCGGGCGGCCGGCGGTTCGTTTGCGACCTGGGCTCGCGTTCTCTGTCACCCGGGCATTGTCTCCGGGCGCCGCCTCGGGGCTCTTTGCGGGGTTCTTTCGCGGGGTTCTTTTCGCGGAGCACGTCTGGCCAATTTGTGTACGCGTATATTAATCTGCCTGGCATGGTGAACTCCCCTACGCACGCCTCGCGTTGGTTACTGCCGGTGCTGCTCACCGTGCAGTTCCTGGTCTCCCTGGACATGTCCGTCGTCAACGTCGCGCTGCCCGACATCGGCCGCGGCCTCGGTTTCGACGCCGAGTCCCTGACCTAGGTCGTCAACGCGTACGCCCTCACCTTCGGCGGGCTGCTCATGCTCGGCGGACGGCTCGCCGACGTCGTCGGCCGCCGACGGATCCTGGTGGCCGGCTTCGTCGTCTTCGGGCTCGCGAGCCTGGTCGGCGGACTCGCCCAGACGCCGGGCCAGTTGATCGCGGCGCGGGCCGTACAGGGCGCGGGCGCCGCCGCCCTCGCGCCGGTCGCGCTCGCCCTCATCACCGTCACCTACCCGGCCGGTACGGCCCGTTCGCGCGCCCTCGGGCTGTGGGGCGCCTCCGGTGCGGCCGGCGGGGCCGTCGGCGTGCTCGCGGGCGGGCTGCTCACCGACTGGGCCGGCTGGCGGTCGGTCATGCTGGTCAACGTGCCGGTGGTGGTCGCGGTCCTGGCGGTCGTACGGTCCGCCGTGCCCGCCGATCAGAAGGGTGCCGCCCGGGCCCGCCCGCGCCTCGACGCCGTCGGCGCGCTGCTCGTCACCGCGGGGACCTCGCTGCTGGTCCTCGGCCTGGTGCGGACGGAGTCGTACGGCTGGACCGACTGGCGGACGACGGGCGTGCTGGGCGCCGCGGCCGTCCTGCTCGCCCTGTTCGCCGTGACGGAGACGCGCGTACGGCAGCCCCTGCTGCGCCTGGGACTCCTCGCCCAGGGGCCGGTGCTCGCCGCGAACGTCTTCGCGCTGCTGATGTCGGCGGGGCAGTTCGCCGCGTTCTACTTCACCTCCCTGTACATGCAGCAGGTGCTCGGCTACGGGCCGACGGCCGCCGGGAGCGCCTTCCTGCCGTTCTGCGTGGGCGTCGTGGCCGGCTCGGTGATCGCCGCCCGGACGGTGGGGAGGTTCGGATCCGGGACGCTGCTGCTCGTCGGCGGGCTGCTCGGGGCCGCCGGGATCGCCTGGTTCGCGGCGGCGGTGGCGGTGGACGGCGGATTCCTGCTGTCGATCCTCGGACCGTCGGCGGTCGCGAGCGTCGGCATCGGCATGTGCTTCGTGCCGCTCGGGACGGCCGCGACCATGGGGGTCGCGCCGGAGGAGACCGGCATGGCGTCCGGCCTGCTCAACAGTTCGCGGCAGGTGGGCGGGGCGATCGGGCTCGGCGTGCTGGTGACGGTCGCGGCGGGGGCGGGCGGAGAGGGGACCCAGGGGCTCGTCGACGGGTTCTCGGCGGCCTACTGGGTGGCCGCCGGGCTGCTGGCGGTGGCGGCGGTCGCGGCCGGTTCCCTGTACCGGATGGGCGCCCGGCCTGCGGAAACGCAGGACGACGTACAGGACGACGTACAGGACGTCGTACAGGACGTCGTACAGGACGTCGTACAGACGGAGAAAAATTCTTCGAAGACGTCCGTCGAGCATGTCGATCCGGGTGGCTCCCGTTCGACGCTGGGGTGAGAGGCCGGGAAGGACCCGGCCCGCACGGCACGAGGAGCCACCATGCCCCGCTATCTGTCGCTGGTGAAGGTCGACGAGAACACCGCGCCCGCCGAGGGCCCCAGCCCCGAGCTGATGCAGCGGATGGGCGAGCTGATCGAGGAGATGACCAAGGCCGGCGTCCTGCTGGACACCGCCGGGCTGACGCCGACCGCGCAGGGCAACCGGGTGCGGTGGGAGGGCGGGCAGCTGTCCGTCACGGACGGGCCGTTCACGGAGTCCAAGGAGGTCGTCGGCGGTTACGCGATCATCCAGGCCAAGGACAAGGCCGAGGCGATCGAGTGGACCAAGCGCTTCCTGAAGGTGCACGAGGAGCACTGGACGGTGACGTGCGAGGTGCGGGAGATCGCCGAGGGCTGACCTGCTTGGCGGCACGCCCCTCGGGTGAGCAGCCGTTGGTTGGGTTACAGGTCACAGTTGGCCGATGTGTCCCTCGTCCGGGTGAACGGAGCTGGTTCTTCGGATCGGGCGATCACGAGGAACGCATGATCGGTGGTGGTAGCTGAGTTCGGTGTGAGCGGGGAAAGGGGGAGTGGCTGGTGGCACGCAAACGCGGGAGGAAGCGGGAACTGCGCGTGCTGGCGGCTCCGTTCACCGTGGCTGCGCCGTCGGGCGCGCGGATCAGGGACCGGTTGCGCGTGGGGCCGGCCGATGAGGAGGTCCTGCGTCTGGTGGGCGTGCACCTGGGCCGCCACCAGCGGGCCGATCTGGCCGAGCGGGTCAGGGTCGGCCAGATCGCGGCGAAGGACACGAGGCGGGCGGAGCGGAAGAAGCAGCTCACTGCGGTGTCCTCGTCCCGCTGGGCTGGGGCGATGACCCGCGCCGGCGAGGACCAGTACCAGCTGTCAATGCGCTGCCTCTATGACGAGCGCTCAGGGCTGCGCCGGGCCATCGGCGCCATCGGCCGTCGTCTGGCCGCACCCTGCGGGACGAGGCCCAAGAACAGTGTGCGTGGCTACGCCGACCAGAACGAGCGGGCTCAGAAGCAACGCCGGCTGCAGGCGCTTGAGGCTCGGCTTGCCGTGGTGGAGGAACGGATCGCCGCCGGGCGGCCGTCCATCACGGTCGGCGGGCGCCGCCTGGCACGCGTGCGACACCATCTCGCCGATGCGCAGCTGACCGAGGCCGAGTGGCGTGAACGCTGGCAGGCCGAGCGGCTGTTCCTTACCGCGGACGGTGAGTCCGGTGCCCCGCACGGCAACTACACCATCACCGTCGACCCAACCGACGACACGGTGACCCTGGTGCTGCCAGAGCCGCTGCGACACCTGGCCAACGCATCCCGGGGCCGCTACCGGCTGGGCTGCACCGTACGGTTCTCACACCGGCGTGGCGAGTGGCTGGACCGCGTCACGGCCCACCGGGCCGTGCGCTACGACATCGTCCACGAGGCCGCCCGCGGCCGCTGGTACCTCGACGCATCCTGGGCCGCCTCCAAGACCGTGCCGCCCAGCCCGGACGACGTCAGGACGCGCGGTGCGCGGCTGCTCGGGGTCGACCTCAACGCCGACCACCTGGCCGCCTGTGTACTCGACGCGCACGGCAACCCAGTCGGCGAACCGGTCACGATCCCGCTGGACCTGACAGCCTCCGCGGCCACGCGGGACGGACGGCTGCGCGCCGCGATCACCCGGCTGATCACCCTCGCCCGCGAGCATGGGTGCGCGGGGATCGCGATCGAGGACCTGGGCTTCGCCGAAGCCCGTCAGGCAGGCCGGGAGACCATGGGCCGCGGCAGGCGCGGCAAGAGGTTCCGCAAGACGGTGGCGGGCATTCCCACCGCCCGCTTCCGGGAGCGGCTGCGCGGCATGGCCTACCACCGGGACCTGGTCGTCGTCGCGGTGGATCCGGCGTATACCAGCCGCTGGGGCGGGCAGCACTGGACCAAGCCCCTGCAGGACCAGTCCTCTCAGACCACGGTCACCCGGCATCACGCAGCCGGTGTGGCCATCGGACGGCGCGCCCTCGGGCACGGGATCCGGCGTCGGTCAGGTGTGACCGCCCACCACCGGAGGATGGTGGAGCGGAGAGCTACCGGCCAGGCCGCATCCGTACCGAGGGCGTGCGGGACCGCGAGCCCACCCAGGACAGCGGGCACGCCCAACCCGGGCGGCAAGACCCGACTGCGCCGAGGTGACCAGCTCACGCTGTTCCCCGACCCTCAAGACCGTTCGGAGGGTCACCGGACCACCTGTCCGGATCATGGTGAGTTGGCCAACGCTGGCCAACAACCCTAGGGGCGGTGTCTGATGGTGGGTTGTGACACCACAGCCCACCGCCGACCCGCGCGGAGCCGTAGAAGACCCGCGCGGAGCCGTCGAAACCGTCTTCCGTATCGAGTCGCCCCGGATCATCGCCGGCGTCGCCCGTATCGTCCGGGACGTCGGCATCGCCGAGGAACTGGCCCAGGACGCGCTGGTCGCGGCCCTGGAACAGTGGCCGCGCGACGGCGTCCCCGACAACCCGGGCGCCTGGCTCATGGCCACCGCCCGGCACCGCGCCGTCGACCTGATCCGGCGCCGGGAGAACTACGCCCGCAAGCTCGCCGAGATCGGCCGGGACCTGTCGGACGCGGCCCCGCCGGAGGAGCCCGCCGACCCCGAGGACATCGACGACGACCTGCTCCGCCTGGTCTTCACCGCCTGCCACCCGGTCCTGTCCGCCGAGTCCCGCACAGCCCTCACCCTTCGCCTGATCGGCGGCCTGACCACGGCCGAGATCGCCCGCGCGTTCCTGGTCCCGGAACCGACGGTCGCGCAACGCATCGTCCGCGCCAAGCGCACCCTCGCCACGAAGAACATCGCCTTCGAGGTGCCGTACGGCCCCGACCGCGAGGCCCGCCTCGGCTCCGTCCTCGACGTCATCTACCTGATCCACAACGAGGGTTACGCCGCCACCGCCGGCGACGACTGGCTGCGCCCGGGCCTGTGCGAGGACGCCCTGCGCCTGGCCCGCGTCCTGTCCGGCCTGATGCCGAAGGAACCGGAAGTCCACGCCCTGACCGCGCTGTTGGAGTTCCAGACCTCCCGATCGGCGGCGCGCACCGGCCCGTCCGGCGAACCCGTCCTCCTCAAGGACCAGAACCGCCGCCGCTGGAACCGCATGCTCATCGCCCGCGGCATCACCGCCCTCGGCCGCGCCGACGCCACCTCCACCGGCGCCCCGGGCCCGTACGCCCTCCAGGCCGCCATCGCCGCCTGCCACGCGATGGCGTACTCCTACGAGGAGACCGACTGGCGGACCATCACCACCCTGTACACCCTGCTCGCCGCCCGCGCCCCCTCCCCGGTCGTCGAACTCAACCGCGCGGTCGCCCTGTCGATGGCGGACGGTCCGGCCCCGGCGCTGGAGATCGTCGACGCCCTGGCCGCCGAACCGGCGCTGCGCGACTATCACCTGCTCCAGAGCGTGCGGGGCGATCTGCTGCTGCGGCTGGGCCGTACGGCGGAGGCGCGGGCCGAGTTCGTACGGGCGGCGGAGCTGACGCACAACACGCGGGAACGGGAGCTGCTGCTGAGGCGGGCGGCCGAGGCCGAGGCGTCCTGATCAGGCGGGGTGCCCGAGCAGCATGGTCGGCGCCCCCGCCACCCGCGTCAGGAACACGGTCGCCGAGTTCCGTCCGTGCTGCTTGGGGAGGGCCTTGCGGCGCAGCTCCTCCGGCTCCACCGCCGACCCCCGCTTCTTCACGGTCAGGATGCCGACCTCCCGCTCCCGCAGCAGGGCCTTCAACTTCTTGACGTTGAAGGGGAGCCGATCGGTGATCTCGTACGCGGAGGCGTACGGGGTCGGCCGCAGCTCGTCGGCCGTGATGTACGCGATGGTCTCGTCGACCAGCCCGCCGTCGAGGTCCTCGGCGACCTCGGCGACCAGATGGGCGCGGATGACGGCGCCGTCGGGCTCGTACAGGTACCGGCCGACGGACCGGACCCGGGGGTTCGGCAGGCCCCGGCCGAGGAGCGTGCGCGGACCCGGCAGCAGGGTCGCCCGTACGACGCCCGCACCGGTCCCGAACCACAGCACCGCCTCCTTCACGTCCCCGCCGTCCGAGATCCACTCGGCCTCCGCGTCGGCGGGCACGGCCTCGTGCGGGATGCCGGGGGCGACCTTCAGGGCGGCGTGCGGCGCTTTGAGGGCGGTCCCGATCGCCCAGGACAGCGGCGGTGAGTACGCCTCGGGGTCGAAGATCCGGCCGCGCCCGCCGCGCCTCGCCGGGTCGACGAACACGGCGTCGTAGCCGGCGGTGTCCACCTCCGTCACGTCCGCCTCCCGCACCTCGACGAGGTCGGCGAGGCCGAGCACGTCGGCGTTCGCCCGCGCCACCGCCACGGTCGCCGGGTCCCGGTCGACGGCGAGCACCCTGACTCCGGCCCGCGCGAGCGCGATCGCGTCCCCGCCGATCCCGCAGCACAGATCGGCCACGGACCGCACCCCCAGCGCCCGGAAGCGCTCCGCCCGGTACGTCGCCACGCTCGCCCGGGTCGACTGCTCGACCCCGTTCGGCGTGAAGAACATCCGCCCGGCGTCCTCGGCTCCGAACTTCGCCTCCGCCCGCTGCCGCAGCCGCGCCTGTCCGAGCGCCGCCGACACCAGGTCGGCGGGGTGCTCGCGGCGCAGCCGGGTGGCGACGGCGAGTTCGTCGGCGGGGGCGGTGCCGCGCACCGCGTCGAGGAGGGCGCGGCCCTCGGGGGTGAGGAGGGGAGCGAGGTCGTTCACCGGCTCATTGTGGGCCAGTCGGTGGATGGTCTGCCCGCGGTGGAGGTGTCGCCCCGGGTTCGCGGGGGCGTCCTGCGAGGATCCCGCACCATGCGAACAGTAGGACAAAATGACAAAAGTCGGTCATGCGTGACGCTGAGGGGCGGCATCGCCGTGCTCGCCGTGACTGCCCTCGTCTCCGGCTGTGCGCAGGGCGGTGACGGCTCCGACGTCGGGCCCGCCGCCGGCCAGCAAGGCGCGAAGGAGGGGCACGCGGCCGAGCTGCGCGCCGCGCACCAGGCCAGAGTGGCGGCGGCGAAACGCTGGGGCCTGAAGAAGGTCCCGCTCACACCCCCGCGCCCCCCTGCCGCCAAGCCGACGATCACCACCCGCAAGGGCTTCGAGGTGGACGGCCACGGCTACGACAGCCTCCCGCCGGTCTTCACCACCGTCCCCACCAAGCACAAGATCGTGTTCCTCACCATCGACGACGGGGCCGAGAAGGACCCGGCGTTCCTGCGGATGATGAGCGAGCTGAAGATCCCGTACACCGCCTTCCTCAGCGACTACCTGGTCAAGGGGGACTACGGCTACTTCAAGAAGATGCAGGCCGGCGGGGTCGTCCTCAACAACCACACCCTCCGTCACCCCTACCTGCCCGGGCTGTCGTACGCCCGCCAGAAGCGCGAGATCTGCGGCATGCAGAAGGTGATCGAGAAGCGCTACGGCAAGCGCCCCACCCTCTTCCGCCCGCCCTTCGGCAGCTACAACGAGGCCACCCTGCGCGCCGCCAAGTCCTGCGGCATCAAGTACGCGCCCCTGTGGAACGAGGAGGTCTTCGTCGACCGCTGGGAGTACCGCGAGTGGGACCGGAAGATCCGCCCCGGCGACATCGTCCTCAGCCACTTCCGGGGCCGACAGGACTGGAAGGGCACGATGCCCGACATGATCCGCCGCTTCCTGAACAAGGTCACGCGGGAGGGGTACGCCGTGGCCCGCCTGGAGGACTACCTGTGAGGTGGCGGGCACTGGCGTCCGGAGCCCTCACGGCGGCCCTCCTCGCCGGCTGCACGGCCCAGTCCGTCGATCCCGCCGAACGGCCGGGCGGGAAGGCGACCGAGGGCGTGGGGACGTACGGACCGAGCGGGGCGGGGTCGTACGGACCGAGCGGGGCGGGGTCGTACGCTCCGGAGGGCGCGAACTCCTACGCTCCCGAAGGCGTGGGCTCCTACGGTCCGGAGGACACGGGTTCGTACGGTCCGGAAGGCAGGGGCTCCTACGGCCCGGAGGGCGCGAACTCCTACGGTCCGGACGG
Source organism: Streptomyces sp. a15 (assembly GCF_059026085.1). Taxonomy (NCBI): domain Bacteria; kingdom Bacillati; phylum Actinomycetota; class Actinomycetes; order Kitasatosporales; family Streptomycetaceae; genus Streptomyces; species Streptomyces sp. A15. The sequence goes on along the minus strand of NZ_JBWLKM010000001.1, from coordinate 620,449 downwards.
CGCGAGCTCGTATGGTCCGGAAGGCGCGGGTGAGCGGCCGTACCGCCGCTGGGGGCTCGCGGCCCCACTGGCCCCGGCCCCGAAACCGGCCGCCAGGCCCCCCGCCGCGCGCCCGGGCCTGCCGCCTGTCGTCCACCACGTCCGAACCCGCGACCGGGTCGTCTTCCTCACCTACGACGACGGCGCCGAGAAGGACCCTCGGTTCGTCGACATGGTGCGTGAACTGCGGCTTCCGGTCAGCATGTTCCTCACGGACAGCGTCGTCGGCCCGGGATACGGCCACTTCGCGCGCCTCCAGTCGGTCGGCGCGAGCATCCAGAACCACACGCTCGACCATCCCGCCCTGCGCGGACTGCCGTATGCCGGCCAGCGCGCCGAGATCTGCGGCCAGCAGGACAAACTCCGCTCCCGCTTCGGTATCCGCCCCCGCCTCTTCCGCCCGCCCTACGGCACGTACGACACCACGACCCTGCGCGCCGCCGCCGACTGCGGCCTCTCGGCGGTCGTCCTGTGGCGGGCCTCGGCGGAGAACGGCGACCTGACCTTCACCGAGGGCGAGAGCCGCCTGCGCCCCGGCGACATCGTCTCGGTGCCCTCGCGCGAGCCGACCGGCGCCACGCTCGCCGAACGGACGACACGGCTGCTGCGGGAGATCCAGGGCAGGGGGCTGACGGTGGGGAGGCTGGAGGACTACCTCTAGGTCGGCCTCCGTGCGTGAACGCCAGCTGAAAACCTCACCGCCGCGCCGCACCGCATTGGCACTCCGCTTGACCGAGTGCTAATCACAGTCATAGTCTCGGGTCTGGCACTCCCCCCTGGAGAGTGCCAACTACGCGACGGGCAGGTCCGGCACCCGCGACGACGGATCGACCTGGTCGCCACCTCAGACAGTTAACCCCGTGAGATCTCCGAAGGGGGAGGTCGGATCGTGACGACCACCAGCTCCAAGGTTGCCATCAAGCCGCTCGAGGACCGCATTGTGGTCCAGCCGCTCGACGCCGAGCAGACCACCGCCTCTGGCCTGGTCATCCCGGACACTGCCAAGGAGAAGCCCCAGGAGGGCGTCGTCCTGGCCGTGGGCCCGGGCCGCTTCGAGAACGGCGAGCGTCTTCCGCTCGACGTCAAGACCGGCGACATCGTGCTGTACAGCAAGTACGGCGGCACCGAAGTGAAGTACAACGGCGAGGAATACCTCGTCCTCTCGGCTCGCGACGTTCTCGCGATCATCGAGAAGTAATTCACCTCGCTTCGCTTCACCGCGAAGCACATTGCTTGAGCTGCGCCCCTGGCCCCCCGCGATCACTCATGAGCCGGGCGCCGGGGGCGCGGCTAATTTCACCTAGATTTCCGAGAGGGCTCACGCTCCCATGGCGAAGATCCTGAAGTTCGACGAGGACGCCCGTCGCGCCCTCGAGCGCGGCGTCAACAAGCTCGCCGACACGGTCAAGGTGACGATCGGCCCCAAGGGCCGCAACGTCGTCATCGACAAGAAGTTCGGCGCCCCCACCATCACCAACGACGGCGTCACCATCGCCCGCGAGGTCGAGGTCGACGACCCGTACGAGAACCTCGGCGTCCAGCTGGTGAAGGAGGTGGCGACCAAGACCAACGACGTAGCGGGTGACGGTACGACCACCGCCACCGTGCTGGCCCAGGCGCTCGTCCGCGAGGGCCTGCGGAACGTCGCCGCGGGTGCCTCCCCGGCCGCCCTGAAGAAGGGCATCGACGCCGCGGTCAAGGCGATCTCCGAGGAACTCCTCGCGACCGCCCGCCCCATCGACGAGAAGTCCGACATCGCCGCCGTCGCCGGTCTGTCCGCCCAGGACAGCCAGGTCGGCGAGCTCATCGCCGAGGCGATGGACAAGGTCGGCAAGGACGGTGTCATCACCGTCGAGGAGTCCAACACCTTCGGTCTGGAGCTGGACTTCACCGAGGGCATGGCCTTCGACAAGGGCTACCTGTCTCCGTACATGGTGTCCGACCAGGAGCGTATGGAGGCCGTCCTCGACGACCCGTACATCCTCATCAACCAGGGCAAGATCTCCTCGATCCAGGATCTGCTGCCGCTGCTCGAGAAGGTCATCCAGGCGGGTGCCTCCAAGCCGCTGCTGATCATCGCCGAGGACGTCGAGGGCGAGGCCCTGTCGACCCTGGTCGTGAACAAGATCCGCGGCACCTTCAACGCGGTCGCGGTCAAGGCCCCCGGCTTCGGTGACCGCCGCAAGGCGATGCTGCAGGACCTGGCGGTCCTCACCGGCGCCACGGTCATCTCCGAGGAGGTCGGCCTCAAGCTCGACCAGGTCGGCCTGGACGTGCTCGGCTCCGCCCGCCGCGTCACGGTCACCAAGGACGACACGACCGTCGTCGACGGCGCCGGCGACTCGGCGGACGTCACGGGCCGCGTCAACCAGATCAAGGCCGAGATCGAGAACACCGACTCCGACTGGGACCGCGAGAAGCTCCAGGAGCGCCTCGCGAAGCTGGCCGGCGGCGTGTGCGTGATCAAGGTCGGCGCCGCCACCGAGGTGGAGCTGAAGGAGAAGAAGCACCGCCTGGAGGACGCCATCTCCGCGACCCGCGCCGCGGTCGAGGAGGGCATCGTCTCCGGTGGTGGCTCCGCGCTGGTCCACGCCGCCAAGGTGCTGGAGGGCGGCCTCGGCAAGACCGGCGACGAGGCCACCGGTGTCGCCGTCGTCCGCCGCGCGGTCGTCGAGCCGCTGCGCTGGATCGCGGAGAACGCGGGCCTCGAGGGCTACGTCATCACCGCCAAGGTCGCCGAGCTCGACAAGGGCCAGGGCTTCAACGCCGCGACCGGCGAGTACGGCGACCTGGTCAAGGCCGGCGTCATCGACCCGGTCAAGGTCACCCGCTCCGCCCTGGAGAACGCCGCCTCCATCGCCTCCCTCCTCCTCACGACCGAGACCCTGGTCGTCGAGAAGAAGGAAGAAGAGGAGCCGGCCGCCGGTGGCCACGGCCACGGCCACTCCCACTGAGGCACCAAGGGCACGCACGAAGAAGCCCCCGCTCCCTCTGAGGGAGCGGGGGCTTTCCCCTTCGCGGGTCACGGGGTGTGATGCGCCGGTCATGGGACGTGATGCGCGGGTCACGGGGTCTGAGCGACTGCCCCCAACTGCTCCAGCAGCCCGGCCCGGTCGTACTGCCACCATCCCTCGCAGATGCTTCCGTCCCGGAACCGGTGCCAGGTCGTCCCGGTCATCGTGACCTCCTGCCCGGTGGCCGCGATCCCCAGGAACTCGCCCGTATGCCGCCCGGTCCACGTCCACCGCGTGCACACCCGGTCGCCCTCGGCGACCTGGTCGTCCACCCGGAACGACAAGTCGAAGGACCGCCGCCAGCCGGCGTACTCCTCCCGCGCCCCGCGCAAGCCGAGGTCCTGCGGATTGGCGGGATCATGATCCACGTAGTCGTCCGTGAACCGCTCGAACATGGCCTCCGGCTCGCCCCGCCCTGCCTCCTCGAAGAACTCCCGCGCCACCCCACGGTTGAGCTGCTCGTCCCGCACCACGTCCAGATCGGTGAAGGTCGGCATCCCGTCGCACAGGGCGACCAGCTCCCGGAAGATCCGCTCGGTCTCGGGCAGATTGGAGTTCCGCATCGCCTCCTCGTACGACGGAAACTCCACGATCTCGACGAAGTGCGACGCGTCCGACAGATCCTTCCCGACCACCGCGTGCGTCGCGGTCCGTTTCCCCCGGGTCTGCTCGACCCACCTGTCCATCAGCCGGTTCATCTCGTCGAACCGACTGGTCCTGCAGTCGATGAGCTGTACAAAGGTCATGACACCACCTCCAGACCCCCCTGGGCCCGGCCGAACAGCACCATTCTCCCACCGTGACGCCCCGGCGCCTCCTGTCCGTTTGGCATCATGACGCCATGCGCTGGTGGGGGAAGCAGCGGTCGGTGGCCGCGGGCGGTGACATCGAGGTGGCCGTCACAGGCGACCACAACCGCATCCTGCTGGCCCCGCGCGTGCGCTCGTCGTACTGGGAGCAGGTCCGCCGCATCTCCCCGCCCGAACTGCTGGGCCGCGAGCGCGAGTTGGCCGACCTCGCCGTCTTCTGCACGGCGGACTCCGGCCCGGCGTACGCCTGGTGGCGCGCCGAGGCATGGGCGGGCAAGACGGCCCTCATGTCGTGGTTCGCGCTGCATCCGCCACCGGGTGTGCGGATCGTCCCGTTCTTCGTGACGGCGCGGCTGGGCGCGCAGAACGATGTGGTCGCGTACGTCGACGTCGTACTGGAACAGCTGGCCGAGCTGGCCGGCGAGAGCCTGCCCGCCCACCTGACCGAGTCCACCGGCGAGGCGCATCTCCTGTATCTGTACGGCGCGGCGGCTCACGCATGCGAGCAGCGCGGCGAACGCCTCGTCCTGCTGGTCGACGGCCTGGACGAGGACCGGGGCGTCACGACCGGCCCCGAGGCGCACAGCATCGCCAGCCTGCTGCCGGCCCACCCGCGGGCCGGGATGCGGGTCCTGGTCGCGGGCCGGCTCAACCCACCGCTGCCCGGTGACGTACCGGCGGACCATCCCCTGCGCGACCCGGGGATCGTCCGCACGCTGCCGCACTCCCCGTACGCCGAGGCGATCCGCACCGAGGCGGAACGCGAACTGAAGGAGCTGATCGAGGCCGGCGGTCTGGAGTACGACCTGCTGGCCCTGGTGACGGCCGCGGGCGGCGGCCTGACGGCCGAGGACCTCGCGGCGCTGACCGGGGCGGTGCCGTACCGGGTGCGGGACGTGCTGCGGACGCGGGCCGGGCGGACCTTCGGCGTGCGGGTCGACGTGTATCTGCTGGGCCATGAGGAACTGCAGATCCAGTCGCAGGAGATGCTCGGAGCCGCAGAGCTCGAGCGCTACCGGTGTCAGTTGGACGACTGGGCCGAAGCATGGCGGAAGCGGGGATGGCCGGAGAACACCCCGGAATATCTGCTGCGGGGGTATTTCCGCATGCTGAGCGCGGTGCGCAACCTCGCCCGGGTGGTCGACTGCGCGACGGACGCCGCTCGACACGACCGGATGCTCGACGTGACCGGTGGCGACGCCGCGGCACTCGTCGAGATCCGGATCGCCGAGGACCTCCTCATCGAGGCGGATGTGCCTGACCTGACGGACAGCGTCCGGCTGGCCGTCCGGCGCGAGGAACTCGACGCAAGGAACGCGGCACTGGACCGCACGCTGCCGTGGGCCTGGGCCGCTCTGGGACGCTTTCCTCGGGCGGAAGCCCTCGCGAACAGCATTCCCAGCCTGGACGACAGAGCACTCGCCCTGGTCGACGTGGCGGCTGAGTTCGTCGCATGCGGGGAGCACGAGAACGCGGTACGGCTGCTGCTGGACGCGGAGAGCACCGCCGGCCGATGCCCCTACAACATGGAGAACGAGCGGGATCTGGCCCTGGCGGCGACGAGCCGTGGCTGGGCGAACGTCGGTTTTCTCGAGCGCGCCGGGACACTGATCGCCTCCGTCGACGACACCGGCCTCCGGGCGCGGCTCCTGCAGGACATCGTTCGCGCGTCAGTCCGCTCAGGCGCCTTTGCCCAGGCCGAGGAACTGTGCTCGAACGAGCCGGATGCTCGCGTACGGGCCCTCGGGACAGCGGCGCTGGCGGCCGCTCATGCCGAGGCGGACAACGTGCGGGGGGCCGAGGACCTGGCCCGGAGCGCGGGACCGGAAGCGGCGGCCCTGGTGCTGGCGCACGTCGCGCGCGTCCTGCTGAGCTCCGAACGCTCCGGAAGCAGGGCGGCGGCCGACCGCGTGCTCGCCGCTCTCGACCAGGCTCTGCGCCCTGCTCCGCTGTTGACGGACGTGGCCAAGGCGCTCGCGCAGGCCGGTGAGACAGACCGCGCCCTGACGGCCGCTCTGCTGCACCACGACCCGGAGGACCGGGACCGGGCCCTGGCCGCGGTGGTTCGCGCCCGCGCGCTGTCGGGGGACCACGAAGGGGCGGCAGCCCTTGCCGAGGACATCGAGGATCGGGACGCCAAGGGGGCGGCGGACCGTGGCCTGGTCACCGGACTCGTGCAGGCAGGTGCTCATGGACGGGCCGAAGAGCTCGCCCGGCGCATGGAGCATCCGCAGTTCCGGGTGCTCGCGTTGTGCGAGGTCGTCCGCGCGCTGACCGACGAAGGAGAGTACGACCGGGCCGAGTCCGCAGCATCAGGAGGCACGCACGACGGCATCAACGACGACCCGATGGCCCTGGTGGTCGAGGCGCTGGCCCGCTCGGGGAACTTCGCACGAGCCCGGGAACTCGTCCCTTCCGTCAAGTTCACCGCGGGGTACTGCGCCCTGGTGCGGGGCGCGATCGCCACGGTGACGGACGCCAAATCCACGGAACGCGTCGCGGAGCTGGTGGCCGCGGCGGAGGCCGAACTGCGCGCGGACCCGGGTCACGGCGGCCTGGACGGTGTCCATGCGGCGAAGATGCTCGCCGAGGCGGGACACGTCAGCGCCGCACGCCGACTGCTGGACGGCGTCGAGGCCCGGTTGTTTCCGTCGTCCCGGCCCGGTGCGGATTTCCTGGATGACGTCGACCGGGAGATCTGGGCGGGGATGACGGCCGAAGCGCTGGCATGGGCGGGGGAGTTCGGCCGCGCCGAGAACCTGATGCGCCGTATCGAGTCACGACCTGCCGGATTCATCGCCCAGTTGGCATGCGTCGACAGACTCGCCGAGGCCGGGGAGTTCGACCGGGCCGAAGCCGTGGCGGACCGTGCGCAGCCGGACGGGCGCGACCTGCTGTGGTGCGACATCGTTGGGCCGGCCATGGCCGCCGATGAGACAGACAGAGCCGTGACGCTCGCCGAGAAGGTCGTCGCTCGGAGCTCCCGCGTGCGGTCCTGGGCCCGGATCGCCGCGGCCTTCGCCCGGGCGGGAGACCAGGAGCGGGGGATGGACGCCCTCATGGAGGCGTTGTCGCACTACGAGCCGGCGCCGGACACCTTCTGGGCGATCGCCGACGTGCTGAGCGCGTTCTGCCTGCTCGATGAGGATGAAGCTGCCGAGAATCTGCTCACCCAGATCACGGACGACGTCGAGCCCGCCCCCGGCTTCTTCAACGTGATCGCAGGCGTCCTGGTGGAAGTGGGGCAGAGTGACCGCGCGCAGGAGCTGATCGAGAGCCTGTCCGATCAGCGGGGCGGCGCTCACCGACAGATCGCGCTGGCACGGAAGTTGGTCGAAGCAGGTCAGCGCGACCGGGCGGAGCAGGTCGTCCGGAGCCTCTCGTCCCCTGACGCCGTGCCGAGTGACGAGACGGTCCGGTCCTGGATCACCCTCGCGCCCGCGGTCGACGGTGCCCAAGGCCGTCTGCTCCTCGCACGGGCGCTGCAGCATGACAGGATCCTGGATGTCCTGCCGGCCCTGGTACGGGTCGAAGAGCGGACCATTCCTGTTGTCATCGAGGCCCTGGGCGGACCGGCGGCTTGTGCAAGCTCGGTCAGGCCACAGGGCCTGTGCGAGTGACGGACCCTACTGCGGCCCGTACTTCCGCCCCGTCCGCGAACTGATCCCGCCCAGCAACCCCCGAGGCACCACCTTCACCACCCCCATCATCACCTTGTACCGAGGATCCGGAATCGACACGCTCTTCCCCCGCGCGAGGTCGTTGAGCGCCGCCGCCACCAGCTTGTCCGCGTCCAGCCACATCCACCCCGGGATGTTGTCCGTCCCCATACCGGCCCGCTGGTGGAATTCCGTCCGCACGAAGCCCGGGCAGAGCGCCATCAACCGCACCCCGCTGCCGGCCAGATCCTTCGCCGCCCCCTGGGTGAACTGCACGACCCACGCCTTGGACGCGCCGTACGTCCCGCGCGGTAGGAAGGCGGCCACCGACGCGACGTTGACGACGCCGCCGCGGCCCCGCTCGCGCATCGCCTCGGTCGCCGCCGAGGTCAGTCGGAGGACCGCCTCGCAGTGCACCTTGAGCATCATCAGCTCGTCGGCCATGGACACGTCGAGATAGCGGCCCTTGTTGCCGAAGCCCGCGTTGTTGACCAGCAGGTCGACGGGGTTTCTGCGGTCGGCCAGCCGGGCGGCGACCGTCTCGATGCCGTCGTCGGTGGCCAGGTCGGCGGTGACGACCTCCGCCTCGATGCCGTGCCGGTCGTGCAGTTCGGTCGCCTGTTCCCGCAGCCGCATGGTGTCGCGGGCGACCAGGACGAGGTTGTGCCCGTCCGCCGCCAGCCGTCGCGCGAAGGCGGCACCGATGCCCGCGGTGGAACCCGTGATGAGAGCCGTTGTCATGGCGCAAGGTTAATGACCCGGACTGTGCGCGTCCGCTCCCTGGACGGGGCCTTTTGGTGCCTGAAGGGCGGGCGAGCGGCAGCCACGCTGAGTGTTCGTCAGGCTCCGTGCTTCTGCACGTACTTCCGCGCCCACTCCCGCGCCTCCGAGTGCAGCGCCTCGCCCGCCGCCAGCAGCCGCGGCTGCAGGTACCGCTCGGTGGTGATCGCCCGGAACACCAGGGCCACCGTCACGTCGTGGTCGGGCCGGTGGACGATCTCGACGGGGTCCCCGGCACGGATCTCGCCCGGCTCGATCACCCGCAGGTACGCACCCGAGGCTCCCTTCTGCGTGAACCGCTTCACCCACCGCTGCTCACCCATGTGCCCCTGGAAGGTGAGGCACGGGATCCGCCCGCTGCTGACCTCCAGCACCACCTGCGACCCGACGCGCCAGCGCTCGCCGATCAGCGCGCCGGAGACGTCGATGCCCTCCGTCGTGAGGTTCTCCCCGAAGGCGCCGTTCGCGAGCGTGCGCCCCAGTTCGCGTTCCCAGTCGTCCAGGTCCTCGCGGGCCACCGCGTACACGGCCTGGTCGTTGCCGCCGTGATGCCGGGTGTCGCACACGGTGTCCCCGGCCAGCCCGCTGGCCCCGACGCCCTTGGGCCCGGGCGCGGCCACCTGCACGGGCTCGTCGGTCGGCCGCTTGTCTATGCCGGTCAGACCCTCCGGCTGGTCCGTGTACGGCACGGCCTTCGCGCGGCCGAGATTCACCGAGAGAAGCTTCATGAGCGCACGGTAGGCGAACCCTCCCCAAAGTGTCGACAGAGTTTTCTGCGAGAGCCCCAAGCTCCGCTTATGCTCAAGGGGTGATCGAGGCCCGTCATCTCCGCGTGCTGCGCGCCGTCGCCGCCACCGGCTCCTTCTCGGCGGCGGGGCGCGAACTGGGCTGCACCCAGCCCGCCGTCAGCCAGCAGATGAAGGCCCTGGAGGCGTCCGTCGGCACGCCCTTGCTGATCCGCAGCGGACGCGAGATGCGGCTGACCCAGGCCGGCGAGGCGCTGGTGCGGCATGCCGCCGGGATCCTCGCCGGGCTCACCGCGGCCGAGGAGGAGGTCGCCGCCATCGCGGGCCTGCGCGCCGGGCGGGTCCGGCTCGTCTCCTTTCCCAGCGGCAGCTCCACCCTCGTACCGACGGCGCTGGCGGCCCTGCGCGCCGAACACCCGGGGACTCGTGTCTCGCTGGAGGAGGCTGAACCGCCGCAGTCCGTCGCCCTGTTGCGCGAGGGCGACTGCGACCTGGCACTCGCCTTCCGGTACGAGGGGGCGGCGGGCGCCGAGGAGTGGGACGACCTCGTCGTACGGCCGCTGCTGACCGACCGGCTCGTCGCCCTCGTACCCGAGCGGCACCGGCTCGCGCGCGCGGAATCCGTCGCCATCGGCGAACTCGCCACGGAACCGTGGATCGCGGGCTGCCCGCGCTGCCGCGGCCAGCTCGTCGAGGTGTGCGAGAGCGCCGGCTTCACCCCCCGCATCGACTTCGCGACCGACGACTATCCGGCGGTGGTGGGCCTGGTGGGCGCCGGTCTGGGCGTCGCCGTCCTGCCCCAGCTCGCCGTCGAGTCCGTACGGCCGCGGGGTGCGCGCACGGTGACGCTGGAACCGGCGGTCCGGCGGGAGATCGTCGCGCTCACGCTGCCCGACCTGGCCCAGGTGCCGGCGGTGGCGGCGACGCTCGACCAACTGGCGCGCGCGGCCAACCGTTGACGCGGGGAAAAAATAGGGGCACGCCTGCGCGTGCCCATACTGCAGAAACGTTCCTTCAGTTGGTCAGTTGGTCAGTTGCTCGCAGGGCTGTCCCCGGCTGCCGCCGACGCCGACACCAGCCGGTGGCGGGCCCGCCCCATGAGCTCCTCGCGCTCGTCCTCGGTCAGCCCGCCCCAGACGCCGTACGGCTCTCTCACCGCCAGCGCGTGCGCCGCGCACTGCGCGCGGACCGGGCACCTCATGCAGACCTCCTTGGCCGAGTTCTCGCGAGCGCTCCGGGCCGCGCCACGCTCACCCTCCGGATGGAAGAAGAGCGAGCTGTCCACCCCGCGACAGGCAGCCAGGAGCTGCCAGTCCCACAGGTCCGCGTTCGGTCCGGGAAGGCGGGAGAAATCTGCCATTGCGTGACCCCTTGTAGCCGTTCTGGGCGGATACGGTGTCCACAACCGTACATCTACGATCTAAGGAGATGAAAATATGACTCATTGCGAATCTAGCCTCAGACACCAGCAAATGGGAAGAAATGGGTCTGAATGGGGCACGGCTTGTGGTGAAACGTTGTGGGTCCGCCGCACATGTCTGCACCGTGTCCGCGCCCTCACGTAGAGTGCCGAAGATGGCACACGGCCCCGTAACTCTTTCGAGTGACCGTCGTTGAGAGTGCGGAGGCGGTTGAAACAACAAGAGCTCGGGCAGGCGTCCGAGACGGTCGACCGCACAGGTGACGATTTCGTACCAGCCTGGAGGCTCAAGGTGACGTGCATCAGCTGCGGAGGACGGCCATGACATCCGTCCTCGTCTGCGACGACTCCCCGCTTGCCCGAGAGGCGCTCCGCCGCGCGGTCGCGACCGTGCCCGGCGTCGAGCGCGTGACGACCGCGGCCAACGGCGAGGAAGTCCTCCGCCGCTGGGGCGCCGACCGCTCGGACCTGATTCTGATGGACGTACGCATGCCCGGACTGGGCGGCGTCGAGACCGTCCGGCGGCTGCTGTCCGCCGACCCCGGAGCGCGCATCATCATGCTCACCGTCGCCGAGGATCTGGACGGCGTGGCGCTCGCGGTCGCCGCCGGCGCCCGCGGCTACCTGCACAAGGACGCCTCGCGCGCCGAGTTGCGCGCCACCGTGACGCAGGCCCTCGCCGACCCGACCTGGCGGCTGGCCCCGCGCCGGCTGCGCTCCGCCGAGATGGGCGCCGCGCCGACGCTCACCGCGCGCGAGATCCAGGTCCTCGAAGGCATGAGCCACGGCCGCTCGAACGCCGAGATCGGCCGCGAGCTGTTCCTCTCAGAGGACACCGTCAAGACCCACGCCCGACGGCTCTTCAAGAAGCTCGGCGCCTCGGACCGCGCGCACGCCGTGGCGCTCGGTTTCCGCTGGGGCCTGGTGCGCTAGGTCCCTCGCGTGGGTTGTAGCGGGGGTGCGGAAATCCCCGCCTACCTCATGGTGGGCGGGGGTGACGACAGGGCCCGCCGGGTGCCCGCTGCCCGTTTCGGCGCGGATGCCGCATCCTTGAGGGTGTGGAGTTCCTCGGGGACGAGTCGATCGAGCGGGAGGGGAGGGCGCAAGGGATGAGTTCCGGCGCACCTGCTCATAACGCTTCGGTGCACAACGACCAGGGCGATGCCACGCATCGGACGCCGCCAAGGCACCATGGACCGATGCGCGACGACGAGGCGGGCACTGCCCCAGGGGCGATCGGTGCGCTCGTCCACCGCGCCGTAGACGGGGACGAGCAGGCCACGCACGACCTGCTCGCCCATGTCCACCCCTTGGCGCTGCGCTATTGCCGTACCCGTCTGTCCCGTCTCCCGGGCGACGCCCGGCACTTCGTCGAGGACCTCGCCCAGGAAGTCTGCGTGGCGGTCCTCCTCGCTCTGCCGCGCTACCGGGACACCGGCCGCCCCTTCGAGGCGTTCGTCTTCGCCATCGCCGCGCACAAGGTCGCCGACCTGCAACGGGCGGCGATGCGGCACCCCGGCTCGACGGCCGTCCCCTCGAACGAGATGCCGGAACGGCCGGACGACTCGCTCGGCCCGGAAGAGCGGGCGCTGCTCAGCAGCGACGCCGAATGGGCCAAGAAGCTCCTGGCCAACCTGCCCGAGAACCAGCGGGAGCTGTTGCTGCTGCGGATCGCGGTGGGCCTCACGGCCGAGGAGACCGGCCAGATGTTGGGAATGTCACCCGGAGCGGTCCGGGTCGCCCAGCACCGCGCACTGAGCAGGCTGCGGGCGCTGGCCGAGCAGTAGCCCTCCGCCGGGCGCCGCCGCTGATGAACGGGCGTCCACCGGAGTCCGTACGAACATACGAAGCCCGGAGTCACCCGGCACCGTGGAATTCGGGAGGTGAGCTTCCCGTTAGCATGGACATCCGCACCGATCAAGGCCATTTGGGGAAGGTGTCATGACTGCCAACGTCGACGGAGTGCCCGGAAAATTCGCGACACTCGGGCTGACCTACGACGACGTGCTGCTGCTGCCGGGCCCGTCGGACATGGCACCCGACGAGATCGACACCGCCTCGTACGTCTCCAAGAACGTGCGGGTCAACATCCCGCTCCTGTCCGCCGCCATGGACAAGGTCACCGAGTCGCGCATGGCGATCGCGATGGCCCGCCAGGGCGGCGTCGGCGTTCTGCACCGCAACCTCTCCATCGAGGACCAGGCCAACCAGGTCGACCTGGTGAAGCGCTCCGAGTCCGGCATGGTGGCCGACCCGATCACGATTCACCCGGACGCCACGCTCGGCGAGGCCGACGCCCTGTGCGCCAAGTTCCGCATCAGCGGTGTCCCGGTGACCGACGGCAACAAGAAGCTGCTCGGCATCGTCACCAACCGCGACATGGCCTTCGAGACCGACCGCACCCGCCGGGTGCGCGAGGTCATGACGCCGATGCCGCTGGTCACCGGCAAGGTCGGCATCTCCGGTGTCGAGGCCATGGAGCTGCTGCGCAAGCACAAGATCGAGAAGCTTCCGCTGGTCGACGACGCGGGCGTCCTCAAGGGCCTGATCACGGTCAAGGACTTCGTGAAGGCGGAGAAGTACCCGAACGCCGCGAAGGACGGCGAGGGCCGTCTGCTGGTCGGCGCCGCGGTCGGCGTGGCCGGTGACGCCTTCGAGCGCGCCCAGGCCCTGATCGAGGCGGGCGCCGACTTCATCGTCGTCGACACCGCGCACGGCCACTCCCGCCTGGTCGGCGACATGGTCGCCAAGATCAAGTCGAACTCGACGGGCGTCGACGTCATCGGCGGCAACATCGCCACTCGTGACGGCGCCAAGGCGCTCATCGACGCGGGTGTCGACGGCATCAAGGTCGGCGTGGGCCCCGGCTCCATCTGTACGACCCGTGTCGTCGCCGGCATCGGCGTCCCGCAGGTCACCGCCATCTACGAGGCGGCCCTCGCCGCCAAGGAGGCCGGCGTCCCGGTCATCGGCGACGGCGGCCTGCAGTACTCCGGCGACATCGCCAAGGCCCTGGTCGCGGGTGCCGACACGGTGATGCTGGGCTCGCTGCTCGCGGGCTGCGAGGAGTCGCCGGGCGAGCTGATGTTCATCAACGGCAAGCAGTTCAAGTCGTACCGCGGCATGGGCTCGCTGGGTGCCATGCAGTCCCGCGGTGACCGCAAGTCCTTCTCCAAGGACCGCTACTTCCAGGAGGGCGTCGCCTCCGACGAGCAGCTCGTCCCCGAGGGCATCGAGGGCCAGGTGCCCTACCGCGGCCCGCTCTCCTCGGTCGTCCACCAGCTGGTCGGCGGCCTGCGCCAGTCGATGTTCTACGTCGGCGGCCGGACCGTCCCCGAGCTCCAGGACAACGGCCGGTTCGTCCGGATCACCTCCGCGGGCCTCAAGGAGAGCCACCCGCACGACATCCAGATGACCGTCGAGGCACCGAACTACAGCCGCAGCAAGTGACCCGCACGCGCGCGTGAAGCAGACCGAGGGCGGCTCCGGAGCATCCGGGGCCGCCCTTGTCGTACCCGTCGGCGATACTGGAAGACGCTGAAACGCATCAGGGAAAGGCCACACACGTGACTGAGATCGAGATCGGGCGCGGCAAGCGCGGCCGCCGGGCGTACGCCTTCGACGACATCGCCGTCGTCCCCAGCCGCCGTACGCGGGACCCGAAGGAGGTCTCGATCGCCTGGCAGATCGACGCCTACCGATTCGAGCTGCCGTTCCTGGCCGCCCCCATGGACTCGGTCGTCTCCCCGGCCACCGCGATCCGCATCGGTGAGCTCGGCGGCCTCGGCGTGCTGAACCTCGAGGGCCTGTGGACACGGCACGAGGACCCGCAGCCGCTGCTGGACGAGATCGTCGGCCTGCCGGTCGAGGCCGCGACCCGCCGCCTCCAGGAGATCTACGCCGCTCCCATCAAGGAGGAGCTGATCGGGCAGCGCCTCAAGGAGGTGCGCGACTCGGGCGTCGTCACCGCCGCCGCCCTCTCCCCGCAGCGCACCGCCGAGTTCTCCAAGGTGGTCGTGGACGCGGGCGTGGACATCTTCGTCATCCGCGGTACGACGGTCTCGGCGGAGCACGTCTCCGGTTCGCACGAGCCGCTGAACCTGAAGCAGTTCATCTACGAGCTCGATGTCCCGGTGATCGTCGGCGGCTGCGCCACGTACACCGCGGCCCTGCATCTGATGCGCACCGGCGCGGCCGGCGTCCTGGTCGGCTTCGGCGGCGGCGCGGCGCACACCACGCGCAACGTGCTGGGCATCCAGGTCCCGATGGCGACGGCGGTCGCGGACGTGGCGGCTGCCCGCCGTGACTACATGGACGAGTCCGGCGGCCGGTACGTGCACGTGATCGCCGACGGCGGTGTCGGCTGGTCCGGTGACCTGCCCAAGGCGATCGCCTGCGGCGCCGACGCGGTGATGATGGGCTCCCCGCTGGCCCGCGCCACGGACGCGCCCGGCAAGGGCCACCACTGGGGCATGGAGGCGGTGAACGAGGAGCTGCCGCGCGGCAAGAAGGTCGACCTCGGCACGGTCGGCACCCTCGAGGAGGTCCTCGCGGGCCCGTCCCACACCCCGGACGGCTCGATGAACTTCTTCGGGGCGCTGCGGCGGGCCATGGCCACGACCGGGTACAGCGAGCTGAAGGAGTTCCAGCGCGTTGAGGTGACGGTGGCGGATTCGGTGCATCGGCGGTAGTCGCCGTAGGACGGGAAGGGGCCGGTCGCCTGTATTCGGTGACCGGCCCCTTTTGCATGTCCGGGCGGGCCCGGGGGCGTGAGGTGCGGTGAGGGGGCGCACGGTTGCCTTCGGGGCGAATACGGGCCGGTCAGCGGGGTCGCGGGCGGTAGCGTCCCTGTCGGCGCCCCAGGTTTCTGGAGCGCCCCCTTCCAAGGACATCGTTCCGGACCCCGGCCGTCGGGGCCCGGCCCGAGTTCCAACGGACCGTCCACCGGGCTACTGGGCGGTGTCGTGGAAGGGGGCGCCCATGGGACGCCACCGCAAGCCCACTCGCTGGGATCGGATCCGTCTGTGGACGGTGAAGTGCCGGAGGAGGTGGATCTTGCGGATTTTCGGATGGTGAGCGGCCGCCCCCATGAGACCTAGGGGCGGACACCCGTGATCCATCAGGAGCCTGCCGCAGTGGCCACTGCGGTGGGCTCCACCCATTTCTGATGGTGGGCGGCCGCCCCCACGTAACCTAGGGGCGGACACCCGTGATCCATCAGGAGCCTGCCGCAGTAGCCGCTGCGGTGGGCTCCACCTGCTTCGTACGTTACCGGCGAGCCCTGCCGCACGCCACCAGCCCCCGGAGCCCGGTTCTCCCCGCGCGCCCCGCTTCACAACCGATGCGCCGCCCCCGTAGGCGTGGCCCCCCGCGTGTCCAGCAGCAGCTGGGCCTTCACGGACAGGCCCTGGAGGTCGTACGTGCGGTGCTGCTGGAGGAGGATCGTCAGGTCGGCGTCGGCGGCGGCCTCGTAGAGGGAGTCCGCGCGGGGCACCGGGCGGTCCAGGACGTTCCAGGACGGGATGTGCGGGTCGTGGTAGCTGACGGAGGCGCCGAGCTCCATCAGGCGGGTCGCGATCTCCTGGGCGGGCGTGGACTGCTGGTCGGCGAGGTCGGCCTTGTAAGTGACGCCGAGGAGGAGGACGCGGGCGCCGCGCGCCGACTTGCCGTGCTCGTTGAGGAGGGCGGCGGCGCGCTGGATGACGTATCGCGGCATCTGGTGGTTGACCTGCTGGGCGAGTTCGACCATGCGCAGGGTGCGGCCGGCCTGGGCGGTGAGGTCCTGGGGGACGGCGTGGCCGCCGACGCCGGGGCCGGGGCGGAAGGCCTGGAAGCCGAACGGCTTGGTCTCCGCGCAGCGGATGACGTCCCAGAGGTCGACGCCCAAGTCGTGGCACAGGACGGCCATTTCGTTGACGAGGGCGATGTTGACGTGCCGGTAGTTGGTCTCCAGGAGCTGCACGGTCTCCGCTTCGCGCGGTCCACGCGCGCGTACCACCTTGTCGGTGAGACGGCCGTAGAAGGCGGCGGCGGACTCGGTGCAGGCGGGAGTGAGGCCGCCGATCACCTTGGGGGTGGTGGCCGGGGTGAAGTCGCGGTTGCCGGGGTCGACGCGGCTGGGGGAGTAGGCGAGGTGGAAGTCGCGGCCCGCGCGCAGCCCGGAGCCTTCTTCGAGGAGAGGGCGCAGGAAGTCCTCCGTGGTGCCCGGCTGGACGGGCGACTCAAGGATGACCGTGGTGTGCGGGCGCAGGTGTGCGGCCAGGGTGCGGGCGGCCGCCTCCACCTGGGTGAGGTCGAGTCCGCCGTCCGCTCCCCGTGGGGTGGGGGAGCAGATGACGGCGGTGCGTACCCGGCCGAGTTCGGCGGGGGAGGTGGTCGGCCGGAAGCCCCCCGAGAGCATCCGGCGCAGTTCGGCGGGGCTGAGGGAGCCGGCCTCGGGGCCGGTGCGGTAGCCGAGCGTGGGGATGCCGGCGGCGACGGCGGCCTGGGCCAGGGGCAGTCCGTAGGGGCCGAGTCCGATCACGGCGAGATCTGCGGGCATGGCGTGGGCCGTCCTTCCCAGTAACCGAAGCGGGACAGGTGCGCAAGCCCTGTGGACAGGATGGGCGAGCGCAATGTCAGACTAGGAGTAAATATGACCGATATGCGGGATTGGTGGCGTGTGTCTTTGCGTCGGTCGGTGAGTGTTGTTCCGCGGGTCCGTGAAAGTTGTCCACAGGCTGGGGGCCACTGGTGGCTGAACTCGGGCAAGCCGGTCAGAATTTGGGCATGGGGGAAACGAACCGGGCCACTCCTCAGGGGTGACACCGGCACGACCGACAGCGGGAGGCAGCGGTGAGGACAGCGACACTGGGCCCGGCGCAACGCGCCGAGTCACTCGCATCAATGGCCGAGCGCGAGCTGGACGTGCTGGTGGTGGGCGCGGGAGTGGTCGGCGCGGGCACCGCGCTCGACGCCGTGACCCGGGGCCTGTCCGTCGGCCTGGTCGAGGCGCGTGACTGGGCGTCGGGCACGTCGAGCAGGTCCAGCAAGCTGATCCACGGCGGCCTGCGCTATCTGGAGATGCTCGACTTCGCCCTCGTCCGCGAGGCGCTGAAGGAGCGCGGCCTGCTGCTGGAGCGGCTCGCGCCGCATCTGGTCAAGCCGGTGCCCTTCCTGTACCCGCTTCAGCACCGGGGCTGGGAGCGGCTGTACGCCGGGTCGGGCGTCGCTCTCTACGACGGCATGTCGATGGCCCGCGGACACGGCCGGGGCCTGCCCGTACACCGGCATCTGAGCCGCCGTCACGCCCTGCGGGTCGCGCCCGCCTTGAAGAAGGACGCGCTGGTCGGCGCCTTGCAGTACTACGACGCCCAGATGGACGACGCCCGCTTCGTGGCGACCCTGGTGCGTACGGCGGCGGCCTACGGCGGGAAGGTCGCCAACCGCGCGCGCGTGACCGGATTCCTGCGCGAGGGCGAGCGTGTTGTCGGCGCCCGGGTGCAGGACGTCGAGGCGGGCGGGGAGTACGAGGTCCGCGCCAAGCAGGTCGTGAACGCGACCGGTGTGTGGACCGACGACACCCAGGCGATGGTGGGAGAGCGCGGGCAGTTCCACGTGCGGGCGTCCAAGGGCATCCACCTGGTCGTGCCCAAGGACCGGATCACCTCCTCGAGCGGCCTGATCCTGCGCACCGAGAAGTCCGTCCTGTTCGTCATCCCGTGGGGCCGCCACTGGATCATCGGTACGACGGACACCGACTGGGACCTCGACAAGGCCCACCCGGCCGCGTCCAGCGCCGACATCGACTACCTCCTCGAGCACGTCAACTCGGTGCTCTCGGTGCCGCTGACCAGGGACGACGTCCAGGGCGTGTACGCGGGCCTGAGGCCCCTGCTGGCCGGCGAGTCGGACGCCACCAGCAAGCTGTCGCGCGAACACACCGTGGCGCATCCGGCACCCGGGCTCGTGGTGGTGGCAGGCGGCAAGTACACGACGTACCGGGTGATGGCCAAGGACGCGGTGGACGAGGCGGTGCACGGGCTCGACATGCGCGTCGCCGAGTGCGTGACGGAGGACGTACCGCTGCTCGGCGCCGAGGGGTATCGGGCGCTGTGGAACGCGCGAGCGCGGATCGCCGCGCGGACAGGGCTTCACACGGTGCGCGTGGAACACCTGCTGAATCGGTACGGCGCGATGGCGGAGGAGGTGCTCGACCTCATCGCCTCGGACACCTCGCTCGGCGAACCCCTCCATGCGGCCGACGACTATCTGCGCGCCGAGATCGTGTACGCCGCCTCGCACGAGGGTGCGCGGCACCTGGACGACGTGCTGACCCGGCGCACCCGCATCTCCATCGAGACCTTCGACCGGGGCACCCGCAGCGCCCGCGAGGCCGCCGAACTGATGGCGCCGGTGCTCGGCTGGGACAAGGACCAGATCGAGCGCGAGGTCGAGCACTACGAGAAGCGGGTGGAGGCGGAGCGGGAGTCGCAGCGCCAGCCGGACGACCTGACGGCGGACGCGGCGCGGCTGGGGGCGCCGGACATCGTGCCGCTGTAGGGCTTCCGGCTGGGGTGACTGAGCCCCGGCCCACCGCGCCCATGTCACCCGAACGGGTGTCGCTAACCGGGATCTTCGTTCGGAACCCGGCCGTTCTACGAGGTGCGGGGGCAGAACTCGGCGGCGAGCAGCCGGGGTTCGAGGCCGGGATCTGCCATCGCCGTCGTGTTCACGCGGAAGGTGAGGACACGACGGCCGCCCACCGTGGCTGCGGTGCGCACGTAGCTGCCGGTGATGCGGCCGTTGTGCCCCCACACCGTCGTGCCGCACGGCAGCTTCACCGGGTAGAGGCCCATGCCGTACGAGCCGTGTGCGGTGCGGGTGTCGAGCATCTCGCGCAGCCAGTGCGGGGGCAGAAGCCGGCCGCCGAGCAGGGCGGCGTAGAAGCGGTCCAGGTCGGCGAGCGTGGTCACCAGCTCCCCCGCGGCGCCGGCCACCCGCGGGTCGAGTTCGGTGACGTCGGTTCCGTCGGCGGCGTAGGCGCGGCCGTGCGGGGAGGGGAGAGTCGGGCGAGAGCCAGGGAAGGAGGTGCCCGTCAGACCCAGCGGAGCGATGACGCGGCGCTCGGCCTCGGCGGCGTACGAGCGGCCGGTGACCTGCTTGACGACCAGGCCGAGCAGGACGTAGTTGGTGTTCGAGTAGGAGTAGCGGCCGGGGTCGGCCGGGGGATGGGTGAGTGCGATGCGTACGGCTTGAAGAGGGGCGACGGGGACGACGCCGCCGGTGTCCGCGGTGAAGTCGTACAGGCCGCTGGTGTGGGTGAGCAGGGCGCGCAGGGTCAGCGCGCGGCCGTCGTTGCCCGCTCCCCGCACCAGACCGGGCAGGTGCTGCTCCACGGTGTCGGACAGTTTCAGCCGGTGTTCGGCGGCCAGTTGCAGAACGACCGTCGCGATGAAGGTCTTCGTGATGCTGCCGGCCCGGAAGTGCTGAGCGCGGGCGATGCCCGGACCGCTCTGGACGTAACGGGTGCCCGTCTCCTCGCGGGCCAGCAGAGCCGCGGCGGGGGCGCCACCCCGTGTGACCAGCAGCGGAAGGACGGCGTCCGTGGGCGGGGCGGTGGGTGCCGAGGAGGCCGCGGAACCCAGGGCGAGCAGGACCAGGCACAGGGGCAGGGCCGACAGCGTCCGTAGCGGTGGCATCGCTCGTGTCCTCCCTTGTCGCGGCCCATCATGCAGGGCGGTGGAACAGGAGGTTCACCGGGGCACCGTGTGAAGGCCACAGGTGCGGTCAGGGGCACCCTGGGCGTTGGGCACTTGTCGGGTGAGGGACAATGGAGGCTCTGTCAGGGCGGGTTGCATGAGGGGACGCATGTCGGAGGCGGAGCGGGCGGGGACATCCCGTCAGGAGACTCGTCAGGACAACCACGAGCGTCTCCTCGCAGGGCGGTACCGGCTGGGAGGGGTGCTCGGCCGCGGTGGCATGGGCACGGTGTGGCGCGCCGAGGACGAGACCCTGGGGCGGACGGTCGCCGTCAAGGAGCTGCGGTTCCCGTCGAACATCGACGAGGACGAGAAGCGACGGCTGATCACGCGCACGCTGCGCGAGGCCAAGGCGATCGCGCGGATCCGCAACAAAAGCGCGGTGACGGTCTTCGACGTGGTCGACGAGGACGACCGGCCGTGGATCGTGATGGAGCTCGTCGAGGGCAAGTCGCTCGCCGAGGTCATCCGGGAGGACGGCCTGCTGGAGCCCAGGCGCGCCGCGGAGGTCGGTCTGGCGGTCCTCGACGTCCTGCGGTCCGCGCACCGCGAGGGCATCCTGCACCGTGACGTGAAGCCGTCGAACGTGCTGATCTCCGACGACGGCCGGGTCGTGCTCACCGACTTCGGCATCGCCCAGGTCGAGGGCGACCCGTCCATCACCTCGACCGGCATGCTCGTCGGCGCGCCCTCCTACATCTCCCCGGAGCGGGCCCGTGGGCACAAGCCGGGACCGGCGGCCGACCTGTGGTCGCTGGGCGGGCTGCTGTACGCGTCGGTCGAGGGGGCGCCGCCGTACGACAAGGGGTCGGCGATCGCGACCCTCACCGCGGTGATGACCGAGCCGCTGGAGGAGCCGAAGAACGCCGGGCCGTTGAAGGACGTCATCTACGGCCTGCTCAACAAGGATCCCGCCAAGCGGCTCGACGACGCGGGCGCGCGGGCGATGCTCAACGCCGTGATCCAGGCACCCGAGCCGAAGCCGGCCGAGCCGGAGCCGGCTCCGGACGCGACGAAGGTCGTGCCGCTGCCCCCGCAGCCCGACGAGCGGGCGGACCGGGGCAAGCGGGGCGAGGAGGCGGGCGAGCGGTTGCGCGGGGCCTTGCGCTCCGTGCGGAAGGCCGCCGGGGCGGCGGGTGCCGTGGCTTCCTCCGCGGCCGCGTCCCGGACCAAGTCCGAGGAGGGTACGGCCACTTCGGGCTCGGGTGGCAGCGGGACTGCTGGCCCCGGATCCGTTGGTGGTGCGTCGGGTACGTCGGGAGCCGGGGCGGGTGGCCGAACCGCCGGAACCGGGGCCGGTGGTGGTACGGCGAGCTCTGGGGCCGGTGGCGGTACGGGCGTTTCGGGTGCCGGTGCGGCCGGCTCCTCGGGGAACGCCGCGTCGAGTGGGGCGGCGGGCTCGGGCTCGGCGGCGGGCTCGGCTTCCGGTGGGGTGCCCGGTCCTCGGGACCGGAGTGCGCAGGGGGCCGGTGCGGCCGCGGCCGGCACGGGTGCCGACGCGTCGACGGGTGGGCGTAGTTCCGGGTGGCCCGTGATGACGCCGCCGGATCTGCCGCCGCGGCCCGTGCCGCGGGCGCCGCTCACCGATGTGGTGCCGCGGCGGACGCTGGTGATCATCGCGGTGGTCGTGGCGCTCGCCGTGATCGGCACCGTGCTGGCCCTCACCCTCGGTGACGACGAGGGCTCGGACGGGGCCAAGGGCACTGGCGGCAAGGTGTCGGCCAGTGCGAGCGCGAGTGCCGACACGAAGGAGGACGTGAGCGGCGGTACCCGTGCGGACGCCTCGGCGACCGAGTCCGCGGCGACGGGTCCGGGGGCCGGGAGCACGCAGAGTGCCGACGTGAGCGCGTCCGGGGGCAGTGGCTCGGGCGACGGCTCGTCCGGTTCCGGTGACGGCAACGCGGCGGAGACGACGTACAAGGGGAGTCAGGGGTACTCGATCGGGCTGCCCGCGGGGTGGAAGTTCCAGTTGACGGGGTCGGCGGGGGACCGTTTCACCGGGCCGGACGGACAGAAACTGCTCGTGGCCTGGACGTCCACGCCGCAGGGCGACCCGGTGGCGGACTGGAAGAGCCAGGAGCGCTACATGACGCGCTCCCAGTACAAGAGGATCCGAATAGCGGAGGTGGACTACCGCGGCTGGAACACGGCTGACTGGGAGTTCACCTACTCGGAGGGTGGCACGAAGTACCGGACGATCGACCGGGGGTTCGTCGTCAACGACCATCTCGGGTACGCGCTGATGTACACGGCGAAGGCTGCCGAGTGGAACACCGAACTGCGCAGGAGCACCTGGCAGACGCTGACGAACACGTTCCAGGCGAAGTCGTGAGGCGGCATGAGGGTGATCGACAACCTGTTCGGTTTCTTGTTTGAGGCGTGAGATCTCGAATCCCCTCTTTGCGAGTTGCCTCCGGCACGTATCGTGAGTGCTTGCGGACCGTACGCATCCAGGTTTGCGTACAGAACGGGCCGCGAGGCGAACGGAATTGACCAACCGGGCGGCCGGGGGAGGCAACGTGGACGACTATGCGGGTCGGGTGCTCGCCGACCGCTACCGCCTGCCGTTGCCACCCGCCGACGAGTACGAACTCACCGAGTCCCGCGCCTTCGACACCTACAGCGGGCAGGAAGTCCTGGTCCGGCAGGTGCCGTTGCCCGAGGTCGTCGAGGCGGAGGTGCTCGACGCGGAGGGTCTGCCGGACGGGTTCACGGCGCGGGATCCGCAGGCGGCCCGGGGGCGGGGGGCGCGGCGCGCTCCGACGGGTGCGGCGGCGCGGCGGCCGGCTGATCCGGCCGTACGGCGGGCCGTCGAGGCGGCTCAGGCGGCGGCCCGGATTCCCGATCACCCTCGGCTCGACCAGGTCTTCGACGTGTTCGCCGACGGCGGTTCGCTGTGGATAGTGAGCGAGTTCGTGCCCGCGCGGCCGCTCGCGGCGCTGCTCGCGGAGAAGCCGCTCACGCCGTACCGGGCGGCCGAGGTCGCCTCCGACGTCCTCATGGCACTGCGGGTGCTGCACGCGCACGGCTGGGTGCACCGGAACATCACCGCCCGCACCGTACTCGTCTGCGACGACGGCCGCGTGATGCTGACCGGCCTCGCGGTCGGAGCGGCGGAGGAAGCACTGTGCGGGTACGACCCGGTGCCGGCCGAGGCGGCGGAGTGGGGCGCCGAGGGCGGGGAGCTCGGTGACGCGGCGAAGGCCGGAGGGTCCCGTGGGCGTGGGGTGGCTGGGGGGCCCCGGGACGCGGGTGGAGTGGGGCGCGCGGGTCACGCCGGGGCCCCTGGGGCTGTTGGGGCTGCTGGGGCTCATGGGGCTGCCGGGGGGATCGGCGGGGTCGGCGGGTCCGGTGGTGGTCGTAGTGCCGGTGGCGGCCGTGGAGTCGGCGGAGCCGGTGTGGTTGCCCGGACCGATGGTGGCCGTGGAGTCGGCGGAGGCGGGCCCGTCGGGTCCGGTGGTGTCCGTGGGTCCGGTGGCACCCCTGGTGCCGGTGGTAGTGGGGGCTTCGGTGGCGTAGATCCCGAGGCTGCTCGGCGGGCCGCCATCGAGGCGCGGGAGGCCGAAGGGCTGCCGACGCCCGGAGCTGAGTCGGGGAGCGCGAACAGGTCGGGGACCTCGGCTGCGGTCGCCCGCAGAGATGCCGACGGCGGTACGGACATCAGGGCGGCGCGGGCGGGGGCGATCGCCGCCTATCGCGCCGGGGCGCGGGCCGCTGCCCGGGTGCAGGAGGCTCAGCAGAGCGGGCGGACGGCACTGCCCGGCGCCCGCCCCGTGCCCGAGGGCGACTCGGCCGCCGCACACGCCAACGGGGCGGCGGAGTCGCCGTACCTCGCGGCGAACGGTGGACAGCAGGCGCCGAACCCCGGCGCGGACGGTGCGCAGCAGCCTGCGTACGGTGCCGACAACGGGGGGGAGCAGCAGGCTCGCTACGACGCCGCGAACGGTGCGCAGCAGCCTCCGTACGGCGCCGCGAACGGTGCGCAGTACCCGCCCCACCCTGCCGCCAACGGGTCGGCGCAGGCGTCGTATCCGGGTGCGAGCGGGGTGCGGGAGTCGGGCGGGGGTGTGTCACCGGGGCAGATCGCGGACCCCTATGGGGTGCGGGCCTCGTCCTGGCATGGGGCCGCGCCTCGTGGCGGGGTCGGTGGGGTCAGCGCGCCGGCCGGTGCGACGCACGGTGGCGGTGCGTCGTCCGCCGGGGGTGTTTCGTCCGCGGGGCTCGGTGCGACCGCGGCCGGTGTACCGGCCCGGTCGGCTTACGGCGTTCCGGCCCCCGTCTCTCACGGCTCTCCTGCTCCCACGCTGTCCGGTGATTCCGCCCCCTCGCCCAGCCGTTGGGACGAGTTGGCCGCGGGGGCGCCCGTGCGGCGGGGGCCGGCCACCGCGTTGGCCGCCGAGCGGGCTCGGCACGCGCGGATGGCCGTGGTGGGGCCGGTGACGGAGCGATGGGCGCCGGAGCAGGCCGGACCCGTGCACGAGAACTGGCAGTTGGCGGCGCCGATCGGGCCGCAGACCGACCTGTGGGCGCTCGGGGCGTTGCTGTTCAGGGCCGTACAGGGGCATGCGCCGTATCCGGAGGAGTCGACGGCGGAGCTGGTGCAGTTGGTGTGCGCGGAGCCGCCCGCGTTCGCCGAGGAGTGCGGGCCGCTGAGGCCCGTCGTGGAGTCGCTGCTGCGGCAGGATCCGACCGAGCGGCTGGACTTCGAGGAACTGCGAGGCTGGCTGCGCTCGCTGGTGCGTTCGGCGCCCGAGCCGGAGGCCGGCGTGCACGTCGTCGCCGCACCACCCGCCGGCACCAGCCGGCTGCCCGTCATACGCCGTCGGGGCGAACTGGTGCGCAGGCGGCGGGCCGGGCTGCCCGCGACGAGCGCGCACGGACGGCACAAGCGGGCGCGCGAGGAGGCCCGTTCGCCGAGGAGCCTCGGGCGCACCCTGCTGCTGCTCATCATGCTGGTGCTGGCCGGGGCGATCGCGTACGCCATGTTCTTCATGCCGAAGGCGGACCCGGGCGACCAGGGCGCCGGGGACCGGGCCGGGGCCGCCGGTGGGGCGAGCAGTGCGCCCGAGCAGTCCCCGGAGGCGAGCAGCGAGCCGCGACCCGACCAGACGTCACCCGGGTCGTCCGAGGGCAGTCCCCCGACGTCCGCCGGTTCCACGCAGACCCAGACCGACGGGTCCGAGGTCGCCGACGGCTTCACCCTGCGCAAGGACACGGCGGGCTTCCAGGTCGCCGTCGCCAACGGCTGGGAGCGCACGGCGGAGAACGGGCGCGGGCAGATCGTGTACACGCACGGGAACTTCGAGCTGATCGTCGTACCGGGGCGGGACAGCGCGGCCGAGGACGGCAGCGATCCCATGGTGTACCAGCGGGAGAAGGAGCCCGAGCTGCAGCCCTACCGCGACTCCAGCTGGGCCACCGCGACCGGGCTGAAGACGATCCAGGTCGGCGGACGGACCATGGCCGAGGGGCAGTTCACCTGGACCGGCGACGACGGACGCGAGCTGTTCGTACGCAATCTCGCGATGCTCGTCGACGGGAAGTACCACGTGGTGCAGGTGCGCGGACCGGAGGCCGAGCGGGACGAGGTGACGCGGCTGTACGAGCAGGCGGCGGAGACCTATCAGGTCACCGGCTGAACTCCGGGCCACGAGGGGACGGCTGACGGACGCCTCCGGCTACCCGTTGGTTTACTTTCGCCTCTCGAAGCGACAACCGTCACAGTGCGGTCACCTTGACGCTTCCCTGGTTCCTTTCGGTGCTGACGGGTCCTTAGTCTGACCCTGTCAAGAGCATTGCGGGGCAACGTGAATCAGATGCAGGGGCAGCTCCTCGCGGGGCGTTACCGGCTCGCCGACTCGATAGGCAAGGGCGGCATGGGCCGGGTCTGGCGTGCCCATGACGAGGTGCTGCACCGGGCCGTCGCGATCAAGGAGCTGACCGCCGCGCTCTACGTCTCCGAGAGCGACCGGACCGTCCTCCTCGCCCGCACCCGTGCGGAGGCGCGCGCGGCCGCCCGGATCAACCACTCCGCCGTCGTCACCGTGCACGACGTGCTCGACCACGACGGCCGGCCGTGGATCGTGATGGAGCTGGTCGAGGGCCACTCGCTGGCCGACGCGGTCAAGGAGCAGGGACGGGTCGAGCCGCGGGAGGCCGCCCGTATCGGACTGTGGGTGCTGCGGGCGCTGCGCGCGGCGCACGCGGCCGGCGTCCTGCACCGCGACGTGAAGCCCGGCAACGTCCTGCTCGGCCGGGACGGCCGCGTCCTGCTCACCGACTTCGGCATCGCGCAGGTGGAGGGCGACACCGCGATCACCCGTACGGGAGAGATCGTCGGCTCGGTCGACTACCTCGCCCCCGAGCGGATCCGCGGCCACGACCCGGGAGCGTCCTCCGACCTGTGGGCGCTCGGCGCCACGCTGTACACGGCCGTCGAGGGCAGATCGCCGTTCCGCCGCACCACGCCCCTGACCACCATGCAGGCGGTCGTCGACGAGGAGCCGACCGAGCCTCGGCACGCCGGTCCGCTCGGGCCGGTCATCGCCGCCCTGCTGCACAAGGAACCCGCCCTGCGGCCCGACATGGCCGAGGCCGAGCAGATGCTCGCCGAGGCGGCGGAGGGGCGGCGGCCGAGCGCGGCACAGGCGTACGTGCCGACGCAGCACGTGGGGGTCGGGTCCCGATCCCCGTACGGGACGGGGCCCCACACCGGAGCGGGCGTCGGGGGGTACGGCGCGACGCACGGTGGGGTGTACGGCGGGACGCAAGGTGGCGCGCACGGTGGTGGGCAAGGTGGGGGGAGCACGCCGGTCACCGGGACGCCGTATCCCCCTGCGACCGGGGCGACCAGTGTGACGCCCGTCGGCGGACCGGCGCAGCCTGCCGCCGCCGCGCCGCCGGCCCCGTCCAAGCGCCGTCGGCTGCGCACCCTCGCCCTTGTCGTCGCCCTCGCCGCGATCATCGGCGGGAGCGCGGCGGTGTGGGTGCAGCGGTGGGACGAGGGGCGGCAGCAGGCGGCCGACGTCGGGGCGACCGCCGTGCCGAGCCCCGTCGACACCGGCACGGGTACGACAGCCCCGGAGGGCTCCGGTCCGGAGACCTGGGTCTCCGTCGACGACCCCGCGGGGTTCAGCCTCTCCCTGCCCAAGGGCTGGAAACGGTCGGTCTTCAGCAACAAGGGCGGCATCGAGCAGATCGACTACTCACCCGACGGCGGCAAGCACTTCGTCCGCATCGCCGTCGACGAGTCGCCGGACTTCAGCGACCCGTACGCGCACCAGATCGACCTGGAGGAGCAGATCCTGGATCTGGTCGACTACAAGCGGGTGACGCTGGAGAGGAACCTCTACCGCGACCGCGACGGCTCCCTGTGGGAGTACACGTGGACCGCGCAGGCCAAGGACGCGCCGTTCCCCGGGCCGCGCCGCGCGATCGAGGAGACGTACGTGGCCCGGGACGGTGTCGAGTACGCCATCTACATGTCGTCGCCGGCCAAGAGCTGGGCGAAGACGCGCAAGCAGTTCACGACGGTGCTGCAGGGGTGGCGGCCGGGGACCGGCTGACGGGCGCCCCTGAGGAATGGCCGGTCGCCGACCCGGAAGGGGTCCGTCCGGTGCGGCATCATGAGGCGCATGGGGACCGAGGGGGACAACGTCCGTGTGATCGCGGGCCGTTACCGGCTCGAGGAGCGGCTCGGGCGCGGTGGCATGGGGGTCGTCTGGCGGGCGACCGACCGGTTGCTCGGCCGGCAGGTGGCGGTCAAGGAACTCCCCCTGGACGACACGCTCTCCCAGGACCAGGCCCGTCGGCAGCGCGAAGGCACCCTGCGCGAGGCGCGTGCGGTCGCGCGGTTGGGCCACCCGCACATCATCGTCGTCCACGACGTGGTCGAGGACGACCAGCGCCCGTACATCGTCATGGAGTTGATCGACGGCGTCTCGCTCGCCGACCGGATCGCGGAGCACGGTCCGCTCGATGTCGCCGAGGCCGCCCGGATCGGCATCGCGCTGCTGGGCGCGCTGCGGGCCGCCCACGCGGCGGGGGTCCTGCACCGTGACCTCAAGCCGGCCAACGTCCTGCTGGAGGACGGCGTAGCCCGGGACGGCGTAGCCCAGGACGGCAGCGGCCGCGCCGGTCCCGGCCGGGTCGTCCTCACCGACTTCGGCGTCGCCCAGGTCGCCGGCGCCAGCACGCTCACCGAGACCGGGACCTTCGTCGGCTCGCCCGAGTACACCGCGCCCGAGCGGATCTCCGGGGCGGGGACCGGGCCCGCGTCCGACCTGTGGTCGCTGGGCGCGCTGCTGTGCACGGCCCTGAGCGGTGAATCGCCGTTCCGGCGCGACTCGTTGGGCGGCATCCTGCACGCCGTGGTCTCCGCGGACATACGGCCGCCCGCGCAGGCCGCGCCGATCCTGCCCGTCGTACGAGGGCTGCTGGAGCGGGATCCCCGGCGGCGGCTCGGTGCGGGGGAGGCGGAGCGGATGCTGCGGGACTTCCTGGACACGGGCCGTACGCCGGAAGGGGGCGGCGCGGGGGAGCGCCCCGCGTACTCCATACGCCGCGTCCTGGTCACGGCGATGCTGGTCACCGCGATGGCGGGGGCGGGCGTGTCGGCGGCAGCGCTGCTGATGGAGGGGGGCGGTGACGGGGGTGTGGTGCCTACGAGTTCGGCGCCGGAGGGGCCGGGGACCTCTGTCGGTACGCGTAGTAGGTCCCCCTCGCCCAGCCCTTCCGTCTCCACCTCCGCCGACGCCTCCGCAACCGTCTCCACTCCCACGAACCATGGATAAAGGCACGAACCATGGATAAAGGGGAGATAAGTAACAGCCTGCGTCACGGGTCTGTGACCGGAAAGCATCAGAGGTGGAAGCGGAAGCGCTTGGCGCGATATGGATGGACCCATGAGCAGCAACGGGGGAGCCCCTTACGGGTCCGAAGAGCCAACGAGTTTTGGTCTGCAACCGCCGAACCCGCACGCGGCGCTGCCGCACCCCGGCAACCCGTACGCGGCACCCACGCAAGTCGTGCCGCCGCAGGCCCTGCCCGCCCAGGATCCCGGCACCGGTCGCGTGATCGCCGGTCGTTACCGGTTGCTCGCCAAGCTGGGGCACGGGGGCATGGGGACGGTGTGGCGGGCCAAGGACGAGACGGTGGACCGCGAGGTCGCCGTCAAGGAGCCCCGGATACCGGACCATCTTCCCGAACGCGAACGCGCCAACGCCTTCGAGCGGATGCGCAGGGAGGCGCGTGCGGCGGCCCGGCTCGATCACCCCTCTGTCGTGAATGTGCACGATGTCGCGGTGGTGGACGGCCAGCCGTGGATCGTCATGGAGCTGGTGCAGGGCCGTTCGCTGGGCGACGCGTTGCAGGAGGGCACCCTCGGGGCCCGGGACGCGGCGAGAATCGGCCTCGAGGTGCTGGGCGCGCTGGAGGCCGCGCACGCCGCCGGCATCCTGCACCGTGACGTCAAGCCGGACAACGTCCTGCTCGGCCGGCACGACCGGGTCGTCCTCACCGACTTCGGCATCGCCCAGATCGAGGGCGAGACCAACCTGACCGACACCGGCGGCTTCGTCGGTTCGCCCGAATACATCGCCCCGGAGCGGGTGTTGGGCCAGCGCCCCGGTCCGTCCAGTGACCTGTGGTCCCTCGGCGTGGTCCTGTACGCGGCGACCGAGGGCGTCTCCCCGTTCCGCCGCAGCAACACCCCGGCGACCCTGCAGTCGGTCCTCAACGCGACACCCGCGCCGCCCGCCGCGGCGCAGGGCCCGCTCGCCGAGGCCATCAACGGCCTGCTCCAGAAGGACCCGGCCCGTCGCCCGACCGCCGCGCAGGTCCGCGACCTGCTGGAACGCACCGCGAACCCGCCCGCTCCCGCTCCCACCCAGGTCGTCCAGGTCACCGGTGGCGTGGCCACGGCGGCGGGCGGCATCCGGCTCGGCCGCAAGACCCTGCTCGGCCTCGGTGCCGCGGTCGTCGCGGCGGCGGTGGCGGCGTACCTGGTGATCGCGGATCCCTTCGCCGGGCCGCTGCCGGACGGCTGGAAGACGGAGCAGGTCAAGGACGTGGCCGCGACGCTGTCCGTGCCCAAGGGCTACAAGAAGTCCGTGCCCGACCGGGAGACCGGCAAGGGCCACTGGGTGACGTACACCGATGCGAGCGGCGCCATCTGGATCAGCCTGCGTCTCGAGAAGAAGGCCGAGGACACGAACAGCGAGATCGCCGGGTCCGCGGCCGCCGAGATGTACGACGACGACGGCGAGTTCAAGCAGAGCGGCAGCTACGAGCTGGACATGCCCGCCGAGAAGCTGAAGACCAAGCCTGACGAGACGACGTACCAGGGCAAGAAGGCCGCGGAGAACACCGTCGTCTACACCACCGACGACACCCAGAACCCCCGCCCGCGCGAGCTGCGGATCTTCTACTACAAGACCATCGCCGGCGACATGTACAAGCTCTCCGTCGGCTACCCGGGCAGGGGTGACTTCACGGAGCGCGGGCGCGAGGTGGCCGAGACGGCGATCGCCAACCTGGACGTCGGCAAGCTGTGAGCCGGTTTGCGCCAAGAGCTCGCCCCGGTTGCCGGTGATCGGCGCCGGGGAGGGTTCACCCCGCGTACATGCTCCGTCGACAATCCCTTCACCGGCTGCCGATGAGGGCCGATTTGATCCGTTCCTCAATTACTCACCGCGTGTGGCTGATTCCGTCCCCCAGCACTCTGCGGCGTCCTCGTCGATCAAGCCACTCTTGACGTGTACAGCTAAGGGCGGCTTAAAGTCCTCGCACTTTCTGTGACGGGTGTGACTCCTGGGTGGGGACTGTGGAGTCGGGGGGCGGGGGAAATGAGTGCGTCCAAGGGGCGTTCCGGCAGATCGAGCCGGACGCGTAGACCGTTGCTGGCGGCTGTCGCCGGAGCCGTCCTGGCAGGTGTCGTACAGCCTGCCGCGTTCGCACCGTCCGCAGCCAGAATTGAGGCGACGCTGAATCAACTCAGGGTTTGGCAGCTTGTCGAATCGGATGATGTGGATGAGGATCGACGGGCGCTGGAATTTATTGCCGCATGCATTGCGAAGACTTGGACGGCCGCCTTGTGTGCCGAATTTCCTGACCGGTCTTTCGACGTCCGGGTCATCGACTCCGAGGATGGGCCCGTCGTTACGTTCTCCTCTGGTCCGGAGTAGAAGGTGACCGCTTGCGAAACGGCGTGTCCTGACGACGCGTCCCGCGCACCACTGAGCCGCGTCGACAAGCGGCCACCCCGCACGGTACTCATGGGGCATGAGCAACGACGGTGACTCCGGAGGCGGCAAGGGCCGGATAGTCGGGGGGCGTTACCGGCTGGTCGAGCGGATCGGGTCCGGTGGGATGGGCACCGTGTGGCGGGCCGTCGACGAGCTGGTCGGGCGGGAGGTCGCCGTCAAGCAGCCGCGGCTGCCCGGGGATCCCGAGGACGAGAGTCACCAGCGGGCCGCCCACCGGCTCTACCGCGAGGCTCGCGCCGCCGCCCGCGTCGACCATCCCTCCGCCGTCACCATCCATGACGTCGTCGCGGAGGAAGCGGAGGAAGAGGACGGACTCCCATGGATCGTCATGGAGTTGGTCCGCGGCGAGTCCCTCCACGAAGTGCTCCAGCGCGGGCCGCTCGAACCCGCCGAGTCCGCCCGTATCGGCCTCGCCGTCCTCGGCGCCCTGCGTGCCGCGCACTCCGTCGGCATCGTGCACCGGGACGTCAAGCCCGCGAACGTCCTGCTCGGCCCGCACCATCGGGTCGTCCTCACGGACTTCGGCATCGCCCACATCCAGGGCGAGGAATCCCTCACCGTCAGCGGCGAGTTCGTCGGCTCGCTGGAGTTCATCGCACCCGAGCGGATGTCCGGCCGGGGCGGCCCCGCCGGCCCCGCCTCCGACCTGTGGTCGCTCGGTGTGCTGCTGTACGCCGCCGTGGAGGGCTGGTCCCCCTTCCGCCGTACGACCCTGGAGTCCACCCTCGCCGCGATCCTCGCCGCCGACACGCCGGAGCCCAAGCAGGCCGGTCCGCTCGGTCCGCTCGTCGTGCGGCTGCTGGACAAGGAGCCCGAGCGGCGCCCGGGCGCGGCGGAGGTCGCCGTGGCGCTGGAGGCGGTGGCGGAGGGGTGGCCGGTGCCGGGTCCCTCCGGGGTGGGGGAGCAGGACGCGTCGGGGCTCAGGGAACTGGCGGAGGACACCGGGACGATGGGGCTGGGGATGGCCGTACGGCCGCCTGACGCGACGCCCGAACCACCCGCACCTGAAGCATCCGCATCCGCATCGGCATCCGCACTCACAACTCTCGCACCCGCACCGGAAACCACCGCTGCCCCGAAGCCGGCCTTGAGGTCCAAGCGCCGCTGCCTCCGCCGCCCGGCCCCCGCCGCCCTGCTCGCCGCCCTCCTCGTCGGCGGCATATGGCTGGGCACGTCCACCTACTTCACGGAGACCGAGAGCGGCTCAGCCGCGGAACTGGCCCCCCGCCACAGCCCAAGCACTCCAACCTCCACCCCCACCCCCACCCCCACTCCCACTCCCACCGCCTCCTGGACAACCCACCGCGAGCCGGCCATGAACGCCACACTCGCCCTCCCCGCCGCCTACAAGGAGACCGCCCGCGAAGGCAGCGCAGACGACCCGCCCCGCTTCGTCGTCTACGACCTCGACGGCACCATCCAGCTCCGCCTCACCCAGTGGGACAAGGCCCCCCGATCCCCGATGGCCCAGGCGCAGGCGGCACAGGACACCTGGGGCAGCCGCAACGGGGACGCGAGCACACAGAAGACCCGCACCAGCTTCCACGGCTACGAGGCGGCGCTCGCGGACACCACGTACGACCGGGACGGGCGCCCCACCCGGGTCATGCAGCTGATGATCCGCACCAACGACAGCCGGATGTACGAGCTGCGCGTGGACATGCCCAAGGGAACGCCGGACGAGAAGAAGGGCACGGCCGTGTTCAAGTCGGCCCGTGGCCGCCTCGAGATCGGAAACGACGGAAGCGACGGAAGCAGCTGAGCTTCCGGCGGCAGCCACCGGCCAACGCCCTGATCAGCGCATTTCCTGCCAGCGACCACTGGCGCCGTGTGTGCACTCGGTGAATGCCGATTACCGGCGGGTACACAAAGCCTCCCCGGCGTCATACCCTGCGGCTCATGACCGACGCGCAGGCCCCGGCCAAGACCGGTACGAACCCCATCGCCCCCGCCCCCGAGGGCGCCCGCACCGCAGCGGACGTGGTCACCCCGGAGCTGGTCGCCCAGCTCACCAAGGGCGTGGCCGGCTCCGGCCGGACCGCGAGCCACACCCCGTTCACCGGCGAGAAGCTGGCGGACCTGCCCGAGTCCACGCCCGAGGACGTGCAGAAGGCCTTCGAGGCCGCGCGCAAGGCGCAGGCGGTGTGGGCGCAGACGCCGATACGGCAGCGTGCCGCCGTTCTGCTCCGCTTCCACGACCTGGTCCTCGAACGCCAGGCCGAGATCCTCGATCTGATCCAGCTGGAGACCGGCAAGGCCCGGCTGCACGCCCACGAGGAGGTGCAGGCCGTAGCCGTGGCGGCCCGGCACTACGGCCGCAGGGCCACCGCGTATCTGAAGCCGAAGCGGCACACCGGCGCCGTCCCGACGCTCACCAAGGTCACCGAACTGCGCCACCCGCGCGGCGTCGTCGGCCAGATCGTCCCCTGGAACTATCCCCTGGAGC
The DNA here is from genome assembly GCF_059026085.1 of Streptomyces sp. a15. Classification (NCBI taxonomy): domain Bacteria; kingdom Bacillati; phylum Actinomycetota; class Actinomycetes; order Kitasatosporales; family Streptomycetaceae; genus Streptomyces; species Streptomyces sp. A15. Next base: position 586,532 of record NZ_JBWLKM010000001.1, on the reverse strand, counting down.
TGTCGGTCGGCGACGCGATCCCCGCCTTCGTCGCGGGTAACGCGGTCGTCATGAAGCCGGACACGGAGACCTGCCTCACCGCGCTCTGGGCCCGTGATCTGCTCATCGAGGCCGGTCTGCCCGCCGACGTCTTCCAGGTCGTCGTCGGTGACGGCCCGGTCGTCGGCCCGGAGGTGGTCAGGCACGCCGACTACGTCTCCTTCACCGGCTCCACCCGCACCGGCCGCGAGGTCGCCCAGGCCGCCGCCGCCCGCCTGGTCGGCGTCTCCCTCGAACTCGGCGGCAAGAACGCCATGCTGGTCCTGGAGGACGCCGACATCGAGAAGGCGGCCGCGGGCGCGGTCCGCGCCTGCTTCTCCTCCGCGGGCCAGATCTGCATCTCCATCGAGCGGTTGTACGTCCACGAGTCGATCGCCGACGCGTTCGTGGAGCGCTTCGCCGCCCGCACGAAGGCGATGCGGCTCGGTACGTCCCTCGCCTACGGCGCCGACATGGGCTCCCTGGTCGGGGAACGCCAGCTGGAGACCGTCACGCGGCACGTCGAGGAGGCCGTCGCCAAGGGCGCGAAGGTCGTCGCCGGCGGGGTGGCCCGCCCGGACATCGGCCCGTACTTCTTCGAGCCGACCATCCTCGACGGCGTCGAGGCCCCGATGGCCGTCTGCGCGGAGGAGACCTTCGGCCCGGTCGTCTCCATCTACCGCTTCAAGACGGAGGACGAGGCGGTCGAGCGCGCCAACTCAACGGCGTACGGCCTGAATTCCTCCGTCTGGACGAAGGACGGCCGCCGCGGCCGCGACATCGCCGCCCGCCTGCGCACCGGCACGGTCAACGTCAACGAGGGCTACGCCGCCGCCTACGGCAGCCTCCAGTCCCCGATGGGCGGCATGAAGGACTCCGGCCTCGGCCGCCGGCACGGCTCCGAGGGCATCCTCAAGTACACCGAGGCCCAGACGGTGGCCCATCAGCGGCTGCTGCCCCTGGCCCCCTCGCTGGGGATGGACGACGAGAAGTACGCGCAGTTCATGAGCCGCAGTCTCCGCCTGATGAAGGCATTCCGGTTCCGCTAGACACCACCCGTTCTCAACGAGGAGAGCACGTGCCCCAGGACACCTACGACTACGACGTCATCGTCGTCGGATCAGGCTTCGGCGGCTCGGTAACCGCCCTCCGCCTGACGGAAAAGGGCTACACCGTAGGCGTCCTGGAGGCCGGCCGCCGCTTCACCCGCGAAACCCTCCCCAGGAACTCCTGGGACCTGAAGAACTACCTCTGGGCCCCCAGGCTCAACATGTACGGCATCCAGCGCATCCACCTGCTCGGCAACGTCATGGTCCTGGCCGGCGCAGGCGTCGGCGGCGGCTCCCTCAACTACGCCAACACCCTCTACGTACCGCCGAAGCCGTTCTTCGAGGACGCGCAGTGGCGGGACATCACCGACTGGCAGGAGGAGCTGGCGCCGTACTACGACCAGGCGCGGCGCATGCTCGGTGTACGCCTCAACCCGACGATGACCCCGTCCGACGTCCACCTCAAGGCGGCCGCCGAGCGGATGGGCGTGGGCGACAGCTTCCACATGGCGCCGGTCGGCGTGTTCTTCGGGGACGGCGAGGACGCGGACGGCGCCACGAAGGCCGAACCCGGTGAGGAGGTGGCCGACCCCTACTTCGGCGGCGCGGGCCCGGCCCGCAAGGCCTGCAACGAGTGCGGCGAGTGCATGACCGGCTGCCGGCACGGCGCGAAGAACACCCTCAACGAGAACTACCTGTACCTCGCCGAGAAGGCGGGCGCGGTCGTGCACCCGCTGACGACGGTCGTCTCGATCACGGACGACTCGCGGGGCGGCTACGCGATGGCAACGCTTCCGACCGACCGGAAGAAGGGCGAGGGCCGGACCTTCAGGGCCCGCCGGGTGGTCCTCGCGGCCGGCACTTACGGCACGCAGACCCTGCTGCACCGGATGAAGGCGGGCGGCCAACTGCCGTACCTGTCCGAGAAGCTGGGCGAGCTGACCCGTACCAACTCCGAGGCGCTGGTCGGCGCGCAGACCAGCGACCGCCGCTACCGCAAGGTGACGGGCGAGCGGAAGGTCGACTTCACGCGCGGGGTGGCCATCACCTCGTCCATCCACCCGGACGAGAACACCCACATCGAGCCGGTCCGCTACGGCAAGGGCTCCAACTCGATGGGCGGCCTGTCGATCCTCCAGGTCCCGTACGCCGAGGGCTCCTCCCGTGTGCTGGCCTGGCTGCGGAACGCGGCCCGCCACCCGGGACTGGTCCTGCGTTCCCTCTCCAACCGCCGCTGGTCGGAGCGGACCATCATCGGCCTGGTGATGCAGTCGCTGGACAACTCCCTGACGACGTACCTGAAACCGGACGGCGTGGGGAAGGGCCTGCTCACGGCCCGCCAGGGTCACGGCTCCCCGAACCCCAAGCAGATCAGGGCGGCCGCGGAGGGCGCGTCGGCGATCGCCGCCGAGATCAACGGCTTCGCCGGCTCCAACGTGGGCGAACTGATGGGCACCCCGCTCACCGCGCACTTCCTCGGCGGCTGCCCGATCGGGGCCTCCCGCGACACCGGCGTCATCGACCCGTACCACCGCCTCTACGGCCACCCCGGCATCTCGGTCGTCGACGGCTCCGCGGTCTCCGCCAACCTGGGAGTGAACCCCTCCCTCACCATCACCGCCCAGGCCGAGCGCGCGATGTCGTACTGGCCCAACAAGGGCGAGGCGGACCCGCGTCCGGCACAGGGCGAGACGTACGAACGCCTCAAGCCGGTCGAGCCCAAGTCCCCGGCGGTCCCGGCGGACGCCTTCGGCGCGCTGAAGCTGCCGTTCCTGGGGATACCGGCGGTGCCGCCGAAGAAGTAACCCGAGCGGACCGCCGTACACAGAAAGGCCGTACACAGGGAGGCCGTACACAGAGAGAAGGACCTGCACCCCCCTCCGAGCGCAGGTCCTTCTCTGTTTCTTGCGATGAGCCTTGCTGGGCCCTGTTGGGCCTATGGGGCTATGGGGCGCTTACGCCTCGACGCCGGCCTTCCGGCGGCGCACCACGAACACCGCGCCCGCACCGGCGACGACCGCGACGCCGCCCAGGAGGCCGATCATCGGCAGCGTGGAGCTGGAACCGGTCTCGGCGAGGGTGCCGGTGGCGGAGACCTCGTTGACGTCCGTGAGGTCCGTCTTGCCACCCTGCGGCTTGGCGTCGTTCGGGTCACCGGCGTCGGAGCCGGCGGCGAGGATGTCGAAGACGTAGACCCAGCCGTTCGGGTCGTCGGCGACCCAGCAGCCCTCGTCGTCCGCGTACTCGGCGAGACCGCCGGTCAGGCCGAGCGAGTCCGGCACCTTGCCGCTGACACTGAGCCGCAGCTTGTACGAGATCGACTGGCCCGCGCCGAGCGAGAACGAGGGGAACGTGCCGCCCTCGCCCGCGGCGTCCGCGATCGTGTCCCAGGAACCGGTGGACTTGTTGAAGACCTGGACCTTGATCTCGCCGGAGTAGTCCGCCGCGTCGTCCCAGCCGAACGCGGCGACGCCGATGAGCGGCTTGATGTCCTTGATCTCGTCGTCACCGTGGTTGGACACGTTGAACGCGAAGCCGGTCCACCCGCTGCCGGCGACGATCGTCTCGGGCAGCCCGGAAAGGCCGCTGCGGACGTCCTCGCTGAGCTCGGCGGTGCTGTTGCCGTCCTCGTCGACACAGAGCTCCGGGTCCTCGGGCGCGCTGGCGCTGGCGCTCGGCGAGGGGGAGGCGGCCGGGGAGCTCTCGCTGCCGGCCGGGGTGCTCGTGTCCGCGGCGGGGGAGCTGGTGTCCGCGGCCGGGCTGCTGGTGTCCGCGGCGGGGGAGCTGGTGTCCGCGGCCGGGCTGCTGGTGTCCGCGGCGGGGGAGCTCGTGTCCGTCGTGGGGCTGCTGGTGTCCGCGGCGGGAGAGCTGGCGTCCGTGGCCGGGCTGCTCGTCGTCGTGCTCGGAGTCTCGTCGCCGTCCGTCGCGAACGCGGTGGGGGCGGAGAGCAGGGCGAGCGGGGCTATGACGGCCGTCGCGGCCGCTGCGGCCATGGCGCGGCGAAGCTTCATGAAGACCTCGAAAATCCGGTGTGCCGCGGGCGGCAACACGCTTGGGAGGCCTCCGCGTGTGGGGCGCGGGTGTGGCCCTTGGTTCGCATGGTTTGATCCGCGAAGCCTGTGAATGGTTGCCCTCGCCCTCACAGGATTTTTATGTGACCTGGATCACCGGTCGGGCGGATTCGGAACTGACGTACGCTCAGCTGCTCGGGAATCCACTCGCAGAAAGGCGTCCGGCACCGTGGCCGACAGATCGTCCGAAGAGCCGAGATCCGGTTCGGGTGAGGGGGGCGACTCCAGTAACACCAGCAACTCCTCCTCCGTACCCGACGAGGTGTGGGAGAAGTTCGTCCAGGACAGCGAACGCGACATACATGCCGAGGCCCCGAAGGAGCCGTCCGCCCGCGCCCGCATGGTGACCGAGCGGCTGCGGCAGCAGGAGGCGCGGGGTGAGCTGCCCGAGGGCTGGCGCACGGGTCCGGCCTGGCAGGAGACGAACGGTCGTACCACCCGGCGCCGCCGGCTGTGGGCGGTCATCGGCATACCCGTCGCCGTCGCGGTTGCCGTCGTGGCGATGAAGCCGTCACTGCTCCCGGGCGACCCCTTCGGCACGGGGACACCGGACACCGCCGCCGCTTCCCCTCTGGGCGAGGAGACCGCGGCCCCGACCGCACCCCCGGCCGCCGCGGACGCCGAACCCCCCACTCTGGACGAGCCGTTCGCCGGTTCCCCGGCGCTGGAGTGGGCCGACGGTGCCGCCGGCATCGTCCTGCCGGAGGCGAAGGCGGTCGGCGGGATATCGAAGGACCGGGTCGGGACGGCGCTCCGGCTGACCAAGAAACTGCTGGTCGGAGCGAACCTGGACCCGAAGACGCTACGTGGCGAACGCCCCGACGCCGCCCTCGCGGTCCTCGACCCCAAGCAGCCGGAGTTCGTCGACGACCTGAACCGGTCCCTGCGCGCGCCCGACCAGGAGCACGACCCGCTGGACCTGCTCACCCGCTTCGACCCCGCCGAGGTGCGACTCGTCGGCGACGTGATCAAGACGCGCGGCCGGATGACGTTCGAGAAGGGCGACCAGGACGGGGTGGCCGTGCGCGCCGACTACACCTTCGTCTACCCGGTCGTCCGCACCGACGGTTCCACCGAGGTCACCCGCACCATCGTGCGCCGCGTCCTCGAAGTCGAGCTCCTCGACCCCACCCGCTATGTGTCCACCCCCGACCGCCTGAACGTCCTGCGCTACGACCGGGACGTCGGCAACACGGCCTGCGAGATCCACGACGGCTATCTGCACCCGCAGTTCTCCTCGGACACCGCCTCGGACGAACCGTCGAGCGGGCCGCTGGTGGACCCGTACGACCGCAGCCGCGAGATAGGGGCCGACGGGGAGTGCGGGACGGTGTCCCGCACCTGACGCCGGGCGCCGACGGCGGTCCGCTCGACGGCGGCCCGCTCGACGCCGGGCATGCGAAGGGCCCCGCAGGCCGAAGCCGCGGGGCCCTTCTCTCGTCAGCACCGACGTCAGGGCAGCGTCGGTGCCTGGGGAGCGGCGCCGGGGGGTTGCGCCGCTTGCCTGTGTGCTCCGGGTCGGCGCCCCGGCGCATGCGGGGCGCACGGTTGGTCTCGGCCTTTGGCAGTACGGCAGTGCACGTGAATGCAGTTGTCTAAGGGGGGACTTGGGGGCTTTTCAGGCATCGTGCTGGATGGATGCCGCCGCCGCAACCGTTTGAGCTCAGACCTGGACATTTTGACTCGGACATTTTGATGTGGATGTCCCGCCGGTCGGCTCCGGGCGTCCCCGGAGCCGACCGTTCTCTGGGTGACCGGACCAGCTGTCCCCTGCCGTCCGGTCACTTGTCCGGAGCGAGGTCCCACGACGCACAGCACGATCCGTACGTCTCATCGCTCCAGCGAGCCACGCGTGGTTCTTTCGGGCCCGCCCCTGGCTGGCACGGACACCACCACCAACGAAGGGCTTCGCGTCCCGGTCACGCGCCGTACGGGTGAGAGGTGGCGAACTCAGATACGACCCCGGCACAGTTCGAGGAGCGTCATCGCGAGGGACGTACCGGGCTTGCCCAGCGCGTCCCTGTAGTGGCTGAGGACGTCCATCTCACGGGAGAGGTTCACGCGCCGGCCGCCGGAGGAGATCCGCGCCTCCTGGATGACGGCGGACACGGCCATCCGTTCCTGGATCAGACCGATGATCCGGTCGTCCAGCGCGTCGATGCGCTCACGGGCGCCGGAGATCACATCGGCGGCCTCGGGGGTACGGGCGCCGGTCACGTCGGTGGCGGTCATGTCGGGGCTCCTCATTCGGTGTGATGGCGTGGGGACGGGTCGAGGTGCCCCGGAGCGACAGGACCCGGGAAACGACAGGCGCCCCGGGCCTTGTCGGCCCGGGGCGCCTGGGAAGTCGCTTGTCAGTAGCTCAAGCAGCACGACCATGGCAGCCGGCGGGCCGGGTGCCATAGGTAAAGAGGAAGGTCGGGTGCGTGAGCATGGGCCCCAGTATGCCACGGCTTCTTTTCCTCTGACCGAGGTCCCACGTCCACCCCGTTAGACTCGGTAACCACAGACCCCGCCCGACCGCCGGAAGGCACCCCGTGTCATCAGCGACCCCCGCTGCCACCGCCCCCGACACCGTCCTGGTCGTCGACTTCGGCGCGCAGTACGCCCAGCTCATCGCCCGTCGCGTCCGCGAGGCCCGGGTCTACAGCGAGATCGTGCCGAGCACCATGCCGGTGGCGGAGATGCTCGCCAAGAACCCGGCGGCGATCATCCTCTCCGGCGGCCCCTCCTCGGTGTACGCCGACGAGGCCCCCCGCCTCGACCGCGAGATCTTCGAGGCCGGCGTCCCCGTCTTCGGCATGTGCTACGGCTTCCAGCTGATGGCGCAGACCCTCGGCGGCACCGTCGACAACACCGGCGCCCGTGAGTACGGCCGTACGGAGCTGCACGTCTCCAGGTCGTCCTCCACCCTCTTCGAGGGCACCCCGGACGAGCAGTCGGTGTGGATGTCGCACGGCGACGCCTGCTCCGCCGCCCCCGAGGGCTTCTCCGTCACGGCCTCCACGGACGTCGTCCCGGTCGCGGCCTTCGAGAACGACGAGAAGAAGCTGTACGGCGTCCAGTACCACCCCGAGGTCATGCACTCCACGCACGGCCAGCTGGTGCTGGAGCACTTCCTGTACCGGGGCGCCGGCCTGACCCCGAACTGGACCACGGGCAACGTGATCGAGGAGCAGGTCGCAGCCATCCGTGAGCAGGTCGGCGACCGGCGTGCCATCTGCGGTCTGTCCGGCGGCGTGGACTCCGCCGTCGCCGCCGCCCTCGTCCAGAAGGCCATCGGCTCCCAGCTGACCTGCGTGTACGTCGACCACGGCCTGATGCGCAAGGGCGAGACCGAGCAGGTCGAGAAGGACTTCGTGGCCGCGACCGGCGTCCAGCTGAAGGTCGTGGACGCCGAGGAGCGGTTCCTGTCCGCTTTGAAGGGGATCTCCGACCCCGAGGAGAAGCGGAAGATCATCGGCCGGGAGTTCATCCGGGTCTTCGAGCAGGCGCAGGCGGAGATCATCGCCGACGAGGGTCCGGCGGTCGAGTTCCTCGTCCAGGGCACGCTGTACCCCGACGTGGTCGAGTCCGGTGGCGGTACGGGCACCGCCAACATCAAGTCCCACCACAACGTGGGCGGGCTGCCGGAGGACCTCGAGTTCCAGCTGATCGAGCCGCTGCGCAAGCTGTTCAAGGACGAGGTCCGGATGGTCGGCCAGGAGCTCGGCCTGCCGGAGGAGATCGTCCAGCGCCAGCCGTTCCCCGGCCCCGGCCTGGGTATCCGTATCGTCGGCGAGGTCACCAAGGAGCGGCTCGACCTGCTCCGTGACGCCGACGCCATCGCCCGCGAGGAGCTCACCGCGGCCGGCCTCGACCGCGACATCTGGCAGTGCCCGGTGGTCCTGCTCGCGGACGTCCGCAGCGTCGGCGTCCAGGGCGACGGCCGCACCTACGGCCACCCGATCGTCCTGCGGCCCGTCTCCTCCGAGGACGCCATGACGGCCGACTGGTCGCGACTGCCGTACGACGTCCTCGCCAAGATCTCGACGCGGATCACGAACGAGGTCGCGGACGTCAACCGCGTCGTCCTGGACGTGACGAGCAAGCCGCCGGGCACCATCGAGTGGGAGTGAGTCTCCCGTTCTTGAAGGTCAGGTCCGCTTGAGCGTGCGCACCGGCGCTCCCGGCTTCCAGACCTGGACGACCAGGTACGTGTCGTCCTCGATGTAGGTCCGTACGACCTCCGTCAGCTCGGTGCGGAAGAGGTGGAACGGCTCCGGCGGTTCCACCTCTTCGACGTATCCGGCCCTGGTCCGAGGATCGTCCACCTCGATCGCCCGTCCGCTGATCCGGACGTCGCCGCCGCCCATGCCGGTGCCGTCCCCGGGGTTCGCCTGGAGTGCGAACCGCGGGTCGCGGCGCAGGTCGAGCGCCTTGAGCGAGTCCGGCATCATGCCCAGCCACAGCTCACCGTTCAGGAAACGCACCTCCAGGCCGGTGGTGCGCGGCGACCCGTCCTTGCGGAGGGTCGCGAGGATGTGGTGGGTGTAGGCGCCGAAGCGTTCTTCGACGGTTTTCGCCAGGTCGGGTTCCGCGGAGGAGAAAGCTGCCCAGTCCATATCAGCCAGTCTTCCGCCGATACCCGACATCTTCTGTCGGGTATCGGCCGGGTGCGCCATCTTTACCCACCAGCGCTGTTCTCCTGCGCTGACCGACGGTAACTTCCGCCCCGTACACCCACCCAGTGCTGGAGGACGACACATGCACGGGACGCCCGAAGCCGGGCCCACTCCACCCCAGCCGCTCCCCACCGACCGGCTCCGGTTCGCCATGCCGCCGATGCACGAATCGGTCGACGACGAACGCCGGCACCGCAAGGAACGGCTCGCGGGCGCGCTGCGGATCTTCGGGCGGCTGGGCTTCGAGGACGGGGTCTCGGGGCACATCACCGCCCGTGATCCGGAGTACAGCGACTGTTTCTGGGTCAACCCGTTCGGGATGCCGTTCAAGCACGTCACCGTGAGCGACCTGGTCCTCGCCAACTCCGACGGCCAGGTGATCGAGGGCCGCTACCACGTCAACCAGGCGGCCTTCACCGTGCACGTCCAGGTGCACGCCGCCCGCCCCGACGTCGTCGCGGTCGCCCACTGTCACTCGGTGCACGGCCGGGCGCTGTCGGCCCTGGGCGACTTCCTGGACCCGATCACGCAGGAGAGCTGCGCGTTCTACGAGGACCACGCTCTCTACGACGCCTACACCGGCGTCGCCGTCGACGCCGACGAGGGCCGGCGCATCGCCACCGCCCTCGGTACTCGCAAGGCACTCGTGCTGCGCAACCACGGGCTGCTGACGGTCGGCGACTCGGTGGACGCGGCGGCCTGGTGGTTCCTGTCCCTGGAACGGTCCTGCCAGGTCCAGCTCACCGCGAAGGCGGCCGGACGGCCCGTCCTGATCGACCACAAGGCGGCGGTGGCCACCCGCGAGCAACTGGGCGGCGATCTGGTGGCGTGGATCAACTACCAGCCGATGTGGCAGGACATCAGCCGCAGCGAGCCCGATCTGCTGAGCTGACGCCTCAGAACCCTCCCGGATCCTCTCAGAATCCTCGTAGGACGGCGGCCTTCGTCATCGCGAACTCCTCGTCCGTGAGCACCCCGTCCCGGTGCAGCTCGCCCAGCTCCCGCAGTCGCCTCAGGAGGACGTCGTGATGGTCGGCCTGGGGCGGTACGGCCGCCGTCAGCGGGCGCCGGGCGGTCTGCTCGCCGTTCTCGACGGCGACACGGGTGGAGGGGTGCGGCAGGCGGGCCGTGACCGCGGTGGCGACGAGGGCCGTGAGCAGGTCGCGGCGGGCGCTGCCCCACAGGTCCAGGGCGTACGGGTCCTTCTCGGGCGGCAGCTTGGAGAAGGTCGTCTCGCGGGTCACGAAGCGCAGGAAGCCGTCCTCGTAACCGGAGTTGGGCAGCCACTCGACCTGGACGAGATCGCCGAGGTCGATGATGCGGGGGCCGGTCGCCCGCTTGACCCGGTCCGAGGTGTCCGCCCAGTCGATCCGCACCCGGGTGCCGTCGAAGGAGACCGTGCCGTCCGAGGAGCGGACCGAGACCGGGACCGGCGGGCCGGGCAGGAGGTAGGCCTTGGTCGGCTCCGTGGGGATCTGGTCCAGGAGCAGGGAGCGGCGGATCTCCTCGGCCACGTACTCGGCGACTCCCGCCCGGTCCACCTCCACCAGCAGCCGGTACGGATCGGCCGGGTCGGGCAGGCGGCCGCCCGTCGCGTGCAGGAGCGGGTCGGCGCCCTCGCGCAGCCGCATGCGCAGCCGGCCGCGCTTGCGTTCGGGCTCGAAGGCGACGCCCGAGATGGCCTCCAGGGGCACGGCGATCTCGCCGTACGTCTGCCGGAACAGCGGCACGGAGCGGTGGAGTCCCGGCGTGATCCTGACCGTGCTCCCGTCGAAGGCCCAGGTCCCGTCGCGCTGGATGATCTCGGCCATGGGGAAATTCTCGCAGCCGGGTCAACACGGCGAACCGGCCTTCCACCGCCCTGACCGGACCTGCCCCGCACGGGGCGTGTTGCGTAGGGCACAATTCGCTGTCATCGCACGTGAGTTGTGAGGCACAAAAAAGCGGGGAAGGCGGGCGTCGGGCGTGGCGGTGCAGGAGGCGAGACAGGGCGCGGACTCGGGCGCGCACGGGAGCACCCACGGAGGTGGCTGCACCTGCGGGGACTGTCCCCACGGGGCGCGGGCGGGACACCGTAGGGCGGTCGCCGAATTCCTGCTGAAGCGGGACGAGTTCGCGGCCGGGCAGGGGCTGCCGGCGGCGGTGGCCCACTCGGCCTCCGCCTCCCGCCAGTGGGTCTCGGAGGAACTCACCCAGTCCGCGGACCTCGTCGCCGAACGCGGCCGGGCCGAGGGCGAGGCCTGGCTGGCGCGACTGTGGCGGCGGACGGCGGTGGTGGTGTGGGCGCTGGTCGTCCTGCTCCTCCTCGTGCAGTCGCTCACGGCCATCGGCGCGGGCTGGACCTCCGCCCGAACCGCAGGACTGCTCGCCGCCCTGGTGGTGGCCGGCGTGCTGACGGCGGCCTCGTGGTTCCACCGGGCGCGTGGCGGCGCGCTGGCGCCGCTGATCGGCGAGGACAACCGCCTCTCCACGTCCCGGGCGGTCGCGGTCGGCTGGGTGCTGTTCGTCGCCTACGCCGTGCTCGTGCTCGTGGGCCGCCTCGCGGCCGCGTCCGAGCAGGCGGAGCGCGACGCGCTCCTCTCCGGGTTCGAACTCGCCCGGGCGGCGGGCGTGGTGACCGTCCTCGCCGTGGTGTGCGGGATCGCCGTCCTGGTACGGCGCGTGGTCGGGCTGCGGGTGCTGGGCCAGCGGCTGCAGAAGGTGCGGGCCGACCGGCCGAGGGCGGCTGACCTGCTCACGGACGACGCGGGCCGGGGCACCTTCGCCGACATCCAGTACGTCGTCATCAGCACCGTCGCCCTCCTGTTCGCCGCCGTACGGCTGGCCCGGCGCCCCGACCAGCTGCCGGACCTGCCCTGGGGCCTCGCGGTGGTGGTCCTGGTGTCCGCCGCGACCTACCTCGCCGGGAAGTACGCCGAGGGCGGGCGGCCGGTGATCCTCTCCGTCGTGCGCGCCCGGGAGGCCGGCGACCTGGACGGGCCGATCCGCACCGGCGACGACATCGAGATCCGCGGTGCCGGTTTCGTGCCGCCGGGGGCGCAGGGCGCGGACCGGCTGTCCCGGATGGTCGTACGCATCGGCCCGGTCAACGTGCACGTCCCCCTGGTCCCGGTGACCGGAGGCTTCAGCAACCCCACGGACGCCGTACTGACCGTGCCGGTCCCGGCCGATGTGGAGCCGGGCCGGGTGGAGGTGCAGGTGGTGACGGCGGCGGGCGTCGAGACGAACCGGTACGCGATCGACGTCACGGACTGATCCGTGCGGGTGTGCCATCCGTGGCCCTTTCGGTGTCGGTGTCGGTGTCAGTGTCGGTGTCTGTGTTGCTGTCGGTGTCGTGGGCATGGCCGCAGCCGGTCAAGTCGGAGAAACTGGTCGCGACAGGGATACAACCGGTCGCGTCGGGATTGAGCGGGGCCTCCCTGTCGTACGTATCGTCACCTGAGGGGTCACGGCACGGCGGGCGAGAGGCGGCTAGCAGCTATGACTCACGGCATTCGTACGGACATGCACTCCCCTTATGCGAACGGCGGCCCGGACTGGCGCGACACTGCCACCCGCTACGCACTCATTCCGCTCCGCGTCTTCCTCGGCGTCACCTTCATCTACGCCGGCCTGGACAAACTCACCGACAGCGCCTTCATGAGGGATTCCGGCTCCGGCTCGGTCGGCGACCTGATGCGCACCGTGCGCGACTCCTCCGCCATCCCGGAACTGGTCGACCTGTCCCTCAAGAACCCCGTGGGCTTCGGCTACGCCATCGCCTTCGGTGAACTCGCCGTCGGTATCGGCATCCTCATCGGCCTCCTCGCCCGGCTGGCCGCGGTCGGCGGCGCACTGATCTCGCTCAGCCTGTGGCTCACGGTGAGCTGGGCCACCGACCCGTACTACTACGGCAACGACCTCGCCTACCTCATGGCCTGGATCCCCCTCGTCCTCGCCGGCGCCCCTGTCTACTCCCTGGACGCAGCCCTACGGGCACGGCGACGACGGCGGTTCGGGGACTACCGGTAGCTCCCGTACGGAGCGTGGGGTGGTCGTGAGGTACCGGTAGCCCCGACAGGCGCAGGGCGCTGTTTCTGACGGGCGGGGCGGGGCGCGGACGCGGGCGGGGCGCTTGCCGGGCGGCCACCGTCAGCTCGGCCCCACCGGTTCCACCGGTTGCGGCCCGGCGGGCTTCGTACGGCCCACCGCGCGGCGTCTGCGTATGGCCCGGGTCAGGGCCCCGACCGCGCCGGCCAGGCAGAGGCCGACGACGACGACCGGGATGACCACGAACCACGGGGTCTCCCAGGCGCCGCCCGCGTCACCGGCGTAGATGACGCCCGCGAGGATCAGGAAGGACCCGGCGACCAGCTTCCCCGGCTGGAACTCATGACGCAGCACGGCTCACCTCCGCCTGTCCGATGCCGACCCTGAGATCGAGGTCCAGCGTGCCGGTGCCCGTGCCGCCGGTCGTCGGTGCCAGGGTCACCTCCTTGTGCTTGCCCGGTGCCACGTCCACGTCCTTCTCGTCGTCGCCCGGCAACTGGATGTCGCCCACCCCCACGTCGATGCTCAGCTTCACGGTCACGTCCGCGGGCACGATGATCAGCAGTCGGCCCATGCCCACGTCCGCCTCTGTGGCCACCGTCTGCCCCTTCTTCAGGTCCAGCCGGCTCAGGTCCAGGGTGCCGACTCCGGTGCCGACGTTGTAGTTCGGCTGGACGCCCGCCACCGTGGCGGGCCGCCAGTCCGTGCGCTCCCAGTGGGTGTTGATGTCCGCCGGCAGGGCCGCCGACCCGGCGAGCAGACCCGCCGTGACGATCGCCAGGAAGATCGACCCCGCGCCCGTGCGTCCCAGGAACGCGCTGACCGTTATCCCCAGGCCGAGGACGATGAGCGCGCAGGCCAGCCCGGTCTGCAGGCTGGTGCCGAGGGTGTGCTCCTCCCACGTCAGGCGGGTGCCGAGACCGCCCGCGAGCAGAGCGAGCAGGAACACCCACCCGCCGATCCAGCGGGGGCCGCGCGGTTTGGGCGGCGGGGCGTACGGCGTGCGTATGCTCTCGCGGCCGTGCCAGGAGGCGCCCAGGCCGATGTTGACCGCCGCCGAGATGTCCCGGACCCGGGAGTCCTCCGGGCCCCAGAGATAACCGGTGCCGCCCACATGTGTGCCGTCCTTGACGATGGGGTCGCGCCACCAGGATGGGTAGGCGATGGGGACCGGCGGTGCCTGGGCCTCCGGCGGGGCGTCGGCGACGGCCTGGGCGGCCAAAGGGTCGGTGTCGGGGGCACCGCGGTGCCGCGACCAGTACCCGGCGCCCGCGAGGAGCAGGGAGAGGACGACGGCGAAGGCCAGCACCCCGCCGTTGTTCAGCAGCGTCAGGAACACCCCGCAGCCGACCAGCGCGAACAGCACGGCCGTCAGCGCCTGGCCGTCCACGCGGCCCGTCAGCAGCTTGCGCACCTCGTTCTCGTCCTCGTCGGCATACGGGACGAAGAGCCACGCGAAGCCGTAGAAGATGAGGCCTATGCCGCCGGTCGCGGACAGCACCGCGAGGGTGATCCGGAAGATCACCGGATCCATGTCGCACTGCCGCCCCAGCCCGGCACACACCCCGGCGAGCATCTTGTACCGTCGCTCGCGCCGGTACTTGTGGGGCAGCTCGGCCGCGCCCGCCTCCGCCGCGGCGGCCTCTCCTTCTCCCTCCGCGCCCGCCCGCACGTGCGCGCGCGAGGCCGCGCCCGGGCCGGCCGGGGCGTCCGCGTGCGGCTCCGCCCCCGCGGCGGGTGCGGCATCCGCGGCGGGCACGGCATCCTGCGGCCCGGCGCCCGGTCGGGGACGCGGGCCGGAGCCGGGTCCCGGACCCGTCGCGGCGTGCTCGTGATCTGTCATGGCTCCATGGTGACTGCCGCGCCGCCGCCGCGGCAGTCGGAACGACCCTGGCCGGACCCTGATATCTGCCCTGAGCCGGCGCCGGGGAAGTGTTCGACGGACCCGCCCGCCGAAGATCAGGGGAGTCTCGGGGGACAACCCTGATGCCCGCGCCGTGCCGCCGTGTGAACATCGATGGCATGCCGGAAGCCGCAGCAGCGCCACTCGTCGAACCGCGGCCGCCGCGCAAGCTCTACCGCAGCAGTGACGGACGCTGGCTCGGTGGCGTGGCGCGGGGGCTCGCCGGACATCTCGGCCTGCCCGTGATCTGGGTGCGGCTCATGTTCGTCGGCCTGTTCCTGGCGGACGGCCTCGGCGCCCTGCTGTACGCCGCGTTCTGGTTCTTCGTTCCGCTCGGCGTCGGCGGCGTCGGCGGCCAGAAACCCCCGTCCCTCGTTGCCACCGAGACCTCGGCGGACGGCCGCCGCAGACTCGTCACGCGCCGGCCGGACAAGGGCCAGATCGTGGCCCTGCTCCTCATGGTCGTCGTGGCCATGGTCTTCGTCGGCAATGTGAACCTCGGCAACGGCGCCAAGGCCTACCTCTGGCCGGTCGTCCTCGTCGGCGCGGGCGTCGCCCTCGTCTGGCGCCAGGCGGACAACGCCCGCCGGGCCCGCTGGGTCGAGGCCGGCCGCCGCCGGCGCACACTCACCCTGCTGCGCGCTGTGGCCGGCGTCCTGCTGGTCACCGCCGGCGTCTCCGGCATCTTCGTCCTGCAGGGCTCCGCCGCCCACCTCGGCTCGGTCCTGCAGGCGGCCCTCGCGGTCCTCGTCGGCATAACGCTCCTGGCAGGTCCCTACCTGGTGCGCATGACCCAGGACCTCTCCGAGGAGCGCCTGATGCGCATCCGCGCCCAGGAGCGCGCCGAAGTCGCCGCCCATGTCCACGACTCGGTGCTGCACACCCTCACCTTGATCCAGCGCAACGCGGAGAGTCCGGCGGAGGTGCGCCGTCTCGCCCGCGCCCAGGAGCGCGACCTGCGCACCTGGCTGTACAAGCCCGAGGGCACCGGCAAGGACGAGGCCGACGAGCCCACCACCCTTGCCGACGCGGTGCGGCGCAACGCCGCGGAGGTCGAGGACAAGCACGGCGTCCCCATAGAGGTGGTCGTCGTCGGCGACTGCCCCCTCGACGAGAGAATCGGGCCACAGACGCAGGCCGCACGCGAAGCGATGGTGAACGCCGCCAAGTACGGTGGCGAGGGCGGCGCAGTCCAGGTCTACGCCGAAGTCGAGGGAAAGACGGTCTTCGTGTCCGTCCGGGACCGCGGCCCCGGCTTCGACCTCGACTCGATACCCGCCGACCGCATGGGCGTCAGAGAATCGATCATCGGCCGCATGGAGCGCAACGGCGGCACGGCGCGGCTGCGCGCGGTGCCGGACGGCGGCACGGAGGTCGAGCTGGAGATGGAGAGGGCGGAGAAGACGTCATGAGCGACCCGACCGAGGGAACCGGCACCGCGGAGACCTCCGGTGGTGAGGGCGGGCGCCACGTACGCGTGGTCCTCGTCGACGACCACCGCATGTTCCGTACGGGCGTCCAGGCCGAGATCGGCCAGACCGAGCAGACCGGCGTGGAGGTCGTCGGCGAGGCCGCCGACGTGGACCAGGCGGTCACCGTCATCACCGCGACCCGGCCCGAGGTGGTCCTCCTCGACGTCCACCTCCCGGGCGGCGGCGGCGTCGAAGTCCTGCGCCGCTGCGCCCCGTTGATGTCCGACGCCGAGCAGCCCGTCCGCTTCCTCGCCCTGTCCGTGTCGGACGCGGCGGAGGACGTGATCGGCGTGATCCGCGGCGGCGCGCGAGGCTACGTCACGAAGACGATCACAGGCGCCGACCTGATCAACTCCATCTTCCGAGTCCAGGAGGGCGACGCGGTCTTCTCCCCGAGGCTCGCCGGTTTCGTCCTGGACGCCTTCGCGTCGACGGACGCGCCCCCGGTGGACGAGGACCTCGACCGCCTCACCCAGCGGGAGCGGGAGGTGCTGCGGCTGATTGCACGCGGGTACGCGTACAAGGAGATCGCCAAGCAGCTCTTCATCTCGGTGAAGACAGTGGAATCCCATGTGTCGGCGGTGCTGCGGAAGTTGCAGCTCTCCAACCGCCATGAGCTGACTCGGTGGGCGACGGCGCGGAGGCTGGTGTAGGCGGCGGCACCTGGACAGGGAGTTCGAACCCGACCGTCTTCCGATCCCGTGGGGCCGGGGTTCCGCACCCCAGGTGTCCGCGAGTGCGGTCACCAGCGTGAGGCCCCGGCCGGACTCCTCGTCGGGGGAGGTGCAGGCGCTTGGCGTTGAGGAGTCTGCCAGGTTCATCAGGAAGATGGCGGAGGAGCTATGAGCGCCGAACTGACGTGGTTCAAGTCGAGCTATAGCGACTCAGAGGGGAGCGCTTGCCTCGAAGTCGCCTACGCCTGGCGCAAGTCCAGCTACAGCGACTCCCAGGGCGGCGCCTGCCTCGAAGTCGCCGCCTGCCCCCACACCATCCACGTCCGTGACTCGAAGCTCGGAGCTCGAAGCCCTCGCTTCGACGTCCCCGTCGACGTCTGGGCCGCCTTCATCGCGTACGCCGCCCGCGAGGCCTGAGCCCCGGGCTTCGGGTGCCGAGACCCGAGCTTTTTTCCAAGGAAGGGGCGGGAAGAACGAACCCACCCTCCTGCCCTCCCCGTGTGCCAACTGCCGCGCACACCTGCGCACATGACTTTTCGTGATCGGCTTGCGACACACCGTTGCGAACTTCTAGCGTTCGCGACAACAAACAACCCCGGTCGGGTGTTACCAGCACCCGCCGGGGTCTCACCCCAAGATCGAACGGACCCCGATCTCGTGGCTTACGAAACTCTAGCGCTGCCCTGTCCGCACCCGCAGTGCATCCCATGGCCAAGCCCGGTTACGGCAAACGCTCCGCCCCGGACCAGTTGCCGCCCCGCCCCGGCGACTTCGACCATCTCCCAGCCCGCGAGGTGTACCTCGCGAGCTTCCTCGACCAGCTCTGCGAACACGCGGCCATGGACGCCAAGACCATCGCCAAGGCGCAGCCCCTCTACGGCCAGCAGGCCGTCCGCTCGGGGCTCAACGAACTCGGCCGGGCCGGGCACCTGCGGCGCGTACGGCGTCGTATCCCGCCTGCCGAGGGCGAGACCGGCATGCGGTGGGTCTTCCTCACCTACTGGTCCCGCACCGCACGTGACGACGAATGGTGGGCCCGCTTCCTCGAAGGTGACGTGACGTACGAGTCGCTTGCCGAGGCGGCTCCAGTGGACGTACCCAAGGCCGTACCGTCACCGTCCGTCGCGGACGCCCGGCCCTCCACCGCCTACATCATCCTCGCCCGACTCGGTCTTCAGGACCCGCGCTTGGCGCTGTCCTCCGCCGACTGCGCCTCCCTTGAGTCGCTGGCTGCCGACTGGCTGGCCCGGGGTGTGACTTCCGACCACCTGTCCCGGATCCTCGTCGCCGGGCGCTGTACTCGGTGACCGTTCCGGCACTCTGCCTGGCCGAGGCGACGAGGAGTCGCCCGGGCGTCTCGGTCCACCTTGCCCAACTTGCCGCGGTGGAGGTGGCGTCGGTCGACCGGCTCGTCGCCGACACCATGGGGCGGATCGGCGCGACGTTCTTCCCCGGCCAGGGGTGGACGGCTCTGCATGGCGAGGTGGTGAGCATGGCGACCGGTTGGGAGGTGGCCACGACGGAACCCGAGGAGTATCACGGGCTCGGGGTCCTGGTGTTGCCCGTGACGCGAGAGTGAGGCAGCCTTCCGGCCGGCCGCCCCCTCACACCACCCGCGTAGCCCCCGCGAACGGCATTTCGCTGATCGGAGCAATCCGCACCGGCGCCGACGGGTTGGGCGCGTGGACCATCTGGCCGTTGCCGATGTACATGCCGACGTGGCTGATGGCGGAGTAGAAGAACACCAGGTCGCCGGGGAGTAGTTCGGAGCGGGAGACGCGCGTGCCGGTGTCGATCTGCGCGTAGGTGGTGCGGGGGAGGGAGATGCCGGCGGAGCGGTACGCGGCTTGCATGAGGCCCGAGCAGTCGAAGGCGTCCGGGCCGGTCGCGCCCCAGACGTAGGGGCTGCCGAGCTTGGAGTAGGCGTACGAGACGGCGGCCGCGGCGCGGGAGTTGGGGGCCTGAGCGGTGGCTGAGCCGGGGGTCGTCAGGCCGTCCCGGTCGGTCGTCGACGAGCGGGAGGCGCGGGCCGCGTCTCCCTCGCCGAGCCCTGCGCGCTGCTCCGTGGGCAGCTGGGACAGCAGCTGTCGGGCCGCGCCCAGCTTGCCGTTGATCGTCTTCTTGTGGCGTTTCAGCTCCGCCTGGCGGGACTGCAGTGAGGCGAGCTCGATGTGTGCGGCGCCGCGCAGCTGCTCGATCTCCCGGAGCTGTTCGCGGACGCGGGCCACGGACGAGGCCTGGCGGCTGCCGGCCCGTTCGGCGAACTCGGCGCCGTCCAGGTACTGGTCGGGGTCGTCGGAGAGGGCGAGTTGCAGGGCGGGGTCGAGGCCGCCGTCGCGGTACTGGGCGGCGGCCATGGAACCCAGCGCGTCCCGGGCCGAGTTGAGGGTTTCCGTCCTGCGTGCCGCCTCGTCCCGCAGGTTCGACAGCCGCGACTCGGTGGCCTCCGCCTTCTCCTTCGCGCCGTTGTACTTCTCGGTGGCGACCTCCGCCTCCTGGTACAGCTTGTCCACCTTCGCCTTGACCTGCGCCGGCGTGAGCTGAGGCTCGGCGTGTCCGGTCCCGTCGAAGCCGGTCGCGGTCGCCGCGCCCGCGAGGGCGATCGTCGCCGCCGTCCGGGCCTTGGTGCCGCTGACCGAGCGTTGCCGGGGCTTGCGGTGCGCTGCCACGTGGACTGCACGTCCTTTCGTACGACTCGTACGACCGCCCTGTCCGTACGAACGCCAAGCGGAGCGGACGTACGGCCACCCGGGGGCGGTCACGCGTCCGGCGACGACCCGCACAGGGGGAGCGGACCGCCGCCGGACCTTCTCGGCGGTGGTGGCCGACTGCCGCCCCTGGTCCGGGCGGCGGTGGGGAGCCGGTCACCTGAGGGAGGACGCTAAACCTGACCGTGACGGCGGGGTAACGCGATGTGCGGAAGTTCTCCGAGCTGACCACCGGGTGACCGTATGTGACCGTGATCCGCGGTCGGCCCCGTCGACTTCACGCAGAGCGATGACCGATGTGCCGAATCCGGACCAGCGAGGGCGGTCGGGTGCTATGGGCCGCATATATGCAAGATCTGCCGCGGCGAGGCGAGGTGAGGCGAGGCGAGGTGGGTGAGGCGAGGCAGGGGTCGGGGTCGGGGTCGGGAGAGGCGGTTGGGACGGGGCGGTGTCGGAGGGCGCCCGGGGGTCTGATTAGGCTCCGGCCTCATGGACGTACTCATCCATCTCTTCGTCGGCCTGCACATCATCGGCATCGCCTCGCTGCTCGGCGGCTTCCTCACCCAGATGAAGGCGATGGGCCAGGGCACCGCCCGCTTCGTCCCGGCGATGCTGCACGGCGCGCTGACGATGCTGGTCACGGGCGTCATCCTGGTCGGCCTCAACCAGGCCGACGACCAGTCCGTCAACAACATCAAGATCGGCGTGAAGCTGGCCCTGCTGATCGTGATCCTGGGGCTCGTCTACGTCCAGCGGGACGAGGAGACGGTGGACAAGCGGCTGTTCGGGCTGGTCGGCGCGCTGACCACGGCGAACATCTTCATCGCGGTGCTGTGGACCTGAGGGACCCGTCGCCGGCCCGGGCCGAGGTCACCGCGCCCACGGCGACGGTCTGAGTAGTTCCGCTCATGACAACCCGCGCTCCGAGCGGGGAAACTCTGCCCATGCCCTTCAGGCGATCAGCAGCCATGGCCGCAGCCGCTTCCCTCACGGCGATCACCATGACCGCGTGCGGCAGCCAAAAGGGCGGGGCAGCCGATGAGGCCGGCTCCGCGCAGTCGGGCAGCCCGACGCCTTCCTACCCGCCCCCGCCGAAGTGCGCGCAGCCGACCGAGACACCCACGGCGCTGCCTTCCTCACCCGTTCCGAGCACGTCGAGCACGTCGAGCACGTCGAGCCCGGACGGAGGCCGACCGGACGGGCCCGTCGACGCGCCCCCCAACTACGCCGACAACCACGCCTACCGCATGCGGGCGTCCCTGAGCGCGGAGCAGCAGGCCAGTGGGCAGGCGTCGGCCGAGCTCATCCTCACGGAGCTGGCGAAGGTCCGGGAGGAAGGCGGCTCCGGGGAGTTCGGCCGCTTCAGTGACCAGCGCGTGGCGGCGGCACTGCGGCGTGTCGGCTGCGGCGAGGAGCATGGCGTCTTCGTCGGGAACGGGTACTACGCCGTCTACACGGGCGTCGTGTGCGTGTCCGGGCGGGTGACGAAGGACGAGCTGACCAGCGAGGTGCACGGCGTCTACGCCGAGCCCCAGCCGGGAGCGGGGCCCTGTGTCGAGAACCAGGGAGGTCACTGACCAGGGCCCGCGCCCGCGTCCGGGCGGCGTCCTGTCAGGCCGGCCGCACCACGCTGTGGATCGACGACTCGCCGTCGTAGAAAATGGACTCCTCGCGGACGTACGCGCCCGGCTTCGGGGCGTGGATCATCATGCCGTTGCCGATGTAGAGGCCGACGTGGCTGATGTCGTCGTAGAAGAAGACCAGGTCACCGGGCTGGGCGGCGGAGACGGAGACCGTGGTGCCGGCCTTGACCTGGTCGTAGGTGACGCGCGGGATGTCGACGCCGGCGGCCTTCCAGGCGGCCTGGGTGAGGCCGGAGCAGTCGTAGGACTCGGGGCCGGTGGCGCCCCAGACGTACGGCTTGCCGATCTGGGCGCGGACGAAGGCGAGCGCCTTCTCGGCCTTGGTGGCGTACGAGGCGTCCGTGGCGGTGGACGAGTCGGTGGAGGAGGAAGAGCTCGACGAGCCGCTGCTCGCCTCCTGTTGAGCCGCCGCCTCCTCCCGGGCCTTCTGCTCCGCCGCCTGCTGCCGCGCCAGCTCGGCCGCCTTGGCCGCGGCCTCCTGCTGCTTCTTCCGCTCGATCGCCGCGAGCCGGGCCTTCTCCTCGGCGGTCAGCTGCGACAGCAGCGCGCGGGCGTCGGCGAGCTTAGTCTGCACCGTGGCCTTGGCGGTCTTGAGCTCGCCCTGTGACTTGGTGAGCGTCTGAAGGCTCTCGGTGGCCTCCTGGCGCTTCTTCATCGTCGCGGACTGCTCGGTGACGTAGTCGTCGACCGCGCCCTTCTGGCGGTTGGTCAGCCGGCCCATCAGCTGGGTCTGGTCGAAGTAGTCCTGCGGGGAGTCCGCGAGCAGGAAGGTCGCCGTGTCGGGGGCGGAGGCGCCGGTCCGGTACTGGGCGGCGGCGAAGGAACCGAGTTCCTCCCGCGCCTCGTTGAGGCTCTGGGTGCGCTGGGCGACGTCGTCGAGGAGGGTGTCCACGCGCTTGCGCTGCTTCGCGGTCTTCTCCTGGGCCGCGTTGTACTTGTCGGTCGCCGACTCCGCCTGCCGGTACAGGTCGTCGACCTTCTTCTCGACCTCTTCGAGGCTCGGTTTGTCGTCGGCCGACGGGGCGGCGTTGGCCGTCTGGGACAGCAGTGCCACGGAGGTGAGGGCGGCCGTGGCGAGGGCGGGGGTCCATATGCCTGCTACGCGCGTGCCCGAAGGGCGCGACTTGCGGTGCGACGCCAAGGGAGGCGACTCCTTCCACGTTCCGCCTACCGAGTTAGCTGTCGGGTTCGGGCGGGTGGTTAGGAAGGTTTGCCCTACGGCCTTTCCCTGGAAGGGAGTTCGGGCCGATTCACCCCAAGGTCGGTGGGTCCCCGGCTCCGGGCGCGCGGCGGCGCGTCGGACTCGGCGGAGGCCGTGCGGCCCGGCGACGTTCGCCGGTGGGTGTCGTACGGCCTGTCTGGCACGGTAGCCAACTGGTGTGGCCCCTGTGAAGGTTGATGTTCGATATGCCCGATACATTTTCGTGACCTTGGGTCAGGGCATGGCTCGCCGTGGTCGATCCGGAGGGATCTGCCACGACTTGTGCGTATTTTCTCCGGAGTGATGACGTCCGCCCGCTTCGGGGCGCTAGCTTCCACCCAGCCGCGGTCCGGTGCCGTGGCTGGGGAAGAGGGGCACGGCCATGACGAAACGCAGGACACTCGTCGCCACGGGACTCGCGACAGGAGTCGCACTCGCCGCCACCGCGGGCGTCGCGCCCGCCAGTGCGGGCCAGGGAGGCCAGGCGGGCGGCAAACCGGTCGTCCGGGTGATCGCGACCGGCCTCGACAACCCGCGCCAGCTCTCCTACGACCACGGCCGGCTGTACGTCGCCGAGGCCGGCCGGGGCGGCAAGAAGTGCATCGGGGAGGGACCCGAGGGCGAGACGTGCGTCGGCCTCACCTCCGCGCTCACCAAGGTCTACTGGGACGGGGGCGCGTGGAAGCACCACAGGGTGGTGAAGGGGCTGCCCTCGGGCGCCGCCCCGGACGGCGGCTTCGCGACCGGCCTCGACGGTGTCTCCGCCCTGCACGGCAAGGTCTGGGGCGTCGAGACGTACGCCCCGCCGGAGGCCGGAGTCCCGACGGCCCCGCCCTGGAACACCCTCGGCAAGCTGCTGCACCTCGAGCACGGCAAGGCGAGGATCGCCGCGGACATCTCGGCCGTCGAGTTCCGGCACAACCCGCACAAGGCGTCGCTGGAGTCCAACCCGTACGCCGTCCTCGCCCTCCCCGACGGCCGCAAGATCGTCGCGGACGCGGCCGGAAACGACCTGGTCGTCGTCTCGCCCGGCGGCAGGGTCCGCCCCTTCACGGTCTTCCCGGACCACGACGGCAACGAGTCCGTCCCCACCTCCCTCGCCCTCGGCCCCGACGGCACGCTCTACGTCGGCGAGCTGAACGGCGAGGCCGCCAAGCCCACCGCGCGGGTGTGGAAGGTCGACCCCCGGACCGGCAGGATCCTCGGTTGGAAGTCCGGCTTCGGCTCCATCGGCGGCCTGGCCTTCAACGACAAGGGCGACCTGTACGTCAGCCAGCTCTTCGCCGGCCGGGTGACGAAGGTCTCGCACGGCAAACGTACGAGCGTGAAGGTGCCGTTCCCGGCGGGCGTGGCCGTCGACCCGTACGACGGCAAGGTCTATGTCTCGGCCTGGTCGATCGCGGACCGCGACGGCACGATGCTGGAGGGCAGGAAGACACCGGGCGGCCAGCTCTGGAAGATCCTCGGCTTCTGAGCCCTTCCGGAGTCCTTCCGAGAACCCTTCGTACGGGGCGAAGTTCTTGGGGTGGCGGCGGGCTGTCAGTGGGGCGTCCTAGACTCGGAGAGCGATGAGCAGCCTCTTTGATGACAGCTTCCTGGCGAACCTCCAGGGCCCCCGGGCCCACGAGGAAGAACCCCCGCCGCCCGACGACGATCACGCACCGGAGCCCGTTCCGGACGATCTGTTCGGCGGGAAGTTCGACGTGCCGCCGGACCGGGACGCGTACTACCGCGACGGCGCCCCGCGCCCGGCGGTGGACCCGGCCGCGCTCCTGGACGGGCTGAACGAGAACCAGCGCGCCGCGGTCGTGCACCACGGCACCCCGCTGCTCATCGTGGCCGGCGCCGGCTCCGGCAAGACCCGCGTGCTCACCCACCGCATCGCCCACCTGCTCGGCGAGCGGAACGTGCATCCGGGCCAGATCCTCGCGATCACCTTCACCAACAAGGCCGCGGGCGAGATGAAGGAGCGCGTCGAGCACCTCGTCGGACCGCGCGCGAACGCGATGTGGGTGATGACCTTCCACAGCGCGTGCGTGCGCATCCTGCGGCGCGAGAGCAAGAAGCTCGGCTTCACCTCGTCCTTCTCGATCTACGACGCCGCCGACTCCAAGCGCCTGATGGCCCTGGTCTGCCGCGACCTGGACCTCGACCCCAAGCGCTTCCCGCCGAAGTCCTTCAGCGCGAAGATCAGCAACCTGAAGAACGAGCTGATCGACGAGGAGGACTTCGCCGCCCAGGCCACCGACGGCTTCGAGAAGACCCTCGCCCAGGCCTACGCCATGTACCAGTCACGACTGCGCGAGGCGAACGCCCTCGACTTCGACGACCTGATCATGACGACGGTCAACCTGCTGCGCGCCTTCCCGGACGTGGCCGAGCACTACCGCCGCCGCTTCCGGCACGTCCTCGTCGACGAGTACCAGGACACCAACCACGCCCAGTACGCACTGGTCCGGGAACTCGTCGGCACCTCCGAGCACCCGGTGGACGTCCCGCCCAGCGAGGACGACCTCCAGCCCGCCGAACTGTGCGTGGTGGGCGACGCCGACCAGTCGATCTACGCCTTCCGCGGCGCGACCATCCGCAACATCCTCCAGTTCGAGGAGGACTACCCGGACGCGACGACGATCCTCCTGGAGCAGAACTACCGCTCCACCCAGACGATCCTCACCGTCGCCAACGCCGTCATCGAGCGCAACGAGTCCCGCCGCCCCAAGAACCTGTGGACCAACGCGGGCGCGGGCGCGCGCATCACCGGCTATGTCGCCGACACCGAGCACGACGAGGCACAGTTCGTCGCCGACGAGATAGACCGCCTCACGGACGCGGGCGACGCGAAAGCGGGAGACGTCGCCGTCTTCTACCGCACGAACGCCCAGTCCCGTGTCTTCGAAGAGATCTTCATCCGTGTCGGCCTGCCCTACAAGGTCGTCGGCGGCGTCCGCTTCTACGAGCGCAAGGAGGTCCGGGACGTCCTGGCCTACCTGCGGGTGCTGTCCAACCCGGAGGACTCGGTACCGCTGCGCCGGATCCTGAACGTCCCCAAGCGCGGCATCGGCGACCGCGCCGAGGCGATGATCGACGCCCTGTCCCAGCGCGAGAAGATCAGCTTCCCGCAGGCGCTCAAGCGCGTCGACGAGGCGTACGGCATGGCCGCGCGCTCCACGAACGCCGTGAAGCGGTTCAACACGCTGATGGAGGACCTCCGTACGATCGCCGAGTCCGGCGCGAGCCCGGCGACCGTCCTGGAGGCGGTGCTCGAACGCACCGGCTACCTCGCCGAGTTGCAGGCCTCCACCGACCCGCAGGACGAGACCCGGATCGAGAACCTCCAGGAACTCGCCGCCGTGGCCCTGGAGTTCGAGCAGGAGACGGGAGAGGGCGAGGCGTCCGGCTCGCTCTCCGACTTCCTGGAGCGGGTGGCCCTGGTCGCCGACTCCGACCAGATCCCCGACGAGGACGAGGACGGCTCCGGAGTCATCACCCTGATGACCCTGCACACCGCCAAGGGCCTCGAGTTCCCGGTCGTCTTCCTGACCGGCATGGAGGACGGCGTCTTCCCGCACATGCGCGCCCTCGGCCAGGCCAAGGAGCTGGAGGAGGAGCGGCGCCTGGCCTACGTCGGCATCACGCGCGCGCGGGAACGGCTGTATCTGACGCGGTCCTCGATGCGCAGCGCGTGGGGGCAGCCGTCGTACAACCCGCCGTCGCGGTTCCTTGAGGA
This sequence comes from Streptomyces sp. a15, assembly GCF_059026085.1. Lineage (NCBI taxonomy): Bacteria > Bacillati > Actinomycetota > Actinomycetes > Kitasatosporales > Streptomycetaceae > Streptomyces > Streptomyces sp. A15. The sequence goes on along the minus strand of NZ_JBWLKM010000001.1, from coordinate 560,373 downwards.
GATTCCGGCGCAGCACGTGGACTGGAAGCGGACGGGGGCGATGGCGCCGGTGTCCTCCGGTCCGGCGTCCGGGGTGGCGGCCTCGCTGTCGTCGTCCCGCTCCCGCTCGTCGGCCTCCGGCGCGTCCGGCTTCGCCACGCGCCGGACCTCGGAGAAGCCGACCGTGTCGCTGGCGGTCGGGGACCGGGTGACCCACGACCAGTTCGGGCTCGGCACGGTCGTGGGAGTGAAGGGCACGGGCGGCAACGCCGAGGCGACGATCGACTTCGGGGACGAGAAGCCGAAGCGGCTGTTGTTGCGCTACGCGCCGGTGGAGAAACTCTGACCGATGCTGTGAGCCCCTGCTCGACAGGGGCTCACTGAGGTCAGCAGGGGCTCACTGAGGTCAGGTGGGGTCGATCCCGTGGCTGCGCAGCCACGGCAGCGGGTCGATGGCCGAGCCACCCGCGGGCCGTACCTCGAAGTGCAGGTGCGGGCCGGTCGAGTTGCCGGAGTTGCCGGAGTACGCGATCGGGTCGCCGGCCTTGACGGTCGTACCGGAGGCGACGCGGTAGCTGGAGAGGTGGCAGTACCACGTCTCCGTGCCGTCCTTCTCGGTCACGATCATCATGTTGCCGTACGCGCTGTTCCACTGCGTCCGCACGGTGCCGTCGGTCGCGGCCATCACGGTCGTGCCGTAGGAGACCGGGAAGTCGATGCCCGTGTGCACGGACATCCAGTTGATGCCGGACTGGCCGAAGTAGGCGCTGAGCCCGTGCTCGGCGACCGGCAGCGCGTACTTGGGCCGCAGCCGCTCCTTGCGCGCTGCCTCCGCGGCGGCCTTCTTCTTCTCCGCGAGCTGCTGGGCCTTGAGGTCGATACGTTCCTGCGTACGGCTGGCCCGGTCGGCGAAGTCGTCGGCGCCGGCGGAAAGACTCTTAAGCTGGGTGTCCAGCTTGTTGTTCGCGGCGGACGGCTTCACGGCCGTCGCGTCCGACGCGGTCGTCGAGGTGTCGCTGCTGTCGTCGGCCAGGGCACTGACGGACGCGGCGGCGATCCCCGCGACGCCCATCACGCAGGCCGAGGGCACGGCCACCGTCAGCAGCGCGGAGCGCTTGGGGGGCGGACGGCGGCGGGAGCGGGAAGCACCGCGGGCGGCGGCGCGCGAGGACGGGGCGGGTGACCCGGCAGGTGCGGCTGCGGCTGCCGGGGTGACTTCTTCCTGGTCGTCGAGGAGAAGCGCGTCGGCTGCGGCGGGCATGGTGCCGGTGGCGGTCGACTCGGCGTCGTGGGAGGCGGTTTCGTCGTAGAGCTTGTCGTACGACTCGTTGTACGTCTCGCTGTGCGTCTCGTTGTGCGTGACCTGCTCGAAGGTGGCCGTCGCGTGCTGCTCGTACTCTTCGTGGCCGGTCGCGGAGGCGCCGCCGTCGGAGTTCCACTGCGTGGCGTCGTACGCGCCAGTGTCGCAGGCCTGCGAGCCCCATTCCCAGTGCTGGGTCTGGTCGGCCGGGGTGCCGGAATGGTCGGGCTGGAGCCAGGCGCTCGCGTCCCACTGGCCGCTGGCGTCGGGGCTGGTGGCCTGCGGCGGGATCGAGGACAGCTGCTGGTGGCCGGTGTTCCAGGCGGTGGTGTCGTACCCGCCGGTGTCGTAGGCGGCGTGGTGCTGGGCCGCGTACGCGTCGTAGTTCAGCGTCTGGTGACCGCCCGTCGACCAGGTCGAGGAGTCGTACGAGCCGGTGGAGTCGCCGGGCATGCAGCCGAAAAGGGGGTCGGCCTCGAAGGACGCGGTGGCGTGGGCGCCGGTGTCGAAAGCGGTGCCCGACGCCGGGTCGAAACCGGTGGCGTCATAGGTGCCGTACGTGGTGAAGTCGCCGTACTGGGCTTCCTGGGTGCCGTACGACGCGTAGGGCGCCGAGGCGGCTTCGGAAGCCGGAGCCGGGGTGGTCATGGTCCCCGACGAGTGACGGTCGTTCACCAACTTCTCTTTCGCCTCGACAACAGGGGCTGCCAGAGCAGTGCGGTGACTGTACCCGGCGGTATGCGGGCACGACAATCTTCGTCTGGTTTCGGGCGCGCAGGAAACGGGCATTCGGCCGTGTTTCGGGGGACGGCGGGCGTGGGTTTGGCCCTGTGTTCGAAGAGTGTTCGATGATGGTCGGCTTCCGTCGGACTGTCCACGGCTTGTCGAGGGGCTGTCCGCGGGCTGTGTCCGCCGCAATCACGCCACGGTCAGGCCGCCGGCGTGCCCCTCCGCCTCGGTCGCTGTCCGTGCCGTGTCGAGCACATCCCGTATTCCGTTCGCGACCGCGGGGTGCACGGGCAGGGCGAGATGCCCGACGCCGCTCACCCGGACGTTCTGCACGGTCAGGTCGGGGTGGTCGATGCAGGCGGTCTCCAGCGGGTCCATCAGGTGGTCGAGGTCGCTCCAGAAGCTGACGAAGTGCGTACGGCAGCCGGGTGCGGGCCGGGTCAGCTCCTCGAGCAGCTGCGAGCCGGGGCGCATCTGGCGCACGATCGGGTGCGCGTTCGCCAGCGGCACCACGCGGGTGCCGGAGTGCGGTGTGCCGAGTGTCACCAGTGTCCGGACGCGGAGGTCGCCGCCGAGCCGCTGCACGTAGTACCGCCCGATCAGCCCGCCGAGGCTGTGTCCGACGATGTCGACCTGCTCGCTGCCCGTGCGTTCGCAGATCTCCTCTATGTGCCGGCCGAGCAGCTCCGCCGCGGTGCGGATGTCGCAGGTCAGCGGTGAGTAGTTGAGCGACTCGATCTGCTGCCTGCCGTGCTGGGCGAGACTGCGGCGCAGCAGGACGAAGACCGAGCGGTTGTCTATGAAGCCGTGCAGCAGGACGACCGGGGGCTTGGCCTCCCTGGGCAGTTGGGGCGTGTCGGCGTCGTCCGGTGACGGAAGCGGGGGCACGGCGGCCCGGCGCTCCTGGGCGATGCCGGAGGGATAGAGGAGCAGGTGGCCCGCGAGGATCGCGATCTCCAGGGCGGTCGCCTTCAGGAGTGCCAGGGAGAGGCCCGCCAGTTTGCCCGGGAGCATGTCCGGGAGGAGTCGCTGGCAGAGCGGAAGAAAGGGCAGCACTGCCTTGGTGACCTTCATGGCCGACCTCCTGTCGGCACGCAGGGGGACGGCTCTGTCCCCCGGGTGCCCTCATGGGGAGGCGCGGTGGAGGTCCTCGACGGAGCGCGAGTGGGGCACGTGGGGTGAGGATGGTGCGCGGCGCCTGTTTCCGGAGTTGCCGATGGGGCTGCTGCCGGTGATGGTGCTGGTGTTGCGCCGATGACCTGACGAGATTCCCTGTCGGTGTGGCGACGAGGCTCCCCGCTGTCGTGCCTTACCTGCCCTGCGTGCCCTTCGTGCCCTCGTCGAAACGCCTCACCGCCGCGGCGCGCGGCCTGCGGCGCGGCGGTGAGGCGACCTCGTCGCGGCTCCCGAACGTGTCCCACCATGTGATTTCCCCCTCGGTATCCACCGCGAAACTGCCGGTTGCGGGATCCTGGCGATAACGTTCGTTCACTTTCCCGGCCGGTGCGGTACTTATCGGTACGGATGGATGTAGTCGCTTCATGGAGGCAGTGATGGGTGTGGCAGCCGGTCCGATCCGCGTGGTGGTGGCCAAGCCGGGGCTCGACGGCCACGATCGCGGGGCCAAGGTCATCGCGCGGGCGTTGCGCGACGCCGGAATGGAAGTGATCTACACGGGGCTCCACCAGACCCCGGAGCAGATCGTCGACACCGCGATCCAGGAGGACGCCGACGCGATCGGCCTCTCGATTCTGTCCGGGGCGCACAACACGCTCTTCGCGGCCGTGATCGCGCTCCTCAAGGAGCGGGAGGCGGAGGACATCCTGGTCTTCGGCGGCGGGATCATCCCCGAGGCGGACATCGCTCCGCTGAAGGAGAAGGGCGTCGCGGAGATCTTCACGCCGGGGGCGACGACGCAGTCGATCGTGGACTGGGTTCGGGCGAACGTGCGGCAGCCGGCAGGGGCGTAGGCCTCCGGCGGCTGAGCCGTGTTTCCGCCGCGGGTGGTCCAGGGTGACCTTCTCTGGGGGCTTCGCCCCCAGACCCCAGTCGGCCTGAACGGCCTCGTCCTCGAACGCCGGACGGGCTGTTTCCTGCAGACCCGCGCCCTCACGTCGCCCGTCCCCTAGGCCGCCCCCAACTCCTCGGCCATCGCGGCCCGCAACCGCAAGGTGGTCATCAGGCGCTGGAAGGCTTCCGCCCAGTACCCACCGGCCCCTGGACTGGCGTCCTCCGGTTCGTCCGGCACCGCCAGCAGCCCGTCGAGACGGCTCGCCTCGGAGGGGTCGAGGCAGCGTTCCGCCAGCCCCATCACTCCACTGAAACTCCATGGGTAACTCCCCGCATCCCGTGCGATGTTGAGCGCGTCCACCACGGCCCGGCCCAGCGGCCCGGCCCACGGCACGGCGCACACCCCGAGCAGCTGGAACGCCTCGGACAGACCGTGGACCGAGATGAATCCGGCCACCCACTCGGCCCGCTCCGCCGAGCCCAGCGTGCCGAGCAGCTTGGCGCGTTCGGCCAGTGACACCGCGCCGGGGCCGCCGGCCTCGGGTGCCGCGGGCGCCCCGAGCAGGGCCCGTGCCCACTCGGCGTCCCGCTGCCGCACCGCCGCCCGGCACCACGCCGCGTGCAGCTCGCTCTGCCAGTCGTCCGCTACCGGCAGAGCCACGATCTCCCGGGGGGTACGGCCGCCCAGCCGCGCCGACCACGTGGTGAGCGGCGTCGCTTCCACCAACTGGCCGAACCACCACGACCGTTCACCCCGGCCGGCCGGAGCCTTGGCCACCACGCCGTCGCGTTCCATGCTCGGGTCGCATTCGTGCGGCGCCTCGACCACGAGGGTCGGTGCGTTGCCCGTGTGATCGACGGCCACGCAGGCCCCGGCCCGCACCGCCATCCGGGCCGCGAGCGCGGAACCCGGCAGCGCCGACAGCAACTCGGCCGCCGTGGCCCGTACATTGCGGCTCCGGTCGGACAGCGCCTGCTCCAGGAACGGCTCGTCCTCCGCGGCCAGGCCCGTGCGCAGCGAGTCGAGGAACATCAGCCGGTCCTCGGCCCGCTCCGTCGCCCAGGTGGTCGCGATCAGCTCGCGTGCGGCGGCGGGCTCGCGGGCGCGTATCGCGGAGAGGAGGGCGACCCGCTCGGCGAACAGTCCCTCCTGCCACAGCTGGTGGATCTTGTCGGTGTCCTCGGAGGACGGCAGTGCCGCGCCCCCGCCCGGTGTCGCGCGCAGGGCGAACCGCCAGTCCGGGTTCAGCCGGGCCAGCCACATGGCACGCGGTCCCGCGAAGGCCAGCGCCGCCGGGCGCAGGTCCGTACGTCCCCGGGCCGCGTCCAGGAGGGCGGGCAGCATCTCGGGGGGTGCGGCGAAACCGCGGGTGTTCGCCGCCGCCAGCCACTGCGGCAGCAGCTCCATCAGGTCCGGTGCGGTACCTCGGCGGCCGCCGCCGCCGGTGCCGGGGCGGTCGGCCAGGAGCATCGCCAGCCTGCGGGCCGCCGGGGCGGGCAGGGGCGGGCGCGGGTCCCGGGCCGCCGGTTCAGGACGCCGGGCCGCCCGGCCGGGCCGCAGGCCGGCCCGCCGTCGTACGGCCTCCGTGGCCGCCGCGTCCAGCAGCGTCACCGGCGCCTCGCGGCCCGGCGCCGAGCCCGGCGGGGTGCGCCGCTCCGTGCCGAGCAGCGCCGCCGTGACGAGTTCCTCCCAGGCGCCCGGCGCGGGCGAGTCCGCAGGAGCGGAGGTCCTGTTCATTCGGTTCCTTTCCGTGCGGTGCCTGGAAGTGGTTGAAGACTCACTTGATGCGGGTGTCCCACGGGGCGGACCGCATGCCTGGATCGGGTGAGAAAGGGTGGATTGTCGGAGGTGGGTGCGTGGCCTGCGCCTGCCGGGAGCGGTGATGCGACATTCGTTGCGCCGAGTGCGCAACCGGTAACGGTGGGTGTCGTGCGGCAGTCGGGGTCCCGTCGGTCGTGGTCCCGTCGGTCGTGGTCCCGTCGGTCGTGGTCCCTTCGGGTCAGCACAGGGACACCGCCTCGCCCGGCCCCTCCGGCCATGCCGTCAGCGGGGTGAAGCCACGGTGGCCGCACTCGCCGAAGACCTTGACGGGTGCCCCGCCCGAGAGGGCGACGAGGCGCCACAGGCCCGGACGGGAGCGCGCTGCGGGGGTGAGCGGCAGTGCCTCGTCCCCGTCGGCGTCCGCCAGCTGCCAGGAGTCGCCGTCCGGGGCCGGGACGACCCGGTCCAGCGTCACCGGGACCGAGTCCAGCCAGGGATCGTCCCTGAGGGCCTCGCCGTAACGGTCGGCCGCCTGGGCCGGTGTCACTCCCGGCGGCCGGGTCGCCGCGGGAGCGGGCGGGGTGAACTGCTCGCCCAGGGCCGCTCGCGGTTGCCCGGCGCCCGGGTAGGCGGAGACCTCCGCGTCCAGGGCCAGACCAACCGGCAGCGCGAGCTCGGGCGCGCGGCCGGCGGCGCCATAAGAGAGGAGCAGCGCCGTACGGGCCGACTCGGCGCCGTACAGCCATATCCGGCGGGTCGTCAGTCGCGCGTCCGCCGTGTCGTACTGGGCGAGGACCAGCCAGCGGTCCCGCACTGGCGGGCCGTCCGCCGAGGCGGGCAGGCCGATGCGCGAACGGACCGTCGCCGCCAGGCCGTCCGGCAGCCGCTCCCGGCGCAGCCAGCCCTGGTCGAGGAGGTGGAGGAGAGCGCACTCCTCCAGCAGCCGCACCGGCCAGCCGGGACCGGACGACGGGATCGCCCCCAACTCCCGCACCCGCGCGGCCAGTCCGGAGGCCTGGGCGTCCACCATCCGGGCCGCCATCTCCTCCCACAGCCCGTACCCCGCCTGCTCCGCGCCCGCGAGGCCGCCGCGCAGCAGGTCCGCCAGCCGCTGCTCCAACTCCGTGGCGCCCGCGGTGATCCGCTCGGCCCGGCGCTCCGCCCTGCGCCGCGCCGCCTCCGGATCACCGGAACCCGACGAGGAACCGGCCGCACCCGCCGCCCGCTTCTCCGTCGCCCGCTGCCTTCTCCCCTCCATCCACTCCCCGGCCCAGTCCGGCGGCTGCGAGGACGGCACCACGCCGTCCTCGCCCGCCCAGAGCAGCAACAGCCCGAGCGCGTGCTTGCACGGGAACTTGCGGCTCGGACAACTGCACTTGTACGCCGGGCCGGACGCGTCCGCGATGTCGACGACCGTCTGATACGGCTTGCTGCCACTGCCCTTGCACAGCCCCCACACCATCCCCTCGCCGGAACTTCCCGCCTCGGACCACGGCCCGGCCGCACCGAGTTTGCTTCCCGCTTTGCGTGATGAGGCGTCAGGCGCCAGTGCCAGCACCTGATCCGCACTCCAGCGCACCCCCTGCTGAGTCATGACATCGAAGGTAGATCCCCCCACTGACAATCGGTCCGGCGAACGCCTTCGCCAGCACGTTTGCGCAGGTCAGATCGCGTTGTCAGTGCCGTGGTGCACGGTGGGTACCAGATCCGAACCGGCCGAGCTGGAGGGGGCCTCAGCCATGTCTGTGTCCGTGGAACCGATGTCTGTCGAAGTACCTGACGAGGCACCTGCCGTCGCGTTGCGGCCGCACGCCGAGGACGCCTTCGCCCATGAACTCGCCGCACTCGCCGCGCAGGACGACCGGCCGCGCCCAACCCGCTGGAAGCTGTCGCCGTGGGCCGTCGCCACGTATCTGCTCGGCGGCACCCTGCCCGACGGCACGGTGATCACACCGAAGTATGTCGGCCCGCGCCGGCTCGTCGAGGTCGCCGTCACCACCCTCGCCACCGACCGCGCCCTGCTCCTGCTCGGCGTGCCCGGCACCGCCAAGACCTGGGTGTCCGAGCATCTGGCGGCGGCGGTCAGCGGCGACTCGACGCTGCTGGTGCAGGGCACGGCCGGCACACCGGAGGAGGCGATCCGGTACGGCTGGAACTACGCGCAGTTGCTCGCGCACGGCCCCAGCCGCGACGCCCTCGTGCCCAGCCCGGTCATGCGGGCCATGGCGGAGGGGATGACGGCCCGGGTCGAGGAACTGACCCGCATCCCGGCCGACGTGCAGGACACGCTCATCACGATCCTGTCGGAGAAGACCCTGCCGATACCGGAACTGGGCCAGGAGGTGCAGGCGGTCCGCGGCTTCAACCTGATCGCGACCGCCAACGACCGCGACCGCGGGGTCAACGACCTGTCCAGCGCCCTGCGCCGCCGCTTCAACACGGTCGTGCTGCCACTGCCGGAGAGCGTCGAGGCCGAGGTCGACATCGTCTCGCGCCGCGTCGACCAGCTCGGCCGCTCCCTCGACCTGCCCGCCGCACCCGACGGCATGGACGAGATCCGCCGCGTCGTGACCGTCTTCCGCGAACTGCGCGACGGCGTCACGGCCGACGGCCGTACGAAGCTGAAGTCGCCGAGCGGCACCCTCTCGACGGCCGAGGCGATCTCCGTCGTCACCAACGGCCTCGCGCTGGCCGCCCACTTCGGCGACGGCGTGCTGCGGGCTGGTGACGTCGCCGCGGGCATCCTCGGCGCCGTCGTCCGCGATCCCGCGGCCGACCGGGTCATCTGGCAGGAGTACCTGGAGGCGGTCGTCCGCGAGCGCGACGGCTGGAAGGACTTCTACCGGGCCTGCCGGGAGGTGAGCGCGTGAGCGGCATGGGGCGAGGACACCGGGGCGACGACGATTCGGGGCGGACCCGGAGGCGAGGGGGACGGTGTGACAGGCACTGAGGGGGACGGGCACAGGGGGCCCGGAGCGGGGCCATTGCTGCTCGGGGTGCGGCATCACGGGCCCGGGTCCGCGCGGGCCGTGCGGGCGGCGCTGGCCGCGGCCCGGCCGCGGATCGTGCTGATCGAGGGGCCGCCCGAGGCCGACGCGCTGATCCCGCTCGCCGCGGACGAGGACATGCGGCCGCCGGTCGCGCTCCTCGCCCACGCCGTGGACGAGCCCGGCCGCTCGGCGTTCTGGCCGCTGGCCGAGTTCTCCCCGGAGTGGGTCGCGATCCGCTGGGCCCTGGAGCACGACGTCCCGGCCCGCTTCATCGACTTGCCGGCCACGCACACCTTGGCGTGGGGGAGGGACGAGCCGGGAGAGGGGGCGCAGGAACCCGTCGGCGGGGGTGACGGTGAGCCCTCGGCCCGGGCGTCCGGCGGGCCCTCGGGCGGGGAAGAGAGCGAGCCCTCGGAGGAGACGACCGGCGAGCTCCCGGCCGGGGGAGACGGTAAGCCCTCGGAGGGGAACGCGGACGAGCTCTCGGTCGGGGGAGACGGCGAGTTCGCGGCCGGGGGAGACGGTGACTCCGACAGTGACGCAGCCGGTCAGGCTGCTGACGGCGTCGACGTTCGGGTGGATCCGCTCGCGGTGCTTGCCGAGGCTGCCGGTTATGACGATCCGGAGCGCTGGTGGGAGGACGTCGTCGAGCACCGCGGGGTGGGCGAAGGGGACGCGTTCGCGCCCTTCGTCGCGCTCGAAGAGGCCATGGGGGCGCTGCGGGAGACCTACGGGAGCGGGGGCCACGACCGGGATCTCGTGCGGGAGGCGTACATGCGGCTCCAGCTACGGGCGGCACAGCGGGAGTTCGGGGACGGTGTGGCCGTGGTGTGCGGGGCCTGGCATGTGCCCGCGTTGCGGCAGAAGAGCGCCGTCGCCGCCGATCGGGCGCTGCTGAAGGGGCTGCCCAAGGTCAAGGCGGACATGACGTGGGTGCCGTGGACGTACCGCAGGTTGTCGCGCCACAGCGGGTACGGCGCGGGCATCGACTCGCCGGGCTGGTACGGGCATCTGTTCGGCGCGCCGGACCGGCCGGTCGAGCGGTGGCTGACGAAGGTGGCGGGCCTGCTGCGGGACGAGGACCGGCTCGTGTCCTCGGCGCACGTCATCGAGGCGGTGCGGCTGGCGGAGACGCTCGCCGCGATGCGCGGGCGCCCGCTGCCCGGCCTGAGCGAGACGACCGACGCCGTGCGGGCGGTGATGTGCGAGGGCTCGGACGTGCCATTGGCGTTGGTGCACGACCGGCTGGTCGTGGGGGACCTGCTGGGGGAGGTGCCGCGGGCGGCGCCCGCGGTGCCGTTGCAGCGGGACCTCGACCGGATCCAGCGCAGACTGCGGCTCAAGCCAGAGGCGCTGGAGCGGGAGTTGGAGCTCGACCTGCGCAAGGACAACGACGCGGAGCGCAGCAGGCTGCTGCACCGGCTGCGGCTGCTGGGCATCGGGTGGGGCGAGCCGGTGGCCTCGCGCGGGAGCACGGGCACGTTCCGGGAGACGTGGCGGCTGCGGTGGGAGCCGGAGCTGTCGGTGCGGGTCGCGGAGGCGGGGGTGTGGGGTACGACCGTGCTCGGCGCCGCGACCGCCAAGGCCGAGGCCGACGCCGTCTCCGCGCAGGGCCTCGCCGACGTCACCGCCCTCGCCGAGCGCTGCCTGCTGGCCGAACTGCCGGACGCGCTGCCCGTGGTGATGCGCGTCCTCGCCGACCGTGCGGCGCTCGACGCCGACGTCGGCCACCTCGCCCAGGCCCTGCCGGCCCTGGTCCGCTCCCTCCGCTACGGCGACGTACGCGGCACGGACACCGGCGCGCTGACCGAGGTCGCCGCGGGCCTCGCCGAACGGATCTTCGTCGGCCTGCCCCCGGCCTGCGCCGCACTCGACGCCGACGCGGCGGAGGACATGCGACGCCATGTCGACGCGGTGCACGGGGCGGTGGGGTTGCTGGGTGATGCGGTGTTGTCCGCGCAGGGCGCTGCCCGGGCTGACGGTGGACCTGACGACTCCGGCTCCGCCTCAACCGCCGCCCCCGCCCCCGCCCACGCCGATCTGCGCGAGCGCTGGTGCCGCGTGCTTCGGGTGTTGTCCGGGCGGGACACCGTGCCGGGCGTCGTACGGGGGCGGGCCGTGCGATTGCTGCTGGACGAGGGGGTGTTGGCGCAGGGCGAGGCGGCTCGGCTCATGGGGCTCGTGCTGTCGCCGGGGACGCCGCCGGGGGACGCGGCCGCGTGGATCGAGGGCTTCGTCGGCGGGGGCTCCGGGGGCGGAATGCTGCTTGTGCACGACGAGCGGCTGCTCGGGCTGGTCGACGCGTGGCTGACGGGCGTGCCGGCGGAGGCGTTCACGGATGTCCTGCCCCTGCTGCGGCGGACCTTCTCGGCGTATGAACCGGGGGTGCGTCGGACCCTGGGCGAGCTGGTCCGGCGCGGGCCGGGGCAGCGAGGGAGCGGCGCCGCTGCCGGGGTCGGCATACCCGGCTTCGCGGCCGACCTCGACAGCGAGCGCGCGGACGCGGTGCTGCCGGTGGTGCGGCTGCTGCTGGGGCTGGACGGCGACGCGGCGAGCGCCGACGACAACGACCTGGTGGGGGTGGCGTGATGGCGACCATGACGACCGACCGGCTGAGCGAGGCGACGACGATGACGAGGGACAGGGCCGAAGCGGTGGAGGCCGTCAGGGACGGCCACGGGTGCCGGGGGGAGAGCCGTCCGACGACGACCGTGCCGGTGATGCCGCTCTGGGAACGGCTTCGTACGGGGGCGCGCGGATGACGAACGGGTCGGTGGAGCGGGCCTGCGAGCACAGGGGAGTGGCGGGATGACGACGGAGCTGACGGAGCTGACCGACCCGGCGCAGGAGCGGCTGCGGCGCTGGCGGCTCGTCCTCGGGGGCGACGCGGCCGACGGCACCGGATGCGCGCTGTCCGGGCAGGACGCCGCGATGGACGGGGCGCTGGCCGCGCTCTACGGCAAGGCGGACAAGGGGCCCGCGGGGCGGGATCGTTCGGCGGGGCTCGGGGCGTCGGCGCCGGCCGTGGCCCGCTGGCTCGGGGACATCCGGACGTACTTCCCCTCCTCCGTCGTACAGATCATGCAGCGCGACGCCATCGACCGGCTCGGCCTGTCCACGCTGCTGCTGGAACCGGAGATGCTGGAGGCGGTGGAGGCCGACGTGCACCTCGTCGGCACGCTGCTCTCCCTCAACAAGGCGATGCCGGAGACCACGAAGGAGACGGCACGGGCGGTCGTGCGCAAGGTCGTCGAGGACCTGGAGAAGCGGCTGGCCAGCCGTACCCGGGCCACGCTCACCGGCGCCCTCGACCGCAGTGCGCGGATCAACCGGCCCCGCCACCACGACATCGACTGGAACCGCACGATCGCGGCCAACCTCAAGCACTACCTGCCGGAGTACGGGACGATCGTGCCGGAGCGGCTCATCGGGTACGGGCGGGCGTCCCAGTCCGTGAAGAAGGAAGTCATCCTCTGCATCGACCAGTCGGGGTCGATGGCGGCATCCGTCGTCTACGCGTCCGTGTTCGGGGCGGTGCTGGCGTCCATGCGGTCGATCAGCACGCGGCTCGTCGTCTTCGACACGGCGGTCGTCGACCTCACCGACCAGCTCGACGACCCGGTCGACGTCCTCTTCGGCACCCAGCTCGGCGGCGGCACCGACATCAACCGGGCGCTGGCGTACTGCCAGTCGCAGATCACGCGGCCCGCGGAGACGGTGGTCGTGCTGATCAGCGACCTCTACGAAGGGGGCATACGGAACGAGATGCTCAAGCGGGTCGCGGCGATGAAGGCGTCGGGGGTGCAGTTCGTGACGCTGCTGGCGCTGTCGGACGAGGGGGCGCCCGCGTACGACCGGGAACATGCCGCCGCGCTCGCAGGGCTGGGGGCGCCGGCCTTCGCCTGTACACCGGATCTGTTCCCGGAGGTGATGGCGGCGGCGATCGAGAAGCGGCCGTTGCCGATACCGGAGAGTGCGTGAGGGGGCGGGGAGCGTCGTGGCTCGCTGGTGATTTGTCGACCCGTTGACCTGCAATGTCGAGTTACTTGGGCAGGCAAACCGGACATGACTGTCCATCGGTAACAGGGGGCTTGCGCAACCTCGGGAGTCCCGTGCGAGTATCGACGCGCCCGTCGGCGGTGCGTCGCGCTCCGCTTGTTCCGCACGGGAGGACCTTCCCCCTCTTGACCTTGCCGGCCGTTCTTCCCGGTACCGCCCTGCGCATGATGCGTACGGCGGCCGGGCGGCGTGCGCTGCAAGTGGTCCTACTGGTGGGTGGGTTGTTCGCGCTCGGGCTCCTCTGGGGGGAGCAGGCGCATGCGGCGGACGGTGTGCTGTCGACGACGTCGACGAGTTCCGTGACGCGGTCCCTGACCTCGACGGCCTCGACGGCCTCGACGGCCTCAACCGCCTCCGTGGCTCCGACGACCTCCGCGCCCTCGGACGACGTCGTGTCGTCGGATTCGGCGCAGGGCGTCCGGTCGTTGGCGAAGAGTCAGGTCGTCCGGAGCGTGGACGTTCGCGTCGCGCAGCCGGTCGGTCGGCTCGTGGGCACCGTGGTCACAGGGCTGGCCGAGGCGGAGGCGAAGCGGCCGTCGCCGCCCGAGTCCTCCGAGCTGCCCAGCCTCCCGGATCTCTCGGACCTGCCCGGTCTCTCCGAGCTGCCTGGCCCGCCCGGTCTGCCCGCGCTTCCGGGGCAGACCTTGCCGGCGCCGGTCACGTCCACGCCGCAGTCGGGCTCGCCGGGCACGCCGTCGGCGACGAGCGGGCAGGGTACGGAGGGGCGTTCCGCCGCGGCGATGCCCCTGACGTACGGACCGCGGTTCGACGTCGGCGCCGCCGTGAGCGGCGGTGCGGAAGTGGCACACACCTCGGCGCATCGGGCCGGACCCGCCGGGCAGGCCCCCGTGCATCACGCGCCCCCCGGCGATCCGGGCGGCGTCCTGAGCGGCAAGTCGGCGGTCGACAACGGCACGCCGCGGCACGGCGACGCCCATGCCGTCACCGACAACAACCGGGCACCGCTGCGGCTCGTGGCCGGCGCCGCCGCCCGCGCCGTGGCGGACGGTACCCGGGACAGGCACCGGGACATTCCCGTATTCCCCGGTTAGAGCAGGCTCTTCCCCCGAGCCTCCGGAAGCCTCATCCGGCGCCGGAATGTCCCCAAAGCCTGCCCCAAGTCCCGAGGCTCCGAGAGTTCTTCGAACGAGTTCTCGCGCCTGCCTCGGCACTCCCGAGGATCTAAGGATCTGACGTACGCATGAACAAGAACATCCGCCGTTCCATCGTCATAGCCGCCGGCGTCACCGGCGCGTGGGCGCTCGGTTCCACCGTCGCCAGCGCGGACGAACTGCCCGCGTCCGCCCTCTCCGCGCCGGACGCCACCACCACCGACGCGACCACCGACGCGACCACCGACGCGACGACCGACGCGACGACCGGCCTCACCGACACCCTCGGCACGGTCACCGGCACGGTCGACGGCGTCGTCTCCGGCGTGCAGAACACCGTCTCCGGTGTCACGGCCGACGCCAGCACCGCAGACGCCACCGGCACCGCCCAGATCACGGCGTCCACCGACGCCGCAGACCAGGCCCGCCGCTACGTCGACGCGAAGGTCACCGCCCCGAAGGCGTCCAAGATCAAGGGTGCCGCGGCCATCCAGGGCGCGAAGGCCGCCCGCGCGGCCCAGGCCACCGCCGCCGCCACCACCACCACCGCCGCCGCCGCCACCATCCGGGCCACGGTCTCCGACGCGAGCGCTCTCAACGCTCCCGGCGCCCCCAGCGCCCCCCAACCCGAGATCGACTACCTCTTCGGCCCCCTCACCGCCTTCGCACCCGAGCTGGAGCAGGCCCTGGCCGCGGCCCAGACGCGGCTGCAGGGCGTGCAGTCCGCGGCGCGCTCCCAGGCGCAGGGCGTCGACGGCGTCGTACGGACGAAGGCGCAGCACACGGTCGCCGGCGCGGGCCGCACCGCGGCAGGCGTGACCCAGGCCGCGCACGCCACGGTCACCGGCGCCGAGAGCCGCGTCACCGGCGTTGCCGCCATCGCCCGCGGCGAGGCCACCACCGTCACGACCGCCGCCGACGCCACCGTCTCCTCCGTCCCGAGCCACATCACGGGCACGGTCGGCGGCGTCGAGCAGCACGTCGTCGGCACGGTCGCGAGCGTCCCCGGCACGGTCACCCCGGTCGTCGGGCAGACGGCGACCGCGGTCGTCCCGCCCGTGGCGACCGCCGCCGTCGACGGGGTCCAGCCGGTCGCCGGGAACGCGGTGGCGGGTGTCGGGCCGACGGCCGAGCGCGCCGTCGCCGGGGTCGCGCCCGTCGCCGGTCACGCGGTCGATGGCGTGCACCCGGTCGTCACCGGCACGGTCAACGGCGTGACGCCGCTCGTGGGCGGCGCCGTGGCCGGGGTCGAGCAGACCGCCGGGCACACCGTCGACGCCGCGACCGCGCTGGCGTACGGCGTCGTGGCCGATGTCCAGCCCGTCGCGGGCGGTGTCGTGTGGGGCGCGCAGCCGGTCGCCGAGGGCGCGGTCCAGGGCGTGCGGCCGGTCGTCGGCGGGGTCGTCGCGGACGTACCCCAGTACGCCGCGGCCACGGTCGCCGACGCCCGGTCGGTCGTGAACGGCGTCGCCACCGACGTCCCGCCGTACGCCACCGGCCTCGTCGGCCAGGTCGCCGGCGACACCACGGACGCCGTACTGCCCCCCGTCGCGAACACCGGCGTGCACGGCGTGGCGCCTGTCGCCGGGCAGGCCGTCGTGGACGCGAGCACGGTGGCGTACGGCGTCACCCAGGAGGTCCAGCCCTTCGCGTACGGCGTCGCCGGTGCCGTACCGCCCCTCGCGCAGGGCGTGAGCGGGCACGTGAGCGACCTCGGGTACGGCGTGGCCGGTCAGGTGCCGCCGTTCGCGCAGGGCGTCACCGGTGCCGTCCAGCCGGTCCTCGACACCGTCGTGGAGACCGTCCAGCCGGTCGTGCAGGGCGTCGGCGGCAGCGCCACCAGGCTGGCGTACGGCGTCACCCAGGACGTCCACCCCTTCGTGTACGGCGTCACCGGCGAGGTCACCCCGTTCGCGTACGGCGTCGCCGGTCAGGCCGGGTCCTTCGCTGAGGACCTGACCGGGACCGTCCGGGCCACCGCCGGCCCGCTCGCCGGTCACGCCGTCACCGGCGTCGGAGGCGTCGCCGAGTCGGTCACCCCGGGCTACGTGCAGGACGTACAGAACACGCAGGCCGCACAGAACGCGCAGCCCGCACAGAACGCGCAGCCCGCACAGAACCTGCACTACGGCAGCACGTACACCACGTACACAGTCTGACCCCGCCGTACCGGCGCCGTACCGGCGCCCGCGGCGGCCCTCGACAGAGCCGCCGTACGGCGCCCACCACCCGACCCCGTGAGGTCGCAGGACCCGGACGGCCGAAAGCCGTCGGTCTGTCCGGCCGAAGCCTCTCGGACGGGGCGGGGTGATCCCCATTGGGGTGGGGACCACCCGGCCCTGCGCCCCTCAGGGGCTGCTCAAGGGGCCTCACCGGGCCAACCCCAACCCGGTGAGGCCCTTCCCCGGCCCTTCCCCGACACCCGCCCAGTGCCTCACACGCGGCACGCCGTGCCAGTGAGCGCGGCATCATGTGACAGGTATCACCGCTCAGGTGTGACCCGCGATTTAGAGGCCCCCGGCAAGCAGCGATAACCTGCGAGACGGACATGCCGCGCGCTCGGACACCGTGTGCGCCTCCCTTGTGACTGACAGACGGCGGACGTCACGTTGCCCTCGCGGCACGCCCACGCAGAAAGCTGACCGTAGAGCGGCGAGAACACTGATAGGGACGGAAGCGCGTGGACCTGTTCGAGTACCAGGCGAGGGACCTCTTCGCCAAGCACGATGTACCGGTGCTGGCCGGTGAAGTCATCGACACGCCTGAGGCGGCCCGCGCAGCCACTGAGCGTCTTGGTGGCAAGTCCGTCGTCAAGGCCCAGGTGAAGGTCGGCGGCCGTGGCAAGGCCGGTGGCGTGAAGCTGGCCGCCAGCCCGGACGAGGCCGTCGCCCGCGCGACGGACATCCTCGGCATGGACATCAAGGGCCACACGGTCCACAAGGTGATGATCGCCGAGACGGCCCCGGAGATCCTGGAGGAGTACTACGTCTCCTTCCTCCTGGACCGCACCAACCGCACCTTCCTCTCCATCGCGTCCGTCGAGGGCGGCATGGAGATCGAGGAGGTGGCGGCCGAGCGCCCCGAGGCCGTGGCCAAGACGCCGATCGACGCCAACGAGGGCGTGACCCCCGAGAAGGCCCGCGAGATCGTCGAGGCCGCGAAGTTCCCGGCCGAGGTCGCCGACAAGGTCGTCAACGTCCTCGTCACGCTGTGGAAGACGTTCATCGAGGAGGACGCGCTCCTCGTCGAGGTCAACCCGCTGGCGAAGGTCGCCTCCGGTGACGTCATCGCCCTCGACGGCAAGGTCTCCCTGGACGAGAACGCGGACTTCCGCCACCCCGACCACGAGGAGCTCGTCGACCACGCCGCGGCCAACCCCCTCGAGGCCGCGGCCAAGGAGAAGAACCTCAACTACGTCAAGCTCGACGGCGAGGTCGGCATCATCGGCAACGGCGCGGGTCTCGTCATGAGCACCCTCGACGTCGTCGCGTACGCCGGTGAGGCCCACGGCGGCGTCAAGCCCGCCAACTTCCTCGACATCGGCGGCGGCGCCTCCGCCGCGGTCATGGCGAACGGCCTGGAGATCATCCTGGGCGACCCGGACGTCAAGTCCGTGTTCGTCAACGTCTTCGGCGGCATCACCGCCTGCGACGAGGTCGCCAACGGCATCGTGCAGGCGCTGCAGCTGCTCAAGGACAAGGGCGAGGAAGTCACCAAGCCTCTCGTCGTCCGCCTCGACGGCAACAACGCCGAGCTGGGTCGCAAGATCCTCTCCGACGCCAACCACCCGCTGGTCCAGCGCGTGGACACCATGGACGGCGCGGCCGACAAGGCCGCCGAGCTCGCGGCTGCGAAGTAAGGAAGAGGGACAGACACAGCCATGGCTATCTTCCTCAACAAGGACAGCAAGGTCATCGTCCAGGGCATGACCGGTGCCACGGGCATGAAGCACACCAAGCTCATGCTCGCGGACGGCACCAACATCGTCGGTGGCGTGAACCCCCGCAAGGCGGGCACGTCCGTCGACATCGACGGCACCGAGATCCCGGTCTTCGGCACGGTCGCCGAGGCGATCGAGAAGACGGGCGCCAACGTGTCCGTCCTCTTCGTGCCGCCGGCCTTCTCCAAGGCCGCCGTCGTCGAGGCGATCGACGCCGAGATCCCCCTCGCGGTCGTCATCACCGAGGGCATCGCGGTCCACGACTCGGCCGCGTTCTACGCGTACGCCGTGTCGAAGGGCAACAAGACGCGGATCATCGGCCCGAACTGCCCCGGTCTCATCACCCCGGGCCAGTCCAACGCCGGCATCATCCCGGGCGACATCACGAAGCCGGGCCGCATCGGCCTGGTCTCGAAGTCCGGCACGCTGACGTACCAGATGATGTACGAGCTGCGTGACATCGGCTTCTCGTCCGCCGTCGGCATCGGTGGCGACCCGGTCATCGGTACGACCCACATCGACGCGCTCGCCGCGTTCGAGGCCGACCCCGACACCGACCTGATCGTCATGATCGGCGAGATCGGCGGCGACGCCGAGGAGCGTGCGGCGGACTACATCGCGAAGAACGTGACGAAGCCGGTCGTCGGTTACGTGGCGGGCTTCACCGCGCCCGAGGGCAAGACCATGGGCCACGCCGGCGCCATCGTCTCCGGCTCCTCCGGCACGGCCGCCGCCAAGAAGGAGGCCCTCGAGGCCGCCGGCGTCAAGGTCGGCAAGACGCCGACCGAGACGGCGAAGCTGGCGCGGGCCATTCTCGGCAATTAAGTACAGCCTCGCCGGCTGAACCGAGCATCCTGAACCGAGCATCATGGAGAAGGGCCCGCATCCTCGACCGAGGACGCGGGCCCTTCCGCATGCTCAGCCCCTCTCTATGCTCAGCCTCTTTGCGGCACCAGCCGCTGCGGCCCGCTCACCGTCTCCTCCCGCAGCTTCGACCGCAGTTCGCGTTCCGCCTCCGACAGCGGCCCGGGCGCCACCCGGGGCGGCACCCCCTGCACCGTCTCGCCCGACGGCACCGGCGGCTCGTAGTGCCTGGGCGCCGTCCGCAGCGTCAGCGCCGTCGTCCCGATCAGGGCGACCGTGAAGGCGATGGCGGCCCGCGTCCAGAAGCGGGCCCTGCGCTCGCTGCCCGTCCGCACCACCGGCGGCCTGGCGGCCCGCAGCCGCTCCGTGGCGGCCAGTTCGGCCAGCCGCCGGGTGAGCTCCGCGGGGTCCGACAGCTCCGGCAGCCGCGCGGCGACCGCCTCCCGCGCGCGCAGCAGCCGGTTCGCGGCCGCCGGGGTGCTCGCCTCCGTCTCCGCCGCCGTCTCCGGCAGGTCGAGGCCGACACCGTCGTAGAGCAGGAGCGTGCGGCGGTGCGGCGGCGGGAGGTGCAGCAGTACGTCCATCAGCGCGCGGTCGGACGCGTCCGCGGGCGGCGCCTCGGGGTGGCGGTGGCGGGGGCGGAAGCGGTGCCAGGGGGAGAGGGCGTACTCGTACGCCGTCGCCCGCACCCAGCCCGCCGGATCCCGGTCGACCGCCACCTCGGGCCAGTGCTGCCAGGCGAGTTGAAAGGCTCGCTCGACCGACTCGCGGGCGAGCTCACGCCGGCCGGTGAGCAGAAAGGCCTGCCGTACGAGGGCGGGGGCGCAGAACGCGTACAGGGCGTCGAAGGCCTGAGCGGGCGTCAGGGGAGGCGCGGGGACGTCCGGTTCGGGCGCAGGCGCGGGGCTCGGTTCGGGCGTTGACGCGGGACTCGGTGCGGGGGGCGCCTCGGGCTCCGGTGCCGGAGGGGTCTTCGTCCGTACGGGGCTGTCGGCGGCGTCCCTCGCCAGCTCGGCTAGCAGCCTCGCGTACGCCTCCCGTCTCCGGCCGAGCGGTGTCGTACGGCCGTTCTCCCACTTACGTACCGTCTCGCGGGTGACGCCCACCCGTGCCGCGACCTGAGCCTGCGTCAACGACCTGGCCTCACGCAGGCGTCGGCGCTCCTTCGGCGGGGGGAGCGGGGTTGCAGGACTCTGCGTCACCGGGCGCCCCTTCGTGCGAAAAAGTACATAACCATATATTGAGCGACACTTCGGAGGTT
This sequence comes from Streptomyces sp. a15, assembly GCF_059026085.1. Lineage (NCBI taxonomy): Bacteria > Bacillati > Actinomycetota > Actinomycetes > Kitasatosporales > Streptomycetaceae > Streptomyces > Streptomyces sp. A15. The sequence continues at coordinate 540,367 of NZ_JBWLKM010000001.1, read as the reverse complement.
CGCCTGTTACGACGAGAAAGCGCGTGTCGTTGGGAGCATGACGGGCGTGATCCAGATGACCGAACGCCGATCGCCGTTGACCTCCCTGCCCACCCGGTTGCGTGACCGGTCGCCCGGACTGGCCGCCGGCCTCCTCGGCGGTGCGGTCGCGGCCGGGCTGGGGCTCGGCTCGTTCGCCGTGCTCGTGATGGTGCTGTGGCTCAGCTCGCCGTACCCCGACAGCGGGCCCGACGGCGCGCTGCACGTCGCCGCGGCGCTGTGGCTGCTGGCCCACGGCGCCGAACTGGTCCGCACCGACACGCTCTCCGGCACCCCCGCGCCCGTCGGCGTCACCCCGCTGCTCCTCCTCGCGCTGCCGCTCTGGCTGGTGCACCGGGCGGCACGGGACGCGACCGACGGCGGTGAGGAGGAGGACGACGGGCCGGCGGCCGTCCCGGGGCGGATCTCCGTCCCGGCGCGGGCAGCTGTCTCGGCGCGGGCAGCTGTCTCGGGGCGGGCGGCTGTCTCGGGGCGGACGGTCTGGGCGGGCGTCGTCCTCGGCTATCTTGCCGTCGGCGCCGCCGCCGCGCTCTACGCGACGGGCGGCGAGCTGCGGCCGTCGTGGCTGTGGACGGGCGTGAGCATGCCGCTGGTCGTGACGGTGGCCGCGGGCACGGGGGTGTGGACGGCGTACGGCCGCCCACGCGCGATGCTGGACGAGGCGCTGATCCTGCTGCCGACCGGCCTGCGACGACTCGTCCTCGGCCCGGACGCGCGGGCCCGCCTCGGCATCGCCGCGCGGGCCGCGGGAGCGGGGACGGCGGTGCTCGTCGGTGGCGGGGCGGTGCTGCTGGCGGCGTCGCTGGTGTGGCACGGCGAGGCGGCCCGGGAGTCGTTCCTCCGGCTCACGGAGGGCTGGTCGGGCCGGTTCGCGGTCCTGCTGCTCTGCCTCACCCTGGTCCCGAACGCGGTGGTGTGGGCGGGGTCGTACGCCCTCGGCCCCGGCTTCACCCTCGGCGTCGGCCACGCCGTGACGCCGCTCGCGTCCGCCCCCACCCCGTTGCTCCCGCCGTTTCCGCTGCTGGCGGCGGTGCCGGACACCGGCACCGGAACGCCGCTGCACTGGGCGGCGGGGGTGGTGCCGGTGGTGGTCGGCGTGACGGTCGGGTGGTTCGTGGGCCGGGCGGCTGATGGGGGAGGAGGGAGCGCGGATGCCTGGTCGCCGGGGCGGACCGCCGGGACCGCCGGGCTGGCGGCCGTACTGTGCGCGGCCCAGGTCAGCGTCCTCGCGGGATTCGCGGGCGGGCCGCTCGGCGTCGGCACGCTGGCCCGGTTCGGGCCGGTGTGGTGGCAGACGGGGGCGGCGGCCCTGGTGTGGACCTCGGTGCTGGGTGTTCCTACCGCGCTGGGGCTGCGGGCGTGGCGGTGCCGGGGGCGCAAGGAGGGAGGGGGCCGGCAGGAAGGCGGGCAGGGCGAGGAGCGGGAGGCGACGATCGGGAAGCCGAGAGTGGCGGTGCCGATGGCCGACGACAGCACCTTCGAACCGTACGACTTCCTGCCCACCGAGGCCGCGCAACCGCTGTGGCACGACGACGACGCGGCACGCGAGGCGCGCTGGGCGGCGCTGAAGCAGGCGTCGGCGGAGCCGGAACCACCGGAGTCACGACTGGCGGAGTCACGACCGGCGGACTCCCGACCGGCGAAGTCACAACCATCGGCGCCACAGCCATCCGCGTCCCCCGACGCACTCTGACGAGCCACCGTCACCGTCAGCTATTGGCCCCCAGCACTCCCCGCAGCTCCTTGGGCAGAAGCTCTGCGCAGGTCTGCTTCGACTCGTTGGTGAGGGCGTCGTTCGTGCAGGTGTAGTAGTCGCTGTAGACCAGCTTCACGGTGAAGCCCGCGGCGACCAGGGCGATGGCCAGGGACGCCGTGACCAGGCCGCTCACCGCGGCGGTCCGCTGCGGGCGGCCGCTCTGCGGGTGCGCCGGGATGTTCGGGTCGGGGGCGGCGGGGGGCTTGGCGCGGAGGGCTGTGATGCCCCAGTACAGGGCCAGCGCACCGAGCATCAGCGCCACGTAGGGCCAGCTGAACAGTGCGAAGAAGAAGGCCCACATGCCGGACAGGAGGGCGTACCGCGCGCGTCGCTGGGCCGGGTCCGTCGGGTCCCAGCGCGGTCCCTGGCCCTGCCCGCCGCCGCCCGCCGGGCCCTCGGGACCGGCACCCGGGCGCTCGCCGAAGCCACCGGGGGAACGGCCGGGCTGCTGGTCGCTCCACTGACTGCCCCACGGGGCCGGGGCGCCACCGCCGGCACCCTCACCCTGCGAACCGTCGCCGCCCTCTTTGCCCTCTTGGCCCGCCGGGTGGTGGCGCGGCTGCCACGGCCGGTCCGGGGTGCCCTCCGGCGGCGGTGCGAACGGGTTTTCGTCCGGAGCCGGGGCCGAGCCAGGAGCCGGAGCCGGAGCCGGGCCGCCCTGCCCCTCCCCGTCCTGCTTGCCCGCGTCGCCCGAGGGCGCGTCGGGCGGTGAGGCGGGGCGCTCCCGCAGAAGCACACCGCTACGCTCCCCTCCCTGCGATGACTGCGGGGGGAGCGTAAGGAGTCGCAGACTGCGGTCCGGCATCAAGTGAGCGTCTTCCCCTAGGTGATACGGCTGTCTGTTAGGTGGTACGGCTGTCTGTCCTGAGCTGTCACAGAGAGAACGCACCGCACGACGACCGCGTTCCCGAGCCTGCTCGTCCCAGACGCTACCTTCCGGCCACGCCCCCGTCCCGTGGGGGCCGCCCGGTGTGCCGGTATCGTTGCTGACGGTCGGCCGCTTCGTAGACTTCCCCGTATCCCGGGGCGCGAAGCATTCGTATGAACACACGAGCCGCCCGCACAAGCCGCTCCCCCGAGAAAGGGCCCCACCGTGGCCGCCAAGCCCGTGGCCAAGCGCCTCGTCGTGCTGGTCTCCGGTTCCGGTACGAACCTGCAGGCGCTCATCGACGCCACCGCGGCCGCCGGCGCCGAGGCCTACGGCGCCGAGATCGTGGCCGTCGGTGCGGACCGCGCGGGCATCGAAGGACTGGCCCGCGCCGAGCGCGCCGGGATCCCCACCTTCGTCTGCCGGGTGAAGGACCACGCCACCCGCGACGAGTGGGACGCGGCCCTCGCCGGGGCGGTGGCCGCGTACGAGCCCGACCTTGTCGTGTCCGCCGGGTTCATGAAGATCGTGGGCAAGGAGTTCCTGGCCCGCTTCGGGGGGCGGTTCGTGAACACCCACCCCGCCCTCCTGCCCAGTTTCCCCGGCGCCCACGGCGTCCGCGACGCTCTCGCGTACGGCGCCAAGGTCACCGGCTGCACCGTCCACTTCGTCGACGACGGGGTCGACACCGGGCCGATCATCGCTCAGGGCGTGGTCGAGGTCCGGGACGAGGACTACGAGGACGAGGGTGCCGCTCTGCACGAGCGCATCAAGGAAGTCGAGCGAAGGCTGCTCGTCGATGTCGTGGGGCGGCTCTGCCGCAACGGCTATCGCATCGAGGGACGAAAGGTAGTTATCCAGTGACCGCCGAGAGCAACAAGCGGGCCATCCGACGGGCGCTCGTCAGCGTCTACGACAAGACGGGCCTCGAAGACCTCGCGCGCGGCCTGCACGAGGCGGGCGTGGAGCTCGTCTCCACCGGGTCGACCGCCTCCCGCATCGCCGCCGCCGGTGTCCCCGTCACCAAGGTCGAGGAGCTCACCGGCTTCCCCGAGTGCCTGGACGGCCGCGTCAAGACGCTGCACCCGAAGGTGCACGCGGGGATCCTCGCGGACCTCCGCCTGGAGGACCACCGGCGCCAGCTCGCCGAGCTGGGCGTGGAGCCGTTCGACCTGGTCGTGGTCAACCTCTACCCGTTCCGCGAGACGGTCGCCTCCGGCGCCTCCCCCGACGAGTGCGTGGAGCAGATCGACATCGGCGGCCCGTCGATGGTGCGCGCGGCGGCGAAGAACCACCCGTCGGTGGCGGTCGTCACCAGCCCGGCGCGGTACGCGGACGTCCTCGGGGCGGTCAAGGACGGCGGCTTCGACCTGTCCACCCGCAAGCGCCTGGCGGCGGAGGCCTTCCAGCACACGGCGTCGTACGACGTGGCGGTGGCGTCCTGGTTCGCCTCCTCCTACGCCCCTGTGGACGAGTCGCGGTTCCCCGACTTCCTGGGCGCGACCTGGGAGCGCAAGAACACCCTCCGCTACGGCGAGAACCCGCACCAGCCGGCCGCGCTCTACGTCGACGGCACGGGTGGCGGTCTGGCCGAGGCCGAGCAGCTGCACGGCAAGGAGATGTCGTACAACAACTACACGGACACGGACGCCGCCCGCCGTGCCGCGTACGACCACGACGAGCCCTGCGTCGCGATCATCAAGCACGCCAACCCCTGCGGTATCGCGATCGGTACGGACGTCGCCGAGGCACACCGCAAGGCGCACGCCTGCGACCCGCTGTCGGCGTTCGGCGGCGTGATCGCCGTCAACCGTCCGGTGTCGAAGGAGATGGCCGAGCAGGTCGCCGAGATCTTCACCGAGGTCATCGTCGCGCCCGACTACGAGGACGGCGCGCTCGAGGCCCTCGCCAAGAAGAAGAACATCCGCGTCCTGAAGGCCCCCGACGGCCCGTCCAACCCGGTCGAGCTCAAGCCGGTCGACGGCGGTGTCCTCCTCCAGGTCACCGACCGCCTCCAGGCCGACGGCGACGACCCGGCCAACTGGACCCTGGCGACGGGCGAGGCGCTGAGCGCGGAGGAGCTGTCCGACCTCGCCTTCGCGTGGAAGGCCTGCCGGGCGGTGAAGTCCAACGCGATCCTCCTCGCCAAGGACGGTGCCTCGGTCGGCGTCGGAATGGGCCAGGTCAACCGGGTCGACTCCTGCAAGCTGGCGGTCGAGCGGGCGGGCGAGGAGCGGGCGCGGGGCTCGTACGTCGCCTCAGACGCCTTCTTCCCCTTCCCCGACAACATCGACGTCCTGAGCGAGGCCGGGGTCAAGGCCATCGTCCAGCCCGGCGGCTCGGTCCGTGACGAACTCGTCGTCGAGGCCGCGGAGAAGGCGGGCATCACGATGTACTTCACTGGGACGCGGCACTTCTTCCACTGAGGGTGCCGGACGTGAACGAGCGAGGGCCCGCCGGTCGGTGACCGGCGGGCCCTCGTCCTGGTCACGTCGAACTGCGCAGTCCCGCCCAGGTATTGGGCCCCACGTCGCCGTCGACCTCCAGTCCCTTGTCGCTCTGGAACAGCCTGACCGCCGACACGGTGTCCTCGCCGAACTGGCCGTCCACGCCCGCGCCGCCGACGCTGTAGCCGCGCTTGGTGAGCATGCACTGCACCTGGACGACGCGTTGGCCCTTGTCGCCGTAGGTGGTGAGTTCGGTGCCGGAGTAGTAGGTGCACTGGGAGATCCAGGGCGGGGTGGCGGGCTTGGCCGCGGTCTTGGTGGGAGTGGGGGTCGGGGTGCTGCCGCCGTTGTTGCTCCCGCTGCCGCCGCCTCCGCTTCCGGAGGTGGCGGTCGGGTCGTCGTCGGGGGCGGGTTGTGCTCCGCCGGTGGATCCGGGCGGGGCGCTGTCGGCCTTCTCCGACTCCTCGTCCGTCACCTCCCCCTTCTCGCCGGTGGTCTCCGTCCCCTTGGTCGCAGAAGGCGAGCCGGAGGAACTGGGGGGAGCCGAGGCCGCTTCGGCGTCGGCGGAGGACGACGTGGAGGCCGTGGGAGAGGCGGAGGCGGTTTCGTCGAGGTCGGGGCGGGTGAGGAAGAAGGCGCCCGCGGCCACGGCGACCACCGCGATGCCGGCTGTGAGGGCGAGGAGAAGCGCCTTTCGCCTGCGTCGGCCGCCGTGCTCGCCGGAGGGGTGTGCGGAGGGCGCGTACTGCACGGGCGTCCCCGGACCGCCGTGCTGCCCCGGTGGTGTCGGCGGCGTCGGCGCCCCGTAGGCCGGGCCGGGCGCGGGAGCCGCCACCCCCCACGTCGGCGGACGGAAGTGCCCGGTGTCCTCGGCGGAGGCGTCTTCCAGCAGCTCACAGCCCTGCTGCCGGGAGAGCAGACGGGTGGCCAGCGGTTCCTGCCAGGGAGCGGCGCGGTCGTACCCGGCGGCCGTGGCCGCGTCGATCAGCTGCTGCGGGGTCGGCCGCCCGGCGGGGTCCTTTTCGAGGCAGGCGGCCAGCAGCGCGGCCAACGCGGGGTCGGCATCCGATAGTTCGGTCATGATCTCGGCCTTGGGCTGCTCGAAGGCGACCCGGTGCATCACGTCGACCCCCGTGCCATCCCCGAAGGGCGCGTGTCCGGTGGCGGCGTACACGAGCGAGCCCGCGAGCGAGAAGACGTCGGAGATCGAGTCGCAGCGGCCCTCGCGCAGGTACTCGGGTGACATGAACGCGGGCGTGCCGACCCGGTTGCCGGTGGTGGTGATCGCGCTGCTGTCGGCGGCCTGCGAGATGCCGAAGTCGATGACGTGGGCGCCCTGCGAAGACAGGACCACGTTGGACGGCTTGAGATCCCGGTGTACGACCCCGGCGGCGGCCAGCGCCGACAGCGCCTGCCCGAGCTCGGCCACCAGCCGCCACATCCCGGGCGGTTCCAGCGGACCGCACTCGCGGACGGCGTCGGCGAGGTTGAGGCCGGGCAGGTACTCGGTGGCCATCCACAGCAGCGAGTCCTCGAAGCCGCTGCCGAGCAGCCGCGGAGCGTGCGGCGCACCGACCCGCCCGTGCACCGCGGCCTCCCGCTCGAACCGCCGCCGGAAATCGGCGTTCTCGGCGTACTCGGGCCGGATCACCTTGACGGCGGCGAGCCCTGGGCTGTCGTCGGCAGGGCGGGCCAGATAGACCCGCCCCATGCCACCGCTGCCGAGCCGCCCGAGCGCGACGTACGGCCCGATGCGGCCGGGATCGGCGGGTTGCAGCGGGGTCGCGCCTGCCTGCTTCAGCGCGGCGTCACCGGACGCCGGGGTGTACGACGGCGTGGGGTGCCGTTCGTCTGTCATGGATCCCCCGTGTGCTGTTCTTCCTCAACGTCCTTATGCACCACTCCAGTTCTCGCGAGGCTATCGTGCCGGGACGGGGGAGTGGCCCAGAGGCGCCAGATATCCAGCCCGACGCCTGTGAGGGCGTCGGCGAGCACCTCATCGTTCACGGCGGTGCACTCGTACAACGGGGGAGACGGGGACAGGCCGCGGTGAGCACCGGAACCGTGCTCACCGCGGCCGTGCGTGGGGACTCTTTCCTGCCGCAGGTACCGCCAGGTCTTCGGGCCGACCGGTCCGTCCTCGACGAGTTCCGCGTCGCGATTGTCGTTGGCGTTCTACCCGATGTGACATGAGTACGTCGCGGCCTCGCCGGTACCGGTACCGGCGACGGCGCCGCTACAGGACGTGATTACGGTTCCGCCGAGTCACGATCACCAGGAACCGGTGACCCGGACGGTGTCCTGGTGGAACTGGATGCGGGTGCCCCCGCCGAACCAACGTCCGTGGGAACCTCGGTGCATGCCGGTGATGCGGTAGGCACCACCATCCGCCGGATCCGTGTACGAGTAGCTGTTGCCCCGCTCGAAGGAGACTGTGCCGTCACCGGTGGCGTCGTAGGTGGCTGTCTCACGCCATTCCAAGCCGTGCCACTCCATACGGTCGTCCGCCTCGCGCCAGGTGTCGTTGCCGACCCATCCGTCGGCGGTCAGGCCGTAGCGGGTCTGCCACTGCCTGGTGGCAGTGGCGGTGGCGGGACCGAACTGTCCGTCGATCCCGGACAGGCTGATGAGCCCCTCCGCGGCCAGAATGGACTGCCACATCAGCACGATGTCGGTGTTCGAGTCGGCGCATCCGTTGCACAGGGAGTGGCCGAGCTCCGAGAAATGGTCACCGAAGTCGTCCGTGAGGACCCCGTCCCCGTCCACGAACGTGGTGCCGTAGACCCCCGAGTTGGCCGGAACAGCGAGTGCCGGGGTGGCGGCCAGGACTGTCGACAAGCCTGCGGCAAGGAGGCCGAGGCCGAGCTTCCATCGTCTATTGGACATGACGTTTCCTTTCGCTCAGGGCGTGCTCTGGGCGTGCTTGAGTCGTCGTGCTTTCGCCCTCCGGGCGGGGGCCGCGGGATCTGCTACCGCGCCGGGTCCCTGGCCCGGCTTCAGTTCCCAGGTGCGAAACCTCTGCGTAAGACGGGCCAACTCCTTTGAGGATGGCGGCACGTCGATGTGGAAGTGGGACTGCTTCACCGGGTCCAGGTCACCGCCCCACCTCACGACGCCTTCGCAGTCGGCGAGTATGTCCCGCACGATGGCTTCCTGGTGGGGCCACAGACCATCCCCGCCGCCGAGGGGGAATGATCCCGTGTGCAGTGTGATCGCCGTTCCGGACAGATGGTTCGACTCGAAGCCGAGGTCCGACGTGCGGTCCGTGCTGTGGCCGATCACGGTGTCTGTTCCCTCGGTGAGGGGGAGAATTTCGTAGTGCCAGCGGCGTGCGATGTACAGCAGCACCGGGGCAGCGTCGGAATGCAGGGGGACGTTCTTTCCCGAGCCCGAGACGGTGAAGGTGGCGATGGCGTCGGAGGAGATGGCCCAGCCGTTGGCGGACTTGCTCCCCTTCGCGCCGGAGACCGCTCCTTGTACCGGTGCGGAGTACGCAGGGCTTGTGATACCCAGGCCGGCGAGAGCTGCGGCACCGGTGATTCCAGCCGCCCCACCGAGAAGTCGTCTGCGTGTGATCATGGTTGATTCGGCTCCGCTTTGAGGTCGGCTATGAGCTTGTCCGTGTACCCGCTGACGAAACTATCCAGTTCGCTTCCCGGGATCATCCCCGGAAGATTGCCGTCAAATATCAGATCTCTTCCGAGGATGAGATGTCCGATGTTCATGGCCAAGCTCGAGTCGATTCCCAGCAGGGCGTTCTTGACGCGAGTGGTCAGGGCAGCGCGCGTGCCACCGAAACGACCTGCGTACAAGGAGTTGAAGCGGCGCTGGCACAGGCGGAATTCGATGTCATTCAGGTTTGGCGTGAGGAAGTAGGTGCGCAGTGCCTGGGAAACTGTCAGGCTGCTCGAATCGTGCAGTCGGCTTGCGAGGTTGAAAGCGTCGGCGTCAGCCTTCCAGTCGTCGTCGCCGTAGGCGCTGGTGGTGTGAAGGTTGGCGAGGTAGCGCGAGCAGAACTCCTCGCCGCTCAAGTCGCTGTAGTCGTTGCGCCACTCGGCGTAGAAGGTGAGGAGGTCGCCGAGCCACCCGGTGCCGTCACCGATATCCGTGCGGTCGCCGGACTCGTAGTATTTGAGATGCCCTTGACAGGCCGCCAGTGTGTGTTCCATGTCCAACGGCAGGTGTGATACCGGGTCTCGAGGGCTGCGGAAAGGCGCCTCCAGCTTCAGACCTTTCCCTGCGGCGAAGTCGATGAAGTTCGTATCGATTCCCCCGAAGACATTCCACTGCTTGTCGTCGTACTTGTGCTGGCGGAAGAAGGTCAGGATGACGTTGCGGATGAGTTCCACATTGTCGGCGTTCGGGCCGTGGTACTCCCTGGCCGCATCCTCAAGAGCAGCGACGAAGCCCACCAGCTGGGATATTTCGTCGTAACGGCCATCCTGATCGAGTGCAGTGACCCCCGGGTCCGAGTCGATGCGCCAGACATTCCTGTCCAGCCCCATCGGGGCAATGATGCCGTCTGTGAAACCGTTGGGCGGGACCGCGTCGGGATCGTGCTGGAATATCTGGTTCATCGACCAGTTCACGGGCAGGGGGAAACCGAGATTTCCAGAGTATCCCCAGGACATGCCGGCGACGAACGACCAGCGGGCACCTGCCTCGAGCGAGACGCGCGAACACACGTTGCGTGTTCCGTAAACGCCGAACTGATAGCGACCTCCGAGCTCCCCCAGCGCGGTGCGGACTCCGTTGAAGTAGGGGATTACATTGCTGGTGATCTCGTGGTCCTGTGCGTCGTAGTCGACTGCGAAGTAGATACAGGAGCCGGGCGGTATGCCGTGCTCTCGCGCCTTGTTGTGGGCTGCTGTGCCCTGGGCGTAGCCACGTTCGTAGTCGAAGTTCCAGACCTGGGTCCCGTTGTACTGGAACAGCGGTACGAGTGCCAGCCCGGCGTCGACGATCCTCTTGGCCTCCCCGTCCTTCAGGGCTTTGCCGAGGTAGTACGGATCGCTCTCGTCCAGATGCTCGTCGAGGTACCGGCCTACTGCCTTGAATCCTTCGCTGCGCAGTGCCGTGGCACGATCCGGAGTGATCGCCTCGATCGTGTCGCTTGCTGTCGCGCTGCGGGAGCTGTCGCCCATGGAGACGAGGAGCTGTGCCCATGTCTGAAACGTCGCCACCCCGTGCACTGCGTTCTGGGTGAAATCCTGGAAAGCGCGCAGCCAGCCCTCGGTCTCCGTGGTTACCTTGTATCCGTTGCCGTCGGAGCGGATGCTGTCCCAGGGGAAGCGGATCTTGGAGTACCCGTCATAAGTCGGTGAGTTGAAATGGCATGCCGCGTGCAAAAGGTAGGCGAGATCTGACTGGTCGCCCGCTCGGAGGGCGTTTGCCGTGAGGCCGGCCTTCGTCTTCTCTCCGAAGTATCCGTTGATGTCCGCCGAGCTGATGCCGATCTCCCTTTGGATCGCCATCATCAGACCCTGCTGGGTAACCCGGTCGTAATTGCCGTCACAGGGCACGATCTCCATGGCCGGGATCCGGTACTGGTTCACATAGCGGGAGTTCAGGTACTGCTGGAAATGACGTGTGGTCGAGTTCCCGCCGGCGATCAGTCGGAACTGGTCCATCCGGAGCATGGACTTCGTGATCCGGGCCCACAGATCCGCGTCAGGGTTCGTGGTGAGGCTGTTCCTCTCGCCCCCCATGTCCTGGCCGAGCGCGAACAATGACGCTTCTGCCGTGCTGTCCCAGGTGTCGGGCGTGGCCGAGCCGTAGTAGCCCTTGCACCACAGGGCGAAGTTGTAGATCTGGACGATGTCCTTGTTCGTCTCCGCACCGGGTCTGAGGTTGCGCGCCTTGACCCTGGCGAACGTGCCCGGCCCGAAGTTCTGCGTGGTCGGTGAGATCCCCAGCTCGTGCTGGAGCCCCTGGGTGAGGCTGAGCACCGTGGCCCAGCCGGTACTGCCGTCTTCCGAGCATTTGATGTACCCGGTGGCCACGCCGGCGTAGGTCGCGTTCACCCACTTCTGGGCCGCGAGCACATTGGGATCGGCCATGGAATCGTCTCCTGGGGCTTTCGGATCCTGGGGCTTTCGGACATGTCCGGGGATTGTGCGCACTGCTGGGATCCAGGCGGTACCTGAAACCTTCCAGGGTCCAGGCGCTCCGGCGGTGGGGCACGGCGGGCGGTGCGGGGGTGGACCGTGCCGCCCGCTGTGTGCCGGAGAGAGCATCTGATGGGCGCGGAGCGGAGCGCCAGCGGGCTCCGGGGGGTGGGGTGATGATGGGACGGGGGCGGCTCTGAGCTGCGGGGATGTTGTCCCGGGTGGGGTTGGGGTGGGACGCGGGAGCGGTGATCGTCGGGGTCTGGCATCCTTGGGCGGCGCTTTTCGAACACGCATGGGGGGTGGACATGTCCCGGTGGAAGGACCTTCCGGAATCGCTTGATCCGCGGTTGCGGCAGCTGGTTGTGCAACTGCGTGAGCACAAGGACCGCAGCGGGTTGAGCATTGCGGCGCTCGCGTCCAGGACCGGGTTCGGGAAGTCCTCCTGGGACCGGTATCTGAACGGGCGGGTGCTTCCGCCGGAGGAGGCCGTCGAGGCGCTTGCGCGGGTGTGTGATGCGGAGGCCGCGCCGCTGCTGGAGCTGAGGGAGCTGGCGGTGGGGGCGGCGGGGTCGTCGGCGTCGGTGGACGGGGAGGGCGAGGGCATACGGGCGCCCGTCCCGCGTCAGCCCGTTCCCTGGGTGGCGATTCTGCTCTCCAGCGTTACCACGTCCTACTGGGTGATCCTGCCCGAGGTGTTGCTGCGCAACCCGATCATCTCGCCGGAGGAGATGGCCGTACAGCTGGAGAGCATCGCGGCGCTGGCGCGGCGGCGCCGGATCACCCCACAGATCCTTCCGTGGAACTGCGGACCACACCCGCTCATGCTGGGCACAGTCATGGTCATGTGCTTCCCGGCTGCCCCGCCCCTCGTCTACACGGAGTCGTCGTACAGCGGTGACACCATCGACGACCCGGCCCTCGTGAAGAGCTACCGCAAGGCATACGATCGGCTCAGGGCCGCCGCACTGCCGCCTGAGGCGTCCCTCGCCATGATCGAGGCAGCGGCAGAGGACTACCGAAATGGCAAGCAACCGGACTGACTTGAGCACTGCTGTGTGGCGCAAGAGCAGCTACAGCAACGGCGACGGCGGGAACTGCGTCGAGGTCGCTCACAACGTCCCCGGCACGGTCCCCGTCCGCGACTCCAAGACCCCCCAGGGCCCGGCGCTCGTGTTCCCCCACCACGCCTGGGCCCTGTTCCTCGACTCGCTCCGGACGTCTTAGTGTCCTGAGTCGGCGGCGGCCACGCAGGACACGGTCACGAGGTAGATGCCGACCCACCCGAGCAGGACGATGATGTCGTGCCGGCCGAACGACGGCATGGACGCGAGTTCCGCGTTCTCCGCGTTGGCCGGGTCCTGTGGGTCGTAGACGATCCTGATCTCCTCGCCGATCCGGGGGATACGCTCGCGTGTCTGGACGACGACGGTGTACTCCCCCTTGTGCTCGGGGGAGAGGCGGAAGCCGCATCGGACCCGTATCGGGCCGTCGCCCTCCGCGTTGAGGTGGTCGCGGCAGATCGCTGTCGTACGGCGGCCGTGTCTGCGAAGGCGCCGCTCGCGTTGCGACCGGTCGGCGAAGACCAGGGCGGTCAGGACGCCGAACACTCCGCAGAAGATGCCCCATTCCAGCAGCACTGTCATCCCCGCCGATCCAGCCGGCCCCGCGCTCCGGGGTGAAACCCCCGTACAGCCTCTTCCTCCGGGTCGGCGGACCCCGCCGTTCTCCGGGTGGTGCCTGCGGCCACAGCGGCGGAGGCGGAGAACGGCAGGACCCGAAACCCTTCAGGCGGCGTGGCGCATACGCGCCATGCCCGGTGCGCCAACTGTTGCCCACAGGCGCCGCGCCCGGCCATCCTGTTGCGGCTGAACGCAAAAGCTGAGTTCAACGGGGGAGAACGAGATGCTCCGCGTCCACTTCAGCGAAACCGACCTTGCCCGCACCCGGTTGTGTCCCGCGCCGGATCCGCTCTGGGACATCGCCGTCAGCCTGCACCGCCTGCAGACCCGGCAGGGCCGCTCGGCGTACGCGGAGTGGTACCGCACCACCCGCGGGCGGTTGCGGGAGCGGGGACTGGAGCGTGCGGTGCGGAGTGTGTTGCTGCCGCTCTTTCCGAGGGCCGCCTACTTTCCGGACTTCCTGACGCCCTTCCAGGCTGCCGGCGGGCTCGACGCCGGGCTGGATGCCATCCTGGCGACACCGTCCCGCCGGGTCCGCGAGGAAGTCGCCATCCTCGACCGGGTCGTCGGAGCGCCCCCGTGGGCCTCGCGGCTGGCCGAGTTGCCGGCCCGCAGGGAGTTGGTGCGGGTGCTGCGCGCCTATCACGACGCCGCCATCGCCCCGTACGGGGAACGGATCCACGCCCGCGTCGAAGCCGAGCGCGCGGCCCGCTGCCGCGGGCTCATGGACGGCGGTGTCGAGGGCATGCTCGCGGGGCTCGGCCCCTCGATGCGCTGGGAACGGCCCGTTCTGCACGTCGACTACCACCCCTCCGTGGACCGGGACTTACGGCTGGACGGCCGCGGCATGCTCCTCGTGCCGTCGTACTTCCTCCTGGAGCGTCCGATCACCTTCGCCGACCCCACCCTGCCGCCGGTGCTGGTCTATCCGCTGGTCCACGAACCGGCCGGGGCCGACGAGGGCGGTTCGCCCGCCGCGTCTCTGACCGCCCTGCTCGGGCGTGCCCGGGCCGCCGCCCTGAGCGCCGTCGTCGTCGGCGCCACGACCGGTGAGATCGCCCGTGCGGCAGGGGTGAGCGCGTCCTCGGCCAGCCGGCACGCCACCGCACTGCGCGACGCCGGACTCATCACCACCCAGCGGCGCGGCCCGACCGTGCTGCACACCCTGACCCCCGCGGGGGCGTCCCTGCTCCGGGCCGCCGCCGCGCGGAGGTCCGGCGGCGACGGCCGGACCTCCGCGTGAAGCAACGGGGTTCGGGAGGGCTCACCAGAACAACGACAGCAGTGTCCCCAGCAGCGGCTCGGACTCACACGTGTCGACCAGTTCGTGCGACCGCGGCGCGTAGGTGCCCGCCAGGTTGCCCATGCCGTTCACCTTGGTGCAGCCGGTCCGCTGGGCTTCCCGGCGGCGGTCGTAGCCGGCCGGGCTGAAGTCGGTGCCGCGGTAGTACGCCACGTCGTGACGCTCCCGCTGCTCCGAGATGTTGTTGACGATCGACCGGACCGGCCGCTCGGCGGCCCACCCGCAGGTCTTCCCGCCCGACTGCCAGTCCGGGTCGTCGCCCCGCCAACTGCACATCTCGCCGTTGCCGTTGTGCTCGCTGAAGAAGCAGAGGCTGTCCTCGGGGCAGCGGTGGTAGCCGTAGACCATCTCGCCGTCCGGTCCGGTGGGGAAGCGGGCCTCCCTCGCCAGGGTCGCGTACATGGGCGCGTCGGCCCCGTGGACGTACACGTATCCCGCGGTCGCCGTTCCCGCCGAAGCCAGCAGCACGGTCGCGAGCGCCGCCGCCAGCACCCGATGCCGGCGCCACGCGCGAGGCCGCAACCGCGGCAGGCGTGCCGAACGTGCCACGTCCGCGGCTCGCTGCACGCGATGCAGGAGTGTGGCCGTGCTGTGCGCGGCGCGCTCCTCGTGGGTACGCGCCAGACAGTCGGCGATGATCTCCCGCCAGACGGGCGGGAGTTCGGGGGACAGCCGGAGCTCCTCCGTGCCGCGTGCGTACCGCGTCGCGGCGTCGCAGCGGGCCTCCGTCGTGGCGCCCGGCAGCGGGAACGTTCCTGTCAGGACGACGTGGGCGAGGACGCCGAAGGCCCAGATGTCGGTGGAGGGACGGACCCGGGTGCCCCGCTCGTCCATTTCGGGCCAGAGGAGTTCCGGTGGTGCGTAGTCCGGGGTGGCGAAAGCAGGTGCGTACGCATGCGTGCCCTCCAGCTCCGCCGCCAGGTTGAAGTCGGCGAGCCGTACCGAACCGTCCGCCATCAGTAGGACGTTGGCCGGCTTCAGGTCCCCGTGCACCCAGCCCGCGTGGTGCAGTTGGTGCAGGCCCTCGCAGATCTGGGCGAGCAGGGCGGGCCCCGCCTCCGGCTTCGGGGTGTGGTCCAGTACGGCGTCCAGGGAGCCCTCGGCCTGCTCCAGTACGAGAACCGTGGCGCCGTCGAGTTCCGGGTGCTCGGCGTCGTCGACCGTCAGGGTGTCGTACATGCGGATCAGGTGGGGTGCGCGCAGCCGACGTAGCAACTCCACCTCGCGGTCGGCCAGTTCCCGCAGGTGGTGCAGCTGGCGCGGGGTCCGGGTGCCGGTGGGCAGGAACTTCAGGGCGGCCCGGCGGGGGAGGTCCGGCAGTGCGTCGCCGACGCGTCTGGCCGCGTAGACGGTGGCGAAGGCCCCGGACGCGAGAGGTTCGCGTATCTCCCAGGGGCCGATCCGGTACCCCTTCGGCACGGTGACGGCGTACGACTGCCCGGTCACCGGCCCACCCCGCTCGGAGCGGGGGCCAGCACCACCAGGTCGTCCTCGCGCACCAGGTCGAAGCGGAGGGCGAGGGAGACGAGGGACTCCTTCTTGCCGTTGACGCGCCGGCCGGGCTCGGCCGTGTCGGGGCCGGGCCGCAGGCGCAGCTTGAGGGCCAGGTAGTCGATGTTCCAGTAGACGGCGGAGCGGCTGACCGCCGGCCACACCGGGCGTAGGCGTTCCACCAGCTGGTCGACCGCCGGCAGCGGAACGTGCAGGTCGCCGCGCAGGCGGGGTTCGCACAGCGCGGTCAGGACCGCGAAGTACCGCTTGGTGCGGTCGAGAGTGAACGCCGGTGCGGTGACGGCCCCGGAGAGCGCGTGGCGGTCGACGCTGCGGAAGGTGTGGCGCGGTGCCCAGACGTCGAAGGTGAGCAGGTCGCCCGCGGCGGGCAGGACCACGCGCGCGAACTCGAACGGCACGGGCGCGTCCAGGCGGCCCGGCCCGACCTTGATGTGCTCGCCCGCGCCCTCCGGGTTCTCCACCACGTAGGTCTGGTCCGCGCTGAGGTTGCTCAGCAGCCAGAAGGTGCGGTGTGCGGTGATCTCGCCGGCGACCCGCGGCACTCCCTCGTGCCCGATGGTGAGGCCGCCGCCCTTCGCGGCCCTGCCGAAGGTGAGCTGCTCACCCGTGGCGATCCTGATCTGACCGTCCGGTCTCGTGCCGGCCGGCGGCACGACGATGACGCTGTACATGGATTCGTCCCCTCGCCCGATCCATGAGGGCCACCCTCCCCCAGTCCAACTAAGGGGAGACTAAGGGACGTTCCTGAGAGAGCACGAAGCATTGACCCTGATACGGCGCGTCTGGTGAAGGTTTTGGGGAGTGTGCGGGCGACCGTGCCGGCCGCGGTACCTCAGAACTCCCAGGGTCACGTCTTCCCCGGCGGCGTGTACTCCTTGAGGTAGTGGGCGACGCGGGTGGCGTAGGCACGGTACTTCGGGGGAACGCCACCCGCGGCGTTCACGACCTTGGTCGAGGTCCGGTAGGCGGCCGCCAGCAGCACCCGGCGGTCGCCGGACAACCCGGTCTGTTCCAGGCGCGGTTCCATGAAGCAGAGGTAGCGGCCCACGGCCGGGATGGACTCGGCGGGGGTGAGGGGAGGCCGTGGCGTCTCGGTCGCGGGGACGCCGTCCGCGCGGATGTACCAGCGCAGCAGGCTCGGGGTCCAGCGGGCGATGCCGTACTCGCCCTCCTCGCCCGCGGTGGGGTCGGACAGGTCGGCGTCGAAGTTGCTCTCCGCCTTCAGCAGCGCGGCGATCAGCGCGGGCGTGACCTCCGGCTGGACGCAGTCGTGGGCCGAGTCGACGATCAGCCGGCGGTAGGCCACCGGGACGCCCTTGTCGGTACGGAGTTCGGAGGCGCCGTAGGTGGCGGGCGTGACCTTCTCGGTCCCGGCGCCGGCCGTGCCCTTGCCGTCCGCGCCGGAGCCGGCCCAGCTGCTGATGCCGTAGCCGAGGACCGCGACCGCCGCGGTGGCGGCCGTGGCGGCCAGGACCGTCGTACGGCGGGAGCGGCGGCGGGGGAGCAGGGCCCGGGGCAGCCGGGGCGAGCGGCCGGTGCCCGCGGCCGCCTCGACCCGCCTCAGCAGGTCGTCGGTGGCGATGCGGTCCTCGTGCGTGCGGGTCAGGCACTGCCGGACGATCTCCCGCCAGCCGTCCGGCAGTTCGGGCGACAGCCGCAGCTCGTCGGTGCCGCGCGCGTAGGCGGCGGCCGCGTCACGGCGGGCCGTCGGGGTTCCGCCGGGCAGCGGGAAGGAGTCGGTGAGCAGCAGGTGTGCGAGCACACCGAACGCCCAGACGTCGGCCGACGGGCGGATCCTGCGGCCCCGTTCGCCGATCTCCGACCACAGGAGCTCCGGCGGGGTGTAGTCCGGGGTGGAGAAGGCGGGCGTGTAGGCGTGGGTGCCCTCCAGCTCCGCGGCCATGTTGAAGTCGGCGAGCCGGGCCGAACCGTCCTTCATCAACAGGACGTTGGCGGGTTTGAGATCACCGTGCACCCAGCCCGCCCGGTGCAGTTGGTGCAGCCCCTCGCAGATCTGCGCGAGCAGGGCGGGACCCGCGGGCGGGCGGGGGGAGGAGGCGAGCAGGGCGGACAGGGAGCCTTCCGCCTTCTCCAGTACGAGGACGGTGGCGCCGTCGAGACGGGGCCGGTCGGGGTCGTCGACGACGAGGGTGTCGTACATCCGGATCAGCCGCGGACGCCTGAGTCTGCGGTGCAACTCCACTTCCCGGTCGATCAGTTCCCGCAGGTGCGCGAGCTGGCGGGGGGTGCCGGTGCCGGTGGGCAGGAACTTCAGGGCCGCCGTCCTCGGCAGTTCCTCGCCGCCGTCCGTGCGACGCGCCTCGTACACGCTCCCGAACGCCCCCGTCGCGATCGGCTCGCGCACCTCCCAGACGCCGAGCCGGTACCCGCGGGGGACCTGCACGGCGTAGGGCTCGGTCACCGTGCCTCCCGGGCGGCCGGGGCCGCGAGGACGACCAGGTCTTCCTCCCGGACCAGGTCGAAGCGGAGCGCCAGCGAGACCAGCGACTCCTTCTTGCCGTTGAGGCGCGGACCCGTGTCCGCCGTCTCCGGGCCGGGCTTGAGGCGCAGCTTCACGGCCAGGTAGTCGATGTTCCACTGGACGGAGGTGCGGGACGCGGCCGGCCAGTTGGGGCGCAGCCGGTCCGCGACCTGGTCGACCGTGGGCAGCGCGGCGTGCGGTTCGCCGCGCAGCCGCGGTTCGCACAGGGCGGCCAGCACCGAGAAGTAGCGCTTGGTGCGGTCGACGGAGAAGGCGGGCGCGGTGGTGTCGCCGTCGAGTCCGGCCTCGGCGCGCAGATGGTCGTGGCGCGGCGCCCAGACGTCGAAGGCGAGCAGGTCGCCCGCGGCCGGCAGCACGATCCGCGAGAACTCGAACGGCACCGGCGCGTCCAGCCGGCCCGGCCCGACCTTGATGTGCTCGCCCGCGCCCTCCGGGTTCTCCACGACGTACGTCTGGTGGGCGCTGAGGTTGCTCAGCAGCCAGAAGGTGCTCTGCGCGGTGATCGCACCCGCCCTGCGGGACACCCCGTCGTGCGGAACGATCAGGTCGTTGTCGCCCGCGGCGCGGCCGAAGGCCAGCCGTTCGCCGGGCGCCAGCCGCAGCTGCGTGCGGTCCGGCTCGTCCTCCGTGGTCGGCGGAGGTACCACGATGATGCTGTACACGGTGCGTCTCCCCGTCCCCGCGTGTCTACGAGTCAGGGTGGGCGACGCCCAGGGGCCGTGTCACGACGTGACACGGCCCCTGGGAAAGGTTGGCGAGAAGGCGCCGTAGCGATCCGCCGTCAGTTGTGGTGAATCCGTGCTCAATTCGAGCGGATCACGATGGACGAGCAGACCTTGTCGGCGAACGTCTGACGCTTGGCGTCCCAGGCCGGCCACAGCCAGCCGAGGTAGCACGCCAGGCTGTCCAGGAAGTGCGCGAGCCGGCGCACGAAGGCCATGCCGACGCCGAGAGGCTGTCCGTCGCTCTCCCGCACCAGGCGGATGCCCAGCGCCTTCTTGCCGATCGTCTGGCCGGTGCGGCCCTCCTGGATCAGCATCCAGATCGCGATGCCGAAGAGGCCGAGGACGCCGATGATCGACAGGATGCCGGTCTGCGCGCTGATGTCGATGGCGACGAGGATGTACGGGACCATGAGGACGAGGCCATCCACCAGGGTGCCGAGGAACCGCTGTCCCCAGTTCGCGTACGACGGCGGCATGCCGTAACCCGGCTGCTGCGGGTAGCCGTAACCGGCCGGGGCCTGCGGCGCCTGCGGGTAGCCGTAGCCCTGCTGCGGCGGGACGCCCTGCGGGGCCTGCTGCGGGTAGCCGTAGGGCTGCTGCTGGCCGCCCTGCTGGGGATAGCCGTAACCCGGCTGCTGCGGCGGCTGCTGGGGGTTCTGGGGGTTCTGCGGCTGACCATAGGGGTTGTTGGGCGAGCCGAAACTCATGGCGGGATTCCTCCGTTGCGCAAACTGGGGACACTGCGGACTGTGCGGAGGAACGTCATGATCTGAGCGGTTCTCCCCCCGAACATCAACCGCGAGACTGCGCCCCACATGGTTCTAGGAGAGGCGAGTCGTTGTCCAGCCGCATTCGGTATGTGTTGTGCAAGTGCAACACAGCTGATCATGGGCGGGTTGCGGCGGACGGGCGCCGTGCTGTCCGGTGGCCCCCGGATTGGAACCGGGACCGGGTCATCCGCGAGGATGGGGGTATGACCGCCCAGATTCTCGATGGCAAGGCCACCGCAGCCGCGATCAAGTCCGATCTGACCGCCCGCGTGGCGGCGCTGAAGGAGAAGGGCGTCACGCCCGGCCTCGGCACGATCCTCGTCGGGGAGGACCCCGGCAGCCAGAAGTACGTCGCCGGCAAGCACCGCGACTGCGCCCAGGTGGGCTTCGCCTCCATCCAGCGCCAACTGCCGGCCACGGCGACGCAGGAGGAGATCGAGGCGGTCGTCCGCGAACTGAACGAGGACCCGGCCTGCACCGGCTACATCGTCCAGCTGCCGCTCCCCAAGGGCATCGACGAGAACCGGATCCTGGAGCTCATGGACCCGGACAAGGACGCCGACGGCCTGCACCCGATGAACCTCGGCCGCCTCGTCCTGAACGAGCCGGCCCCGCTGCCCTGCACCCCGAACGGCGTGCTGACCCTGCTGCGCCGCTACGGCGTCGAGATCAAGGGCGCCGAGGTCGTCGTCGTCGGCCGGGGCGTGACCATCGGCCGGCCGATGCCGCTGCTGCTGACCCGGCGCAGCGAGAACGCGACGGTGACCCAGTGCCACACGGGGACGCGTGATCTCGCCTCGCACTTGAAGCGCGCCGACATCATCGTCGCCGCCGCCGGTTCCGCCCACCTGATCCGCGCCGAGGACGTGAAGCCGGGCGCCGCCGTCCTCGACGTCGGTGTCTCCCGCAGCGCCGAGGGCAAGATCGTGGGCGACGTCCACCCGGACGTCGCCGAGGTGGCCGGCTTCATCTCCCCGAACCCGGGCGGCGTCGGCCCCATGACCCGGGCCCAGCTGCTCGTCAACGTGGTCGAGGCGGCGGAGCGCAGTGTCGGCTGACGGCAGGTCCGGCAAGGCAGGCACGTCCGGGAAGGCAGAGGACGCCGGGACCGTCGACGGCACCGACGAGATCGAGGTGCGGGACCCCGTCAGCGCTCCCGACGCCGAGGGGAAGCCGCGCCGGGCGACCCGTCGCTTCCCGCTGTTCACGCGGGACACCGCGCGCCCCGAGGGCGGCGGCCGGGCCGCACCGAGCGACGCCCCGGCACCCGCCCGGCAGTGGCCGGTCCTCGCCGTCCTGGCGATGGCCGGGCTCGGACTGTTGCTGACCGCCTTGGACCTGTTCCGCGTCGGCATTCTCCTGCTCGGCGTCGCCCTGCTCGGCGGCGGTGTGCTGCGCTGGCTGCTGCCGGACGTCGGCATGCTCGCGGTGCGCTCCCGCTTCACCGACATCGTCACGTACGGCGGGCTCGGACTCGTGATCGTCCTGCTGGCGATGATGGTGCAGCCGAATCCCTGGCTGGTGATCCCGTTCCTGAAGGACACGCTGCACTTCACGGTCAGCAGCTGACCGGGTTCAGCAGTTGACCCGGTTCAGCAGTTGACCGGTTTCGTACGGCTGCGGCCCGTCCCCTCCCCCGAGCAAGGACGGGCCGCCGCCGGGCACCAGACTCCTGCACGGTGAACCGCCTGTTCAATGGCTGTCAGTGCGCTGTGGCACGGAGGTGACCGTTCCGGCACGGTGTCCGCGCTGTGCCACAGTCGCGCCCGTCGCGGGAACCGATCAGCCCTCTGACGTCGTCACTCGCTCAGAAGCGAGGTCCCAAGAGGGCCCCAGGGGTCCCAAGGGGAGGTGGCCGATGGGCGGCTGGCAGCCGTTGCCGGACGATCTGCCGCCGGAGGTGCGGCACTTCGTGGAACAGCTGCGGCTCCTGAAGGACCGCACGGGACTCAGTCTGGTCGCCCTCGGCGCCCGGACCGCCTACAGCAAGTCCTCCTGGCACCGCTATCTCAACGCCACCCAGCCCCCGCCCCGGCAGGCCGTCGCCGCGCTGTGCCGGATCGCGGGCCTCGGCGGCACGGACGCCGAGCGCTTCGGCGTGCGCTGGGAACTGGCGGTCCAGGCGTGGCCCCGCCCCGCGACGGTGCCGGCCCCGTCCGCCGGGAGCGACGCGGGCGGCAGGGGGAGCGACGAGCACGGCGGGGGCGGCGAGTACGAGGACGATCCCACCCTGCCGTGGTGGGACGCGCCCCCCGAGCAGAGCGGTCGCGGGCGGAGCGGACGGCTGCTGCTGTCGGCCGTGCTGCTGCTCCTTGTGACGCTGCTGATCGGCGTCGTCGGGACCGTTGCGTTTGGGTGAGCCGAACACTTGCGTGACAGGCGGTATTTCCGGTGTGTGACACTCGTGTCGATGTATTGAGACGTTCGCGGATTTGACCCGAAGTCGTTCGACATGGGCGCTAGCGTGTCTCCTTCTGCCGTCGGCGTACTGGACCTCTGACCGGTGGGCGTGCAACGGTGCATGCCCGCGGCCACGATGCATCCGTGCGCCCCCACCCCGGGAACTGAGATCCTGACTGGGCGCATCCCTGTGGGTAGCCACAACGGGGACTCGGCAGAGGGCACCACGCATGGGGAAAAGCGGGGAACAACCAGCACAACCCGGGGGAAGAGGGGGGTAGCAATGCCTCGTTGGAAGGACTTGCCCGACGAGCTCGATCCGCAGGTCAGAGAGTTCGCGAGCCAAGTACGGCGGCTCGTGGACCGCAGCGGTCTGAGCGTCGCAGCGGTGGCCGACCGCACGGGCTACAGCAAGACGTCCTGGGAGCGTTATCTCAACGGCCGACTGCTCGCGCCCAAGGGCGCGATCGTCGCCCTGGCCGAGGTCACCGGCACCAATCCCATTCATCTGACGACCATGTGGGAGCTCGCCGAGCGCGCCTGGAGCCGCTCGGAGATGCGCCACGACATGACCATGGAGGCCATCCGGATCTCCCAGGCGCGTGCCGCACTGGGCGAGTTCGGCGCGCCCGCGGCGGACGTCAAGGGCAGCAGCAGGACGGCCCGCAAGAGCGGCAGCGCCACCGCCACGCCCGGAATCGCCGGACCGGCCGGTGTGGTCCCGTCGGTGCCGCCGCAGCCGACGGCACCGCAGGCGCGGGACTCGGCGGGCGACGTACGGGAGGTACTCCCTTCGAGTGGTGCCTCGGGCGGTTCGTCCGGCGGGTCTTCAGGGGGCTCCTCGGGTGCTTCTTCGAGTGGCGCCTCGGGCGGCAACTCGTGGGGGCTGTCGGGGTACCAGCGGCCGGCGCCGACCGGCGGTCGGGGGTCCGGTGCCAGTGCGGGGTCTCCGGCCTCCGCATCGGCTTCGGCTTCGGCTTCGGCTTCGGCCGACGGTCCCGTGCGGACTCCGGCGCCTTCGACCCCGTACGGCGAACCCCCGCAGGGTCCCCGTCCGGGCGGCGGGTCCTCCGGCGGGTCGGGCGGCAAGCGGCGGCTGACGATGTTCCTCGCGGGCGTCTTCGGCGTGCTCGTGGTGGTCGTGGCCGCCTACTTCCTCACCCAGGGCGGGGACGGCGGCAAGAAGGAGGACGCCGCCGCCTCGGCGTCGCCGTCGGCCAGTACGAACCCCGACCTGCCGGCCGGGGTGAAGTGCAGCGGTGACTCCTGCACCGGCAAGGACGCGGAGAGCATGGGGTGCAGCGGCGACCTCGTGACCACCGCCAAGACGACGACCGTCGCCGCGACCGTCGTCGAGGTCCGCTACAGCGAGACCTGCGGCGCGGCATGGGGGCGCATCACGCAGGCCGAGCAGGGCGACGAGGTGCGGGTGACCGTGGGGAAGGCCGAGCAGACCGGGAACATCACGGTGGCCGGGGACACGATCGCGTACACGCCGATGGTGGCGGTGAAGGACGCGGGAGAGGCGGAGGCCTGCGTGACGCTGGCCTCGGGCCAGGAGGGCTGCACGAAGTAACGGAAAAGAATCCGGGGGAGACGCGCATGCCCACCTGAATCGCGGGCACGCGAACGTTACCCCCACGGGAGTCCGGCAATCGGTACCCCCGAACGGCGGCCGCCTTCGTCCCCCCTCTCCCGGACAGGCGGCCGCCTCTTTTTGTGGCACGCGCTTGTGGGGGTTCGTGAGACCGGGCATCCGGAGGGGCGGGGCTCTGTGGGCGGGCCTCTGCGGGCGGGCGTTGTGGGCTGGGCCACACAACCCGGGACGTCCGGCATCCCGGATGCGCGATAGCCTGACCGCTGGATCTCTCTTGACGCCAAGAGATCGATCAAACGTCCGGGGCAGGGACGCCCCACCGCCAGCTGTCATACGGAGAACGCCATGACCCGCACTCCCGTGAACGTCACCGTCACCGGCGCGGCCGGCCAGATCGGTTACGCCCTGCTCTTCCGCATCGCCTCCGGCCAGCTGCTCGGCGCGGACGTGCCGGTCAAGCTGCGCCTCCTGGAGATCACCCCCGCGCTGAAGGCCGCCGAGGGCACCGCCATGGAGCTGGACGACTGCGCGTTCCCCCTCCTGCAGGGCATCGACATCACGGACGACCCGAACGTCGCCTTCGCCGGCGCCAACGTCGCCCTCCTCGTGGGCGCCCGCCCGCGCACCAAGGGCATGGAGCGCGGTGACCTCCTGGAGGCCAACGGCGGCATCTTCAAGCCGCAGGGCAAGGCCATCAACGACAACGCCGCGGACGACATCAAGGTCCTCGTCGTCGGCAACCCGGCCAACACCAACGCGCTGATCGCCCAGGCCGCCGCCCCGGACGTACCGGCCGAGCGCTTCACCGCGATGACCCGCCTGGACCACAACCGCGCGCTGACCCAGCTCGCGAAGAAGACGGGCTCGACGGTCGCCGACATCAGGCGCCTGACCATCTGGGGCAACCACTCCGCCACCCAGTACCCCGACATCTTCCACGCCACGGTCGGCGGCAAGAACGCCGCCGAGGTCGTCAGCGACGAGAAGTGGCTGGCCGAGGACTTCATCCCGACCGTCGCCAAGCGCGGCGCCGCGATCATCGAGGCCCGTGGCGCGTCCTCCGCGGCCTCCGCCGCCAACGCTGCCATCGACCACGTGCACACCTGGGTCAACGGCACCGCCGAGGGCGACTGGACCTCCATGGGCATCCCGTCGGACGGCTCCTACGGCGTCCCGGAGGGCCTGATCTCCTCCTTCCCGGTCACCACCAAGGACGGCAAGTACGAGATCGTCCAGGGCCTGGACATCAACGAGTTCTCCCGCGCCCGCATCGACGCCTCGGTGCAGGAGCTGGCGGAGGAGCGCGACGCGGTCCGCGGTCTCGGCCTCATCTGAGCCGATCGGCCACCATCGGGCGCAGGCCCCGGTCCGGGTTTCCCGGCCGGGGCCTGCGGCGTTTCCGAGGGGTTCCTGTGGCGTATGTGGGGGACCGGTGCACAGATGGCGACTAACCGTCACCA
Source organism: Streptomyces sp. a15 (assembly GCF_059026085.1). Taxonomy (NCBI): domain Bacteria; kingdom Bacillati; phylum Actinomycetota; class Actinomycetes; order Kitasatosporales; family Streptomycetaceae; genus Streptomyces; species Streptomyces sp. A15. Next base: position 515,198 of record NZ_JBWLKM010000001.1, on the reverse strand, counting down.
GTGCCGGTCTCCGTCCCCTATGCTCTGCTGTCGCGCACGGCAATCGGCTTGTGACGCACGGTGGTTGGAGTCCCGGAGGAACAGCGTTGACACAGACGTCCCAGTTACCGCAGCAGCCGCACACCGGTGCGCCGGACGGGCCCGTCGTACGGCCCGGCGCGAGCGAGGCGACCCGGCTGCTGTGCGCGGGCACCTACCTCGACGCGGCGTACCGTGACGCGGTCATCGAGGAGTTGTACGTCCACGAGGAGCGCATCGCCGCCCCTTCGCTCGGTTATGACGCGGCGCGCGTCCTGGCCCATGCCCTGCGGGCCCGCCGGATCGAACTCTGCTGGGCGGGCGGGATCCTCGGGTTGTGGGTGGTGGGTCTGGTGGCTTCCCAAGGCCTGCTGGTCGCTTTCCTGATGCCCTGGCTGCTGCTCACCGCGGCCTCCTGGATCCGCGGTCCACAGGAGCATCCCCCGTGGTATCGGCGATGGTCCGCCTGGTGGGTGCGCCTGTGGGGGTGGCTCTGGCTGCTCTCCGCTCTGCTCCTGATCGTGCAGGTGGCCTTCGCCGCGGGCGGCGAGCTCGCCAAGATCATCGGCTTCCTTCTGCCCGATGCCTTTGCCGGGCCGGTGAACGCGTCGGCCGGCATCACGACCGAGTCGCTGCGCGCCTGGGCAGCGTTGCTGTTCCAGTTGCTGGTGGTGGGGTGTGTCGCGGGGCAGCGCCACCAGTTCGCCCGGATGCTGGCGGAGGAGCTGCACCCGACGCGGTTCGGCGACATGACCGCCGACCCGGCCGAGCAGTTCGCCGGGCGGCGCTTCCAGCGGCTTCGGCAGCGCATCCGCGCCGAGCAGCACTCGTCGCTGATGATGTACCACGCGGCGCGTCCCTTCTGCGGTGCCGGGCAGGCGCATGACACCTGGACCCTCGCCGTCGAGCTGAGGGCGGACCCGGACCGCTCCGAGCCGCCGCGTCCGGTCAACAACCGGGTGATCCTCGACAAGATCCATGAGCTGCTCGCACAGCTGCGGAACCCCTCGCCGCAGGCCGGGGACGCGGTCCGGGACCGGCTGCGCCGCCTGGAGATCGACGAGTGCGTGTTCCTGCCGGTCACCGGGCTGCCGCGCCGGGACCTGGCGCCGTACGACCCGGACGCGTTCCTCGTGCACCGCACCGAGTCGGTCGAGGAGGGAGGCGAGTCCCGGCGGCACTTCCTGCGGGCCCGGGTGGGCGGCTGGGAGGAGGAGGTCGTCACGACGGTCTTCGTCCGCGTGCACACGCAGGGCGGCATGCTGATGCTGGAGATCGCCCCGCACGTCCTGCTGCCCGTGCGCGCCGACTTCGAGAACGCGGACCGGACAGCGCACCAGTACCGGCACAACACTCCGCTGGGCCAGGCGGTCCTGGCCCTGGCAGGCATGCCTCGTTCGGTGGTCATGGCCTTCGTGACGCTGGGCCGCGGCATCGTCCTGTCCTGGCGGGTCCTCACCGCGGGCTACGGCTCGGCGTTGCCCGACGGGCCCGCGCGCTCGGTCCGCGAGCTGGGGTCGGGGGACACGGCCTCGCTCTTCCAGGACATGGACGTCAGTCGCTATCTGAAGTCGATCCAGGACCGGGTCGCGCAGGGCGTGCGGCAGGTGTTGAAGGAAGCGGGCTACCGGACGGACGAGTTCGCCCAGAAGATCGTCAACGTGAGCGGCGGCAGCACCCTGATCGAGAACGTGCAGGGGGCGTTCGCCGTCGGAGACAACAACGTCATCACCAACAAGGTGCCGAGTGCGTCGCATACGGCGGGAGCGGATGGGAATGGCTGACGAGCGGAGCGCCGAGAGTGGCGGCATCCACATCAGCAACGTCCAGGGGGCGTTCGCGATCGGCGACGGCAACAGCGTGATCAACCGACCGGGCTCCGCCGCGCCGGGACGCGACCCCGCGCAGGAGGAGCTGCTGCGGGCCGTTCTCGAACTCCGCGCCGATCTCGGCCGGTTGGTCGGCAGTGAACAGACAGCGGCCCTGGACGCGGAGCTTGCCGGAGCTCAGGCCGAGATCGAGGAGTCGGGCCGGGCCGCAGGGGGTCGGCTCGTCCGGATCCGGCAGGCCCTCGCGGACGCGGGCGCGCTGACCGGTCTGCTGGCCTCGGCCGCCGCGGTCGCCCAGGCGGTCGGCGCGCTGACGGGGAGCTGAGCGTGGCCGGCGAGGAAGAGGTGCGCTGGAACCCCGAGACGCAGCGCTGGGACACCGGTGCTCCGCCGGGTCCGTTCACCCCGCCGCCTCCGCCCGGGCCCGAGTTCGCACCGACGCCCGCGCAGGGTGCCGTCTCCGGCTCCGGTCTCGATCCCGACTCCGTTTCCAGTCCCGGCTCCGTCACCGCTTCCCGACCCGGTCCCGGCTTCCGCGGAGATCCGCGCCTGCCGGCGAGGAGGGTGGTCGCCGCGCTGACGGCCGCCGCGCTGATCGGTGCCGGGGCGGGAATCGGCGGCTGGTTCGCGTGGGGCCGCGACGACGACGGCACCCGCCGGGACGACGCCCGGCCCACGGTGTCAACCGGGCCCACGACCGGCGGCGCCTCGCCGTCGGAGTCCGCGGAGACGGCTCAGGAGACCTCCCCGTCCCCTTCGCCGAGCGGCCCTCCGCCGGGCTACCGGACCGCATCGGACGGGGAGTTCGACATCGTCGTACCGGAGGACTGGCAGGTGCGGACCGATCTGGGCCAGAACAAGAACGAGCTGGGCCAGAACGAGAGCGTCACGATCTACTTCTACGAGGAAGCGGGCGGCGGACCTCACTTCGTCCAGGTCTTCAAAGTGACCGAGCGGAACGCCACCCCGCTGAGCACGCTCGCGGCGGCCGAGAAGGACCTGGAGCGGTCGCCCGGCTACCGGCGCAACAGCCGGGAGGCGGTTCCCGACGAGCGGGGCGAGGCCGCCGAGCTGGACTACTCGTACCGCAGCGAGACATGGGGCACGGAACTGCGCATCCTGGAGCGCGTCATCCATGCCGATGAGGATGAGCTGTACGCCATCCTGTCCTCCGGGCCTGCCGACGACTGGCCCCGGACACGGGACGTCCTTCGGACGGCGGTCGAATCCTTCTGCCTCGATGGGGCGTGTTCGCCGTAAGCGGGCGGCTGCGTAAGGGGGTTGCCGGCGGAGCGGTCAGCGGGGCGCGCCGCCCGGTAGCCGCTTCTCGAACCAGAGGGCGGCGTAGACGTTGTCGTCGTACCGGGGGATCTCCGTGTATCCGCAGGCCCGGTACATCGCCTGCGCCTCGGTGAGCGCGGCGTGCGTGTCGAGTCGTACGACCGTCAACTCCCGTGCGGCAGCCTCCTGTTCGAGCGCGTCGAGCAGACGGCGGGCGAGGCCGAGGCGGCGGGCCTCCGGGTGGACCCAGACGTGGCGGATCTCGCCGACGCCGGGTTCCAGACGCCGTAGCGCACCGCAGCCCACCGGGCGGTCCTCCTCGTACGCGACGAAGAACGCGCCCGCGTCGCCGGACACCTCCTCCGGCCGTACGAGAGCGGACGTGTCGAACCCCTCCGGGAACCGCTCGTCGATGTCGGCGGCGTAGGCGTCCAGGCAGGCCCGGGCGTCCGGTGAGTGACCATCGACGAGCCGGACGATGACCCCCGCCAGCCGCAGCAGCCGCTGTGCGGTGGCCATCGCGTCCGTCAGCTGCTCCTGTTGGGAGGGGCTCAGCCGCTCCAGCATCCCGGCCGCGAGCGCGTTGGCCCGCCGGTTCTGCTCCTTGAGCTCGACGCGCCCGGCCGGGGTGAGCTCGATCATCCGCAGCCGGTTGTCGTGGGGGTGGACGGTGATCCGGACCATTCCCTGCGCCTCCAGCGCCTTCGCCATCCGGCTCAGATACCCGGCGTCAAGACCGAGCCGGTTCCTCAGCTCGCGCAGGGAGACTCTGTCCCCGATCTCGAAGAGGAGGCGGGCCTCGCCGAGGGGGCGGTTCTGGCCGAGGTAGTGGTCGTCGAGGGCGCCGATGCGGCGCGTGAAGTCGCGGTTGAAGCGGCGGAAGGCCGTCACGTGGTCCGTCGACACCGGCTCCGTGTTTCCTGGCTCCATGTTCTTTGACTTTAGTCAAAGGATTCGGAGGTGGCTACGTCATCGACGGCCCGGGTGAGGCGCTGTCCGAGCGCCCGGACGGTTTCCCGGCCTCACGGGGGTCGTCTACGTGAGTGAGTCCTGGCGGGCGTGGCTCGTGCTCGGCGTGCTGGTGCTGCTCACGCGAGCACGCTCCGTACGACGCCTATCGCCGCCGCGCAGATCAACGCTTTCGACGCCATGCCTGACTCCGTGGTGCGCAGCACCCGCACACCCCTCAGCGTACGGTTCGCCCCATTTGGGCGCATGCTCAGTGATGCGGCGCACTTTCGGCCATGGATTGCGCATGCAATCGAGGGGTTCGGGCATGCGCTAACGGTCCCGGTGAGTGACACGACTGTGACACAGGGGCACTGAACAGGAACGGAAGGCAAAACCGATCATGGCGGACACACCAGAACTCCAGGCGCGGAAGACCATCCACGCGGACGGGGAGTGGCTCGAAGCCGTCTCCGGCGCCACGCGCGAGATCATCGACCCCGCGGACGCCCTGCCGTTCGCCCTGATCGCGGAGGGCGACGAGAAGGACACCGACCTGGCGGTCGCGGCCGCCCGGCGGGCCTTCGACCACGGCGACTGGCCGCGCACCCCCGCCGCCGAACGCGCCGCACTGCTGCGCCGCGTCGCCGATCTCCTGATACGCGACCGCGAAGAGCTCGGCCTGCTGGAGAGCCGTGACGCGGGCAAGACCATCGAGGAGGGCCGCGTCGACATCGACTGTGTCGCGGACGCCTTCCGTTACTTCGCCGACCTCGTCGCCGCTGAGTCCCCCGGCCGGGTGGTCGACGCGGGCTCGCCCGACATCCACAGCGTGGTCGTGCACGAGCCCCTCGGTGTGTGCGCGCTGATCACGCCCTGGAACTACCCGCTGCTCCAGGCCAGTTGGAAGATCGCCCCGGCGCTCGCGGCCGGCAACACCTTCGTGGTCAAGCCGAGCGAGATCACCCCGCTGACGACGGTCGCCCTCATCGACCTCCTCACCGAGGCCGGACTCCCCGCCGGCGTCGCCAACATCGTCACCGGCCCCGGCCACTCGGTCGGCGCCCGCCTCGCCGAGCACCCCGACGTCGACCTGGTCTCCTTCACCGGCGGCCTGGTCAGCGGCACGAAGGTGGCCCAGGCCGCCGCCCCGGGCGTCAAGAAGGTCGCCCTCGAACTCGGCGGCAAGAACCCCAACGTCGTCTTCGCCGACGCCTGCGCCACCGAGGAGGCCTTCGACACCGCCGTCGACCAGGCCCTCAACGCGGCCTTCATCCACAGCGGCCAGGTCTGCTCGGCGGGCGCCCGCCTCATCGTCGAGGAGTCGGTCCGGGACCGCTTCGTCGCCGAACTCGCCCGCAGGGCGGACCGTATCCGCCTCGGCCGCGGCACCGAGGACGGCGTCGAGTGCGGCCCGCTCGTCTCCGAGCAGCAGCGCGCCAAGGTGGAGTCGTACGTCGAATCCGCGCTCGCCGAGGGCGCGGTGCTGCGCTCCGGCGGCAAGCGGCCCGCGCCGTCGGCCGAACGCCCCGCCGCCGGCTACTTCTACGAGCCGACCGTCCTCGACCACTGCCACCGCGAGATGAGGGTCGTACGGGAGGAGGTCTTCGGACCCGTGCTCACCGTCGAGACCTTCCGCACCGAGGACGAGGCGGTCGCCCTCGCCAACGACACCGAGTACGGCCTCGCGGGCGGTGTCTGGACCGCCGACGCGGGCCGGGCCCGCAGGGTCGCGGGCCGGCTGCGCCACGGCACGGTCTGGATCAACGACTTCCACCCCTACCTCCCCCAGGCGGAGTGGGGCGGCTTCGGCAAGAGCGGGACGGGCCGCGAGCTCGGCCCCGCCGGCCTCGCCGAGTACCGCGAGACCAAGCACGTCTACCAGAACCTCGCGCCGAAGCCCGTCCGCTGGTTCGCCGGCTGACCTGCCGCTCCGATTCCCACGCCCCGCCCGGCTCCCCCCAACCCCCCCTGCTCTCCCCGCTCCCTCGCAAGCCCCTGGAGTACCCCCCATGTCCGAGAACAGCCATGTCTACGACTACGTCGTGATCGGCGGCGGCACCGCAGGATCCGTCATCGCCTCGCGCCTCACCGAGAACCCCGACGTCACCGTCGCCGTCATCGAGGGCGGCCCCAGTGACGTCGGCAGAGACGACGTCCTGACCCTGCGCCGCTGGATGGGTCTGCTCGGCGGCGAGCTCGACTACGACTACCCGACCACCGAGCAGCCGCGCGGTAACTCCCACATCCGGCACAGCCGCGCCCGCGTCCTCGGCGGGTGTTCCTCCCACAACACCTTGATCGCCTTCAAGCCGCTGCCGTCCGACTGGGACGAGTGGGAGGCGGCCGGCGCCAAGGGCTGGGGCGCGGTGCCGATGGAGGCGTATTTCGCGCGGCTGAAGAACAACATCGTCCCGGTCGACGAGAAGGACCGGAACGCCATCGCCCGCGACTTCGTCGACGCCGCGCAGAAGGCGCTCGACGTTCCCCGCGTCGAGGGCTTCAACAAGAAGCCGTTCGACGACGGCGTCGGCTTCTTCGACCTCGCCTACCACCCCGAGAACAACAAGCGCTCCTCGGCGTCGGTGGCGTACCTGCACCCGGTGATGGATGAGCGGCCCAACCTCCACATCATGCTGGAGACCTGGGCGTACAAGCTGGAGCTGAACGGCACCCGCGCCGAGGGCGTGCACGTCCGCACGAAGGACGGCGAGGAGATCCTCGTACAGGCGCGGGGCGAGGTCCTGCTGTGCGCGGGCGCCGTCGACTCGCCCCGTCTGCTGCTGCACTCCGGCATCGGCCCGAAGGCCGACCTGGAGGCGCTCGGCATCCCCGTCGTGCACGACCTGCCCGGCGTCGGCGAGAACCTGCTCGACCACCCCGAGTCGGTGATCGTCTGGGAGACCAACGGCCCCATCCCGGAGAACTCCGCGATGGACTCCGACGCGGGCCTGTTCGTGCGCCGGGACCCCGAACACGCGGGCCCGGACCTGATGTTCCACTTCTACCAGATCCCGTTCACGGACAATCCGGAGCGCCTGGGCTACGAACGCCCGCCGTACGGCGTCTCGATGACCCCGAACATCCCCAAGCCCAAGAGCCGCGGCCGGCTGTTCCTGACCAGCGCCGACCCCTCGGTCAAGCCGGCCCTCGACTTCCGCTACTTCACCGACGAGGACGACTACGACGGCCGCACCCTCGTCGACGGCATCAAGATCGCCCGCGAGATCGCCAAGGCCGAGCCGCTCGCCGGCTGGCTCAGGCGCGAGGTGGCCCCCGGACCGCACGTCACGGGGGACGAGGAGCTGGGCGAGTACGCCCGCAAGGTCGCGCACACCGTGTACCACCCGGCCGGGACCTGCCGGATGGGCGCCGCCGACGACCGGTCGGCCGTCGTCGACCCCGAGTTGAGGATCCGCGGACTGGACGGCATCCGCATCGCCGACGCGTCCGTCTTCCCGACCATGCCGGCCGTGAACCCGATGATCGGGGTGTTGATGGTCGGGGAACGGGCCGTCGACCTCCTTGGAGGTGGTGCGTGATGAGTACGACCACTACTGCGACTCCTACCGAGACCACGACTCCCGTGTTCTCCGTCGAGGGCCTGTGGAAGGTCTTCGGCCCCAAGGCCGACAGCGTCCCCGCCGACCCCGATCTGGCCGCCCTCCCGCCCGCCGAGCTGCGTGCCCGCACCGGCTGCACCGCCGCCGTCCAGGACGTCTCCTTCGACGTGCGCAAGGGTGAGGTCTTCGTCGTCATGGGCCTGTCCGGCTCCGGCAAGTCCACGCTGGTGCGCTGTCTGACCCGGCTGATCGAACCGACCGCCGGCACGATCGTCATCGACGGCGAGGACGTCCGCGCCATGGACAAGTCCCGGCTGCGCGAACTGCGCCGCCACCGCGCCGCGATGGTCTTCCAGCACTTCGGCCTGCTCCCGCACCGCACGGTCCTCGACAACGTGGCCTACGGCCTGGAGATCCAGGGCATGGGCAAGGCCGAGCGCCGCGAGCGGGCCAAGAAGGTCGTCGAGAAGGTCGGCCTGGAAGGCATGGAGCAGCGCAGGCCCGGCCAGCTGTCCGGCGGCCAGCAGCAGCGCGTCGGGCTGGCCCGGGCGCTCGCCGTCGACCCCGAAGTCCTGCTCTTCGACGAGCCGTTCAGTGCGCTCGACCCGCTGATCCGGCGCGACATGCAGGAGGAGGTCGTCCGGCTGCACCGCGAGGAGGGCCGCACCATGGTCTTCATCACGCACGACCTCAGCGAGGCCCTGAAGCTGGGCGACCGCATCGCGCTGATGCGCGACGGCCGCGTGGTGCAACTGGGCACGCCGGAGGAGATCGTGGGCTCGCCCGCCGACGACTACGTCCGCGAGTTCGTCCGTGACGTCCCGCGCGAGCAGGTCATGACGGTCCGCACCGCCATGCGCGCCGGGGACTGTGAGGGCCCGGAGCACCCGGGTGCGATCGCCGCCGACGCGGTGGTCGCCGAGGCGATCAAGGTCGTCTCCCGCAGCCGCAAGCCCGCGTGTGTCGTGGAGGACGGCCGGTGTCTGGGGGTCGTCGATCACGAACGGCTCCTGGATGTCGTAGCCGGAACGGAGCTCCGCAAGGAGGCGGTCTGATGGCAACGGTCACCGCACCCGCCCCCCGGATCGCCCTCCCCGGCCTCCTCAGGCACCGGGCCGTCCACAAGCTCCTGCTGCTCGCCGTCGCTGCGGCGATTCTCGTTCCCCTGGCGAACGCCCGCTGGGCCAGCGGCAGTTGGCCGAGCGCTCTCACCGTCGACCTCACCGAGCCGCTGACGAAGACCAGCGACTGGATCATCGACAACCGCGACAGCCACCCGCTGTTCCTGTACTTCTTCGGCTACGTCAGCAACGCGGTCGTGCTCTCCGTACGGGCTGTGTACCTGGTGCTTCTCGCCGCCGGGTGGGCCGGCGTCACCGCCTTCGCCGGGCTCGTCGCCTGGCGGGTCGCCGGAGTGAAGCTGGCCCTGGGCACCGCCGCCGCCTTCCTCGCCTGCGGCCTGCTCGGCATGTGGGTGCCGACCATGCAGACGCTCGCGCTGATGGTCGTGGCGGTGCTGGCGTCGGTCGTCGTGGGCGCCCTGCTGGGGCTCGCCGCCGGGCTGTCGGACCGGATGGACCGGATCCTGCGCCCGATCCTGGACACCATGCAGGTCCTGCCCGCCTTCGCCTACCTGCTCCCGGTGGTCCTCGTCTTCGGTATCGGCGTCCCCGCGGCCGTCCTCGCCACGGTCGTCTACGCCGCCCCGCCCATGGCCCGCCTCACCTCGCTCGGCCTGCGCGGCGCCGACAAGGAGGTGCTGGAGGCGGTCGAGTCGCTGGGATCCACCGCCCGGCAACGCCTGCTGACCGCGCGTATCCCGCTGGCCCGCAAGGAACTCCTCCTCGGCCTCAACCAGACGATCATGATGGCGCTGTCCATGGCGGTCATCGCGTCGGTGATCGGCGCGGGCGGCCTCGGTGACCGCGTCTACCAGGCGCTGGCCTCGGTCGACGTGGGCGCGGCGCTGGCCGCCGGTATCCCGATCGTGCTCCTGGCCGTCGTACTGGACCGCGTCACCGGCGCGGCGGGCGACGGTACCGAGGGGTCGGGCCGCGCGGGATGGGCGTACGCGCTTCTCGCCGCCGTGGCCGTCGCGGTGGCCGGACGTCTCCTGGGCCGTCTCGACTGGCCCGACGCCTGGACGCTGGACATCGCCGAGCCGGTCAACCGGGCCGTCGGCTGGATGACGGACCACCTCTACTCCGGCGTCCCCATCGTCGGCGGCACCGCCGAATGGGCAGGCCACTTCACCACCTGGGTCCTCGACCCGGTCCGGGACGGTCTGCAGGGGCTGCCCTGGTGGTCGGTCCTGCTCATCGTGGCCGCCCTCGCCTGGCTGATCGGCACCTGGCAGACCGCGCTCACCGCGGTCCTCGCCATGGCCGCGATCGGCGTACTCGGCGTGTGGCAGCCCTCGCTGGACACGCTCTCGCAGGTCCTCGCGGCGGTCGCCGTCACCCTCGTGCTGGGTTTCGCCATCGGTATCGCGGCCGCCCGCAGCGACCGCGTCGAGCGGATGCTGCGGCCCGTCCTGGACGTCTTCCAGACCATGCCGCAGTTCGTGTACCTGATCCCGGTCGTCGCGCTGTTCGGCGTCGGACGCGCACCCGCTGTCGCCGCGGCGGTCGTCTACGCGCTGCCCGCCGTCGTCCGCATCACCACCCAGGGCCTGCGCCAGGTCGACCAGGCCTCCCTGGAGTCCGCCCGTTCGCTCGGCGCGACCAGCGGCCAGCAGATCCGGCAGGTCCAACTCCCGCTCGCCCGGCCCGCCCTGCTGCTCGCCGTCAACCAGGGCGTGGTCCTGGTCCTCGCCGTCGTCATCATCGGCGGCCTGGTCGGCGGCGGCGCCCTCGGCTACGACGTCGTCTTCGGCCTCGCCCAGGGCGACCTCGCGACCGGTCTGGTGGCCGGCGCGGCGATCGTCTGCCTCGGCCTGATGCTCGACCGGGTGACCCAGCCGACCGAACGCCGCACCAAGAAGGGAGCGTGACATGCGACTTCGTACGACTGCCGTAGTGGGCTCTCTTCTGCTGCTGACCGTGACCGGCTGCGGCGCCGCCGACATGACCAAGCAGGCCTCGCCCTTCGCCAACGCGCAGGGCGCGAAGACGGTGACCCTGTCCACCCAGTCCTGGGTGGGAGCGCAGGCGAACGTCGCCGTGGCCCAGTACCTCCTCGAGCACAAGCTCGGCTACCGCGTCGACACCGTCCAGGTCGACGAGGTGCCGGCCTGGGACGCGCTCGGCCAGGGCCGCGTCGACGCGATCCTGGAGGACTGGGGCCACCCCGAGGAGGAACAGCGGTACGTCCAGGACAAGAAGACGATCACGCGGGGCGGCGACCTCGGCGTGACCGGGCACATCGGCTGGTACGTCCCGACGTACTTCGCCAAGCAGCACCCGGACGTCACGAACTGGAAGAACCTCGACAAGTACGCCTCGCAGATGCGCACGCCGGAGAGCGGCGCCAAGGGCCAGCTCATGGACGGCTCACCCTCCTACGTCACCAACGACAAGGCGCTGGTGAAGAACCTGAAGCTCGACTACCAGGTCGTCTTCGCCGGTTCGGAGGCCGCCCAGATCACGCAGATGCAGCAGTTCGCCAAGGAGAAGAAGCCCTTCCTCACCTACTGGTACACCCCGCAGTGGCTCTTCAAGAAGGTCCCGATGACCGAGGTGAAGCTGCCGGCGTACAAGGAGGGCTGCGACGCGGACCCGGAGAAGGTGGCCTGCGCCTATCCGCACACCCCGCTGCAGAAGTACCTCAACACGGACTTCGCCCGGTCCGGCGGTGAAGCGGCGGCCTTCCTGAAGAAGTTCAAGTGGACGACCGAGGACCAGAACGAGGTCTCCCTGATGATCGCCGACCAGAAGCTGTCGCCGGAGGAGGCGGCGAAGAAGTGGGTGGACAGCCACGCGTCGACGTGGAAGGCGTGGCTGTCCTGATGCTCACTTCAGCTCTGCGGTGATCTCCCGCAGGGCGGTGGTGGCCCGGCGTTGCAGCCCCGGCCCGAACGTGACGCGAGTGGCCCCGAGTTCACCGAGTTCGGTGGGCGAGGGGCCCTCGCCCACCTTCGCGAACACGTTGACCGGTCCCTCGATCCCGGACCGCAGCAACGGCAGTACGGTCGTCGGGGCGCCGATCGGATAGACGCAGTCGGCGCCTGCTGCGACGTACAACGCGGCGCGATGGATGGCCTGTTCGGGATCGGTGACGCCTCTGACGAAGGTGTCGACGCGGGCGTTGACGAAGAGCGAGTCCCCGGCGGCGTACCGCACCTGGGCGAGCCAGTCGGCGTGCCCGTGCGGGTCCTTGAGGGCGCCACCGGTGGAGTCCTCGAGGTTGCAGCCCACGGCGCCCGCCTCCAGCAGCCGTTCCACCAGCTCCTTCGGCGCGAGCCCGTACCCGTCCTCGATGTCGGCGGACACCGGTACGTCCACGGCCCGTACGATCCGCGCGACCGCCGCGAACATCTCGTCCGCCGGGGTCGCCCCGTCCTCGTAGCCGAGGGAGGCGGCGACCCCGGCGCTGGGCGTGGCGAGCGCCGGGAACCCGGCCTCTTCCAGGGCCCGCGCACTGGCCGCGTCCCAAGGGCCGGGGAGGACGAGGGGGCGGTCGGGGGTCCGGCCGTGGTGGAGCCTCCGGAAGGTCTCGACCTGCGTCGTACGGCTCACTTGTGCTGCCCCGGCTCGTAGTGCCCCGGTACCAGGCGGCAGGTCACTCCGAACCTGTTCCACGCGTTGATCACCGTGATCGCGGCGATCAGCTGGGCCAGCTCGGCCTCCTCGAAGTGCTTGGCAGCCTGCTCGTACACCGCGTCCGGCACGAACCCGTCCGTCAGGACGGTCACCGCCTCCGTGAGCGCGAGCGCCGCGAGCTCCTTCTCGGTGTAGAAGTGCTCCGACTCCTCCCACGCGCTGAGCTGGACGATCCGCTCGACGCTCTCGCCCCCGGCGAGCGCGTCCTTGCTGTGCATGTCGATGCAGAGCGCGCAGCGGTTGAGCTGCGAGGCGCGGATCTTCACCAGCTCCAGCAGCTTCGGGTCGAGGCCCTTACGGGCGGCGGCGTCCAGCCGGACCATCGCCTTGTAGACCTCGGGGACGTGCTCGGTCCAGCGCAGGCGGGGGGTGTGTTCGGGGGCGTACTCCAAGGTTGTGGTCTGGGTGGTCTCGTTGGTCATGACATCGACCCTAGGAGGGAGGCAGCCCAGGGGTATGGTCCATTTCCATGGCGAAACCGTGGGCCACTCTGGGCATCGACCTCCACCTCGAACCGACCGGCCCGGGCGTCCGCCGCGGCCTCACCGACGCCCTGCGCGAAGCCGTACAGTCCGGCCGACTCGCCCCCGGCACCCGGCTGCCATCCTCCCGCGCACTCGCCGTCGACCTGGGCATCGCCCGCAACACGGTCGCCGACGCCTACGCCGACCTGGTCGCCGAGGGCTGGCTGACCGCCCGCCAGGGCTCGGGCACGAGGGTCGCCATGGGGGCACCTCCCACGCCTTCAAGGCAGTGGGGGAGAGCGATCGCCTCTCCGGTCCACGCGGCCCCACCCCGCAGGGAGCGCCACCGGCCCAGGTACGACCTCCGCGCCGGCACCCCCGACCTCGCCTCCTTCCCCCGCGCCGAGTGGCTCAAGGCCGCCCGCCGGGCCTTCTCCGCCGCCCCGAACGACGCCCTCGGCTACGGCGACCCCCGCGGCCGGGTCGAACTGCGCACCGCCCTCGCCGGCTACCTCGCCCGCTCCCGGGGCGTCCGCACGGACCCCGACCGGATCCTCGTGGTCGCCGGCTTCGTCCACGGCCTGAAGGTGCTGGGCACGGTGCTGCGGGCGCGCGGAGTACGCACGGTCGCGGTCGAGTCGTACGGACTGAAGGTCCACGAGGACCAGCTGAGGACGGCGGGCCTGCGCACCTCACCCCTCCCCTTCGACGAACTGGGCACCGACCCCTCGCACTTGACCGACGAAGGGGCGGTACTGCTCACCCCCGCCCACCAGTTCCCCATGGGCGTCCCCCTGCACCGGGACCGGCGGGCGGTCGTCCTGGACTGGGCGCGGCGCACCGGCGGGCTGGTCCTGGAGGACGACTACGACGGCGAGTTCCGCTACGACCGCCAGCCGGTCGGCGCCCTCCAGGGCCTCGACCCGGACCACGTGGTCTACCTCGGCACGGCGAGCAAGTCCCTCGCCCCCGGCCTGCGGCTGGCCTGGATGGTGCTGCCGCCGGACCTCGCGGAGGCGGCGGTCTCGGCGAAGGGCGGCATCGACACCTGCGGCGTCCTCGACCAGCTGACCCTGGCCGAGTTCATCGCCTCCGGCGCCCACGACCGCCACGTACGCGCCGCCCGCCTCCGCTACCGGCGCCGCCGGGACGCCCTGGTCGACGCCGTCGCGACCGAGGCCCCCGACATCCACGTGACCGGCATCGCCGCCGGCCTCCACGCCGTCCTGACCCTCCCCGCGGGCACCGAACAGTCGGTCGTCCAGGCCGCCAACTGGCAGGGCCTGGCCGTCCACGGCCTGTCCTTCTTCCGCCACGAGTCGGCCGCCGCCGAGCAGCTGGACGCGCTGGTGGTGGGGTACGGGACACCGCCGGACCATGCGTGGGCGGGGGCGCTGGGGGCGTTGTGCGGGGTGTTGCCCTAGGGGGCGCCTTGCAGCCACTTGATCCACCGGGCCCCTAGGCCGACGACCCGCCGCCCCCGCCCGCTCCGGTGAGGATGCCCAAGATGCCGGCGACCGCGCTCACCTTCTGCAGTACCTCCCAGACCCGTTTGCCCCAGTCGGTCTGGCCGGCCTCCGGCCGGGAGGTCGCGAGCAGCGTGGCGAGCTGCCGAGTCAGCTCGCTGCTCGCGTCGAGGGCGGCCAAGCGGTTCAGATCGCCCAGGGCGCGCTCGGCGGCGCCGGTCATGGCACAGGCCATGCCGTGCGCCCACAGGGACAGCATGTCCTGCGGGTTCTTCTCCAGCGCCACCGACGCGTCCTCCAGCGCCGCACCCCAGCGCTCGTGGCGCAGATGCACGACCCCGCGCACCGATCGTGCCCGGAACTCGTCGGGGTGCCGCAGCAGCACGGCCTGTGCGTCACGCAGCGCCCCCTCCTCGTCGTCCGCCACCAGCAGCAGCCAGCAGCGCAGGTCGAGGGAGGCCACGTGCCACGGCTGCGACGCCAGTGCGGAGTCGAGCAGCCGCCGGGACTCGTCCAGCGCGTCGAGGTGGAAGTGGCTCACGGCCTGGAAGTAGCGGAGGTCCGTGCGGACGGAGGGGCGGCAGGACAGCGGGCCGTCGGGCAGCAGGGCCAGGGCCGCCCGCGGATCGGACCGGATCTCGGCGAGGGCCCGCACGCCGGCGACCTTGGGGTTGCCGGGCGCGGCCCGCACCGCGCGGTCGAGCACCCGGCGGGCCTTGTGGTCCTCGTCCCGCATGAAGTGCACCATCCCCTCGACCACCAGCGACCCCGCGCATTTCGGGGCCAGTCGCACGGCCGACCTGGCGCTGTCGAGGGCCTGGTCCGTCCGGTCCGTCGAAGCGAGCAGTACGGCCCGGAAGGCCAGGGCCAGTACATGCTGGGGGAACCGGGTGAGCACGATCTCCACGTCTTTCAGGCCCTCCTCCTCGCGGTCCAGCTGCGACAGCTGGGCGGCCCGGGCGAGCCGCAGGTCCGCAGCGAACGGTTGACGGCGGACGGCTTCCGAGAGCAGGGCGACCGCCTCCTCGTACTGTCCGTGCTCCCCCTGGAGTTCGGCCAGCAGGATGTACGTCAGCGGCTCGTCCGGGGCCAGCTTCTGCGCGTACTCGGCCTCGTCCCAAGCCGCCCCGAGGTCTCCCGCTTCCAACTGGGCCAGACCCCGCATCGCGCGTGCGGCGGGCAGCGCCGGATCCCGCTTCACGGCCTCGGACGCCAGCTCAGCGGCGGCGTCCGTGTGCTCCATGTCCCACAGAGTGTGCGCCCGTGCCACCAACATCTCCGCCGACAGGGCGCCGACCGGGCCCCGTGCTGCCGCGAGCGCCGCAGAAACCCTGCCCTGTTGTCGTAATTCCTCGGCTTTCACCGTATTCCCCCGTCGTCTGCATGGATGCTGGACTCGAGCCAACGTACGGACACGGCCCCCGGCACCACCTCCGGTGACTCCTCAGGGATGTCCCCGGGATGCACCGCTGGCCGTGGCCTCGGGGGAGGGGCTGCCATGCACGCTGCCATGCCCGAGGGACGCGGCAACGGGGCGGCGTTCCTCGGACGCACGAGCGAACTCGCCGAGCTGCGCCGGCTGTACGGGGAGGCGTCCGCGGGGCGGCCCCGGCTGGTCGTCCTCGAAGGGCCCGCCGGCATCGGCAAGACGGCGCTCGTCCGGCGCTTCGTCACCGACACCGCCCGGGGGCACGTGCTCACGGCGGCCGGCGAGGAGAACGAGGCGGACCTGCCGTACGGCGTGCTGAGCCGGCTCCTCGGCCGGGCCGTGCTCACCGACCCTCTCACCGCCGGGGCCGAACTCCTCGAATCCTTGGGCGAGTTACAGCACGACGAGCCCGTCGTGCTGGTCGTGGACGACACACACTGGGCGGACACGCCCTCCCTGCGCGCCCTCACCTTCGCCCTGCGCCGACTGCGCGCCGACCACGTCCTGTGCCTGCTCACCCTGCGTGACCTCGACGACCGGCGGATACCCGGCGGGCTGCGCCGGATCCTCACCGACGACACCGCCGTACGGCTGCGCCTGGCCGGGCTCGCGGCAGCCGACCTCGTCGGACTCAGCGCCCGGTTCCTGACCGAGCCGCTGCCGGCGGACGCGGCCCGGCGCCTGCACACCCACACCCAGGGCAACCCGCTGCACTGCCGGGCCCTGCTCGAGGAGGTGCCCGCGGCCGCGCTCCGGTCCGCCGCGGCCACGCTGCCCGCCCCGCAGTCGTACACCCGCTTCGTCCTGGACCGGCTCGCCCGCTGCGGCCCGCCCGCAAGGGACCTCGTGCAGGCCGCGGCCGTGCTCGGCATGCGCTGCACCCTGGCCCGGGCCGCCGACCTGGGCGAGGTCGCCGAGCCGCTGGCCGCCCTGGGCGAGACCTTGGCCCACGGCCTGCTCCAGGAGACCCCGCACGCCACGGTGACGGGCATCGCGTTCACGCACCCCCTGGTCCGCGCGGCCGTCTACCACGGGCTCGGCCCGGTGCGCCGAACGGAGCTGCACACCAGGGCCGCCGCGGCCGAGGAGGGCGAGTTCACGCGGCTGCACCACCGGGCCCTCGCCGCCCACGGCCCCGACGACCGGCTGGCCGCCGAACTCGCCGACTGCGCCCGGCGGCGTGGCGCCGTCGGCCGCTGGGTGGAGGCCGCACCCCTCCTGCGGTACGCGGCCCGGCTGTCGACCCGGGCCCGGGAGCGGGGCCGGCTGGACTGCGAGGCCGTCGAGGCCTATCTGTTCGACGGCAGGGAGGAGGAGGCCGCCGGTGTCGCGGCCGCACTCCCGGAGGCGACCGACGAGGCCGTACGGTGCTGCGCCCGGGGCCATCTCGCGCTGCTCGCCGGACGCATCACCGAGGCACGGGCGCTGCTGGATGAGGCATGGCGGCTGCGCACGCCCGGGGCGGACCCCGGACTCGAGGCGCGGATCGCGGAACAGTGCGTGATCGTCCACATGATGAGCGGTCGCGCGTCACAGGCGTGCCAGTGGGCCGAGCGGGCCCGGCAGGACGGCGGCCGGGCGCGCTCCGGAGGGACCCTGCGCTACATCCACCTCGCCGCGCTCGCGCAGCTGGGGGCCTTCGAGGAGGGGTTCCGGCTGGCCGAAGCGCTGCCCGAGGCCCCGCTGGTGGGGCCTCAGGACATCGAACTCCTCATGGGCCGGGCCGCGTTGTACGTGTACACGGACCGCACGACACAGGCACGCCACGACCTGGAGCGGGCTGTGGAACTCGTCCGCCAGGGGCCCGTGCCCCTGCGGGTGATCGCCCTGGCCATCCTGGCGAAGACCGAATTCCTCTGCGGATCCTGGGACTTGGCCATGACGCACTGGGAGACGGCGTCCTCGGTCGCCGCGGACCTCGGCCAGCGGTGGATCGCCCCCCTGGTGCACGCCGAGGCCGCGCTTCCGCTCGCGGCCCGGGGCGAGTACGAGCGTGCCGAGGAGCACCTGCGGATCGCGCGCGCCAACCCGGTCATCCAGGAGTCCGCGATAGTCGAGATCTACGTGACCTTCGGCTGCGCCTTCCTGGCCTTCGTCCGCGGCGAGCACTCGGCGGCCGTCGGCCTGCTCCGGGCTCTCCTCGCCCACGAGCACCCGGACTTCACCGCGATACCCTCCGTCGTCGCCTGGCGGGACCTGCTGGCCGACGCCCTGGTGGCGGCCGGCCGGCTCGACGAGGCCGAGGAGGTGCTGACCGCGCTGGAGCGGCGGGCCGTGGGCCCCTCGCGCGCGTCCACACTGGCGGCCCTCTGCCGGGTGCGCGGCACCCTGTACGCGGCCCGTCGCGAGCCGAAACCCGCCCGGGACGCCTTCGCCGAGGCCCTCGACCGCGCCGCCCGCGTCGGCCTGCCCTTCGAACACGCCCGTGTCGAGCTCGACTTCGGCTCCTTCCTGCGCCGCACGGGGCCGCCGCACCCCGGCCGTGGAACACCTGCGGGCGGCCCGGGCCCGCTTCGCGGAGCTGGGTGCCGTCCCCTTCCTGCGACACTGCGACCGGGAGCTGACCGCCTGCGGGGCCGCTCCCGACGGTGCCCCCGCCCCCGCGGCTCTCCCGTGGGCGCGGGAACGGCTGACGCCGCAGGAGCACGCCGTGGCCCAACTCGCGGCGACCGGGCTGACCAACCGCCAGATCGCCCGCGAGCTGGTCCTCAGCGCGAAGACCGTCGAGTACCACCTGAGCCATGCCTACGCGAAGCTGGGCATTCGGTCCCGGGTGGAGCTCGTCGCCCGCGTCGGCGCGCCTACGGAAGGATCTGGAACGGCTGGCTGACGGCGATGGTCGCGCCGGGTTTGTCGTTGCCGTACACCACCGATCCGTATGCCTGGGCCAGGTGGCCCCGGTGCTTCTTGAGGTCGGCGCTGCTCAGCACGAACCCGAAACTGGCCGGGAGGTCCACCCAGTTGGTGCCCCTGAAGCGACCCTTCACCTCGCCGGGCTTCGGTGCGTTCGGCACCTGCGCGGGAATGGCGGTGCCGTCGCTGAGGTCGCGCACGACGAGCGTGACGAGGTAGTCCCCGCCGGTGTCGTGCAGTGCCTCCCCGGCCTCGGCCTCCAGCACGACCTCGCCCTCGCTGTTCGGGTTCAGAGTGATGTCCGCGATGGCTCCCTTGAGCCCGCGGCTGAACACCCGGACGATCTGAGCGTCGTTCGGTCCCATGACTACTACCCCCTGTTTGTCCTGGCCGGCTTTCCGGCCGTACAGCTGAACGTTAGGGATCCCGTCAGGGACCTGGCCTCCGGGAAGGACCTGGGGAAATCCCCGGGTTGGCCAGGGGCGGGGGCTGCCGCAGCGAGGTCTCCCGGGGCGGCGTGTCCTGGGCCACCTCCCCGAACCGCGCCAGCGCCAACGCACCGGCCACAGCCACGACAAACCCCAGCACCGCCACCCAGGCCAGCCCTTCCCGCGTACGGTCCCCCAGCCACACCACACCCACCGCCGCCGGCCCGACCGTCTCCCCGATCACCATCGCCGCGGTGGCCGTGGTCACCGAGCCGCGCTGCAAGGCCGAGGTCAGCGACAGGAACGCGGCACCGCCGCCCAGCAGCAGCGCGTACGTCGCCGGATTCGCGAGCAGCCCCGAGGGCGCGAGCGAGTCGATCAGCCGTACGGCCACCTCCACCACCCCGAACCCGAACCCGGCCCCCAGCCCGAGCACCGACGCCCGCGCCCGCTCCGGCAGTCGCCCGCCGCCCAGTCCGAGCAGCAGCACGGCCACGGCGGTGGCGAGCATCGCGTACTTCAGCGCCGACGATCCGCCCCGGTCCCCTTCCGTCCCCGACGCGACCCCGAGCAGCGCCAGCCCGGCACACACGACCCCCACCGCGCCCCGTTCGCTCCCGCTCAGCCGCACGCGCAGCAGCCGCGCCGCGACCACCGCCGTCACCGCGAGACTCGACGCCAGCGCCGCGCCGACCGCGTAGATCGGGACCGACCTCAGCGCGGCGACCTGCAACAGGAACCCCAGCCCGTCCAGCGCCAGCCCGGCCAGGTACCGCCACTGCCGGACCGCCCGCAGCAGCAGCGCCGCCTCGCCGCCCCCGCCGGTGTCCGCCGCCCGCGCCGCCATCGCCTGCAAGACCGTCGCCGTGCCGAAGCAGACCGCGGCACCAAGGGCGCACACCATTCCAAAGAACACAAAGCGACTGTAGGGAAAGGTCATGACGGACGGGCCGCCCGCACGCCTGTTCTTACCGATCTCTAGGCTGTCCGCCGGAACACGCACACCGGGCCGAAGGCCCGACCAACGGGGAGACAAGAACATGGCAGACGCACGCCGACAACTCCGCTCGGGCACGGTCGCACTCGGCGGCGTGGGCCTGCTCGCCGCCGCCCTGACGGCCTGCTCCTCGGACCCGGACAAGCGCTGCGTCGACCGCGACAGCTACACCGCCGGCAAGGGCTACCAGGTCGTCGGCGACAAGAACTGCAAGTCCGTCACCACCGTCGACGGCGCCTACTACTACGGCGGCAAGAAGAAGAGCGGCTGGGTCAAGGGCGGCTCCTTCACCAAGTCCGGCAAGAGGTCGGGCAGTTCGAGCAGTAGCGGCAGCAGCAGTGGCAGTAGCGGCGGCAGCGGCGGCGTCGACCGGGGCGGCTTCGGCAGCGGCGGCAGCGGGGACAGCGGAGGCGTCGGCAAGGGCAGCTCCGGCGGCTGACCGACCCACCCCTCCGGAACCCCGCCCTCAGGAACCCCTCCCATGAAACGCCACACCATCGAGCCCCGCCCCGGCTGGCAGCAGACCGTCGAGGAGCAGGGGCTCATCTACCCGCTCACCCGCTATCCCGACGACTCCCTGCGCCCCTACTGGGACGAGAGCGCCTACTACTCCTTCACCCTCCCCGAGGTCGAGGCCCTGGAGGAGGTCGTCGAGGAACTCCACCGGATGTGCCTGACGGCAGCCGAGCACATCGTCGCCACCGACCGCTTCGCCGACCTCGGCATCACCGACCCCCGCGTGGCCGAGTCGGTCGCCGAGGCCTGGCGCCGCCGCGCCGAACTACCCTCCGTCTACGGCCGTTTCGACCTCCGCCACGACGGCACGGGCCCGGCGAAACTCCTGGAGTACAACGCCGACACCCCCACTTCACTCGTCGAGGCCGCCTCCCCGCAGTGGTTCTGGATGGAGGAGCGCTTCCCCGGCGCCGACCAGTGGAACTCCCTCCACGAACGCCTCGTCGCCGCCTGGAAGAACCAGGCCGCCCTCCTCCCGCCCGGCAGCCCTCTGTACTTCGCCCACTCCTCGGCCGACGAACTCGGCGAGGACCTCATGACGGTCGCCTACCTCAAGGAGACCGCGGACCAGGCCGGCCTCGACACCGACTGGATCTCCATGGAGGAGATCGGCTGGGACCTCCTCTCCGGCCGTTTCGTCGACAACCAACTCCGCTTCATCCGCAGCTGCTTCAAGCTCTATCCCTGGGAATGGCTCACCACCGACCGCTTCGCCGACCACGTCCTCGGCACCCTCGACAACGGCGGCGGCACGGGCAGCACCCTGTGGATCGAACCGGCCTGGAAGATGCTGCTCAGCAACAAGGCCCTGCTGGCGATCCTCTGGGAGCTGTTTCCAGGCCACGCGAACCTCCTCCCCGCCTACCTGGACGGTCCCCGCGAGCTGGCGACGACGACCGGCTACGTCGCCAAGCCTCTGCTCGGCCGGGAGGGCGCAGGAGTGACGGTCCACGAGCCCGGCGCCGACCCGGTACCGGTGGTACGCCAAGAAGCCTGCTGCTACCAGGAATTGGCCCCCCTTCCCGACTTCGACGGCAACCGGGTCGTCCTCGGCGCCTGGGTCGTGGAGAACGAGTCCGCGGGCCTCGGCATCCGCGAGTCCTCCGGCCTGGTCACCGACGAGTACGCCCGCTTCCTGCCGCACGTGATCCTCTGAGAAACCCCTGCAGTCCGCGGAATCCCTACAGCCCCAGTACCGCACGCAGCTGGGCCAGCCCCCAGTCCAGATCCTCCTCTCCGATCACGAGGGGCGGCGCGATCCGGATCGTCGCCCCGTGCGTGTCCTTCACCAGCACCCCCAGGTCCATCAGCCTCTCGGAGACCTCCCGTCCCGTGCCGTACGACGGCTCGATGTCGACGCCCGCCCACAGCCCACGCCCGCGCACTCCCGTCAGCCGCCCCGTCCCGGCCAGCGCTCCCAACTCCCGGTGCAGCCGCTCGCCGAGCTCCGCCGCCCGCGCCTGGTACTCGCCTGTCCGCAGCATCGCGATCACCTCCAGCGCCACCGCACAGGCCAGCGGATTCCCGCCGAACGTCGACCCGTGCTCCCCGGCCCGGAACACCCCGAGCACCGCCGCGCTCGACACCACCGCCGATACCGGCACGATCCCGCCGCCGAGCGCCTTCCCCAGCACATACACGTCCGGCACCACGCCCTCGTGCTCGCACGCGAACGTCCGCCCCGTCCGCCCCAGCCCCGACTGGATCTCGTCCGCCACGAACAGCACGTTCCGCTCCCGCGTCAGCTCCCGCACCCCCGGCAGATAACCGGCCGGCGGCACCAGCACCCCCGCCTCGCCCTGGATCGGCTCCAGCAACACCGCCACCGTGTTCTCGGTCAGTGCGGAGCGCATCGCCGTCAGATCCCCGTACGGCACGATCTCGAAGCCCGGCGTGTACGGCCCGAAGTCCGCCCGCGCCTCCGGGTCCGTGGAGAAGCTGATGACCGTCGTCGTACGCCCGTGGAAGTTGTTGCCGGCGACCACGATCTTCGCCATCTCCGACGGCACGCCCTTGACCCGGTACCCCCACTTCCGGGCCGTCTTCACCGCCGTCTCCACCGCCTCGGCACCGGTGTTCATCGGCAGCACCATCTCCATACCGCACAGCTCGGCGAGTTCCTCGCAGAACGCGGCGAACCGGTCGTGATGGAACGCCCGCGACGTCAGCGTCACCCGCTCCAACTGCGCCTTCGCCGCCTCGACGAGCCGCCGGTTGCAGTGCCCGAAGTTGAGCGCCGAGTAACCGGCCAGCAGATCCAGATACCGGCGCCCCTCCACGTCCGTCATCCAGGCACCGTCCGCGGTGGCGATCACCACCGGCAGCGGGTGGTAGGTGTGCGCACTGTGGGCTTCGGCCGCGGCGACGAGCCCCTCCATAGCGTTCACGCGATCTCCCTGAGGTGGCGGTGGCCTCCTTCCTATCGTCGCTCGGATGGTGGACGCGGGACCTGGGCGACGCGGCGTGCCCGGTAGGCTGACCGGCGGGCCGTGACTGGCGCGCTGGGATGGGATGAACCATCGGGGAGCGGCCCCTGGACTGTGTCCAGCACCGAGTGCCGTGCGCCTGGGCCGTACCGTGAACGCTGAAACACGACGTCCGGAGGTCCCCATGCCAGCCGAACCCCTCTCCCACGAGTCCACCGCCTTCCGTGCCGCCCTCGACGTGATCCGCGCCGTCGAGCCGCGCGTGGCCGACGCCATCGGCCAGGAGGTCGCCGACCAGCGCGAGATGCTCAAGCTGATCGCCTCCGAGAACTACGCCTCCCCGGCCACCCTCCTCGCGATGGGCAACTGGTTCAGCGACAAGTACGCCGAGGGCACCATCGGCCGCCGCTTCTACGCCGGCTGTCGCAACGTCGACACCGTCGAGTCCCTCGCCGCCGAGCACGCGCGCGAGCTCTTCGGCGCCCGCCACGCCTACGTCCAGCCGCACTCCGGCATCGACGCCAACCTCGTCGCCTTCTGGTCGGTCCTCGCCCAGCGCGTCGAGGTCCCCGCCCTGGAGAAGGCCGGCGTCCGCCAGGTCAACGACCTCTCCGAGGCCGACTGGGCCGAGCTCCGCCAGGCCTTCGGCAACCAGCGCATGCTCGGCATGTCCCTGGACGCCGGCGGCCACCTCACCCACGGCTTCCGCCCGAACATCTCCGGCAAGATGTTCGACCAGCGCTCCTACGGCACCGACCCCACCACCGGTCTCCTCGACTACGAGGCCCTGCGTGCCACGGCCCGCGAGTTCAAGCCGCTGATCATCGTGGCCGGCTACTCCGCCTACCCCCGTCTCGTGAACTTCCGGATCATGCGCGAGATCGCCGACGAGGTCGGCGCCACGCTCATGGTGGACATGGCCCACTTCGCCGGTCTCGTCGCCGGCAAGGTCCTCACCGGCGACTTCGACCCGGTCCCGCACGCCCAGATCGTCACCACCACCACCCACAAGTCGCTGCGCGGCCCGCGCGGCGGCATGGTCCTGTGCGACGACTCCCTCAAGGACCAGGTCGACCGCGGCTGCCCGATGGTCCTCGGCGGCCCGCTCCCGCACGTCATGGCCGCCAAGGCCGTCGCCCTCGCCGAGGCCCGCCGGCCCTCCTTCCAGGACTACGCCCAGCGCATCGTCGACAACTCCCGCGCGCTGGCCGAAGGCCTGATGCGCCGGGGCGCGACCCTGGTGACCGGCGGCACGGACAACCACCTCAACCTGATCGACGTCGCCTCCTCCTACGGCCTCACCGGCCGCCAGGCCGAGGCCGCCCTGCTCGACTCGGGCATCGTCACCAACCGCAACTCCATCCCCTCCGACCCCAACGGAGCCTGGTACACCTCCGGTATTCGCATCGGCACCCCCGCCCTGACCACGCGGGGTCTCGGCACCGCCGAGATGGACGAGGTCGCGGCCCTCATCGACCGCGTCCTCACCTCCACCGAGCCCGGCACCACCGGCAAGGGCGCCCCCTCCAAGGCCCAGCACGTCCTCGACCCGAAGATCGCGGACGAGGTCGCCCACCGAGCCACCGACCTCGTGGCCGGTTTCCCGCTGTACCCGGAGATCGACCTGGGCTGACGCCCGGCCCGCATCAGAGATCGATCAGCTCCTGTCGTGGTTCCTCCCGCGGCGGTCCGGTTCCCGGCCGGGCCGCCGCGCGGCGTATCAGCAGCGTGCCGCCGACCCCGGCCGCTAACCCGGCCGCGAGGCCCGGTATCGCCCACCAGGCGCCGCTCGCCGCCGACCCGGGCCCGCCGCCCGGCACGCCGGCATCGCCCAGACTCTCGGCCGCCGCCCTCTCGTCGGGCTCGCCGAGCAACTCGGCCCAGCTCATCCGCTCGAAGACCGAGCGCGGAGCCCGATGCCAGCGGATGTCGTCGTCATCCACGTCCGGCGCGGCATCCGAGCGCACCCATGGCGTGCCGTCCTCGGCCACGAACAACTGGTCCTGCCGCTCCATCGCCACGTCACCACCCGGCGCCGCGTCTGTCTGCGGCCAGCCCCCGATCCCCGTCAGCCCCCACACCACGGTGATCCGCACCGGTGGATACCGGCCCTCGTCCCACGCCTGAGACACCCGCTCCGTCCCCGCGTACATCGGCTCCAGCAGTTGCCAGAGGCGGGCGAAGTCCGGCTCGCCCGAGCGCACCGCCGTCGTCCGGCCCGTACCGCCCGCGACGACCACCGCCACATTCGGGGCGTCCCGGCCCGGCCCGTGGGGGACCGCGTCCGCGGCCGCCATCCCGCACAGGGCGGCGGCCACCGACATCGGCACGAAGACTGCGAGCCGCATGCCCGCACGTCTGCACTGGGCTGTCACGTGCACGCCTGCACGTTCGCAGGTGGCCCTCGCCCCCATGCCCGCACGTCTGCACCGGGCCGTCACCCGCGTGCCCGCGCCGACGTCCTGGACCGCCATCCGTGCCCTCGCCGGTGTGCCGGCCCTCATCCTGGCCCTCATCCTGGCCCTCATCCGTGCCCCCCTCATCCGTGCCCCCCTCACCCGTGCCCTCGCGCGTGTACTCCGGGTCCTCACCCGCGCCCCCGCCCGCGTCCGCCACGCCATCATCCGTAGCCCCGCGCGTTTGGTCCCGATCGCCATCCGTCCCCCTCCACGTCGCTCATGGCAGCCGTCGCCCCTGCGGCCGTCTCACACGTCCCGCAATTCCTGCCGCGGCCCCGGCTCCCGTCGCGGTCGGTCCCACGGCCTCCACCGCATCCGCGTGGCGGAGGGCCGCAGCACCAGCGCCAGGGCGGCTCCGGCAGCCGCGCCGGGCAGCACCCACCACCAGTCGGTGCCATCGCCTGGCCGTGCTTGCGCAGTCGGCGCGACAGCCGCGTCGGTCGCTGCGTCCGTGGTGCCGGCGTCGGCGTCGGCGCCCGTGCCGGTCTCGCCGCCGACGCCGGACTCGCCCGTCTCCCAAGGTGCCGGGAAGATCCCGGAGCGGCCCTCGTCCGACGTCTTGCCCATCACCCCAAGGTCCTTGAGCAGCGCACGCAGTTGGCCGGGGCGCTGGGCGCGGTGCCATTGGCCGTTCACCGTTTCCGGGAGGTTCGCGGCCGTGTGTATCCAGACGTCGTCGCCGTCCGCCAGCGGGAAGACCCGGTCGAGGCGCCAGGGCGACACGTCGTGCACCATCCACGTGACGTTGATCTGCCGGGCGGCCGTCAGATTGGCCTCCGGCGGCTTGTCGCGGACGCCGGTGCCGGGGGCGCCCAGCAGCTGTTCCAGTTCTCCGTACTCCTCGTCGGAGTAGTACAGCGCCGCTGTCTCCGTGCTCTGCGGCGAGACCACGAGCACGCTCGTCGGTCCGCCCGCCGACGCGGAGGAAGCCCCCCACAGCATCAGCGCCGACGTCATCACCAACACTCCTGCCAGCGCCGTCAGTTCACGACACCGGCCGCTCCACCCGACCCCGAGCCTGCGCATCCGAACCCCCATACAAAGCCAGACGATCCCCGGGCGGCCCGTCCGCGAGCCGCTTGTCACTTCTGGTACACCGCCCGACCCGCCGGGGTTCCCACCCCGCGCGCACTATTTCGGGGACTCCTCCGGTGCCCCGTCGAGGGACTTCGCGATCTCCACCGCCCGCCCCTTCGACGCGACCCCCTCCAGCCGCAGCGTCACGTCCGTACCGCCGGAGCCGTGCATCCACAGCAGCGTCGGCCCGGCGGTCCGCTCCTCGCGGGTGTAGCGGGAGCCGTGTGCGTCCACCAGCCAGAAGCTGAGCAGGTGCGGCCGGGGGAACCACAGGGCCGTGTTGCTCGGCGTGCCGACGTCCGCGGGATCCGTGCTCAGCGAGATCCACACGGGCTGCTCGGACACGCTCTTGGCGAAGCCGATGTCCAGGCCGGCCCGGTACTGGTCCAGCCGGACCGTGCGCCCCTGCTCGCGCCAGCACAGGCTGACCAGGAACCGACCCTGCGGCTCGTCGGTCACCGACACCGCGTCCGGCGCGCCCAGTGCCGGCGGAACCAGCGGCTCGAAGCCGGCCTCGTGCTCCGCCCCCGCGAGCGACAGCGACCCCTCGCAGCCGGGCACCTCGGCGCTGGTCGAGGGCGCCGCCGACGGGTCGTACCGCACCTCGACCCCGCCGAAGTCGAACCAGTCGAGGACCGCGGCCCGCACCGGGGGCGTGAGCGCGAGGACCGTCAGCAGGCCGCACAGCGCAGCGGTCAGCGACCGCCACCGCGCCCGCGTCCAGTACCGGGCCGCACGCAGTCGCTCACCGGCCGCCGTCGGCTCGGCCACCGGGGCCGGGATGTGCTCGGCGATTATCTGCTGCAACACCCGCTCGACCATCGAGTCGGACCCGGCGCCGCCCGGGGGATCCAGCGAACGCCCCAGCGCCCGCAGCTCCTCCGGCAGCCGGGCGGGCTCGCCACGTCGGCGCCCCTCACCCAGGTCACTGTCACCACGGCGTCCCTCACCCACGTCAGCGGGGCCGCCCTCACCGTCGTACGCACCCCGCTCCGGCTCCTCACTCACGCTCATCACCCCCTTCCCGAGGCTGAAAATCCGGCAACAGCCGGCTCATCTTCCGCAGGGCGCGGTTGAGCCGTGATTTCACGGTCCCCCGGGGCCAGCCCAGGGCCTGGGCCGTCTCGGACTCGTCCATCTCCAGCAGATAGCGATAGGTGACGACCAGGCGGTGTTCCTCGCTCAGCTTCTCCAGGGCGGTCAGCAGGGCGGCGCGGCGCTCCGTCTCCAGCGTGGCCACCGCTGGGTCGGCCGATTCCGGTATCAGCGGCTCCGCTTCCGCGAAGGCCGCCTCGCGACCGGCGAGCGTCCGCTGCCGGGCCGCCGTCCGCACTGTGTTCCTCGTCTCATTGGCCACGATCGACAGCAGCCACGGCTTGAACGACGCGCCGTCCTCGAACCGGCCCAGCGCGCAGTACGCCTTGACGAAGGCCTGCTGCACCACGTCCTCCGCGTCCGCACCCGCCCCGAGCGCGGCGGCCGCCCTGAGCGCGAGGCCCGTATGGGCTCGCACCAGCTCCGCGTACGCCTCCGGCTCTCCGGCGCGTACGCGGGCGATCACCGCGGCCTCATCGACGATGCGGCCCCCCTCCCGCGTCCTCACACGATTGGTACACCGCTCGGCGCGGATCGGTTCCCACCCGTGTCCCATCTGTTTCCGACCAGTTCCGGATCGCCCCCCGGGACCTGAGAGAATGGTGTGCATGGCCTCTGATCGCCCACCCGTCGCCCACCACAGCCCTCAAACGGGGCGCTCCGCGCCGCTGCCTAAATTCCGAGTGCTCTCCGGAATCCAGCCCACCGCAGGCTCGTTCCACCTCGGCAACTACCTCGGCGCCGTCCGCCAGTGGGTGGCCCTGCAGGAGTCCCACGACGCGTTCTACATGGTCGTCGACCTGCACGCGATCACGCTCCCGCAGGACCCCGCGGACCTGCGGGCCAACACTCGCCTGGCCGCCGCCCAGCTCCTCGCGGCCGGTCTCGACCCGGAGCGCTGCACGCTCTTCGTCCAGAGCCATGTCCCCGAGCACGCCCAGCTCGCCTGGGTCATGAACTGCCTCACCGGCTTCGGCGAGGCGTCCCGCATGACCCAGTTCAAGGACAAGTCCGCCAAGCAGGGCGCCGACCGCGCCAGCGTCGGCCTGTTCACGTACCCGGTCCTCCAGGTCGCGGACATCCTGCTGTACCAGGCGAACGAGGTCCCGGTGGGTGAGGACCAGCGCCAGCACATCGAGCTCACCCGCGATCTCGCCGAGCGCTTCAACGGCCGCTTCGGCGAGACCTTCACCATCCCGAAGCCGTACATCCTCAGGGAGACGGCCAAGATCTACGACCTTCAGGACCCGTCGATCAAGATGAGCAAGTCGGCGTCCACCCCGAAGGGGCTCATCAACCTCCTCGACGATCCCAAGGCCACCGCCAAGAAGGTCAAGAGCGCGGTCACCGACACGGACACCGTCATCCGCTTCGACGCGGAGCACAAGCCGGGCGTCAGCAACCTGCTCACCATCTACTCGACCCTCACGGGCGAGGGAATCGCCGACCTCGAGCAGAAGTACGAGGGCAAGGGCTACGGCGCGCTCAAGACGGACCTCGCCGAGATCATGGTCGAGTTCGTGACGCCGTTCCGCGAGCGCACCCAGCAGTACCTCGACGACCCGGAGACGCTGGACTCGATCCTCGCCAAGGGCGCGGAGAAGGCGCGCGCCGTCGCCGCGGAGACCCTGTCCCAGGCGTACGACAGGGTGGGCTTCCTGCCCGCCAAACACTGAGCCGTACCACCACAGGCGCACCACCGCACAGGCGTACCACTGCGCAGAGCGCTGCACATCACTACGGTTGCGCCTGCCCACCAACACAGCCGTGGCCGTACAGTCGATAGCCGGACGGCTGGGAACGAACTCGAACAGGACGACAGGAGACGACGTGGGGACCGTAACGATCGGCGTGTCGATCGCGGTCCCGGAGCCTCACGGCAGCCTGCTCCAACAGCTGCGCGCGGGCTTCGGCGACGCGGCGGCCCACGGCATTCCCACGCACGTCACGCTGCTGCCGCCGACGGAGATCGACGAGGCCATGCTGCCGGCGGTCGAGATGCACCTGACCGAGGTCGCGGCGGCCGGCCGGCCGTTCCCCATGCGGCTGTCCGGCACGGGTACGTTCCGGCCGCTGTCGCCCGTCGTCTACGTCCAGGTCGCCGAGGGCGCGGAGGCCTGCACCTGGCTGCAGAAGCAGGTCCGGGACGCCTCGGGCCCGGTGGCGCGCGACCTGCAGTTCCCGTACCACCCGCACGTCACGGTCGCCCACGGCATCGACGACGAGGCCATGGACCGCGCCTTCGAGGAACTCGCCGACTACCACGCCGAGTGGCCCTGCACCGGTTTCGCGCTCTACGAACAGGGCGCCGACGGCGAGTGGCGCAAGCTGCGCGAGTACGTCTTCGGGGGCGCGGTCGTGCCGCCGCAGGCGGCCCGCGTGGAGCGCGGCTCGATCCCCGCCCCGTGACCCCGGCCTCCTAGAGCGGCAGCTGCGATCTCCGTGACCCGGGCCTCCTAGACCGGCAGCCGCCGGAAGATCCCTCGCGGCACATGCCGCAGTGCCGACATCACCACCCGCAGCGCCCCCGGCACCCACACCGTCTCCGAGCGGCGGCGCAGTCCCAGCTCGATGGCCGTGGCGACGGCTTCGGGCGTGGTCGCCAGGGGCGTCTCCTCAAGGCCCGCGGTCATCTTCGAGCGGACGAAGCCGGGGCGTACGACCATGACGTGCACGCCGGTGCCGTGCAGGGCGTCGCCCAGGCCTTGGGCGAAGGCGTCGAGGCCGGCCTTGCTGGAGCCGTAGATGAAGTTGGAGCGGCGGGCGCGTTCGCCGGCCACGGAGGAGAGCACCACGAGCGAGCCGTGGCCCTGGGTCTGCAACGCGCGCGCGGCGACCAAGCTCGCAGACACCGCTCCCGTGTAATTGGTCTGGGCGACGCGCACCGCGCTCGCCGGTTCGCGCTCATCGTGCGCCTGATCGCCGAGGATCCCGAAGGCGAGCAGGACCATGTCGACGTCGCCCTCGGAGAAGACCTTGCCGAGGGTCGTCTCGTGGGAGTCGGGGTCGAGCGCGTCGAAGGCGACGGTGTGCACGTCGGCCCCCAGGGCGCGCAGTTCCGCAGCGGCCGTCTCCAGGGCGGGTGTCGGGCGTCCGGCCAGCCACACCGTGCGGGTGCGGCGGGCGATCAGCCGGCGTGCGGTGGCGAGCGCGATCTCCGACGTGCCGCCGAGGACGAGCAGGGACTGCGGGGTACCGAAGGCGTCCTTCACGAACAGCTCCTAACGAAGGCCCGGGGGCCTGAGGTTGCCTAGAGGTCGAGACGGCGGGCCAGGTCCGACACGAACACCCCGTGCGGGTCCAGCTCCGCCCGCAGCGCGCGGAAGTCGGCCAGGCGCGGGTACATCGCGGTGAGCAGTTCGGGCCGCAGACGGGAGTCCTTGGCGAGGTAGACGCGCCCGCCGGCCGCGGCGACCTCCTCGTCCAGTTCGTCGAGGAAGGCGCCGAGACCGGGCAGGTGGGCCGGGATGTCCAGGGCCAGCGTCCAGCCGGGCACGGGGAAGGAGAGCCAGCCCGGGTCGGCGTCCCCGAAGCGCTTGAGGACGGCGAGGAAGGACGGGCACCGGCGCTGCGAGATACGGCGCACGATCCGGCGTACGGCGTCCTCCTGGCCGTGTCCGACGACGAACTGGTACTGCACGAAGCCGCCGCGGCCGTAGACCCGGTTCCAGTGGGGCACCCCGTCCAGGGGATGGAAGAAGGTGGAGAGCCTCTGGAGTTCGCCGGTACGCGCGCGTGGGGCCTTCCGGTACCAGAGCTCGTTGAAGAGGCCCACGGTCGTCCGGCTGAGCAGGCCCTCGGGGAGGAAGGCGGGGGCGGACGGGAGCCGGGAGGTACGGAAGGCAAGCGGGTCCCTCCGCGCGCGCGTGCGCTCCGGAAGCGCCTCCAGGGGGGCGTGGTCGCCCCGGGTCAGCACCGCGCGGCCCGTCGCCGCGCCGCGCGCCAACAGGTCGATCCACGCGACCGAGTAGCGGTACTGGTGGTCGGTGGCCGTCAGACGGGCCATCAGGTCGTCGAGGTCCCGCGCGCGCTCGGTGTCGACGGACATGAGCGAGGTCTCGACCGGCTGGAGCCGGACCGTCGCGGTCAGGATCACGCCGGTCAGGCCCATGCCGCCGGCCGTCGCGTCGAACAGGGGCGTGCCCGGGCCGACCGCGCGGACCCCGCCGTCGGCGGTGAGGAGTTCGAGCGAGAGGACGTGCCGGGAGAAGGAACCCGACACGTGATGGTTCTTGCCGTGGATGTCCGCGCCGATCGCGCCGCCGACAGTGACATAGCGCGTGCCGGGTGTCACCGGCACGAACCAGCCGAGCGGCAGCAGCACTTCCGTCAGCCGGTGCAGGGAGATGCCCGCGTCGCACAGCACGATGCCCTCGTCGGCATCGATCGCGTGGATGCGGTCGAGGCCCGTCATGTCGAGCACGGACCCGCCGGCGTTCTGTGCCGCGTCCCCGTAGGCCCGCCCCAGGCCCCTTGGGATGCCTCCGCGGGCCCCGCAGTCCCGGACGGCGGCCGCGGCCTCCTCGTACGTCCGTGGGCGGATCAGGCGGGCGGTGGTGGGAGCGGTGCGTCCCCAGCCGGTGACGGAAGCGGTGTCGGCAGGCATGTCGGTGACCGTATCGCCCCTTTGTGAGTGATTGGTTTTGAAACATTCACCTCATACCCGAAATGGGTGATTAATGGGATGTCGACCTATATTGCCGGAGTTCCCGCGGTGCTGACGTGAACAGTGAGTCCACATGGACGATTTCGACGACATCGACCACCGAATCCTTTCGGCGCTGCGGGCGTACGGCCGCGACCCACGCGTCGCGAACGCCGCGCGCGCCCTGTCCTGGGCGGGTGAGCACGGTGCGCTGTGGCTCGCGGCGGGTCTCGCGGGAGCTGTCGCGGACGGTCCGCGCCGCGGTGCGTGGCTGCGCGGGACGGCGCTCACCGCGGGCGCGCACCTCGTCAGCATGGGCGTGAAGAGGGTCGTGCGCCGTCCGCGTCCGGCGCATGTCGAGCCCCTGGTGAGCACCGTCGGTCGGCACTCCTTCCCGAGCTCGCACGCGACGTCCGCCGTGGCCGCCGCGGTCGCCTTCGGCGCGTTGGGGGCGTACGCCGTCCCGCCGCTGGCCGCCGCGATGTGTGTGTCCCGTCTGGTCGTCGGCGTGCACTACCCCTCCGACGTGGCGGCGGGCGCGGCCCTGGGGGCGCTCACGGCGCGCATCGGAGTGCGCTGGACGAGAGGGAGCGCGCATGACTGAGACCGCGCCGATGACGGGCGGCGCGCGCATCCGCGAGGCCACGCTGCTGGAACAGCGCACGCCCCTCCGGCAGTCCGCACCACCACTCCCTGAGGGCAGCCTCCTGGTAGGGCTCTTCACGACCGCGCGCCCCAAGCAGTGGGCCAAGAACGTCCTCGTCATCGCCGCCCCGGCCGCCGCCGGTCAGCTCTTCTCCCGGCACGCCCTCACCCAACTCGTGCTCGTCTTCGTCCTCTTCACTGCCTGCGCGGCCGCCGTCTACCTCGTCAACGACGCCCGGGACGCCGACGCCGACCGCGCCCACCCCACCAAGCGCCGCCGCCCGGTCGCCGCCGGACAGGTCCCCGTACCCGTCGCGTACGCCGTAGGAGCCGCTCTCGGCGTCCTCGCGCCGGCTGTTGCGGCCTGGCTGGTCTCGCCGGCCGTCGCGGCGCTTCTGGCGGCGTACCTGGGCATGCAACTGGCGTACTGCGTCAGCCTCAAGCACATCCTGGTCATCGACCTCGTCGTCGTCACGACCGGATTCCTGATGCGGGCCGTGGTCGGTGGCCTCGCGCTCGGCATCCCGCTGTCGCGGTGGTTCCTCATCACGACCGGGTTCGGCGCGCTGTTCATGGTGTCGGCCAAGCGCTACTCCGAAGCCGTCCAGATGGCCGGGAAGGCGGGCGCCACGCGCGCGTTGCTCACCGAGTACACCACCGGCTACCTGCGCTTCGTGTGGCAGCTCGCGGCCGGCGTCGCCGTCCTCGGCTACTGCCTGTGGGCCCTGGAGGAGGGTGGCGTCCCGCACACCAGCCTCCTGCCCTGGCGGCAGCTCTCCATGGTCGCCTTCATCCTCGCGATCCTCAGGTACGCCGGCTTCGCCGACCGCGGCACGGCAGGCGAACCCGAGGACGTCGTCCTGCGCGACCGGGCCCTCGCCCTGATCGGCTTGCTGTGGATCGCGATGTACGCCCTGGCGGTGGCCAATTGGTGAGGACGCGCGCGTGGACGAGCCGCGGCGAACGGCTGAGCAGGCGCGCGTCGGCACATGGTGGCGAGCAGCCGGGCACGCGCGCGTCGGCACATGGTGGCGAACAGCCGGGCACGCGCGCGTACGCGAGCCGGAACGGACCGCTGAGGACGCGCGCGTGGACGAGCCGCGGCGAACGGCTGAGCACGCGCGCGTCGGCACATGGTGGCGAACAGCCGGGCACGCGCGCGTCGGCACGTCGCAGCGAACGCTCGGCCACGCGCGCGTGGACGAGCCGCCGGGAACTCCTCGGCTTCGCCGCCGTCGGCCTGCTCGCCTACGCCGCCGACCTCGCCCTCTTCACCTACCTGCGCGGCCCGGCCGGTCTCGACCCGCTCACCGCCAAGGTGCTCTCCTTCGTCGTGGGCTGCTCGGTGGCGTACGCAGGCAACGCGCTGGGCACGTACCGGGACACCAGAGCGAAGGGGCTGCGCCCTTATGCCGTCTTCTTCGCGGTGAACGTCGCCGGTGCCCTGGTGCAGCTCCTGTGCCTCGCCGTCAGTCACTACGGCCTCGGCCTCACCTCGCAGCGCGCGGACACCGTCTCCGGCGCCGGAATCGGCATGGCCCTGGCCACCATCCTGCGGTTTTGGGGCACCAGGACATTGGTCTTCCGCAGCGAGGGCAGAGTCGGATCATGGACTGGCTGAAAAAACTCCCCGGCGTCGGGCCGCTCGTCGCCCGGCTGACCGCCACGCACGCGTGGCGGTCGTACGAGCGGCTGGACCGGGTGAAGTGGACACGGCTGGCCGCCGCGATGACGTTCACCAGCTTCGTGGCGCTCTTCCCGCTGCTCACCGTCGTGGCCGCGGTCGCCGCGGCCACGCTCAGCAAGGAGCGGCAGAACACGCTGGAGGACAAGATCGCCGAGCAGGTGCCCGGCATCTCCGACCAGCTCAACATCGACGGCCTGGTGCAGAACGCGGGCACCGTCGGCCTCATCGCGGGCGCCGCCCTGCTGTTCACCGGCATCGGCTGGGCGGGCTCGATGCGCGAGTGCCTGCGGGCCGTGTGGGAGCTGCCCGACGACGAGGAGAACCCGGTCCTGCGCAAGGCCAAGGACCTCGGCATCCTCGTCGGCCTCGGCGGCGCCGTCCTCGTCACGCTCGCCGCCTCCACCGTGGCCTCCGCGATGGTCGGCTGGATCACCGGCCAACTGGGCATCGACAGGGAGGGCTGGGGCAGCGTCCTGCTGCAGATCGCCGCGTTCCTCGTCGCCGTACTCGCGGACTTCCTGCTGCTCCTCTACGTCCTGACACAGCTTCCGGGAGTCGAGCCGAAGCGCCGCCGGCTGATCGTGGCGGCGCTGACCGGCGCGGTCGGCTTCGAGCTGCTGAAGCTGCTGCTCAGCGGCTATATGCAGGGTGTGGCCGCGAAGAGCATGTACGGCGCGTTCGGCGTCCCCGTCGCCCTGCTGCTGTGGATCAACTTCACGGCGAAACTGGTCCTGTTCTGCGCGGCCTGGACGGCCACGCAGAGCAAGGAGGGCGAACCTACGGGCGAGGCCGACGACGTACCAGATCCGGCAGCGGCCAACGGCGGTTGACCAGGAACGCGGCGCCCGCGAGCACCACCAGCAGCCCGCCGGTGATCGCGAGCGCGATCCCCATGCCGCCGGAGGCGGTCTCGGCCGTGGCGGACGCCACCGGCTTCGACGAGGTCCCGGCGCCGCCCGCGTCGGTACCCCCGGCCTCCCCGGAGGCGTTCGCCCCCGGCTGGGCGCTGGCCTGCGCGGCGCTCTTCGGCGGCACCAGCTCACCCACCGGCTCCACCTTGCCGGCCGCCTTGAAGCCCCAGTCGAAGAGCTGGGCGGTCTCCTTGTAGACCTCGTTGCGCTCGTCCTTCTGCGGGTTCATGACGGTGACGAGCAGCACCTTGCCGCCCTGCTCGGCGACGCCGGTGAAGGTGGCGCCGGCGTTGGTGGTGTTGCCGTTCTTGACGCCCGCGATGCCCGGGTAGACGGAGATGTCGGAGTCGCCGGTCAGCAGCCGGTTGGTGTTCTGGATCTCGAAGGACCCGCGGGTCGTCTTGCCCTTCTTCTTCGTCGTCTCGCCCGGGAACTTCGCGGAGACGGTCGAGCTGTACTCGCGGAAGTCCTTCTTCTGCAGCCCGGAACGGGCGATCAGGGTCAGGTCGTACGCGGAGGAGACCTGGCCGGGCTCGTCGTAGCCGTCGGGGCTGACCGCGTGCGTGTCGAGGGCCTGGAGCTCCTCGGCGTGCGCGTTCATCTCCTTGACGGTGTTGTCGATGCCGTCGTTCATCTGCGACAGCACGTGCACGGCGTCGTTGCCGGACCGCAGGAAGACGCCGAGCCACAGGTCGTGGACGGTGTACGTCTCGCCCTCCTTTATCCCGACCATGCTGGAGCCGGAACCGATGCCGGCCAGGTCGGAGGGGACGGCCTTGTGCTTCTGGGTCTTCGCGAACTTCGGCAGCACCGTGTCCGCGAACAGCATCTTCAGGGTGCTCGCCGGGGGCAGCCGCCAGTGCGCGTTGTTGGCGGCCAGTACGTCCCCGGACTCGGCGTCGGCGACGATCCACGACCGCGCGCTCAGGCCCTTGGGCAGCACCGGCACCCCGCTCGCCAGATTGGCCTGCGCCCCGGGCCGGCCGAGGCGTTCGCCGCCGACGGTCGACATGTTCGCCGGGGGAGTGACCGACGGGCTCGCGGACGGGCTCGCGGACGTGCTCGGCGACGGGCTCGGCGCCGCCAGGGAGACGGGCGCGGTCAACACGAGCGAGGACAGGGCGGACGACAGGACAACGGAAATGACCAGCAGGGATCGCCTGGCGGTCTTCTTGGGTGCGGGCACGGTCAGGAACGTACATGGCACAGGGCGTGAAGTCCCGTCTCCCTCCCCACCCCGGCCAAGGAACCGGACACCCGGCGGCGATACTGGACGCATGAAGCTCAGCCGCCCCGTCTCCTGGTTCCTGCTCGCCTTCGGGGTGTGGAGCTGGGTCATCTGGGTCACTTTCGTCAAAAACCTGATCAAGGACAGCAGTGGGCTCGCGTTCGACGACGGTCACCCGACGGCGTACTTCTGGGTGCACCTGCTGCTCGCCGTCGTCTCCTTCGTATTGGGGACGGTCGTCGGGGTCATCGGGTTGCGCGGAGTGCGCGCATTGCGCCGGACGTCATAACCGACAGCCCTAACAGCCCTGACAGCCGTAACAGCCCTGACAGCCCTGACAGCCCACAACGGGGGGACACGAGACCGTGGTCATACTCTTCGTACTGCTCGTCCTGGCCGTGCTGGTCACGGCCAACTGGTACCTGTGGAGACGCCTGTTCCGCGACACGACCCAGGCCCCCGGCCTGGTGCGCCGCGCGGGCGCGGTGCTGATCGCGGGCGGTTGGGTGCTCACCGTCACGGCCCTCGTCGCCGAGCGCACCGGCGCGCCCTTCTGGCTCCAGCGCGTCCTGGCCTGGCCGGGCTTCCTGTGGTTGGCCCTGTCGATCTACCTGCTGCTGGCCGTGGTGGCGGGTGAGGTCGTACGACCGCTGCTGCGACGGTTCCTGGAACGGCGGGCGGGCGCCGAGACGGCCGTACGACAGCCGGAGCCCGAGCCGGTCCCGGCGGGAACGGCACCCACGCCGGACCACGACCCGGAACAGGATGCGGAGCCCCCGGCCGCCGTCCCGCCGTCCCTCCCCTCCCGCCGCCTCTTCGTCTCCCGGGTCGTCGGGGGCGCCGCCGCGGCGGCCGCCGTCGGGACCGTCGGCTACGGCACGTACGGCGTCCTGAACGGCCCCACCGTCAAGCGGGTCACCGTCCCGCTGGCCAAGCTCCCGCGCGCGGCGCACGGTTACCGGATCGCCGTGGTCAGCGACATCCACCTGGGCCCGGTGCTCGGGCGCGGCTTCGCCCAGAAGGTCGTCGACACGATCAACGGCACCCAGCCGGACCTGATCGCGGTCGTCGGCGACCTGGTCGACGGCAGCGTGAAGAACCTGGGCCCGGCCGCGGCACCGCTGGCCGGGCTGCGGGCGCGCCACGGGTCGTACTTCGTCACCGGCAACCACGAGTACTTCTCCGGCGCCGAGCAGTGGATCGAGGAGGTACGACGGCTGGGCCTGCGCCCGCTGGAGAACGCCCGTACCGAACTGGCCCACTTCGATCTCGCCGGCGTCAACGACGTGTCGGGCGAGGACGAGGGCCAGGGCCCCGACTACGCCAAGGCGCTCGGGGACCGCGACACGGCACGCGCGTGCGTGCTGCTCGCCCACCAGCCGGTCCAGATCCACGACGCCGTCGAGCACGGCGTCGACCTCCAGCTCTCCGGCCACACCCACGGCGGCCAGCTCTGGCCGGGCAACTTCATCGCCTCGGCCGCGAACCCGACCCTCGCCGGCCTGGAGCGCTACGGTGACACGCAGTTGTACGTCAGCCGCGGCGCCGGCGCGTGGGGCCCGCCGACCCGGGTCGGGGCCGAATCGGACATCACGGTGATCGAACTGGCGTCGACGCAGGCCTGAACGCCGTGGGCGGACAGGACCGGGGGAGGAGACTCCACATGACCGGAACGCCCGTCCTACGCCTCGCGCGCACCCGTCCGACGCTGTTCGCGCTGTTCGAGACCGCCCTCACGGGATCCTGCGCCCTTGTCTGTTATGTCTTCGCGGGACTCCTCCACCTGGAGAACCAGGGCCGCCAGACCTGGGACCCCTCCCGGCCCCTCTTCCTGCTCGCGTACGCCGCGGTGCTCTCGCTGCCGCTCACGTGGGCGTTGCGGTGTGTCCCGGTCGCGCCGCTGCGGCGGATCGTGGACCGGGTGATCCTGGCCCGCGCGGTCGCCTCGATCGCGGTGTGCGTCGGCGTGTTCGCCTGGGCGGTGGCCTACTGAGCCGGTCTGCGGAGGCGGGCTGCCGCGGGGCCGCCGGACAGACTGTGAGGGCACTGTGAAACGTCGCAGAAGCCCCTTGCGGTAATGTCTTTCCCAACTCCCCAAATCCCTCTTCCCCCAGGTGAAACGCGTGTGGGAAGGTGAGCCGCGCCGCTAGGGGAGTGGCATTTGCGCACGGCCCCGAGGGGCCTGGGGAGGGCAAACCGATGCGTTCGGTTCGCACGCGGATACTCGCGACGCTGCTGGTGCTGGCGGCCGCCGGAGTGGGCGCCTGGCAGTTGCTGCCGTCGCAGAACGACAACCGGACCATCACGGTCGGTACGACGGACGCCGTCACGTCGCTCGACCCGGCCGGCGCCTACGACGCCGGCTCCTGGGCGCTGTTCAGCAACGTCTTCCAGTCACTGCTGACCTTCGAGCCCGGCGGCGCCACGCCCGTACCGGACGCCGCCAAGAGCTGCGCGTTCGTCGGCAGCGGTCTGCGCACCTACCGTTGCGAACTGCGCGAGGGCCTCACCTTCCCGAGCGGCCGTGAGATGACCGCGGAGGACGTGAAGTACTCCTTCGAGCGGGTCAAGAAGATCAACTCCGAGGTCGGTCCCGCGTCCCTGCTGAGCACCCTCCGCTCGGTCAGCGCGAAGAACCTCACCGTCACCTTCCGGCTCTCCTCGCCCGACGCCACCTTCCCGTTCAAGGTGGCCACCGGAGCCGGCTCGATCGTCGACCGCACCAAGTACCCGGCGAACAGCCTGCGCACCGGCACCGGCGCCGACGGCACCGGACCGTACGACCTGACCACGTATACGAAGGAGAAGAAGGCCGACCTCGCGCCCAACGAGCGCTACAAGGGCGCTCTCAAGGACACCGGCCGGCCCGTCGAACTGCGCTACTACGGCGACGCCGACAAGCTCGACGCCGCCTGGAAGGCCAAGCAGATCGACGTCGCCACCCAGCAGCTGCCGCCCGAGGTCCTCTCCGGGCTGAACGCCAGCGACCCCGACCAGCGCGTGTCCGTGGCGGACAGCTCCGAGACCCGCAACCTGTACCTCAACACCCGCGCCGGTTCGCCGCTGCACGACACCCGCGTACGGCAGGCCATGGCCTGGCTGATCGACCGCGACCGGCTGGCCGCCACGGTGTACGACGGGACCGTCGACCCGCTCTACTCGCTGATCCCGACCGGCATCACCGGCCACACCACGTCGTTCTTCGACCTCTACCCCAAGCTGGACCCGGGCAGGGCGAAGCACCTGCTCACCGAGGCCGGCGTGAGCCTGCCGGTCCGCTTCACCTACGGCTACGCCACGGGCCGCGGCGCCGCCGCCGAGGAGGCCGCGGAACTCAAGCGGGAGCTGGAGGCGAGCGGCCTGTTCCAGGTGACCGTCAAGGGCTACGAGTGGACCGACTTCCAGAAGCGCTGGGTGTCCGGGAAGCTGGACGCGTACGCCGTCGGCTGGGTGGCCGACTACCCCGACCCGGACACCTTCGGCTCCCCGCTCGTCGGCTCCGGCGCCACCATGAACACCGGCTACCGCAGCAAGGCCGTCGACCAGCTGATTCAGGACAGCCAGAGGTACGCCGACCGCACCGAGGCCACCGATGACTTCCGCGATCTGCAGCAGGCCGTCGCCCGTGATGTTCCGGTCATCCCGTTGTGGCAGGCCAAGGAGTACGTCGTCACCAGTGAGGCCGTGGGCGGCGGCCAGTACCTCTCGGACGGCACCGGCGGATTCCGCCTCTGGCGTCTCACCTGGATCTGACGGCTCCGAAGCCGGATTGGCGGATCTGACGCGATCTCGCGGTAGTGACCTTCGCCCAAGTGACGCCGGACGGCCACCCGACGCAGCACCATGTGAGGGAGGTGTGGGCGGGGTGAGGAGCAGACGTGCTGAGACGCAACTCCTTCCGGTTGCCCCGGCATCCGGCCTCCGTCGGTCTCGCCCGGCGCCGGGTCAGGGACCATCTGGCCGACTGGGGCCACGCCCCGGACGGCCAGGCGCTGGCCGACGCGGTGCTCCTCGTGTCCGAGCCGGCCACCAACGTCGTACGCCACGGCCCGCTCGTGGAGCGGGAGTTCGAGGTGGCGGTGACCGCCCTCGCCGACGGCTCCTGTCTGATCGAGGTCTCCGACGAGGGCCGGGTGGAGCCCCGGCTGCGCGTGGTGGGCGAGTGGGAGGAGACCGGCCGCGGCCTGCACATGGTGGAGCACATCGCCGCGGCCTGGGGGGTGTGGAGCAGGGGCCGGCACGGCAAGACGGTGTGGGCACTCGTGCCGGCCAACGCCTGAGGCGGGACACGGGTCGGGACACCTGCAGGGCCGTCCTCGCGGGACACGGCGTTACGACCGTACGGCCCCCGCCGGCAGGGTGACCGTCACCGCCAGCCCCTCGCCCGGCGCCGTCCGCACCGCCACCTCACCCCCGTGCGCGTGCACCACGCCCTGCACGATCGCCATGCCGAGCCCGCTGCCCGCGCCCCGGCCGGCCCGGAAGAAGCGGTCGAAGACGCGCACCGCGTCCTGCGGGCCGAGCCCCGGCCCCTTGTCCGCGACACACAGCCGTACGATCCCGTCCGCGCGCTCCACGCCGAGCCGCACCGGCACGTCGGCGGGCGTGTGCGTGCGCACGTTGCCCACCAGGTTGCCGAGCACCTGGCGCAGCCCGGACTCGTCGGCGTGCACCAGCAGGGAGCCGTCGGCGTCGACCGTGAGGGGCCGCTGCGGCTGCTGGACGCGCAGATCCTCGGCCGCGTCCCGGACCAGGCGGGTGAGGTCGACGTTCCGGAACCGGAGTTCGGGCCGCTGGTCGAGGCGGGCCAGGGTCAGCAGCTCGTCGACGAGGCGGCCCATGCGGTCGACCTCGCCGTTCATCCGGTCCCAGGCGCGCTTGCGCTGACTCGGGTCGGTGAGCATGCCCTTGTCGTACAGCTGGAGATAGCCGCGTATCGCGGACAGCGGGGTGCGCAGCTCGTGCGAGGCGTCGCCGACGAAGCGGCGCAGCTGGGCTGCGCTGTGTTCGCGGGTGCGGTACGCCGACTCGACCTGGTGGAGCATCGAGTTGAGGGCGACGCGGAGCTGTTCGACCTCCAGGGTGGCCTCGCGGCTGGAGGGGACGCGCCGGGTCAGATCGCCCTCGGCGATCGCCGACGAGGTCTCCACCATGTCCTCCAGCGGCCGCATCCGGCGCCGGACGCTGAACATCGTCAGACAGGCCAGCACCGCGAGCAGCAGCGTGCCGATGGCGAGGTCGAGCCTGACGGCTTTGGCGACGCCCTTGTGGAGGCCGTCGGTGGAGGTGGCGAGCAGGATGTAGGTGCCGTCGGCGAGCTGCGTCGCGGATGCCCGGTAGTCGGCGTCCTGCACGCGGATGTCGTGCGGTTCGGGGTCCTCGATCAGCGTGCGCGGGTCGTCGACCGCCTTCGCGAAAGCGCGCTGGGCGTCGGTCGGCTCGAAGCCGAGGAGGCCGACGGGCTTGCCCCGCTTGTCCACGGCGGCGAAGAGCGAGTCCGGTCGTGGCTGGTCGTCCGACTGCTGCTGGACGAGCCGGTCGCGGACGAAACCCAGCATGCTCAGCGAGTCGATCTCCCGCAGGGTGAGCTGTGAACCGCCCAGGGAGTCCCGGGTCTTGGTGAGCTCCGCGTCGATCTGGTCGAGCAGGTAGTACCGCATGCCCATCACGCTCACGACGGTCGCCGCGACGATGCCGAGCGCGAGCAGCGCCACGTTCGCCAGCGTGAGCTTGGCGCGCAGGGAGTGGATGCCGCGCTTGCGGCGGGATCGCGGGACGGGCTTGAGCAGCCTGACGGGGAGCCTCATGCCAGCCCGTATCCCACACCACGCCGGGTGGTGATCACCGGCGGTCCCAGTGCGTCGAGTTTGCGCCGCAGATAGCTGATGTAGGTCTCGACGACGGTCGACTCGGGCGGCGTGTGCTCGTACTGCCAGACGTGGCGCAGGAGTTGCTCCTTGGACACGACCCGGCCGCCGTTGCGCACCAGGAAGCGCAGCAGGGCGTACTCGGTGGGGGTGAGCTCGACGGAGCGGCCCGCGCAGTGCACCGAGTACGTCGTCTCGTCCAGTTCCAGGTCGCCGTAGCGCAGCGGCGGGCGCTGCGGCAGAACGTCGGCCGGGCGGGTGCGGCGCAGCACCGCGGTGATCCGCGCGACGACCTCGTCGATGTTGAACGGCTTGGTGATGTAGTCGTCGCCGAAGCCGAGCGCGCCGACCACCTCCGCGGGCGCGTCGCGGGCGGTGAGGAAGACGAGCGCCAGGTCGGGACGCCGGTCGCGCAGTTCGCGCCCCAGGGCCCGCCCGTCACCGTCCGGCAGCATGACGTCGAGCAGCGCGGCGTCGGGCCTGGTCCGGTCGGCGAGCGTGAGCGCCTCGCGGACGGTGCCCGCCACCATCACCTCGAACCGGTGGTAGCGCAGCGCGATGGCGAGGACGTCCGCGATGCTCTCCTCGTCCTCCACGACCAGCACGGTGCCTGGAGCCGTCGTCATGCTCCCCAGTATCGGGGCGAGCACTGACAGTCGGGCCGGTTCCTGCTTTGGAGTTCCTTGAGAGTCACGCCCGTTGCATGTCCACGCACGCGTGCCGCGGCCAATTCTGTTGGCCAGGACCTGGGGGACCGACCGGACTATGAGGGGATTTTGGCGTGGCGACATTGGCACGCTGGTGCTACCGGCACCGGCTGGTGGTCCTGTTGCTGTGGGTGGGAGCGCTGTTCGGCCTGGGCGCGGCGAGTTCGAGCGCGGGCACGAACTACGCGGAGGTCTTCTCCCTGCCCAACACGGACTCCAAGCGCGCGTACGACCTGATGGCGAAGGCCTTCCCGGAGCGCGCGGGCGACACCGACACGGTGGTATGGAAGGTCGACGAGGGCTCCGTACGGGACGACTCCGTACGGTCCCGGATAGAACCCGCGCTGCGGGAGATCGGCGGCATGAAGGGGGTCGGCGAGGTCACCGACCCGTACGGTGAGCGGGGCGCCACCCAGATCAGCGAGGACGGGCGGATCGCGTACGCCCAGGTCACCTTTGCCGCGCAGGCGGACGCCGTACCCAAGGACCTGGTCGAAAACGTCGTCGACACCGCGCAGGACGCCGGCGGCGACGGCCTCCAGGTCGAGCTGGGCGGCCAGGCCATCACGCGCGTGCAGGAGCCGCCGACCGGCACCGCCGAGATCGTCGGCATCCTCGCGGCGGCCGTCGTGCTGTTCCTGGCCTTCGGCTCGGTGTTCGCGATGCTGCTGCCGATCCTGGTGGCGCTGTTCGGCGTGGGCACCGGACTGTTCGGGACGCAGCTCCTCAGCCACGTCACCAACGTGCCCGAACTGGCTTCCCTGCTCTCCACGTTGATCGGTCTGGGCGTCGGCATCGACTACGCCCTGTTCATCGTCACCCGGCACCGCAAGGGCATCCAACGCGGCCTGGATCCCGAGGAGGCGGCGGTCACCGCCCTCAACACCTCCGGGCGGGCCGTGCTGTTCGCGGGCGGCACGGTGTGCATCGCGCTCGCCGGGATGCTCGTGACGAACCTGCGCTTCCTGGACGGCGTGGTCATCGGCACCTCGCTCACCGTCGTCCTGAGCGTGCTCGCGGCCGTCACCCTGCTGCCCGCGATGCTCGGCCTCCTGGGCCACCGTGTGCTCAGTCGCCGCCAGCGGCGCCGGCTGGCGGCCCACGGCCCCGAGGAGGAGCGCACGAGCGGCCTCGCAGCCCGATGGTCGGCCACCGTCGAGCGCCGCCCGCGTGCGGTCGCCGCCCTGGCCGTCGTCGTGATGGCCGTCCTCGCCCTGCCCCTGCTCTCCCTGCGGCTGGGCACCGTCGACCAGGGCAACGACGACGCGTCGACGACGACCAGGCAGGCCTATGACCTGCTCGCCGAGGGCTTCGGCCCCGGCTTCAACGGCCCGCTCCAGGTGGTCGTGAACGGCGACGCGGGGGACAGCCTGGTCGCGACCATCCGGGACACGGAGGGCGTCGCGCAGGCTGTCTCGGCGCCTCCCGCGAACGGCGTCACCGTCATCCAGGTCGTCCCGACCACCTCACCGCAGGCCGAGGAGACCGACCGCCTCATCGACACCCTGCGCGACCAGGTGATCCCGGAGGCGGGCGTCCAGGCCCACGTGGGCGGCGTGACAGCGGTCTCGAAGGACTTCGCCTCGGTCACGGCCGACCGGCTGCCGTACTTCATTGCGACGATCATCGGCCTCGGTTTCGTCCTGCTGCTGATCGCCTTCCGCTCCGTCGTGGTC
Source organism: Streptomyces sp. a15 (assembly GCF_059026085.1). Classification (NCBI taxonomy): domain Bacteria; kingdom Bacillati; phylum Actinomycetota; class Actinomycetes; order Kitasatosporales; family Streptomycetaceae; genus Streptomyces; species Streptomyces sp. A15. Next base: position 470,223 of record NZ_JBWLKM010000001.1, on the reverse strand, counting down.
CCCTTGACGGCCGCGCTGATGAACCTGGTCGCGGCGGCGGCCTCCTTCGGCGTCCTGGTGGCGATCTTCCAGTGGGGCTGGGGCCTGGACCTGCTGGGTCTCGGCCAGGAGGGCCCGATCGCGGCCTTCCTGCCGATCATCATGCTGTCCCTGCTCTTCGGCCTCTCCATGGACTACCAGGTGTTCCTGGTCAGCCGGATGCACGAGGAGTGGGTGCACACGCGCGACAACGCCCGAGCGGTGCGGGTGGGGCTGGCGGAGACCAGCCGCGTCATCAACTCCGCGGCGCTGATCATGGTGTGCGTCTTCATGGCGTTCGTGCTCAGCGGCGACTACGGGGCGGCGATGGCCGGCGTGGGACTGGCCGCCGCGGTCGCCCTGGACGCGTTCATCCTGCGTACGGCCCTGGTGCCGGCCGCGATGCACCTGCTCGGCAACTCCAACTGGTGGCTGCCCGGGTGGCTGGACAAGCGGCTGCCGCATCTGGCGGTGGAACCGAAGGAGGAAGCGGCTGCTTCGGAAGCCCTTGCCGCAGAGGGCCCCGCCTCGGTCGTCCACGGCTTCGTCCGTACGGCGGACGGCGAGCCGGTCCCGGAGGCGGCGGTGACGCTGCTGTCGGCGGGCGGACGTCAGCTGGACCGGGTGGTGTCCCTCGCGGACGGCTCGTACATCGTGTCGGTGCCGGGTCCGGGGACGTATCTGCTGGCGACGACGGCTCCGTCGTACGGGTCGCGGGCGCGGCAGGTGGCGGTCGGGGACGGGCCGCTGGTGTGTGACGTGGAGCTGGCAGAGGGCGAGGTGGACGCGGTCAACTAGCCTTCGACTGCCCGGCTTTGAGGATTTCGTCCACGTCGAGGCTGACCTTGGCGCCGAGGGAGTCGGGGAGGGTGACGATCTCGCCGGGGGCGTGGACGCGGTGGTTGGCGTACGTGTTCCCGGCGGGTTCGGTCAGGACGTGGAGGCGCTGGTACTGGCGGTCGACGATGACGTAGACGGGGATCTTTGCCTGGGCGTATGCGGTGACCTTGCCGCGGAGATCGTTCTGGTAGTTGCTGGACGTGACCTCCAGGACGAGACGGAAGGCGATCGGGTCGTAACAGTTGTTCTCGACGAGGTGATCTTCGATGTCGCCGTCGACGACTGCAAGGTCGGGGATCGCGTAGTCCTCGACACCGGCGGGGAGCCAAAGCCCGACTCCTTCGAGCACTTCCGTTTCGCCGCCGTCCAGACCTGCGGCGTAGAAGGGTCGCCTCAACCTGGACAGAGCGCGGGCGTGAGCGACGTTGGGGGGCGGGGACACGATGAGCAGGCCTCCGATGATCTCGACGCGGTACCCCGGAAGGCGGTCCATGATTCGGTTCGCCTCCGCGATCTGCGGACGGTCGCCGTGGGGCCGCTCGACGGATGCTGCGGACATCACGTGCCTCCTGTGGGCCGGTATCGAGAGCATCATCGTAGGCAGGTCGGATACGAGGTGTCCCGTTCGATCCCTTTCACCCGATCGTGGATCACTCCGCCCGCCCCCTCGCCCCCGCCCCCGGATCCGGCATCATCTTCGTCATCCCCGGCAGGAAGTCCGTGAACAGCTCGTGCACCTCCCGCACCAGCGGCCGCAGCACCCGGAACCGGGCCAGTGACACGCCCCGCGCGGTGAGCCGCGCCCCCCGCTCGGCGAGCCGGTAACTCCGCTCGCGGCCCTCCGTGCGATCGAAGATCCAATACAGCACGAGTCCCATCTGGGAGAGCCACATCAACTCGGGGAGAATGTCCCGCAGTTCCTCCGGCACCTTGGTCTTCGCCCCGGCGAGCACCTGCCGGTGGATGCTGATGGCCTCCACGCGCGCGTGCTCCGACTCGGGGGAGAAGGGGCTGAGCGGGCTGTCCGGGTCGGCGGCGTTCTTGAAGAACTGCACCGCGAACTCGTGGTACGGGGTCGCGATGTCCAGCCACACCCTCAGGACGCCCGCGAGCCGCGCCTCCAGGTCGGTCTCCCGGGCCAGGACCTCCCGGACCGCCACCTGGTGCTCGGCGGCGATCCGGTCGTAGAAGCCCTGGATCAGGTGCTCCTTGCCCTCGAAGTAGTAGTACGCGTTGCCCACGGAGACCCCGGCCTCCTTGGCGATGGCCCGCATGGTCGTCTTGTCGTAGCCGCGCTCCTGGAACAGTCGCATCGCCGTCTCGAGGATGAGCGCGCGGGTCTGCTCGGACTTGCTCGGGTTACCGCCCTCGTCGGGGCCGTCGTTGTTCGCAGGCACGGAACGAGAGCCTAACGAGTGGCGCAGGTACCGCTGTCGCAGGCAGGGGGGCTGTACGTCCATCCCCGGGCGGAGTCGTAGGCCCACCCGTCCGCGCGGCGGTACACCTTGCCGCTCCACTGGCCCGCGTTCGCCCGCTGTCCGTGCCACTGCGCCCCGCGCCACTTGGCCGCGGCGAGCACCGCGCCCTTGGCGAGCCTCGCCCCGGACGCCGTGCTCAGACGGTGCGCGAGCGGCCGGTGCGCGCGCAGGGCCCACAGGGTGACGATCCAGGCGGCGGCGTCGCGGTAGACCTGGCCCGCGTCCCCCACGACGGTGATCTCGTCCAGGGTGGCCCGGTGGTCGAGCCCCGGAAAGCGCCGCCGGGCCTCGTCCGACCCCGCGGGAACCAGCTCCAGCGGCACCAGCTGCGGCTGCCGTACGAGCCAGTCGCGCAGGAAGGCGCACAGGGAGCACTCGGCGTCGTACAGGACGGTGAGCCGGCGGACCGGGACACGCGTGGTGCCCCGGCCCTCGGCGGGCGTCGCGGTGCTCATGCCCGGACCCAGTCCTGCGGCGCGACCGGCGGCACCTGCTCCCGCTCCATGACGCTCCGCCGCCGGATCCGGTTGAGCACGTACACGTTGCCCAGGTGCATGACGCCGAGCACCAGCAGCACCACGCCCAGCTTGGTCGACAGGGCCTCGAAGATCTGGCGGGTGTCCTGGATGGTCTCGTCGCCGCTCAGGTAGAGCGCGACGAAGCCGAGGTTGACGAGGTAGAAGCCGACCACCAGGAGGTGGTTGACGGCGTCGGCGAGGCTCTCGTTGCCGCGCAGCACGTCGGCGAGGAAGACGCGTCCGTTGCGGCTGAGCGTGCGGGCCACCCAGACGGTCAGCCCGATGCTGACCAGCAGGTAGATGACGTAGGCGATGACGGTGCGGTCCATGCCCCACCCCTTCTTGAACGCGTTCAAAACGCTGACGGGAGAGACTGTAGTCCCGTATCTGAACGTGTTCAACTCCCTTGTCGGGGAGGGGGCATGGGATCTGCGTCACGCCCTGCGCGCGAGCGCCGGCCGCTTGCTGTAGTCCGTGAACCCGATGACGTTCCCCCACGGATCGGCGATCTCGACAGTCCAGCCGGTGGCGATCGAGAGGGGCTCGTCGAGCGGGGTGATGCCCGCGGTGGCCAGTTCCTTGGCGGCGCGGCGCGCGTCCGGTACCTCCAGCCACGCGCGCGTGCAGGGCCAAGGAGGCGGTCGGTGCCCGAACCCCTCCTCCTCTTTGAGCAGGATCCCGGGCGTCTCGCCCCCGACCTTGAGCAGCGCGATCCCGCCCTCGTCGAACCGGAAACCCACCGTGAACCCGGCGCGCTCGTAGAACCCGACGGCCTCCGCGAGGTTCCCGACGGGCAGGAGGAGGTTGTCGAAACCGAGCAGTTCGTACGACTCGTCATCTGACATGCCATCAGATTAGGTGCGGAGACGCCGCTCACCGGGCGGGCTGACCGCGGGGTCACTCATTGGGCCCAGACGCCGCCCCTTCCGCCGCTACGCTGAAGCGTCGTCAGGGCTGCGGCGCGGGGGCGTGGATGGTTCCAGCGGGGGGCGTGAATGGTTCCAGGGGTCAAGGTCTTCTTCGCGGAGGTGCGTGAGACCTGTGCCGGCGTCGCGGAGAGACTGGGTCTCGAGGGTCCGGGCGAACGGGAGTCGGGTATGCCCGTCGCCGTCGCGACCTACACCGGTTCCGGCGTGAAGTACGAGGTCGTCCTGGGGCTGTGGGACGGCTACGTCGAGATCCACGCGTGCCGCGAGACGCCCTCCACCCTGTGCAAGGTGAGCGTCGAGAAGCTGGCGGTCGCCGCGGGCGCCGTCGAGAAGCCCGGCGGTGTCTCGTTCAGCGCCCGCAGCCTCAAGCAGATGCGGAAGTCCCTGGCCGGCCAGCTCCGTTACGTCGAACTCGTGCATCCGCTGGTGACCGAAGACGCGGAGGCGGCGGTGGAGCTGATGCGCAGGGCGGATGCGCGGGAGTGGAGCAGGCCTCTTCTGAAGTGACCGTGGCATGCCGTGTCCGGGGGCGTTGTCAGTGGTGCCTCGTACTGTCGACGGCATGGGAATCGTGACGTTCGTCGACGAGACGACAAGCGGGAGCCGCACTGACGGCTGGGGGCTCGAGATCGCCGAGGAGCGGCTCACCGTGCGCGAGTTGATCCGGCGCCGGGTGTTCCAGGAGGTCGCCGAGTACAACGCGCGTACGCCGGGGGTGTTCCAGGGGCTGGTGCAGCCCGAGAACGCCGAGCGGGTGCTGAACGGGTACGCGCTGCGGACGCCGCGGCGGATAGACCCCGAGGCGCAGACCGAGCTGGCGCTGAAGGCCTTCGCCGGCAACGGCTTCCTCGTGCTGGTCGGAGACCGCCAGGCCACGGACCCGGACGAGGAGATCGAGCTCGCACTCGGCACCGAGGTCACGTTCCTGAAGCTCGTCCCCCTGGTGGGTGGCTGATGCACAGCCCTCGAGTGCGTCTGCTGCGTCGGCACATCGCCGCCGAAGACATGGACCGGGTCGCCGACGAGGCGATGAAGGCGCTGGTCGACAACCAGGCCTACTGGACCGGAGGCTGGGAAGAGGTGCTCCGCGAACTGCGGGAGCTGCCCGCCGAGCGGCGCCGCGAACTGGTGCACGCGGTGGCCGAGCGCTTCCCATCGGTCGGTGACGAGACGGAGAACCGGTGCAACGCCCTGACCTTGTACGCCCTCGCCGCCGACGGCCTGGACGACGATCCCTTGGCGGCCGAGCGTCGCAAGACCCTCGACGACCTGGGCCGGCAGCACTCGCTCTGGTCCGCGACGCTCTTCGATCTCCTGGCCGAGGCGGAGTGGGCCGCCGGCCGGGCACTGTCTCCCGCCGTCGTGGCCGTCGTCCGCCGCTCCGCCCAGGACAGATACTGCCTGGACGAACTGGTCTCCCTGGCGAAGAAGCTGACCGAGCCCGTCCTCAACGTGGGTGAGGCGTGGGCCGAGCAGGCCATGCGGGACACCGCCGATGCCGACTGGCAGGCCCTGCTCGCCCATGCCGCCACCGCCACCGCGTCCAAACCCACGGCCAGGTGGGACAAGCGGGCCGCCGCCCTCGTCGACGCCCTCGGCCCCGACCGCGTCCGCGAGACCGTGCTGTCCTGGCTCACCCTCGTCGGCCGCCCCCGCACTTTCCCGCTGGACCTGCGGGCGTACGAGGCGAACCTCAACAACGCCTACGACCCCTACAACGCCAACGCCCTGCGCGGCCTGACCTGGCTGCTCTCCGTCCTGCCCCCACACCCCGACACGCCCCGTGCCCTCGGCGCCCTCGTCGAGACCTCGCTGAAGAAGGTCGCCGCGCTCGGCCCGCGCAACCCCAAGGTCGCCAACGCCGGCGTCATCTCGCTCGCCCGCATCGACAGCGAGCCCGCCCTCGCCGAACTCGCCCGCCTGGCCACCCGGGTGACGTACAAGAACACCGCCAAGCTCCTCGACTCGGCCCTGGAGGAACGGGCCGTCGCGCTGGGCCTCGGCCGCGAGGAGATCGAGGAACTGGCCGTACCGATGTACGGGCTCACCGAGGTCGGCCGCGCCGAGTACCGGTTGGGAGAGGCGACCGCTCTGCTAGAAGTGCAGGGCTCCAAAGCCCTGTTGACCTGGCGCAACGCCACCGGCAAGCCGGTCAGGAGCGTGCCCGCGTCCGTCCGGCGCGACCACCCGGACGAGCTCGCGGAACTCAAGGCCGCCGTCAAGGACGTCGACAAGATGCTCTCGGCCCAGACCGAGCGCCTGGACCGCCAGTTCCTGGCCCGCCGGACGTGGCCGTACGCCACCTGGCGCGAGCGCTACCTCGACCATCCCCTGGTCGGCACCCTGGCCCGCCGTCTCCTGTGGACCGTGGACGGCGTCACGGTCGGCCACGCCGACGGCGAACTGCGCACCCTCACCGACGACCCGGTCCGCACCGGCCACGAGGTCCGGCTCTGGCACCCCGTCGGGCACGAACCCGCCGAGATCGTCGCCTGGCGCGACTGGCTGGAACGCCACGAGATCACCCAGCCGTTCAAGCAGGCCCACCGCGAGGTGTACCTCCTCACGGACGCCGAGCGCACCACAGCCACCTACTCGAACCGCTTCGCGGCCCACTTCCTCCGCCAGCACCAGTTCCACTCCCTGGCGGCGGTCCGCGGCTGGCGCAACAAACTCCGCCTGTGCGTCGACGACGAGGCACCACCGGCCACCCGCGAACTACCGCAGTGGGGCCTGCGCGCCGAGTACTGGATCGAGGGCGACGGCGAGGAGTACGGCATGGACACCACCGACTCCGGCAGCTACCTCCGCCTGCGCACCGACCAGGTCCGCTTCTACCCGATCGACGCCCCGCACAACTCCGCGCACTGCTACGGCGGCGAGTACCGCATGTGGCTGCGCGACCGGTCGGACCCGGTGGACCCACTGCCCCTGGATACGATCCCACCCCTGGTCCTCTCCGAAGTCCTGCGCGACGTCGACCTCTTCGTCGGCGTGGCCAGCGTCGGCAACGACCCGACCTGGCAGGACGGCGGCCCCGACGGCCGCTTCCGCGAGTACTGGACGTCGTACGGCTTCGGCGACCTCAACCAGAGCGCCGAGACCCGCCGACTCCTCCTCGACCGCCTCGTCCCCCGCCTCGCGATAGCCGACCGCTGCACCCTGGAGGGCCGCTTCCTCCACGTGAAGGGCGAACGCCACACCTACAAGATCCACCTCGGCTCGGGGAACATCCTGATGACCCCGGACGACCGCTACCTGTGCATCGTCCCGAAGTCCAACGGGGGTTCACCGCCGGGCGGTTACCTGCCGTACGAGGGGGACCGGATGCTGGCGGTCATCCTCAGCAAGGCGATGATGCTGGCCGACGACACGGAGATCACGGATCCGACGATCCTGAGTCAGCTGTAGGGAAGGCGAAATCCCCAAGCCCCCATACTGAAGAGCGCTGAGGGGCGTTTGGGGAGGACGGGCTTCGTGCGACGGGTGCTGTCGGTGCAGTTCGCGCCGTGCGCGCTGTTCGTCGCCGGGGTGCTCGCGCTGGTGCGGGCGGGGAGTTTCTCCGGGCGCAGCGACTGGAACGCCGTATGGCCGCAGCGGCCTGGCACGGCGGTCGGCGTCATCGCGACGATCACCGTCTGTGCGTCCCTGCTCGGTCTGCTGCTGCAGCCGTTCCAGGTGCGTGCGGTGCGTGTTCTGGAGGGCTACTGGGACCGCTGGTCGCTGACGGCCGGGCTGGCCGGGATGCTGGCACGGGTCCAGCACAGACGCTGGCAGGCGTTGCGTCGGCGGACTCAGCGGTCGGCGGCCGGGGACAGCGGCCTACGCGTACAGGCCGACGCACGCCGCCGCCTGGCCGCCCGGCCGCCGGCCGAGGTCCTGCTGCCGACGGCTCTGGGCAACGCCCTGCGCGCCGGAGAGTTGAGCGCCGGAGAACGCTACGGCCTCACCACGCTGACCTCCTGGCCACGCATATACCTCCAGGTCTCCGACCGCATGGCCGAGGTGCTCCGCTCCACCCGCGACGCCCTCGACACAGCCGTCAACCTCTGCTGGTCCTTCCTCGCCCTCACGCTCACGGGTGTCACCGCCCTGTACGACGAGCCGTCCGCCTGGTGGCTGTGCGGTGCCGGTGTGCTGCTGGCGGCGGTCGCGTACAAGGGGGCGGTGACAGCGGCGCAGGCGTACTCGGGGCTGATGCATGTGGTGTACGACCTGCATCGCTTCGATCTGCTCGACGCACTGCACTATCCGCTGCCCCGTGACCGGACGAGCGAGGAGGAGGTGTTCTCCGAGGTATCGGATCTGTTCGCCGGGCTCCGGCACCAGGACCGTACCTACGATCACCCAGGGGTGAGGGCCCGGCCGGAGAGAGGCGACTCCGCAGCGCCCTAGCTGTCGCCGAGGACCGCTCGAGTCTTGTAGTAGTGCGCCACGAGTTCTTCGCGCGGGCAGAGGGCGAGGACGGCGAGCGGCAGACCCTTGAAGTCGCACACGGCCGCATGGGCCAACGCCAGGGCTCCGGATCGCTCGAGGTATGCCCGCGCCGTGGCCTCCCCCTGCTCGACGGCCGCGCTCCAATCGTCGATCTGCTTGCGCCGGAAGGAGCCTCCAAAGGGCCGCTCGCAGCCGGGACACAGATGCGTCACAGGTGCCTCACCCGGCAGCGTCACGTCGTAAAGCATCAGTTCGTGCCTCCGTCCAGCGACTTGGGTTTGTCCTTCTGCCTGAACTCCCGGTGGAGGTGGAACATCCACCAGGCCTCGACGAGAGCTGCCGCCAACGCCAGGCCCGTGGCAATCCAGTGCCACACGGCGTGATCATCGCCGGAAGGAATCAGTGCCGACGAAACGGCGAAGACCAGCAGCATCGTTCCGCTGTTGAAGGCGATCACCGCACGCTGATTGCGCACTTTCCACACGATGAAGTGCGCTTCTTGTTGGACTTGCGCTCTGGGCCCCCGGTCCAGTTCCTCCGGGGTGTACCAGGCCTCGAGCGTCTGCCTGTTGTACAGGAACCGGCGGGCGTCCGCACCGAGCTGGATGCTCGCGATCAACGAGATGGAGGCCGTGACCACGAGGAGCAGCGTCGCCCCGGGCCACCGGAAATCGTTGCCGTCCACGAGCACCACGCCGAGCAGGGACAGCGACGCCGCGGTGAGCAGTGGCGCGGCCACCGTCTGCGTCGAGACCGACGCTTCCGCGTATCCGAGCGGATACGGAACACGCGGCCATGTGCTCGGTTCTTTCCTGTGTTCCATGAACCGCCCCCCACCCGTTGGGCTTTGTGCCCGGAGTGTGACAGACGGAATCACTTATTCAGTAGAGGGCGAAATTGCGCCAGAAATGCATGAGGGCTCTGTTTCCAGAGATACGGAAACAGAGCCCTCATGCAAATGCGAAAAAGATCAGTAGCGACGCGTAATAAGCGCCCTCTTCACTTCCTGGATCGCCTTCGTGACCTCGATGCCGCGCGGGCAGGCGTCCGTGCAGTTGAACGTGGTGCGGCAGCGCCAGACGCCGTCGCGGTCGTTCAGGATCTCCAGTCGCTGCTCCGCCGCGTCGTCGCGCGAGTCGAAGATGAAGCGGTGGGCGTTGACGATGGCGGCCGGGCCGAAGTACTGGCCGTCGTTCCAGAAGACCGGGCACGAGCTGGTGCAGGCCGCGCACAGGATGCACTTCGTCGTGTCGTCGAAGCGTTCGCGGTCCTCGGCCGTCTGGAGACGCTCGCGCGTGGGCTCGTTCGTCTCCTTCGTGATGAGGAAGGGCATCACGTCGCGGTACGCCTGGAAGAACGGGTCCATGTCCACGACCAGGTCCTTCAGTACCGTCAGGCCCTTGATGGCCTCCACCGTGATCGGCTTCTCGGGGTTGAGGTCCTTGATCAGGGTCTTGCAGGCGAGGCGGTTCTTGCCGTTGATCCGCATGGCGTCGGAGCCGCAGATGCCGTGCGCGCAGGAGCGGCGGAAGGTCAGAGTGCCGTCCAGCTCCCACTTGATCTTGTGGAGGGCGTCGAGGACACGCTCCTTCGGGTCGATCTCCACCTGGAAGTCTTCCCAGGTCGCCTCGGCCGAGACCTCGGAGTTGAAGCGACGGATGCGGAAGGTCGCCGTGATGTACGGGGAGTCGGCGAAGCCGGGCTCGGGCGTGCCGGCCGCGTCCGCCTTGTCCAGGGTCGGGGTTGCCATCAGTACTTACGCTCCATCGGCTGGTAGCGGGTCTGGACGACCGGCTTGTAGTCGAGACGGATGGACTCGGTGCCGTCGTCGCCCACCTCGCGGTACGCCATGGTGTGGCGCATGAAGTTGACGTCGTCGCGGTTGGGGTAGTCCTCGCGGTAGTGACCGCCGCGGGACTCCTTGCGCGCCAGGGCGGACACGGCCATGACCTCGGCCAGGTCCAGGAGGTTGCCGAGTTCGACGGCCTCCAGCAGGTCCGTGTTGAACCGCTTGCCCTTGTCCTGGATCGAGACGTTCAGGTAGCGCTCGCGGAGCTCCGCGATCTTCTCCACGGCCGTCTTGATGGTCTGCTCGGTGCGGAACACCATGACGTTCGCGTCCATGGTCTCCTGCAGCTCGCGGCGCAGGACCGAGACCCGCTCGGTGCCGGTGGCGCTGCGCAGGCGCTCGACCTGCGCGACCACGAGCTCGGCCGGGTTCTCGGGCAGCTCGACGTAGTCCGCCTTCTGCGAGTAGTCAGCCGCCGCGATGCCCGCCCGCTTGCCGAAGACGTTGATGTCGAGCAGCGAGTTGGTGCCGAGGCGGTTCGCCCCGTGGACGGAGACGCAGGCGACCTCGCCGGCCGCGTACAGGCCCGGGACGACCGTCGTGTTGTCCGCGAGGACCTCGCCCTCGACGTTCGTCGGGATGCCGCCCATCGCGTAGTGCGCGGTGGGCTGGATCGGGATCGGGTCCGTGTACGGCTCGATGCCCAGGTAGGTGCGGGCGAACTCCGTGATGTCGGGCAGCTTGGCGTCCAGCTGCTCCGGCGGGAGGTGCGTGAGGTCCAGGTAGACGTGGTCGCCTTCCGGGCCGCAGCCGCGGCCTTCCCGGATCTCCGTGTAGATGGAGCGGGACACGACGTCTCGCGACGCCAGGTCCTTCATCACCGGCGCGTACTTCTCCATGAAGCGCTCGCCGTCCTTGTTGCGGAGGATGCCGCCCTCACCACGGGCGCCCTCCGTCAGCAGGATGCCCATGCGCCAGATGCCGGTCGGGTGGAACTGGAAGAACTCCATGTCCTCCAGCGGCAGCCCACGGCGGTAGACGGCCGCCTGGCCGTCACCCGTCAGCGTGTGCGCGTTCGACGTCACCTTGAAGAACTTGCCGCAGCCGCCGGACGCGTAGATCACGGCCTTCGCCTGGAAGACGTGGATCTCGCCGGTCGCCAGTTCGTAGGCGACAACACCGGCCGAGCGCTTGACGCCGTCGACCTCGGTGATCAGCTGGTCCAGGACGTAGAACTCGTTGAAGAACTCCACGCCCTCCTTGACGCAGTTCTGGTACAGCGTCTGGAGGATCATGTGGCCGGTGCGGTCGGCCGCGTAGCAGGAGCGGCGGACCGGGGCCTCACCGTGGTTCCGGCTGTGACCGCCGAAGCGGCGCTGGTCGATGGTGCCGTTCGGGGTGCGGTTGAACGGCAGGCCCATCTTCTCCAGGTCGAGGACCGAGTCGATGGCCTCCTTCGCCAGGATCTCGGCGGCGTCCTGGTCGACCAGGTAGTCACCGCCCTTGACCGTGTCGAAGGTGTGCCACTCCCAGTTGTCCTCCTCCACGTTGGCCAGCGCGGCGGCCATGCCGCCCTGCGCGGCGCCGGTGTGGGAGCGGGTGGGGTAGAGCTTGGTCAGCACGGCGGTGCGGCTGCGCTTCGTCGACTCGATGGCGGCGCGCATACCGGCGCCGCCGGCGCCGACGATGACGGTGTCGTACTTGTGGATCTTCATGGGTGGATTACCTCAGCCCCGTGCCTAGCGGATGTTCGGGTCGAAGGTGAAGATCACCAGCGTGCCCAGCAGGATGGTGAACACCGTGGCGGTGTAGAGCAGGCCCTTCAGCCACAGGCGGGTGTTCGCGCGCTCCGCGTAGTCGTTGATGACCGTGCGCAGGCCGTTGGCGCCGTGCAGCATCGCCAGCCACAGCATCAGCAGGTCCCAGACCTGCCAGAACGGGGACGCCCAGCGGCCCGCCACGAAGGCGAAGCCGATCTTGGAGACGCCGCCGTCCAGCACCAGCTGGATCAGCAGGTGGCCGATGACCAGGACGACCAGGACGATGCCCGACAGCCGCATGAACAGCCACGCGGCCATCTCGAAGTTGCCCCGCGTGGACTTCGGGGTCTTCCTCGTGCGCTGGCGCGGGGCCTCGATGAGGGGGGCCGGGTTGTCGACGCTGTAGAGGGACTCGCCCTCGACAGGGCCGATACCGGACGCGGCGGTTTCGGTGGTGGACATATGCGCGTCAGCTCCCGAACAGTTCACGGTAGGCGTGGCCGAGGACGGGGTAGATCGCCCCGATCATCAGCACGACCCACACGCCCACGACGGTCCAGAGCATCTGCTTCTGGTAGCGCGGGCCCTTCGACCAGAAGTCGACGGCGATGACACGCAGGCCGTTGAGCGCGTGGAAGAGGATGGCGGCGACGAGGCCGTACTCCAACACGGCCACGAGCGGCGTCTTGTAGGTGGCTACGACGTTGTCGTAGTCCTCGGGGGAGACACGGACGAGCGCAGTGTCCAGCACATGAACGAACAGGAAGAAGAAGATGAGGACGCCGGTGACTCGATGAGCCACCCAGGACCACATTCCTTCCCGGCCGCGGTACAGCGTTCCAGCCGGCACGGAAGAACCCTCCGGGAGCGGGGATTGGGGCCGCGCCGGCTTCTGTGTCGGACGGGCCCGGCCGGGTACGGTCCACCGGCCCCCAGCATCGTAGCGATGCGCTGCCGCTGGGCTGAGCCGGGGTGTGAGGGTGTGATCAAAGTGGCACGCGTATGGGTTAGCGTTTGCGGGTTATGGGGTGGAGCGTCCTGTTATGTGCCGGGTGCGGTGCCGTTGTGGCTGGTCGCGCAGTTCCCCGCGCCCCTGAGCGTCTCGGTCAATCGGCCCCTTGCGAGGCGCCGGAGTTCCTCCGCCGTCACGACTCGTTCCTCTTCGGGATCGTTTGTCAATCGTGACCGGATGGCCGCCAGTACGTGGTCGACGGCCTCCTCGGGGGCCAGGCCGTCCAGGCAGATGACGAACCGGTGTCCGAACCGGGCCTCGTACGCCGCCTGCGCCGCCCCCAGCGCCATGTGTGCCGCCCCGTACGCGCCGTCCGGCAGTACCGGCAGCGTCTCGGCTGCCAGCGCCTCGGCCAGGTCGCCCGGTGTCAGGTCGTACGCCGCCTCGTCGGATGCGGCGAGGAGGGAGTCCGGGTTCGGGTAGGGGCGGTGGGTGGCGACGCGGGTGGCCCAGCGGAGGCTGTGGAGGCAGGTGAGGAGAGTGTGGCGGATCTCGTCGGCGGGGGCGGTGTTGAAGTGCTCCAGCGGGGCAGGCGTGCCGGGCGTGTCCCGGGTCTGTTCGGGCAGCGAGGGTATGGCCACTCGGCCAGGAAGGTGTGGGGGCGTCACGTGGGTTTCGGCAGAGGATGATGTGAGATATGTGGCGCCACGCTATCGAGGGCGGACATCGCGTGTCCGACCGATGCCCGCATTTCATCCGAACGGGAGAGTTTCAGAACGTGTGGTGGACGCGATCGGGTCACCCCAGGGCCTAGCGTTGGCGCTGTGAGTCAGCACAGGCGGAGTCAGCACAGTCGCAGGACACCGGTGAAGAACGCGTTGAAGCAGACGTGGGTGCTGATCGTCGCGGTGGTGGTCGTGACGGTCGCGGCCGGGGTGGGCCTCGGCCTGCTGGCCACCGGCGACGACGGCGACGGCGGTGAGCCCGTGGGGTCGGCACAGCAGCAGCCGTCCCCCACCGCCTCGAAGACCCCGAGTCCTTCCCCCACCCGCTCCTACCCGCTGTCGCAGCCGCCCCGCACCATTCCCGCCGTCCGCGCCCACACCCCCGCGCGCGGGCCCGGCTGGACGCCGGGCAAGGGCGAGCGGGTCGTGGTCAGCGACGGGGACCTCGCCGACGAGGGGCGGCTGCTCGCCGGTGAGCTGGGGCTGACGTACGCGGGGCAGCAGGGCGACGTGCGGGCCGGGGACGTACGGCTGGCGCTCAATGACGACGAGGGCGCGGATCCGGAGTCGTACACGATGACCGTGCGCGGTGGGCGGGTGACCATCAGCGGGTCCGCGGACGCGGGGGTGTTCTACGGCACGCGCACGCTCAAGCAGGAGGTGCACGGCGGCGGTACGGCGCCGGAGGGCGTCGTGCGGGACGAGCCGGCCAAGCCGGTGCGCGGGTTCCAGCTGGACATCGCGCGCAAGCACTTCACCGCGGACTGGATCGAGGACCGGGTCCGGGAGCTGGGCGATCTGAAGATCAACCAGCTGGGGCTGCACTTCTCCGACGACCAGGGGTTCCGGATCGAGTCCGACTCCCACCCGGAGGTCGTGTCCCAGGAGCATCTGACGAAGGCGCAGGTCAGGGAGATCGTCGCGCTCGCGGCGAGCCGGCACATCACCGTGGTGCCCGAGATCGACTCGCCGGGGCATCTGGGCGCCGTGATCGCCGCCCACCCGGACCTCCAGCTGCGCAACACGCAGGGCGTGGCCACGCGCGGGGCGGTGGACATCTCCGATCCGGACTCCGCCGAGATCGTCGACGACCTGCTGAACGAGTACGCCGATCTCTTCCCCGGCGACCAGTGGCACCTCGGCGGCGACGAGTACCAGGCGCTGGTGGTGTCCGACCCCGAGGCGTCCTATCCGCAGCTCGCCTCCGCCGCCCGCGAGGCGTACGGCTCCGGCGCGGGCGTCGAGGACCTCACCACCGGCTGGCTCAACGACCGCGCCGACACGGTCCGCGCCCACGACAAGACCCCCCGCGCCTGGAACGACGGGTTCTTCGCCGGTACGTCCGTCAAGGCGGACGCGGACATCCAGGTCGCGTACTGGACGGGCAAGGAGATCGGGGCGCGGCTGCCGACCGCGTATCTGAGCGAGGGGCGGAAGCTGATCAACTACAACGACGAGTTTCTGTACTACGTCCTCGGGGAGCCGCTGACCTTCGTCTATCCGACCGGGCAGCGGATCTACGAGCAGTGGACGCCGCTCGTCGTGCGCGGCACGCAGCCGGTTCCGGCGAAGTACGACGACCAGATCCTCGGCGGGGCCTTCGCGGTGTGGGGCGACCTGCCGAACTCGCAGACCCAGGCGCAGGTCGCGGCCGGGATCCGGATGCCGCTCAGGGCGATGGTCCAGAAGCTGTGGGACCCGGGGAAGCCGGAGCTGTCGTGGTCGCAGTTCAAGGCGCTCGCGGACCGGCTCGGCTGAACCCGGATCGGGGCGGATTGTCCCGTCCGGCTGCGAACGGCCGTACGAATGTGGTGTATTCGGGCGGAGCCGTACGGAGAGCAGCCGGGGGGAACCGGAATGGGTTACTGGGGGTATTTCGTCGTCGGCCGCGGGGAGCGGCCGCTCGCGGAACTGGAGGCGTTGTCCGGCGTCAAGGGCCTGTCGTTACGGGCGTCGGCGCCGGGCGGGTGGCAGGTGTGGGAGTACCCGAGCGGTGACGGCGACGTCGGGAGCATGAACGGGCTCGCCGTGGAGACCGGCGCGCCCGCGCTCTTCGGGTACGTCATGGACAGCGCGACCGTGGTCGTGGAGGCGGCGGGGCCCGAGAGCGGGGCGTGGACGAGCTGTCTGGGCCGGGCTGCCATGGCCACGTATCTCGGCGCCGACCGGGAGGGGCTGACCCTGGAGGACTACTTCCTGGAGCCCCGGGACGCCGCCGAGCGGGCCGTCGCGTGGGCGCTGGAGGCGGGGCACGAGGTCGCCGCCGAGCCGGTGGTCGACGTGCTGACCGCCGACTCCGACCCCGCGTCGGGCCTGTTGGCCGAAAACCTGTTCTTCCGGCTGCTCGACCGGCTTGGCGTGGTGCCCCTGTGACACTCCCGGGCCGTCGCGCGCAGTAAGGGGAAGTGCGGGCTCCGTTAGGGATGGCCGCCTGGCGAGGGAGCGTGGAATGAGCCTGGTGGAACTGCTCGCTCAGGCCGACGAACGCGGACTGGCGGCCAGTGGGCTGGCTTGTTTGGATCGGTGTCTGCCCCTGCTGGGCGGGGACGACGAGGTGCTGCGGCCGCTGTGGGCCGACCTCGCAGACGGCGGTGACGGCGGTGACGGCGGTGACGGCGGTGACGGCGGTGACGTCGGCGACTGGGGCGTGCGTATCGCCCAGGTGCGCGACAAGCTCGCCGGCGCCGGCCCCGCGGAGTCCGGCGGGGACGAGGCCGCGCTGCTGGCCCGCCGGATGCTCGAGGCCGCCCCGGCCGAACGGTCCGCCGCCGAGGTGCGGGTGTGGGCCGACGGCTGCTCCGTCGCCGCCCTGCGCATCCACCGCCTCCTCGACCCCTCCGCCGACCTGGCGTCCTCGGTCGACGCTCCCCGCAAGGGCCGTACGGAGGGCATGTCGCCCCTCGTCGCCGCCGAACTGCGCCGCCAGATCACCGTCCTGGAACTGCTCGCCGAACACGGCGCGGGCGGCGTACGGCGGGCGCTGGAGGTGTCGACCGAGGGGCGGCGCGTGCTGCGCGCGGTGGTGTCGCGGCGGTCCCGGAAGCGGCGTTGACGCCGCTCAGCGCATCAGCCACTTGACCACCGCGTCCCCGTACAGGGCCGTCTGCTTGTAGAACGCGGTCAGGTCCCGGTGGGTCGCGGCGAAGGCGGCCCGCACTTCGGGCTCCGCGTCCGGCTCGGCGTACGGCTGCAGGAGTTTCTCGCGTGTGCCCTGCCACAGGTCGTCGAAGTCGGCCGACGTGAGGTATGCGGCGACCCGGGCCGTGTGGGCCGCGGTGAGCAGCAGGAACGGTGGCTGGGCCGCGTCGGGGTGGCACACCGGACGGCCGCCCAGGACCACTTGGCAGGGAGGGCCGTCCGGCGCGTGGTTCGGGGGGATGCCGGAGTAGAGGAACTCGTGGTCGAGGTACCGCTTGTCCAGCACCTCCTCCCGGTGTCGGCCGATCCGCTCCCGCACGGAGTCCCAGTCGTCGTCGAACAGTCGTTGGAACCAGGTCGCGCTGTTGCGCAGGGCCGGGGGCGGCACCGCGCGGAAATGGAAGTACGTGTTCATCAGAGAGAGGAGCGCGCGGCAGCGGCGGATTGTCACTCCTGCTGTCACTGCCGGGCAAACCTCATTCCTGAGAGAGTCCTGTGACTGTCGTGGGGCGGCGGTGGGGCCGCCGTGCGAGGGTCCTGCACCGGTTGCGGAAACACTCCTGATCCGCGTGACGAAACACCGCCCGACCACGCTTTTCCCGATGTGACGACTGTGACGACCAATCAGGAGACCAGGCCCTCCGCCGCGACCAAGCCCGTGCGGTGGGCGGCGGACGTGGTGGCCACCCTGCGCGAGGGGGCGCGGCTGCGGCTCGACTACTCGGCGCAGAGTCTGTGGAGCGTCGACCGGATGATCGAGGAGATACGGCGGGACGGGGCGCCGTACGCCGCCGTGGAGACCGTGCTGCGCGGACTCGGGGCCTATGCCGGTGAGGTGGTCGTCCGTCAGACCGGTGCCGAGTGGTGGGCCTCGGGCGGCGACCACTGGATCCGCACCCCCGACAACCGGCTGTGGGACCCGATGGACGAGGCGCGGCGGTGCTTCGCCGGGGACGGGTCGCTGCGGTTGCTGTGCCGGGACGCGACGGCAGGGAAGTGACGGCAGGGAAGTGACCGTCCGGCCGGGACGCGGCGGCCGGACGGTCACTTGTCTCGAACCGGCGGCTACGGCGTCAGGGTCTGGCCCAGACGGCCGTCGGTCGGTGTGCCCAGTGTGGTCTTGCTGTAGATGACGGAGTCGGCGTAGCCGAGGCCCGTGCTGTTGCTCGGCAGGTGCAGGAGGATGCCGTCGGTGCCGTCCTCGCCGTCCGCGCCGAACGTCAGGTCCGCGCGGCCGTAGCCGGTCAGGTCCGCGAGGGTCACGGACGAGCCGAGGCGGTCGCCGGTCTCCGTGGCGCCCGGGATGACGGACGTGTCCTGGGAGACGCCGACCGAGCCGGAACCGGTGAGGCCGGAGGCGCTGCCCTTGACGAGGATCGCGTTGCCCGCGTCGGCACGGTTCACGCCGTCGCGGGAGAGGTCCTCGCCGGGGGCGCCGGCGAGGGCGTCCGCGTAACCGTCGGCGTTGTAGTCGCCGACCGAGACCGAGGCGCCGAAGGTGTCGCCGGACTCGTTGCCGCCGGGGACGCCCGTCGTGTCCTGGTGGATCGTCGTCATGCCGGTCGTCGTGAAGCCCGTCGACGTGCCCGGGACCATGGTGATCTGGCCGCCCGAGATGCCGCCCGACTCGGACGCCACGGGCTGGCCGATGACGATGTCGTCGTAGCCGTTGCCGTTGACGTCGCCCGCGGCGATGGAGCGGCCGCCCCTGACGGAGATCACCCCGGCCTTGGTCAGGCCGGTCGCCGAGCCCGCGAAGCGGACCACGCGGCCGATGCCGCCGGTGTCGCGGTAGTTGAGGGCGACGTCCGCGTAGCCGTCCCGGTTGAAGTCGCCGGTCGCGGCGTCCAGGTAGGCGACCGAGCCGGTGGCGGAGGTGAGCGCGCCGTACTGGTACTTGCCGCTGCCCAGCCGGACGTTCCAGTTGCCGCCCTTGCCGCTGCCGGCCGCGAAGACGTCCGCCTTGCCGTCGCCGTTGAAGTCGCCGACGGTGACGGCCGAGCCGAGCTTGGCGCCGGTCGCCGTGATCCCTGAAGTGCTGTACGAGAAGCCGGTGTTGAGGGCCGGGCCGTACATGACGGCGACCGAGCCGCGGTCCGTGCCGAGGGTGTCGTCCTCGCCGGGGGAGCCGATGGCGAGGTCGGCGTAGCCGTCGCCGTTGACGTCGCCCCAGGCGGTGGAGGTTCCGAAGCCGTCACCCGTCTCGGTGGCACCGGGGACACCGGGGCTGTTCTGGGAGAGCGCGACCTTCGCGGCGGGGACCGGGCCGTCGACGCCGCCGGGGATCACCTTCACCGCGTCCGCCCGGGGGACGCCCGCGACCAGGTCGGTGACGCCGTCCCGGTTGTAGTCGGAGGTGGCCAGGGCGTGCGAGATGCCCGGGGTCTTGGCGAGCGTGGCGATGCGGGAGAGCTTCGGGTAGAGGTTGGCGCCGGGGCAGGCCGTGGCGTTGGTGTCCCGGTGGCCGAAGACGCGCGGCAGCGTGACCTGCTGGCCCAGCGGGATCTTGTTGCCGCTGTAGTCCTTCTCTGCGCCGGACGTCAGCGTCACCTTGCCGGTCGGGTCGATGCCGTACATCCCGAACTTCCAGGCGACGACCCGGGCGATCGCGTCGAGGGCGGCCTTGCTGGGCTTCGCCGACTCGAAGTTGCCGATGTAGGAGATGCCGAGCGTGTTGGTGTTGAAGCCGGCGTCGTGCGCGCCGATCACCGGCAGGTCCATGCCGCCGCTGCGGCCCTCGAAGATCTGGCCGCACCTGTCGACGACGAAGTTGTAGCCGATGTCGAAGTAGCCGCGGGCGAAGTGGTCCTGCTGGATGGACCGCAGCCGGGAGGCGGACTTCGCGCAGGACAGGGTGTTGTCGCTGTCCACGCCGGTGTGGTGGATGACGGCGGCCTTGATCTCGGTGCCGTAGCCCGGAGTGCCGTCGTAGTCCGTCGAGGCGCCCCACTGGGCCTGGGTGATGACCGGCGGTTTGACGACGGTCGAGGGGCGGGGGGCCGGAACGGTGGGGGTGGGGGTCGGGGAGGCCGTCACCGACGGGGAAGCCGAAGTCGACGCAGACGCAGACGCCGAGGCCGAGGCCGACGCAGACGGAGAGGCGGAGGCGGAGTCGGTGGGCGTAACGGTCACCGAGTCGGTGGGCGTCGGCGTGGTGGTCTCCGCCGCGAACGCGGCCGGCTCCAGGCCGGACGCCGCGGTCCGCTTCGGATCGGTCCCCGGATCCAGCAGCCGCACGTCCATGCCGGCCGGCTGCCCGCCCGCCTCCGTGCCGTCCGCCGTCACGACGCGCACCTCGATGCCGTCGGCGTCACCGGTCCACATCGATTCCGTGCCGCCGCGCAGGGCCGCCCGCTCGCCCTCCGCGCCGTCCGCCTGGCTCGGCTCGGCCGTCAGCTTCTGCCAGCCGGACCACTTGCCGGTCTCCAGGTCCCGGGTGCGCACCTCGGGCGTGCCCTTGGCGCCGGCTTCCGGGTCGTCCCAGGTCACCAGGACCGCGCTGAAACGGTTCGTCTCCTGCTTGGCGAGCCCCTTGCGGCCTCCGCCCTCGTTCCTGAGCTTCAGGGTATGGACGGCCGGTGCACGCCCCTGGCCCTTGGCGTCGGACCGCGCGGGCTGATCGGCCATCGCGTACGTGACGACGCCCGCACCGCTCAGGACGACGGCTCCGACCGTCAGCCAGGCTCTTCGCCGCAGACTCAACGGCCTGTACGCATGGGTCTTGCGAGGACTCAACTACCCCACCCCTACACAAATGGACATAAAAAAGGCACCTGTCACACAGGTCGCACTTAGACAGCGCACAGATCCCGCCGGACGTCACCGAACAGCTGAGACGGAAGTGGCCAGTGATGTTTGTGAGGCGGTATCCGCTTGGTCAAGCGGGGGGAGTGGCCGGAGGCGGGAGCTCCCGAGACCGACCGACCGAAGGGGGCCGACATGGACAAGCGAATGGACAAGAGAGACGAACCCGGGCCGTGCGCACGGGAGATGAGGCGGCACGCGACGGCCTTCGTCGCCCGCGTCACCGCACGCAACCGCCTGCCGCTCGACTACTCCGTGGCCAGCCTGCGCGTCGTCGACTTCCTGATCGACGGACTGCGCAAGGGCGGCGCCGACCGGGAGCGGGCGCGCGAGACGCTGCTCGGGCTCGGGGCGTACGTCGGTGAGGTGCTCGTCCGCCGCGCGGGGGCGGTGTGGGTGGACCTCGACGCCGACCAGCGCGGGTACTTCGCCCAGCCGGTCGGCGTACGCATGCCGGACGGGCGGGTCTGGAACCCGCTCGGCAGGGTCCGCAACCGTTTCGACACCGGCGGTCCCGAGGAGTCGCTGCGGACCTTCTACCTCACACTGCACGGCCGGTCACGGAGGGTCGTGGCGTGAGATGCCCACACCACCCGGGCCGCTGAGGACCGTGGGGCGGACGGTGAGGACCGTGGGGCGGACGGGCGGCTGTGACACTTCGGTGCGGCCCGGCGCTGATCACCGTGGGGGGCAAGGACAAGGGCGGCGGGATCGGCTTCGTGCGGATCCGCCGCCGACCGGGTACGGACGAGGACGGTTCTTGGGCCAAGGAGGGGAACCCCGCCGGGTGCAGGCGTACGACGGGGAACTGGGCGCGGCCGTCGCGCGGGCCCAGCAGGGTGACGAGGCCGCCTTCGCGGTCGCCTACCGGCTGGTGCAGCCCGGCCTGCTCGGGTATGTGCGCGGTCTCGTCGGCGACGACGCCGAGGACGTGGCGTCCGACGCCTGGCTGGAGATCTCCCGGGACCTTGGCCGGTTCAAGGGCGACGGGGCCGGGTTCCGCGGCTGGAGCGCGACCATCGCCCGGCACCGGGCCCTGGACCATCTGCGCCGCCAGAAGGTACGGCCCCGGCCGTCGGCGCTCGAACAGGACGTACTGGATCTGCCCGGTCCGCACAGCACCCACGACCAGGCGCTGGAGGCCATCTCCACGGAGTACGCCCTGGCGCTGGTCCGCGGGCTGCCGCGCGACCAGGCCGAGGCCGTACTGCTGCGGGTCGTCGTCGGCCTCGACGGCCCCGCGGCCGCCCGCGTCCTCGGCAAGCGCCCGGGCGCGGTGCGCACCGCCGCCTACCGGGGGCTGAAGCGGCTGGCCCGCCAGCTGGGCGGCGAGAGCACGGACAAAGGTGTGACGGATGACGGTCCCCGGACGCTGGGGGAGTCGACATGACGGGCGACGGTGACAACTGGACGCCGGACGGCCCGATCCGACGGGACGGTCCGGCCGGACCGGACGACGGGAACGGACACGGTATGGGTGAGCGGCAGAACGGCATCGGGGGCCCCGACCGCCGACGCGTACGCCCTGAGGATCGGCTTCCGGGCGGCCCTGCGGCCGACCCCGCCGCGTTGGAGACCCTGCTCGCCGCCGCCATGCGAGCCGGCGCGGTCGACGCCGACGCCGAGCAGCGGGCCGTGGCCGCCTTCCGGGTCGCCCGGGACGCGGGTGCGCACCGGGCGCGCACCCGGCGCCGGGACGACTGGCGGCCCCGGGAGCAGCGGAGTGCGGCGCGTTCGCTGCGGACCACGCTGTCCGTGTTCCTCGCCAGCCTCGCGCTGGGCGGTGTCGCGTATGCCGCGATCGGCTCGTCGGGGGACTCCTCCTCGGGCGACGTTGGGGACGACCGCGGCCGTGCCACCGCCTCCGCGAGCGACGAGGCCCGGCCGGGCGGTCCGACCGCCGCGCCGGGGTCCGGTCCCACGGACCGGCCGGGCACCGCGCAGGACACCGAGGCCCACTGCCGTGCGTACGAGCAGGTCCAGGGCCGCGGCAAGGCACTCGACTCGACGGCGTGGCAGCGGCTGGTGGCGGCCGCGGGCGGTGAGGCGAAGGTGCGTGCCTACTGCGCCGAGCAGCTGGCGCGGGCGACGGCCGAAAACAAGCCGGCCAACCCTGGCAATCCGGTCAAGACGGTCAAACCGAGCAAGTCCGCCAAGGGCGGCGCGGATTCCGGATCGGCCGGTGACAACGCCGGCAACGGTCAGGCCGACACCAATGCCGACAGCAATGCCGATAACAATCAGGAAAAGGCCGACAAGGCCAAGGGAAAGAACTAGCCGACATGGCAACGGCCCGCCACGGCGGGGAAGAAGCAGCAGCCACGGCAACGGCCGGGGCCGCCACCCCCCACAGGAGAGGCCCCGGCCGTCGCGCGGCACGGGCCGCGCGGCGGCCCGTACTTCCTACAGCGCCATCGGTGCGTTTTGTGTCACACCCCCGGTGTCACTCGCCCCGTCCGAGGTAGTTGCACCTTGTACGGACATGGACGGGCAGCGGTTTCAGGTCGTAACGTGCCTTTCGCGCCGGGCGCGGAAGGTGCAGGACCACCGCAACCATCGGCGGCTCGAAGCCGCGACCATCGACTGAGGAACACTGTGCTGGGGGACGACGCGGAGCTGACGGCCGCCGTGCTTGCCGCGCAGGACGGGGACGAGACCGCGTTCCGGACTGTGTACCGCACGGTGCACCCGCGGCTGCTCGGGTACGTACGGACACTGGTCGGCGATCCCGACGCCGAGGACGTGGCGTCCGAGGCGTGGCTGCAGATAGCCCGTGACCTGGACCGGTTCAGCGGCGACGCGGACCGCTTCCGCGGCTGGGCCGCCCGGATAGCCAGGAACCGCGCGCTGGACCACATACGCATGCGCGGCCGCCGCCCCGCGATCGGCGGCGACGAGACCGAGCTGACCGGCAGACCCGCCGACTCCGACACCGCGGGCGAGGCCATGGAGTTGCTGGCCACCGACAGCACCCTCTCCCTCATCGCCCGGCTGCCGCAGGACCAGGCCGAGGCGGTCGTGCTGCGGGTGGTCGTGGGCCTGGACGCCAAGACCGCCGCCGAGACGCTCGGCAAGCGGCCGGGTGCCGTACGGACGGCCGCGCACCGCGGTCTGAAACGGCTCGCCGAACTCATCGACGGCGATCCGGAATCGGCGGGCGGCCTCGACGCCCTGCCGCCCCCGCGAGAACCGCGCGGACGGGCGGTGACGTCCGCGAGTGTGACGGATACACGTGCGCGGACGCAGAAGGACATGTGATGGCCGACGAGCACTATAGGTGGCTGGACCGCGAAACGGCGGAGCGTCTGCTGAGCGGGGAGTCCCTCGATGCTGTCGACGCGGCCGACCGCGACCAGGCCGAACGGCTCGCCAAGACCCTCGGCGCACTCTCCGTCGGCTCGCCTGCCGGTGCCGAACTCCCTGGTGAGGCGGCCGCGTTGGCCGCTTTCCGCAAGGCGCGCACGGACCGCGTGGACGACTGGGTCGGCGACCGGGCTGTTGACGGCAGCGGTACGCGAGCCTCCCGGGACCGCCGCTCCCGGCCCCGTTCCTCCGACGCCGGCCTGGTCCGCATCGGCGGCCCGGACCCGGACGCCCCGCGCCGCCGCCGCACCCGCCCCGTGCGCCTCGGGCTGGCCGCCGCGCTGGCCGTCGGCATGGCCGGCGGGGTCGCGTACGCGGCCGGAACCGGAGCGCTGCCGTTCGGCGACTCCGAACCGGAACCCGCCGCCTCCGTCTCGGCTGCGGTGACCCCGGACCGCCCGCTGGTGACGCCCTCGCCGAAGGGCCCGGAGAGCGAGCCCACCCCCGACGGCGCCACCGGCGACACCGGGCAGGGCTCCTCCCGCGACACCGCACGCGGCGGCTCGGCCACACCGGACGACGGCCCGCACACCGGCACCGGCAACGGCGCCGACGGCCAGGAAGGCCGCTCCGGCGGCGAGTGGAGCGGGGCCGTCTCGGCCTGCCGTGCCGTGCGCGACGGCGAGGAGCTGAACTCCGAGCGCAAGCGCGCCCTGGAGGGCGCGGCCGGCGGCTCCGCGAAGGTGTGGAAGTACTGCGCCGGCGTGCTCGCCTCCGGTTCCTCCGAGGAGGACGCCCACAGCGACGACAAGGGCGGCAAGGGCGGACAGGGCGTGCAGGACGGCCAGGAAGACAACGAAGTCAAGGGCGACCGCGGCGACGGGGACGGCCGGAACGCGGGCGAGGGCCACACCGGCGGCGACAACGGCACCGGCGGCAACGGCCACCACACGAACGGCGGCCTGGCCACGCCGTCGGCCACCGCGTCCCCGGAGCCGGAGCGGGCGACGCCCTCGAACGGATCGACGCCCAGCCCGACGTACAGCGCGCTCTGATCACAAAAGACGTCACTGACCTGCGGTTTCATGGGTCGCGCGAGCTCCGTCGAAATTCTTCCGCGGTGAGTGTGACGTTTTCGGCCGCCGTGACGCAGTAATGAGTGAGCCGACTGGTCATCGGCCGTCGCACAGAGCCGGGGTTCCCCCCGTACTCGCGGCTCGTGCACCTAGGCGCGGGCGGGACACGTTCCCCCGGTCCCGCCCGCGCCCCATACCTCTCTCCTCGCGCCTCACCAGTGGACGACGACCTTGTCGCCGTTCCGCACCTGCGCGAACAGGTCCGCGATCGCCGCCTCGTCCCGTACGTTGACGCAGCCGTGCGAGGCGCCCGCGTATCCCTGGGCCGCGAAGTCCGAGGAGTAGTGCACCGCCTGGCCGCCGCTGAAGAACATCGCGTACGGCATCGGCGAGTCGTACAGCGTCGACACGTGGTGCCGGGACTTCCAGTAGACGCTGAACACGCCCTCGCGGGTGGGCGTGTACTGCGAACCGAAGCGGACCTCCACGGTGCTGACCGTCCGCCCGTCGATCATCCAGCGCAGGGTCCGGCTCGACTTGCTGATGCACAGCACCCGCCCGGTCAGGCAGCGCGGATCCGGTGCGTCGGCCTGCTGCCCGCCCATCAGGTAGAGGTCCCACTTGCCCGGCTCCCGCGTCATCCTCAGCAGCCGCTGCCAGGTGACGGTGTCGGTCTCGCCGGTCTTCGGCAGCCCGCGCTTGCCCTGGAAGCCCTCGACCGCCCGCTCGGTCAGTTCGTCGTACGACCCCGTCGGCCCGTCGAAGAGCCAGGCGACCTGCCGCAGCCGGGCCTGGAGCTCACGGACGTCCCGGCCGGTGTCGCCCCGGGACCAGAGGACTTGGGGCGCGGGCTCGGTCTCCTTCTCGGTGGGTGCGGAGCTCGGCTTGTCGTCCTTCGGAGTGGCCGAGGGACTGCTGCCGGGACGTTCGATGCGTACCGGCGAGCCCTGCTTGCCGTCCCCGTCGGCGGCCCGCACCGTACAGGCGCTCAGCGCGGCCAGGGCCAGCAGTGCGGCGAACCATCTCCCCATGCCCTCAGTACGCACAGCGACCCCCCGTCGTCTCACCGATGTGCACCGATGCCACCTGAGATGTCTGCCCCCGGATGACTGGTTGCGAACGGCGCGGCATTGTTGTGACCGGGACCGCAAAAGGCCTGTGAGCAAGGTCCCAGCGTGCTCCCCTCCACCGGGTGCACGCCCACCGCTACAGTCCGTCGAAGGGTCGGACCGTAACCGGCGAGTAACAGCTCAGCGGGAGGCACACACACCATGGCGCGCGAGTCGGAGTCCGGACTGCCCATCGAGCCGGTGTACGGTCCCGAGGCTCTTCAGGGCTGGGACCCGGCGGAGAAGCTGGGCGAGCCGGGGAAGTATCCCTTCACCCGGGGCGTGTACCCCTCGATGTACACCGGCCGCCCCTGGACCATGCGCCAGTACGCCGGTTTCGGTACGGCGACGGAGTCCAACGCCCGTTACAAGCAGCTGATCGCCAACGGCACGATGGGTCTGTCGGTCGCCTTCGACCTGCCCACCCAGATGGGCCACGACTCCGACGCTCCGATCGCGAGCGGTGAGGTCGGCAAGGTGGGCGTGGCGATCGACTCGATCGACGACATGCGGGTGCTGTTCGGCGGGATCCCGCTGGACAAGGTCTCCACGTCGATGACGATCAACGCGCCGGCGGCGCTGCTGCTGCTCATGTACCAGCTGGTCGGCGAGGAGCAGGGCGTCACCGCCGACCGGCTCACGGGCACGATCCAGAACGACGTGCTCAAGGAGTACATCGCGCGCGGGACGTACATCTTCCCCCCGAAGCCCTCCCTGCGTCTGATCGCCGACATCTTCAAGTACTGCAAGGCCGAGATCCCGAAGTGGAACACCATCTCGATCTCCGGCTACCACATGGCCGAGGCGGGTGCCTCGCCCGCGCAGGAGATCGCGTTCACGCTCGCGGACGGCATCGAGTACGTCCGTACGGCGGTCGCGGCCGGCATGGACGTCGACGACTTCGCGCCCCGTCTGTCCTTCTTCTTCGTGGCCCGTACGACGATCCTGGAGGAGGTCGCGAAGTTCCGCGCCGCCCGCCGGATCTGGGCGAAGGTGATGCGGGAGGAGTTCGGCGCGAAGAACCCCAAGTCGCTGATGCTGCGCTTCCACACGCAGACCGCGGGCGTGCAGCTGACCGCCCAGCAGCCGGAGGTGAACCTGGTCCGGGTGGCGGTCCAGGGCCTGGGCGCGGTGCTGGGCGGCACGCAGTCGCTGCACACGAACTCCTTCGACGAGGCGATCGCGCTGCCGACGGACAAGAGCGCGCGGCTGGCGCTGCGCACTCAGCAGGTCCTTGCCTACGAGACGGACGTGACGGCGACGGTCGACCCCTTCGCGGGCTCCTACGTCATCGAGAAGATGACCGACGACGTGGAGGCCGCGGCGATCGAGCTGATGGCCAAGGTCGAGGAGCTGGGCGGCGCGGTCGACGCCATCGAGCACGGCTTCCAGAAGGGCGAGATCGAGCGGTCCGCCTACCGCATCGCGCTGGAGACCGACTCCGGCGAGCGGGTCGTGGTCGGCGTCAACCGCTACCAGCTCGACGAGGAGGAGCCGTACGAGCCGCTCCGCGTCGACCCCGCGATCGAGGCACAGCAGGCGGAGCGCCTGGCGAAGCTGCGTGCGGAGCGGGACCAGGCGGCGGTGGACGCCGCGTTGGACGCCCTCAAGAAGGCCGCCGAGGGCGAGGACAACGTCCTGTACCCGATGAAGGACGCGCTGCGGGCTCGGGCGACGGTGGGCGAGGTCTGCAACGCGCTGCGGGGGGTTTGGGGGACTTATGTGCCGTCGGATGCATTCTGACCTGTGCGATTACTCCGTATAAGTGATCGCGGGCAGAAGTCACACGTCCCCGGTTACGCTCGTGGAGAGTGAGCCCCGAAAAGGAGGACGCCATGGCCGTACTGCAGCAGGAGCTGACCCTGGGCGAGGCTGCCGACCAGCTTGCCCGTGCACTGCCTGGCCACCGCGTGGAGATTCTCCAGGGGAGGCTCACTGTGACACCGCCGCCGGATGGCACGCACCAGCTGTCGCTGACGAAACTGGGCAGGGCTTTCGACCGGGCGGGGATCGTTGAGGCAGGGCATGAGTACGTTCAGGGGGTTGGCCTCTGGCTTCCCATGCTGCCTGAGGACTTCGCGATCCCTGACTTCTCCATCGTCGACGAGGACTTCCGCGACGCCCACGTCAAGAAGAACTACTACGCACCCAACGTCTTCCGTATGGTCGTCGAAGTAACGTCGTCGAACTGGTCCGACGACCTCGGCCCCAAGGTCGAGTGCTACGCCGAGGCCGGCATCCCGGCGTACCTCATCGCCGACCGCAAGCATGGCGAGGTCCTCCTCTACACCGACCCGGTCGACGGAAAGTATCCCGGCCTTCAGCGCTTCAAGCGGGGCCAGAGCGTGCCCGTTCCGGAATCCGTCGGCGTTCGCGTCGAACTCTCCGTTGACACCCTCCTCGGCGGGTGACATTCATGGACAAGGTTGTCCCCCTGCTGTCCGTCGGCTTCCGCGGGGCGCCGGTCAGGCCCGGCTCAGGCTCAGCCGCGTGACGTAGTCCCCGAGCCCGGCCGTCGAGCTGCCCGCCCAGCCGATGTAGCCGTCCGGCCGTACGAGGAACAGGCCCGTCCCATACGGCTCCTGGGCCGGTCCGCGCACGATGTGCAGCGACCCCGCACCCGGCTCGGGCGGCGCCTCCGTACCCAGCACCAGCAGCGTCCAGTGCGGCCCTCGGAACGCGTCGAAGAGCCGTACGCCCGCCACCACCGCGTCCGGTGCGCGGTCGCCGGCGCGCACTCGGCCCACGTCGGCCGTCCGCGTCTCCTCCGTCAGTGACGACTCCCGGTAGCCCAGGCCGAGTTGGCGGGTTGCCTTGCCTCGCCGTACCTCTCCCCGGTGCACGCCCGTCGAAAGGCCCAGCATGTCGGCGGCGACGGGGCGGCGTTCCTCCTCGTAGGCGTCGAGGAGCGCGGCCGGGGTCCCGGCCCGCAGTACCGCGCCCAGCTTCCAGCCCAGGTTGTAGGCGTCCTGGACGCTGGTGTTGAGGCCCTGGCCCCTGGCGGGCGAGTGGATGTGTGCCGCGTCCCCGGTGAGGAAGACCCGGCCGGAGCGGAAGCGGTCCGCGAGGGCCGCGCGCGGGCGGAAGTCCGAGGCCCAGCGCACCTCGGTGACGTCCTCGGGGGCGAGGTGGGAGCGGCCGGCGACGACCTTGCGGATGCCGTCGAGGGAGAGGTCCACCGTGCTGCCCTCGGGAAACCGAGGGGCTGGCCCTGCTGATCGCGGGGATCGAGGCGCGGTACCGCGCCGGGTGAGGACCGGGGTTCAGCGCATCCTGGACCGGGGTTCAGCGCACCCTGGCCAGCGCCGCCCGCAGCCTCGGCGTCAACGGCTTCTCCACGTACCGGTTCAGCAGCCACGCCAGCAGCAGCATCGCCCCGATCGTCAGGGCGAAGGTCTCCGCCGAGGGCAGGCCGAGCCGGATGTGCAGGGTGTGGATCACCACCCAGCCGAGATGCTCGTGGACGAGGTAGAAGGGGTAGGTCAGCGCCCCGGCGACCGTCAGCCAGCGCCAGTTCGCCCAGTTGAACCAGCCCAGCGCGATCGCCGTGACCGCCACGAAGCCGAAGGCGACGACGAGGACGATGCCGAGCGAGGTGCGGTGGGCGAAGGCGTTCGGGTCGGCGGCGTTCCACAGGCTGCGCACCGCGTAGTGCTGCCCGATCAGGAAGCTCACGGCGACGATGCCCCAGCCGTAGACGTCCCGCCGGTCGCGGTGGACGAGGTAGATGCCGACACCGCCGATGAAGAACGGGGCGTACTCCGGCATGAACACGATGTCGAGCGGCGGCTGGTTGGCGCCCTGGGTGATCGCCGCCGCCAGTGTCCAGCCCGCGCAGAACATGATCACGCGCCGCCGCGACGCCCCGGGCAGTACGACACACAGCGCGAACAGCGCGTAGAAGCGGACCTCCGCCCACAGCGTCCAGTCCACGCCGAGCACCCGGTCCACGCCCAGCGGTTCCTGGAGCAACGTCAGGTTCACCAGCGCGTCGCTCGGCGACACCGCCTTGTAGAAGACCACCGGCAGCGCGAACACCGCCGTCACGAGCACCACCGCCGCCCAGTACGCCGGCATCAAGCGGGAGACGCGGGACGCGAAGAACGACTTCAAGGGCCGGCCCCAGCCGCTCATGCAGATCACGAACCCGCTGATCACGAAGAAGATCTGGACACCGAGAGGGCCGTACGCGAAATAGGTGTGCAGCGTGGGGAACTGCTCTTTCGGCGAACTCTCCCAGGCCCGGGTGATCTCGCCGCCCCGGCCGCCGTAGTGATAGGCCGCCACCATCAGCGCCGCGATCAGCCGCAGTCCGTCGAGCGCGCGCAACCGGGATTCCCGGCGGACCGGCCGCTCCGGGGGAGAGGCCACGGGCGCGTCGGGCGCCGGCCGGACGGTCATGCTGGTCACGAATTTCCCCTTGGTCGACGCGCCGGGCGCTCCTGCGGTACCCGGAGCACATTAGTCCGAATCACCGGGATTTCTGGGGCCGAGGGGTGACGGTTGTCCGGGTGGTCTCTGCGAATTCACCTGGACTTTGCCTTGGTTTCCTAACTTTCTCTCAACCTCCCCCCACGTGCTAATAAAGAGCGAATCGCGCAACACAGACGCGGCAAAATCAGGAGTGCCATGACGAGGGTCCAGAACAGACGGGCACGTGTGCGCGGAGGGGAGCTGGACGACTGTTTGCGCGCCTGTGCGGTGCACAGCGGCAAACTCGTCGGCAGCATCGACCGTCGCCGCGTCGAACTCGCCGAACAGCTCAGGAAGTTGCTCGTCGTATGGGGCACCACCTCCACCGGTACCCCCGCGTCCGCCCCGGCCGGCGCCACCGCCCTGCTCAAGCGGGCGGTCAAGGGCGCCGCGGCCCCCTCCGCCGGTCTCGGCAACGAGCTCCTCGACGCCCTGCTCGCCGTCGCCAACAAGGCACTGGAGTGCGGCTACGACGACGAGTTGAACCTCGCGCTGGTCATAAGCGACACCGTGCTCGCCCAGCGCAAGAACTCCCGCGCCGGCTGGCGACTGCGCGCCCGCCTCCTGGAGGCGCTCGGCGAGGAGAAGGAGGCGGTGGAGGCGTACGAGCGGTATCTCGCCCTCACCGAGGACGACGGCTTCGGCGTCCGCGCCCGGATCGCCGGCCTGCGCGCGGCGGGGGACAAGGAGCGGGAGCTGCTGAGCCTGCTCCGGCGCCAGTGTCCGCGCGCCGAGCAGTTCACCAGCGGCCCCGCCACCGACATATGGGCCGAAGGCCTGGCCGCGCACGCCGTCGGCGACTGGCAGGCCGCCGAGCCCCGGCTCGTGGGAGCGCTCCTGAGCCTGGCCGCCGAGGACGCCCCGGCCACCGACCGGCAGGACCTCCTCAGCCAGTACCTCGACCTGCGCACCGCCGAGTCCACCGGGAGCGGGGACCTGCCCGCGCTCACCGAGGCGATCGCCCTCTACGCAGAGCAGCG
Organism: Streptomyces sp. a15; assembly: GCF_059026085.1. NCBI lineage: Bacteria > Bacillati > Actinomycetota > Actinomycetes > Kitasatosporales > Streptomycetaceae > Streptomyces > Streptomyces sp. A15. The sequence goes on along the minus strand of NZ_JBWLKM010000001.1, from coordinate 438,894 downwards.
CCGCATGCGGATGCGCGGCCCGGTCGAGGACCCCACCGTCGGCGGGGTGCAGTGGATCAGCCTCGGCGAGTTCCGCAACCGGATCGCCGGCAAGTCGGTCTGCCTGATCGCCAACTCCGGCCGTGTCGGCGCGAGTTCCATGGGCGCGGAGATCGACGCGTACGACCTCGTGGTGCGCTTCAACTCGTACAAGATCGAGCCGAAGCACACCGGCAGCCGCACCGACCTGCACGCCACGATCCACAAGCACGGCTTCAACTGGGAGAAGCCGGTCGACACCCGGCTCGTCTTCGGCGGGGTCTCCGGCGACTGGAAGCACTCGTTGCGCAACCGCCTGGTGCCCGGCGCCCAGACGTATCTCGGCGACGAGTCCCTGCGCTGGCCCGTGCGCAACATCGGCAAGCTCGGCACCGACGTCTGGTCGGGCATCCCGACCACCGGCTTCAACATGCTGTACCTGCTGGACTTCCTCGACGTCAGCCCGACCCTCGACCTGATCGGCTTCGACTTCTACGAGAGCGGCGCCTACCGCGTCCAGGAAGCGATGAAGCTGGCCATCACCTCCGTGCACGAATACACCAGCGAGAAGGCATGGGTCATGCAGCGGGCCCAGAGCGTGACCGACATGAGGATCTCCCTGCGATGACCACGACCTCCCCGACCGGGACTGCCGCCCCCCTGGCCCCGGCCACCGACGCGCACGCCCTCACCGGCAAGCGCCGCATAGCCTTCGCCAGCTACGTCGACGAGAACTACCTCCCCGGCTTCCTCGTCCTGCTGCGCAGCCTCGCCCTGTCCAACCCGGGCGTGTGCGAGGACTTCGTCGTCCTCTACGACGACCTGCGCCCCGGTTCGATCGCCAGGATCCGCGACCTGCACCCGCGGATCGTGCTGCGCCGGGTCAACGCCGAGCACTACGACTCGTACAAGAAGGGCGACCAGGACAACTACCTGGTCCGCAAGGCGTACTTCATCCTCGACGTCTTCCGGCTGCGCGAGTACGACACCATCATCACCCTCGACACCGACATGGTCGTCCTCGGTGACCTGGGCGAACTGCTCAGGCTGCGCGAGGGACTCGCGGCCGTGTCGCAGTTCTTCTACGGGCAGCACAAGCTCAACTCCGGTCTGCTGGTCATCCAGCGCGAGTACCTGAGCGACGCGTTCTGCGCCAAGCTCGACGCCACCGGACGCAGCGGCGACTACGAGCTGGACAAGCACGACCAGGGCATCCTGAACGCGGTCCTCGACGGCGACTTCATCCGCCTCGACGCGCGCTACAACTTCGTCAAGCGGCGCCTGTCCGGCGACCTCCCGGTCCCCGAGGACACCGCGATCCTGCACTTCACCGGCCGCCACAAGCCGTGGCAGGGCGGCGAGGCCGGCTACAGCCAGGCCGAGGACCGCTGGCGCGAGTTCGAGCTGGACGACGCCGACTTCCACGCCGAGTACCTCTCGAAGTCGGGCGGCCTCCACCACGACCTGCTCGTCCACTTCGGCACCCCGCACGTCAAGCGCACCTCAGACGTGGAGGCCGCCCGCAAGGTCGCCGCCGCGCACATCTCGACCGGCGACTACCAGGACGCCGTGGACATCCTGAGCAGCGTGCGCATCCCGCTGGACGCGGCCTGGCCGCACGAGGTGCTCGGGCACGCCCTGATGAGCGTCTCGCGCTACGACGAGGCCAAGGCGCAGCTGCTGCTCGCCACCGCCGCCCCCAACCGGGCCGCCACCGCCTACGCCCGCCTTGCCCAGATGGCCTGGGTGCACGGCGACAACGCCGAGGCACTGCGGCACGCCACGGCCGGCCTGTCCGTCGACATCACCCACCGCTCCAGCCGGCTGTGGGCACAGCGCGCCTCCGGCCTGCCCGCCCAGGAGCAGGGCGCCGCCGAGGAACAGCTCGCGCACGTCGCCTTCTACATGGACCGGCAGGGCAACGCGGGCGACAAGCTCCTCCCGGAGACCGTCCGCCTCGCCTTCGGCCCGGACACCGGCTCCCGCCGCTGGCACTCCGTGCACGCCCACCGCCTGTTCGACGAGGCGGCCCTGGAGCGCGTCAACGCCCGGCGCGGCCTGGTCATCGGCGGCGGCGGCCTGTTCATCCCGGACACCATGCCCAACGGCAACAGCGCCTGGCAGTGGAACGTCCCGGACGAGCTGCTGAACCGTATCGACGTGCCGATCGCGGTCTTCGCCGTGGGCTTCAACGCCTTCGACGGCCAGTCGTACCGGGCGGGCCGGTTCCGCGAGTCGCTGCGTCTGCTCGTCGAGAAGTCCTCCTTCTTCGGGCTGCGCAACCATGGGTCGATCGAGAAGGTGCGGGCGATGATCCCGGCGCACCTGCACGACAAGGTGCGTTTCCAGCCGTGTCCGACGACGGTCATGCGGCAGTTGGTGGCGGACTGGCAAGACCCGTTGACGCGCGACGACACCATCCTGATCAACGCCGCCTACGACCGCGCGGGCCTGCGCTTCGGCCACGACTACGACTACTTCCTGGCCCAGATGGCCCAGGCGGTCCGCGACCTGGGCGAGCTCGCCGAGGTGAAGTGCGTGGCCCACTCGCTCGACGACGAGAAGATCGCCTTCGACCTGCGCCGCAAGCACGGCATCTCGATGCCCGTCATCCCGATGTACGACTTCGACAACGACGGGATCCGCGACCTGTACGCCCGCACCAAGCTGGTGATCGGCATGCGAGGCCACGCCGGCATGATCCCGTTCGGCGTCGGCACGCCCATCATCAGCCTGATCTCGCACCCGAAGATGGCGTACTTCCTGCGGGACATCGAGCGTCCCGAGTGGGGCGTCTCCGTGCACGACCGCCACCTCGCCGCGCGGCTGGTGGAGCGCGCGAAGGACCTCCTCGCGGACCACGCGGCGACGGTCGCCGACGTGCACGGCCGGCAGCAGGAGCTGTGGAAGGTCACGGAGGCGAACGCGGCCGACCTCCGCGCCATTCTGGGCGGATGACGGCTGGCGCCTGACGTCTGCCCTGGCCGACGGTGCCTCCCCGGGGCGGCCACCGGTCACCGTACTGGTGGCTGGTGGTCGCCCTGCCTGCCGTGGCGGCCGTGGTGCCCCCCGTACTCACCTGGCGGCTGACCAGCGACCTTCACTACGTCCGGCTGTAGAGAGGTGGTGCCGAGTCCGGAATGCCGCCCTTGTCTCCGGTGAGGTTGCGACGGAGTTGGGTCACTCGTAGGGCGTCTGGGCGGTGGCCTTTACGAAGGTGGAGAAGGCGTCGGCCTTGAAGGTGAGGGTGGCTCGGGTGGGGGCCTTGGAGTCGCGGACGGCGACTTGGGTGGGGGAGTTTGCTATCTCCACGCAGTTGTTGCCGTCGCCTTCGCCGGAGTAGGACGACTTACGCCAGTTGTCCATGGAGTGCCTCACAGCTCTTTCGTCAGCCGGTGGATGAAGTCACGAGACCGGTCGGGTTCCAGTGATACGACCTCCACCTTACGGAAGCGCGTTCGATAAGCGTTGAGCTGAGCCTCGGAGTCGATAAAGATCGAGCCATATGGGGCATCGCGCGCCACTGTGTCCAGCTTGGGCACGGGGCCACCCGTGTAGGTCATCGTGCTCGAGGCTCTGGCGAAGCCGTTCAGGGCGAAGGGGATGACGCGCAAGGTGATCCGGTCCGCTTCGGAAAGCTCAAGGAGACGGGTGAGTTGAGCCCGGGTGGCAACGCGGTCGCCGACCCTGATTCGTAGGGCGGCCTCGTGGATCACGATCTCGTGCGGGAAGGTGACCTCGCGCTGACGTGCCATGCGGTGACGGACGCGCAACTCAAGTTCCTCGTAGGTGAGTTCGGGCACCCTGGCGGAAAAGACGGCGCGGGCGTAATCCTCGGTCTGCAGTAGGCCCGGTACGTACAGGATGGCTACGTCTTGTTGGAACACGGCGTGGTGATCCAACTCCGCCAGATCCAGGAAGGACGTGGGCAGCAGCCCTCGGTACTCCTCCCACCAGCCGCTTGTCCGGTCGGTGGCCACGGCGACCAGGGCGTCGATGAACTCGCCGTCTGTGCAGGCGTAGTGGGACGCGAGGCGACGCAAACGTTCCTCGCTCACGCCCGCGAGCCCGGATTCGATGTGGCTCATCTGGGCGCGATTCGCTCCGAGCAGCGCTGCCGCCTCGATGGCGGTGAGCCCTGCCGCCTCGCGGAGCCTGCGCAGTTCGATCCCCAACCGCATCTGACGTGCGGTTGGTTCGCGCCTCAGGACCATGAGTTGCTCCTCGTTCGGGGGTTGGAATATGCGATCGGGTTGCCCCGGTCCACATGTTAGCCCTACCGTCGGTGACGCGACGCACACTCTGCGGAACGCCGGGACTCTCGGAAGCGCACCACTCCGTCCTGCCATGACGGCTGGGGCAATGCCACCGCCCGCTGATCGCAACCCCCCAGCAGCCGAACGGAGTTCACGCATGCCCGAAACCAGCAAGGAACCCTGGGAGTACTCGCTCTACATCCCGAACGACCCCCGAGCCGTCACCGTAAGCCGCCGTACCCTCCGACTGATCCTGACGATGCACGGCCTGATCGGCGTGGTGGACGTGGCAGAACTCCTCGCGACGGAGCTGGTCTCCAACGCCGTACGCCACACGAAGGGGCCTGCCGCACTGCGCGTGCGCTGGTCGGCGGGCGTGCTGCGGCTCGGCGTGTGGGACGCGAACCCGGAGCCGCCCGAGCCGCCGGGACAGCTGGAGCAACTCGCGGACATGGAGGAGGGGCGGGGCTTGGCCCTGGTGCGGGCGTGCGCCGATGTGTGGGGCTGGCAGCCGTTGGCGAGGGAGGGGAACCGGGGGAAGTGCGTGTGGTGTGAGCTCGCCACGGCTTGAGTCCTCGACGATGACGACGGACACAGATATTGGCTCGGCGAGATCGACTCCGAGGGCGCCGAGCGCGACGTACCGGAGTCGGTTTGGGTGCTGTTGGGTGCGCGGACTCCGTCCTCGTACGTCGAGCACGAGGAGCTCGTCGTCGATGACGTGGGGATCGACTGGCGGCACAAAAGAGACCCCGTCCTGCACGCGTCCACCCTGTAGGACGTCTCTGCGGGGCTCACATAGGCGGCGGGTCAGCGGCCGCGGCGCTTCGAGGTCGCGACGCTGCCGGAGGATCCGTCGCGGATGGGGACTGGCGCGGGACCGCTGGTTCGGCTGAGTCCACCCGACAACGAACGGTCGCCCTACTGTGGAGGTCCAGGTGGGCGGCCGTCCTGTACCGCTTAGTCGGCTTCCCGCTCGGCCAGGAAGTCGAGCAACAGCGCGAACAGGTGCTCCACGGCAAGCAGTTGCTGTTCCTCGGTCAGGGACCCCCAGTGCCGCACGCCGGCGTCCGGGAAGGCGTCTTCGAGGACGAGCCGCGTCCAGACGAAACTGCTCTCCTCGCCCTTGCGTCGAACGAGCCACTCGCGGAACCCGTCGAGCAGCCTCATCGAGGTGCCGAGGTCGAGGCCGGTGAGGAACATGGCCGTCGGGTAGTACGAGCCGTCCAGACCGAACAACCCGGGCCGGTCGCGGACCTTCTCGATCAGCTTTCTGTCAGTCATGGTCCGCCTCAGAATCCGAAAACTGCTCGGCCGATGTCATGCCGTTCTCCTCGGCCGCCACGGCGGCCTTGCGGCGGGCCTCCTCCTCTTCCCGGTACTTGGTGACCGCGGCGGTGAAGGCCTCGATGGCCGCCTTGACCGCGGCGGTCTGGACGGTTTCCGAGGATCGACTCGCCGACGCGACGGCATTCCCGTGAAGCCGACGGGCAGCGGCCGGACTGATGGGTGGTGAGTATATGAGGGTGCTGTCCCTGGACCGCGGTGGGCCCTTTGTGTGCGTACGATCCGCCTCCTTCCGGCCCGCCGACTCTAGGCGCCCGGTGCCGAGTTAGGGGCTCCAGCGTTTCCGCTGGAGGGTTCGGTGGAGGTGGCCGGGGGCGCTAATGCGGTAGCGACTTGACCCAGTGGACGCCGCGAATTTGTCTGTACTGCTTCAAACTTTCACTTGTGATGCTAATCACTGCCTGGGCTTTGTGAGCGCATGGGGCGTCAGCGATTGTTTGTCCGGTTTGAGTGATCTGGACGGCCGCATTGGCCCCACCTAGATTCCCCTCCGGTGTGTCTTGAGGGATACGTGAGAAAACGGGGGAGGGAACGTGATGGGGAGACGTCTGTCCAGACGTCCGTCGTTGCGTGGTTTCGGGGGACTGCTCGGTGCTCTGCTGGTCGCCGGACTGCTCACTTCGCCATCGCAGGCGGTAGCCAATGTCGCCGCGGCGGAATCAAAGTCCACGGCCTCCGACACCGACGTCGGGAACGGCGCGGAGGACGCGGCCCTGGCCGAGGCCGCGCGGACCGGCAAGGAGGTCGAGGTCGCTGCCTTGCGGAGCGAGACGGCCGAGGTGTTCGCGAAGCCGGACGGCACGCTGGAAGCCATCGAGCATCTGCGTCCGGTGCGGACGCGCGTCGATGGGGCGTGGAAAGACATTGACACCACTCTTGAGCGGCGGTCGGACGGATCGGTGACGCCAAAGGTGGCGGCGACCGGGATCGTTTTCTCGGGCGGCGGGGACCAGCCGCTGATCCGGTTGGAGCAGGCGGGGCGGGCGCTGTCACTGTCGTGGCCGGGCAAGCTGCCGGAGCCGGTGCTCGACGGCGCCACGGCCACGTACCCGTCGGTCCTGCCGGATGTGGACCTCCAAGTGCGCGCCGACATCGACGGCATCTCGCAGGTGCTGGTGGTCAAGTCGGCCGAGGCGGCGGCCAATCCGAAGCTGGCCGAGCTGCGGCTGGCGATGGACGCCGACGGCATGACCGTGGGCGAGACCGCGGACGGCGGCTTGGCTGCCACCGACTCCGGTGCCGGCGGCACGGTGTTCGAGGCGCCGCGGCCACTGATGTGGGACTCCAGCAAGGGCACCGACACAGCCACCGCCAAGACGGCCTCGCTGCGCACCACCGACGCGGCAGCCGCGGCCGACGGCGAGGTACCGGGCCCGGGCGAGTCCGCCCGGGTCGCCCCGCTCGGGGTCGAGGTCACCACGGGCGGTGACGAACTGGTGCTGACCCCGGACCAGAAGCTGCTGAAGGACGCCACGTACCCGGTCTACATCGACCCGCAGTGGTACTCGCCGAAGGCCGGCAACTGGACGATGGTCTCGAAGTACTGGGCGTCCTCCCCGCAATGGCGGTTCAACGGCGACCCCGACGCGGGCATGGGGTACTGCGCGGGTGACACGCGGTGTGCGCCGCAGGACGTCAAGCGGCTGTTCTACGCCGTGCCGACCTCCAGGTTCGCGGGCAAGACGATCCTGTCGGCGGAGTTCGTGGTGAAGGAGACCCACTCCTACAGCTGTGACAAGAAGGACGTGCAGCTGTACCGGACGAAGGGCATTTCCTCCTCGACCACGTGGAACTCCCAGGACAACGACGCCTTCTGGGCCGACCTGCTGCAGACACGCAGCGAGGCCAAGGGCTGGAGCGGCGACTGCCCGGGCGGCAACGTGGAGTTCTGGGCGTTGCGGGCGGTGCAGCAGGCGGCGGCCAACGGCTGGGCGACGACCACGTTCGGCCTGCGGGCCAGGAGCGAGACCGACCCGTATGCGTGGAAGCGGTTCGCCGACGACGCGTGGCTGCGGGTGCAGTACAACCGGCCGCCGGGACAGATCAAGATGTCCCAGCTCAGCCAGAAGCCGGGCGGCACATGCTCGTCCACCGCCAAGCGCGTCCGGATTCTGCCGACGCTGCGGGCCAACAACGTGACCGACCCCGACGGGGACAGCGTGGCGGTGCAGTTCCAGGCCTCGTGGGACACCGGGGACAGCAAGGGCTTCGCGGCACGCTGGACATCGGCACGGTCGACATACAAGAAGTCGGGTTCCGACTTCTCGATCACGCTGCCGTCCAGCATCCCCAAGAACAAGTTGATCGGCTGGCATGCACGCTCCTACGACGGCGCGCAATGGTCGCCGTGGTCGTACACGGGTTCGGCGACGGACTGTGTGACGGTCTACGACACCAGCGTGCCGGCGGAGCCGAGGATCACCTCAGCGCAGTATCCCGAGTCGGACGCGGAGAACCCGGACGATCCCTGGTTGGACGGGGTGGGACGCTACGGCACCTTCACCATCGACTCCACGGCCACCGATGTCACGAAGTACTGGTTCGGGGTCAACACGCAGCCAAGCAGTGCCCACACGCTGACCACCTCGGGCGGCGGGGCGAAGACGATGAAGTTCATGCCGACCAAGTCCGGCGTCAATTTCATCACCGCGCAGGCCTTCGACACCGCTGGCAACGGCAGCAGCATCGGCGTGTACTACTTCCGGGTACGCGCCGGGCAGCCCGACCGGGTCACCTGGGACCTGGACGAGAGCGCGGGCTCGGACACGGTGAACGGCCAGGGCGGTGACTGGCCGGCCACCCTCTCGGCGAGCGGCGCCACCGTCGGGGGCGAGGGCGTCCTGGGCAGCGGGCTGCACCTCGACGGCACCCAGGGCCATGCGGCGACCGTCTCGCCGGTACTCGACACGGCCAAGAACTTCACCGTGTCAGTGTGGGCGAAAGTGGGCGACATCCCGGCCACCGCCCCGGAGGGTGCGGTGGCCGTCTCTCAAGTCGGCAGTGCGCGTAGCGCCTTCGAGCTGTACTACTCGCCGTCCCGCGCCGGCTGGGTGTTCGTGCGCCATGCGACGGACACCGAAGGATCGACCGGGTCCCGCGCCATGCAGCCCGCCTGCGCGAGCGGCGACACGGCCTGCGTGCAATCCCGGACCAACACGTGGACGCACCTGGTGGGCGCCTTCAACGGCATCGAGTCCGTGGTCAAGCTGTACGTCAACGGAGAGCTGGTCGGCACCGCGCCCTTCAGCGGGCCGTGGGACGCCCGTGGCCAGACCCTGCTCGGCGCCACTCGCAAGGGCGGCGTGCTGGGCGGATTCTTCAAGGGGAACCTCGACGAAGCGCAGTTCTTCGACTATCAGCTGACCGACGCCCAGGTCCGGACGCTGGCTGCCAAGCAGCCTGTGGACAATGCCAGGCCCGCGAAACTGGTCTTCCCACTGGACGAGGAGCCCGCCCCGGCGCCGCTCGCGGTGATCGGCCGAGGCCAGAAAGTGCTGGCCGCGCTGCACGGCGGACCCATCCTGGGCAGCGCGGGTGCCGGGGGCACTGCGCTCGCTCTGGACGGCACCGACGACTACGCCCAGACGAGCCGACCCGTGCTGGACACATCCCAGAGCTTCTCGGTATCGATGTGGGCGCGGCTGCCCAAGGACAAGGCCGTGCGGCCAATGACAGCGATCAGGCAGACCGGTTCCCTCGCCCCCGGGCTCGAGCTCTACCACTCATCGAATCTGGGCGGCTGGGTGTTCGCCCGCGAGACGTCCAACTCCGCCGACGCCACCATCGTGCGCGCAACACAGAACGCCTGCCCCGCAAATGAGAACTGCGCTGCTGCGGGGCTCGGCGAGTGGAACCACGTGGTTGGGGTCTACGACCACGACACCGACCAGATCAGGCTCTACATCAACGGCGTTCTGAAGGACACCGCGGCGTTCACCACCCCCTGGGTGGCAACCGGCAAGGTGACGCTCGGCGCAGCGGGCGACGGCACTGGTGCCTTGTCGAACTTCCTCAAGGGCGACATGGACGACGTACGAATGTACGACCGGGTGGTCTCGGGCGACGAGGTGAAGAACCTCTTCAAGCAGCACCCGGTCGTCAAGGGCCGGTGGAAGCTGGAGTCCGCCTCCGGCACCCCGTCGGTCTCGCCGGACGCCATGGCGGGAGGCCGCCCGGTGACCCTCTACAACGGCGCGAAGACCGGCGGCGGCTGGGTCGACTCCGGCGCCCTGGTCCTGGACGGCGTCAACGACTACGCGGCGACCGGGTCGGTGCCCATCGACACCAGCCAGAGCTTCACGGTCACCGCTTGGGCGATCGCCCCCGCAGGACGTCCACAGGAAGCGGGCACGATTCTCAGCCAGGAAGGAGCTCTCAACAGCGCGTTCACAGTCGGCTACGAACCGGGCCCGGACGACGGTGACCCGTCGACACCGATCGTCACCGGGCGATGGCGGATCATGATGACGGATGTGGACGATTCCGACCCCGCGGACGACGACACCGAGGTGGGTGAGTCGACGGCAAGCAGCACGCTCTTCGACGACTACAGCGCAAACGGTTGGAATCACCTGGCTCTCGTCTATGACGCATTTGCTGACCAGATGATGCTCTACGTCAACGGCCAGCTGGAGCAGTACGTCTGCGCCGACGCCGACGCGAACGGCACCCAGGACGACCCGGCCTGCACCGATCACATCTCCTGGGCCGACAACACACTCGGTTTCAACGCCACCCGGTCCCTCCAACTGGGCCGGGCCAAGACCGAGGGCGTGTGGGGCGACAACTGGTCCGGCGCCATCGACGACGTCTGGACCTTCCAAGGCGCCTTGGAGCAGGAGCAGGTCCAGCAACTGGCGCTTGGCACCGCCGACCTGCCGACCACGGTTCCCGGAAGCGGGTCCGCGGGTTGATGGCGGCGGAAGGACGGCACAGCGGCAGCACCAGGGCGGACAGCGGCAGATCGAGGGGTGGGGCAGTGAACAGGCAGTGGTGGCGGCGTGCCCGCAGACGCACAGCGCTCGCGGTGTCTGCGGTGCTGGTGGGCACCTTGGTCCAGGCGGTGACGACCCAGCCCGCCGCGGCGGACGACCCGAGCAAGGAGCGTCCGGCGGTCGTCCAGGCGGACAAGCCCGTCACCGGGCACGACCGCAAAGTGAAGCCGCGCAAGCACACCACGGCACCCCTGACCCCGCAGGGCGACCCGGCCGCGGCATGGCCACCCTCCGGTGAGGCGGTCGCCACGGTGCCCGTCGCGCGCACGACGGGGAAGGGCGCGGCAGCGCGGACCCGGGCCGGGAAACTGCCGGTCGCGCTGCGCGCGCCCAAGATGCCTAAGTCGGCCAAGACGGCCAAGACGGCGCAAACTTCGGCGGACCGCGTTGCCAAGGCCCGCGTCCGGGTCCTCGACCACAAGCAGGCGGAACGTGCCGGAGTGGACGGCATGCTGCTGGCCGTCGACCGGGCCGACACCGGTACCCGCGCGGGTACGGTCGGCCTGGAGATCGACTACAGCCGTTACGCCGAGGCGTACGGCGGCGGCTACGGCTCCCGCCTCCACCTGGTACGGCTGCCCGCCTGCGCCCTGACCACCCCCGACCGGCCGTCCTGCCGTACCACCGAGCCTGTCGCCACCGCGAACGACACCGAGCACCACACTCTGAGCGCGGACGCCGTGAGCCTCCCCGCGAAGCCCAGCTCGGCGCCGCTCTCGGCCACCACGTCGTCGGCGACCGTCCTCGCCGTCACCGCCGCCGCTTCCGGCAGTCAGGGTGACTACAAGGCCACCGGCCTCGCTCCGTCGGCGACCTGGCAGACCTCGCTGAACACCGGCGACTTCGCCTGGTCGTACGCCATGGAGGTGCCGGACGTGCCCGGCGGCCTCTTCCCCAAGGTGGGTCTGTCCTACTCCTCGGGTTCCATCGACGGCAGGACGACCACCACGAACAACCAGGCGTCCTGGGTCGGCGACGGCTTCGACCTGTGGCCCGGCTCCATCGAGCGGTCGTACAAGTCCTGCGAGGACGACGGCATCACCATCGACGGAGAAGACTCCGGCGACCTGTGCTGGGGTTACGACAACGCCACCCTCAGCCTGAATGGCCGCGGCGGCGAGCTGATCCGGTCCTCTGACGGCACATGGCACCTGCAGAACGACGACGGCACCCGCGTCGAGAAGCTGACCGGCACCACCGCGGCCCCGCGTGACAACGGCGACGACGACCAGGAGTACTGGAAGGTCACCACGACCGACGGTACCCAGTACTTCTTCGGCTACCACAAACTGCCCGGCTGGAGTTCGGGCAAGGAGACCACCGACTCCACCTGGACAGCGCCGGTCTTCGGCGACGACGAGAACGAACCCTGCCACAAGAGTTCTTTCGCCGACTCCTGGTGCCAGCAGGCCTGGCGCTGGAATCTCGACTATGTCGTCGACACTCATGGCAACGCCATCGCGTACTACTACGACAAGGAGACCAACAACTACGGCCGTGCCTTCAAGGCCGCCGACGACACGCCGTACGTGCGCGGCGGCACCCTGGACCGCATCGAGTACGGCCTGAACAAGGACACCGTCTACACCGCCAAGGCCCTGGCCAAGGTCGACTTCACCTCCACCCAGCGGTGCATCCCCCAGACCGGGGTGACCTGCGCGGCGGACACGATCGACGACAAGTCGTTCTACTGGTACGACACGCCATGGGACCTCAACTGCAAGGCGGGCACGGACTGCGCCGGCCTGTACTCGCCGACGTTCTGGACCCGGATGCGGCTGGCCGACGTCACCACCCAGAAACTCAAGTCGGACGGCACCTACACGGACGTCGACTCCTGGGGCCTGGCACAGCGCTGGGGCATGGCGGACATCGACTACTCGCTGCTGCTGGACTCGATCCAGCACACCGGCCGGTCGGCCACGCCTGCCATCACCCTGCCGAAGGTCACTTTCGACTACCACCAAGATGCCAACCGCCTGGACAAGACCGGCGACGGCACTGCGCCCTTCATCAAGCACCGCCTGTCGACCGTCGCGGACGAGTCGGGCGGACAGATTGACGTCAACTACACGGCGGAGGCCTGCTCGTGGGACAGCCTGCCCACGCCGGAGACCAACATCACCCGCTGCTATCCGCAGTACTACACGGCCTCCGGTGACGCGAACCCGTCCCTGCAGTGGTTCAACAAGTACGTGGTGATGTCGGTGACCCAGACCGACCGCACCGACCAGTCCCCGGACATGATCACCCAGTACGACTACCTCGACGGGGCGGCCTGGCACTACGACGATGACGACGGCCTGACCAAGGAGAAGTACAAGACCTGGTCGCAGTGGCGCGGTTACCGCCACGTGCGGGTACGCACCGGCGGCACCTCCGGTATGGAGACGCAGACTGACCGCTACTTCCTGCGCGGTATGCACGGTGACCGGCTTAACAAGGACGGCGGCACCAAGACGGTCACCCTGGACGACGGCGAGGGCGCCACGCTCAGTGACTGGGAGGCGCTCCAGGGCTTCGAGTACCGCACCGAGAACTACTCCGGCCCGGGTGGCAAGATCCTTCAGAAGGCGGTGAGCCACGGCTGGTTCCACGAGACCGCCAAGCGCACCCGATCCTGGGGTACCACGACCGCCAACCACCGCGGCACCGCATCGCACCACGCGTACACCTCGCTGGACGGCGGGGCCGGCACCAAGTGGCGCGAGACCACCGCCTACACGACGTTCGACGATGCCAGCGGCCGCGTCACCCAGGTCAACGACCTCGGGGAGACCGGTGTCGACATTGACAACCGGTGCATCCGTACGACCTACGCGGACAAGGCGTCCGCCAACCTCTACGCCCTGGTCTCCCGCGTCGAGACGGTCTCGGTCGACTGCGCCACGACCCCCGCGCGGGACAAGCAGGTCGTCTCCGACGTGCGCACCGCCTATGACGGCAGCGACTACAGCGCGACCCCGTCCAAGGGCGAGGTTCGCTACGTCGCCTCGCTGAAGTCCCACGACGGGACGACCGCGAAGTACCTGGAGGCGGGGACCACGTACGACGGCTACGGCCGTGTGGCCACTTCCACGGATCTCACCGCCGACATCACGGTCGGCGCCTCCGGATCGCTGACCCGTACTGCACGCGCCGACGGCCGGACCACCATGACCACGTACACCCCGGCCTCCGGAATCCCGACCAGCACCAAGGTCACCGGCCCGCCGGCCAAGGCCGGCGACAGCACCACCGCCCAGAGCGTCACCACGACGCTGGACCCGGTACGCGGTGATCCCACGGCCGTGGTGGACACCAACCTCAAGCGCACGGACTACACCTACGACGCCCTCGGCCGCTCCCTCAAGACCTGGCTGCCCAACCGTTCCAAGGCCAACAGCCAGACGCCGAACTACGAGTTCACCTACGTCGTGGCCGAGGCGGCGGCGCCCGCGGTCGGAACCAAGACCCTGAGGAATGACGGCAGCCAGGAGGCCGCCTACTCCCTGTACGACGGTTTCCTGCGGCCCACCCAGACGCAGACGCCGGGCCCGGATGGCGGACGGCTGCTGACCGACGTCTTCTACAACGCCCGCGGCCTGACCGCCAAGAGCTTCGCGAGCTACTACAACACCGAGCCGCCCTCGCCCGTCCCGCTGGACCTGGACGACGCGCTGAGCGTGGAGACCCAGACCTGGTTCGGGTACGACGGCCTCGGCCGGGAGATCCAGCGCAAGGATGTCGCCGGGAACGGCGACGGCGGGGCCGTGCTGGCGACGACCACCACCGTCCACTCCGGTGACCGCGTCACCGTCACTCCGCCCAAGGGCTCCCCGGCCACCACCACGGTGAGCGACGCCCGCGGCAACGTCCGGGAGCTGTGGCAGTACCACGGCAACGCGCCCACCGGCGCCCACGACGTCACTGCCTACGCGTACACGCCGTCGGGTCAGCTGTCCAAGGTCACCGACCCGGCCGGGAACAGGTGGACGTACGAGTACGACCAGCTCGGTCGCACGGCGCGTACCACGGACCCCGACAAGGGCACAGTGGTCTCCGCCTACGACGACCGCGGCCAGCTCCTCTCCACGAAGGACGACCGGACGAAGGACGCCGACAAGGTCACGCTCGCCCATGTCTACGACGGCCTCGGCCGCGAGACGGAGCTGCGCTCTGGAGGCACCACCGGCCCGCTCCTGGCCAAGTGGACCTACGACACGGTCACCAACGCCAAGGGGCAGCTCGGCTCCGCCACGCGCTACGACGGCACCAATGAGTACACGACCACGGTCAACGCCTACGACGGCCTGTACCGGGCGACGCGCACTACCACCACGATCCCCGCGGCCGAGGGAGCCCTGCAGGGCTCCTACCAGGTCAACAACCAGTACAACCTCGACGGCACACCGGCCGGCACGTCCTACCCTGCCGCTGGCTCATTGCCCGGCGAGTCGCTGGCCTACGGCTACGACGCCACCCACCGTCCGATCAAGGCGACCGGCACCAGCACGTACCTGACGAACGTCGTCTACAGCTTCACCGGCAAGCCGATGGTGACCGACGTGGCCACCACCGGAGGCAAGTCCACCCGAGTGTCCGACACGTACGAGTGGGGCACGCAGCGGCTGAAGACCTCCCGGGTGGACCGCGAGGAGGTGACCGGCGTCGACCGCTCCACCACCTACTCCTACGACGAGACCGGCAACGTCCTGTCCATCGCGGACACCGCGCGGGACGGCACGGACAACCAGTGCTTCCAGTACGACTACCTGCGGAGGCTCACCGAGGCGTGGGCCCAGGGCACGACGGCCTGTGCCACGGCACCGGCGGCCTCATTGTTGGGCGGGCCGGCTCCGTACTGGCACTCGTACACGTACGACAAGGAAACCAACGGTGCCTCCGTCGGCAACCGGGCCACCGAGGTCCTGCACGATCCGGCCGGTGACACCGCCAAGGACGTTAAGCGCGGTTACAGCTACCCGTCCGCCGGGTCGACGCAGCCCCACGCGCTGAAGGCGGTCGGCACCGTCGGTCCGAATGGCAGCACGGCCCAGACCGCCTACACCTACGACGAGACCGGGAACACCGACACCAGAACCGTCGTCGGCGGCACCCAGAACCTGGACTGGGACGCGGAGGGCAACCTGGCCAAGGTCACCGAGCCGAACGGCAGCGGCGGCACCAGGACCACGTCGTACCTGTACGACCCGGATGGCAACCGGCTCATCCAGCGCACCGACACCGAGACCACGCTCTACCTCGGCGACAGCGAGATCGTGCTGCCCAAGGGCGCGACGAAGGCCAAAGCCACCCGCTACTACGACCTCGGCGACGGCATCCAGGCCGTCCGCACGGACGACAACAAAATCACCTTCATCCTTCCCGACCACCAGGGAACCGGCCAACTGGCCGTGGACGCCGCCACCCAGGCGCTACAGCAGCGCCGAACGACACCCTTCGGCGCGGTCCGTGGCAAGCAGCCGGCCGCATGGCCGGGCACGAAGGGCTTCGTCGGGGGCACGAACGACACCGCGACCGGTCTGACCCACCTGGGTGCCCGGGAGTACGACCAGGCGACCGGACGGTTCGTCAGCGTCGACCCGGTCATGGATCTGGCCGATCCCCAGCAGATCAACGGGTACGCCTACAGCCAGAACAACCCGGTCACCATGGCCGACCCCAGCGGTCTCATGGCGTGCGCGACGCCCGACGAGTGCGGAGGCGGAGCCCAGTACGGCAACAACACCCCCACGAAGAACAGTGGCGGCAGGCCGCTGAACGACCCGTCCTGGGGGTGTAACGGCTGCGACGGGAACAGCTACGACGACAACTGGTGGACGACGAGCGGCTACAGCGACTCCGCGGTAAGCCCGACCTTCATCCCCGGCACCGTCATGGTATTCCCCGGCGTCCACGTTCCGAAGGACTGGAACCGGGCGGCGGAGTTCAAGAGCAAGCTCAGCGAGAATCTGACGAGCGGGGGCTTGAAGCTGGACGACCTGGCCCGCTGGGTGATGAACCCGGAGTTTCCCGAACAGCCTGGTTACGCAGCCCAGGAATTCAGCCTGGCAAAGCTGAGGATCTGCGGGCCGCTGGACTGCCCGAAGAGCGTTTTCCGACTCGGCGAGGCGTTCAGCGCGGCCGCGGCGATGGGGTTGGCGGCGGCCGGCGGAGGCGTCCGGGGACTAAGCGGCGCTGGCACCAAGTCCGTGGTGCGGACCGGCATGAAGGGTCTAATTAAAGAGGCAAATCTCCCGATAACGGGGAAGATTCGCTATGTGCCGCCCCCTGGAACTTCGGTCAACACCGGCTTGCCGAGGGCGCCGCAAGGTGGGTACTTCGATAGGTTTGGTAACGTGTGGAAAAAAGGTCCGTCCCGAACTAAGGGTGAAGATTTCGAATGGGATGTCCAGCTGAGTCGTCAAGGTCGGGCTCAACTCGGCTGGATGACTCGCGATGGATCCCATCTGAATGTTTCACTCAAGGGGCGAGTTACTCATAAGTAAGGAACTGGGCGAAAATGGGAGTCGAGGCGGAGCTCCATGTTTTTCTGCGCGCGTCGAACAAAAAGAGGCTAGAGCGGATCATTTCAGTCATTCGGCGGTCTTTTCCTCTGGAACTAGGTGAGGAAGTATCCGAAAAATACTGGAAGGATCCAGGCCTTTTCGATGTTCGTTTTCCGATTACTGTTCCGCCTGGTGTGCTGGAGTCCGCGGTCTTCGATTTGTTGAAGGCTGCGTGGACCCTCGGAGGCCCGTGGCTTGTTGCTGGGATCGGTAAGCCGGGTAATCCCGGATGGGAGTTCGAGGCTATCGCTGATCATCGGAGTGCACGTATTTCAGTTCCCGGTTTGGAGTGGGCGAGGATTTCTCTTCTACTTCTCCCTGCCGCTTCTGATGGCGCGGATGTGTAGTTGGCTCAAAGGGGACGGGACGGGTAAGGGCGCGGCAGCCTCGCCGCCCCCCGGCTCAGACCTCCTCGAACGGCGCGCACAACCGCCGCAGCACTGCTCCTCACGGCCATGGTGCCTTGAGGTCTTCGTAGGGTGTAGGCAGGCGCCCGCCCGGACTGGCCGCGATCCGGAGTACTTTTGTCAGCGTCTCGGTCAACTGAAATGCCAGCAGGTGCGGTTCGCCCAGCGCCCATTGGCGTCCGTCCAGAACGCGTTGTGCCTCTGAGGAGTTCACGGGCCAGACTTCGAGCTCGCCGACTGCACGTTGTCGCCGAGCCGGGAGAGGTATCCGGTCGCCTCGCCCGCGAGTAAGTATGGCCTGCCCGTCGGCTCGGCCCAGGGCAGCAGGCACACCTGACCCCATGGGTTCATCATGGGTGCGCCCACCGGCGAGATCATGGACTACAGCCGGAGCATCAGGGCCGGCGATAGATCGTGATCGAGTGCCCGAGCTCGTCAACCGCCCTGCTGCTGTCAATCAGCGCCTCCAGCGGGCCCTCTGCCGTGGCGACCGCGGAATCCGACACGACGAGCAGGCCGCGGACCTTGTCCGGCGGGACCGTCAGCGGGTCGGAGGCGTGGATGCCGTAGTACGAGGGCTCGCCGCTGCCCTTGTAGACCAGCCAGACCGTCTCGTGCGGGTAGCGCTGCCGCAGGCGGTCGGCGAGGCGGCCGAGGTCCTGGCCCCAGTCGACGTTCGAGTCGTGCAGCCACAGGTGGGTCTTCGCGGGCCCGCCGAACGCCTCGTTCGCGTACGGCAGGTAATACGGGTACGTGCTGAGCGAACTGACGCCGACGAACGCGACGAGCACCGCCGTCACGGCGTACGCCCATCGCCGCCGGACTGCGATCACGGCTGCGGCCGCGACGGCGAGGAAGAGCGGCATGAAGATCGCGTACCGGACGCCGAGGTCGCGGTCGCCGGTCATGGCCGAGGCGAGCAGAACGGCCGTGGGAAGCAGCACGTACGGGACCGCGGGCCGCAGTGGCCGGATCGCACACAGTGCCACGGCACCGGCAGCCCACAGGGCTAGCATGCCGAGCGGCGTCTTCACCAGCAGGGCGGCGGGCAGGTAGTACCAGAGCGCGCCGTAGTAGGGCCGGCCGTAGAGGAAGCCGGCCCGCACCACGACCTCCTCCTTGCCGAACTGGATCAGCATCCCGTCCCGGTACTCGCGGGGGAGCGGCAGCCAGTCGGCGGCAATGGCCCGCAGACCGTGTACGTCCGGCATGTCGGTGGGCGCGGTCCAGTGCAGCCGCGGGTCGACGACGAGGTAGGAGGCCCACACCACGGCGACCGCGATCAGCGTCATCCCGGCCGCCCACGTGATGCCGAGCGCGAGCGGCCGTGCCAGGCGGCGCGGGCCGGTGTGCCGGGCCGCCAGAACGGACAGCACGGCGAGGAGGAGAACCACGGGAACAGCCGGCAAGGTGTTCATCTTGGTGGCCAGGGCCGCACCGAGCGCTGCCCCCGCCAGTGGCAGGTACACCCCCGGCCGCCGACGCGCCCGCCAGGTCAGCCAGACCGACGTCAGCACGAAGCCCGCCGCGGGCACGTCGAGGGCGGCCAGTGACCCGTGGGCGATGACGTCGGGCGAGAAGGCGTACAGCGCGAGCGCCGCCAGGGCACCCACGCGGCCGGTGAGGTCGCGGGCGAACGCGCAGACGACCAGCCCGAACAGCAGCGTCAGCACGATCATCGGCAGGCGGGCCCACAGCATCAGATGCCCCGGGTCGTTGCCGGTCTCGTACAGCAGTTTGCGTCCGAGCCTGCTCTGGTGGGCGGGGAGTTCGCTTCCGAGGTGCGGGGCGGCGATGACCACACCGGTCGCGATGATGAGCTTGCCCAGCGGCGGATGCTCCGGGTTGTACCGCAGGCTGTGCTCTTTCAGGTAGACCGTGGCCGTGCCGACGTACACCGGTTCGTCGATGGTCGGGGTCTGCTCCACGGCCGTCGTGACCATAGCCACCGCCATCTGGGCGAGGAGCACCACGACGGCGAGCGCGAATACCGGCCGACGGTGTCGGCGCAGCGCCGCGAGGCGGTCCGGGCGTCTTCGGCGGCGCCCGATCTTCCCAGGGGCGCTGTCCGCAACGGTCTCCGTCCGCACAGCACCCACGTCCGGTCCTGACGTCACCCTCTGCGGACCAGCCGCTTGAGCCGGGTCACCGGCGACACCCGGGACGCCGACCCGCGGTCGGTCTCGTACGCCTTCTTGAGCTGCTCGAAATGGTCCGCCCGAGTCCTGCTCAGGTACTCGTCCGACAGCAGCGGCCTCGCAATGGACCAGGCCCGCTTGTGCTGGCCGTCGTAGTGGGCGACGTACGCCTTGGACAGTTCCAGGACGGACTTGAAGGGGATGCCGCCGGTGTGGTCGCGGTCGATGCGGTCCTGGACGGCGGAGATGAGGGCGAGTTTCTCGTCGACCGTGTACGTGTCCTCGGTGATGGACTTCAGGACGTCCTCGGGGATCGGTTTCGTCACCTCGAAGGCCAGCGTGGAGCGGATCGGGGGACCCGCGATCTCGATGTAGGGGAGCAGCGCGCCGGTGCTCCAGTGCAGCCACGGCAGGCGCGGGCCGGCGAAGTCCTGGTGGAGGACGACCGAGCCGGGGCGCATGCGGGTCAGGAAGCGTTCGGAGACGCAGCGGAAGACCCTGGCCGTCTTGGCGATGTCGATGTGGAGGAACTCGACGGGCGTGGTGTCGTTCGGGTCGGAGGTCTGCCAGAGGTCGCCGGCGTGGATCTCCAGGAACGGGAGGAAGGGCTCCAGGCGGCCGCGGAAGTCGTTCAGGAAGGAGTTGTCGTCCTCCGGCTTGTGGCCGGAGGTGAAGAACTTCTCCGTGGCGAAGGTGCCCTTTCCGACGCGGAAGAAGTCGTACGCGTGCAGCCGCCCCGTCTTCTCGTCGAAGACCGGGCTCTCCTTCAGGCCCATGGCCAGGGCGTACGTCGATCCGCCGCCACCGGAACCCAGTTCGACGATGTGGCCCTCGCCCGACAAGGTGTGGCGCCCGACGAGGTACAGGAATTGCAATTCCCAGGTGCTGCACTGGGTATAGGGCAGGTTGTCGGGCAGCTGGACGCTGTCGAACATCGAGTAGAGCCGGCCGAGCTTCGTCATGAGTTCCTCACGGGATTCGGTAAGCGGTGTCCGTGATCCTAGAGTCACGGACACCACCTAGCCATGGAATCCACGGAGACACTCGATCGTGTGCCGCTGTTTCTTCGGTCTAATCCCCAGGTTCACCCGTGATTCGCTCAGCGCTTCACGGCCTTCTTCAACGCCCGTGCCCGCCGCACCACCCGCCGCGCCGTCGCGTTGCGCGGCAGAAACGCCAGCCGCTCCGGAATTCCCCCCGGCAACCCCAGCGACGTGAGCCGCTTGCGCTTGAAGTAGCGCTGGGTGCGCGGCCCGAAGTGCTTCGAGAGGTAGCGTTCCGCGGCCGGGCGCAGCCGGTGGTAGATCTGCGGCTGCATCGTGAAGCCGACCGCGGTGACGAGGCCGTTCAGGTCCTCGGCGGGGATCGGCTCCTCGCCCGCCCGGGACTCCAGGTCCGCCAGCACCGCGTCGGCCAGCACCGCCGGCACCCGGTTGCTGTTCTGGTACGGGGTGAGCCGGTCCAGCAGCGGCTCGGTGCCGATGCGGGCGACAGGGAGGTCGTAGAACACGGCCGCCGTGAACAGGGCCGTGGAGAAGCAGCCGACCACCAGTCCCGGTCGCGCCTTCTCGAAGAGAACCTCGGCAAGCACCGGAGTGTCCAGCACCGTGAGGTCGACGCCCAGTTTCTCGGCCTCGGTCTCCAGGAGGCGGCTGTAGCGGGCCGGTGCGGTGGGGTGCGGTTTGAAGACGATGGTCCGGTGCCCGCGCTCTACCGCGCCGCGCATCATCCGCACGTGCAGGTCCTCCTCCTCCTTGGCGGAGAGGATGTTCAGCGCGGACAGGTACTGGCCGAGCAGCAGCGCCGCGTTGTCCGGCAGGACCGGCAGCTCCGGGACGGCGGCCGTGAGTTCGCCCATCACCTTCCGGAAGGCGTCCGTGGGCACCACCTGCGCCGGCACCTCGAACTCGGTCAGCAGCATCGGCCTGAGCCCCGGCACCAGGTCCAGGTGCAGCAGCCGGCGCACCCGCGTGCCGACCAGCGGGTCGAGCTTGTTGCGCGTGGGGCCGTAGCTCATCAGGCCGTCGGCGTAGACGTCGACGGGCGCGCCGGTGAACAGCTGGGCCACCGTGAGGGCGGGGGTGACCTGGATGGATTCCAGGACCAGCTCGACACGGTCCTCGCCGAGGCCCCACAGAAGGCGCAGATAGCGCTCGAAGAGCGGGACGTCGTCCGGGCGCGGGGTCCAGGAGCCGGGGTGGAAGGGGTGGATGGCCTCGTTCCAGGACAGCACCTCGTCGAAGTGGCTGCGCAGCGGCTCGAAGCCCGGCATCTCGTCGAGAGCCGGAGTGGTCTCCGGGGTGGTCGAGTTGTTGAAGACCAGCAGCACCCGGCGGTCCGGCTCGGCGAACAGGTCGGAGTCGATCGCGGCGGCCAGGGTGGCGGCGCCGTACAGCGTCGAGGCGCAGAAGATCTGCACGGTACGGGAGGACATCAGGCGGCCGCCTTCGCTGTGGTGACCCGGCGCCGCAGCCGCCGCAGCTTGGAGGAGCGGCGCATGTCCATGGTCTCGAGTACGTCACCGAGCGCGTCCTGCGGCATGCGCTGTATCGCCGCCGCGCTCATCGCCCGCAGTTGCTTGGCCACGGCCGGTTCCCACTTGGACTCGTCCGCGAGGTGGTGGGCGATGATCGCGCAGTAGGTGCGCACCGCCTTGGGGAGCAGGGTGCCGGCGTCCGGGTCCGCCGCCGTCTCCTCGATCACCTGGTCGAAGGCGCGGATGAAGTCGAGCTGGCGGGCGTCACCGATCTGGGTCAGCGAGGAGGCGACCCCGCGCCGGTAGAACACGCCCAGCAAGCTCACCACGGCGAACGACTCGGCCTCGCGGTGCAGCTTCCAGATCCACGGCCGGTCCTCGGCCGTCCGCAGCCCGTCGGTGAAGTGCAGCAGCCCCTTGTCGAGGAGGCGGCGGTGGTAGGCGCCGGCCCAGGCGTAGGCGTAGTCCACCGAGGTCGTCCGGTCCGCGGGCAGGATCGCCTCGCGCGGGTCCAGCACCTCGCCGCGTCTGCCGACCGGCGCCCGGTGCACGGTCCGGGCGCGGGCGGTGGCCTGCACATGGTCGGTGCGGACGAAGTCGCATCCCAACTGCTCGATCGACGACACCAGTTCGGCGAGGTAACCGCGGGCCAGCCAGTCGTCGCCGTCCAGGAACGTCAGGTACTCGCCCTGCGCGGCGTCCAGGCCGGTGTTGCGCGCGGTGGCGAGGCCGCCGTTCACCTCATGGCGGATGTAACGCACCTGGGCGACGTCCGAGAGCTCGTCGGCGGCGCGTTCGAGAATGGCCGGGGTTTCGTCCGTCGATCTGTCGTCGATCAGCACGAACTCGAAGTCACGCCGAGCGTTCATTCGAAGGCTTCTGAGGGTGTCCGGGGCGAATTGCTGCACGTTGTAGAACGGCACGATCACGGAAAGCTTTGGCACCTGCAAAACCCTAGGAGCCGGTCCGGCAGCTGAACCGTACGGTGCCCATACAGGGGGTGAACTCCATGTGTCGGAATGGTGCACCCCGTGTACTTTCCGCTTTTCCACGGGCCAGTTCGGCTCCAGGGGGGCTGTTGTTAACTTTTCGTTGATTCCTGGTTGGGCCGCACCTAGAAATTGCTTCCTAGCGTCTTCCTCGTGCCACCAAGTACAGGACCAAGTACAAGGAACACCCCGCGAATCGCCGTCCTCGCGGACTCGGACACCCGCTGGAAATGGGGTGCGCTGACCGCGGACCGCATCACGCCGGGCCCGTCCATGGAAACCGCATCGCGTGACGACGCGCAAGCGGGCCTCGCGCTGAGCGGGTTCCTGCTGCGCGGCCGGGCCACGCCCACGCCCCGCCAGCTGGAAGAGGTGGGGGTGCGTGCCGACTCGCTGCGCGAGGTCACCGCGGTCGAGTTCCTGCGGGCCATGGCCGAGGAGGAGTACGACGTCGTAGTCATCGCCCTCGTCGGCGGCGGCGTCCAGGCGATGCTGCACGGACTCAAGCGGGTCTGGGAGGGCCGTCAGAAGCGTCCCGTCGTCGTCACCGGCTATGTCGGCGTCGTCTACGAGAAGCTCGCCGACGGCCTGCTGCTGCGGCACGGCGCCGACCTCGTCCTCGCCAACTCCCGCCAGGACGCGGACCGTTTCCGCGCGGTGTACGAGGGAGTGGGCGCCGACGCCTCGTCGGTGACCGAGGTGGCGCTCCCGTTCCTCGGCGGGGCCCCCTACACGGGGGAGCACGACCCCTCTGCGGAGCAAGGGCGCAGGCCCTACACGGTGGTCTTCGCGGTCCAGCCGTCCGTCCCGGACAGCCGCAAGGACCGTACGTACCTGCTGGAGCGGCTCGTCAGGCACGCACGGATGTTCCCCGAGCGCGAGGTGCTGCTCAAGCTGCGCTCCAAGCCGGGCGAACACACCACGCACATCGAGGAGTTGCCCTACCAGAAGCTGGCGCAGCGCTCCGACCTGCCGCCCAACTTCCGTCTGGTCTACGGCCACATGGGCGAGGTCCTCGACCGCACCGACCTGCTGGTCACGGTCAGCTCGACGGCCGCCCTGGAATCCCTGCACCGCCGCATCCCGACCGTCGTGCTGACCGACCTCGGCGTCCGCGAGGTGCTCGGCAACCACCACTTCGTCGGCTCCGGGTGCCTGGCCTCCTGGGACCAGCTCGACGCCGGTCACCGGCCGGCGCCCGACGAGGAGTGGGTGGCCCGCCAGGGCGTCGCCGCGGACGGCTCGTACGCGACGGCCTTCGACGCGGCCCGCGAGCGGATCGCCAAGCTGCTGGCCGCGCCCGAACTGCCCCCGCTGACGCCGTACTACACACCCGCGACCGCGCCCGGCTATCTGCCCGGCATCCTCGCCCGCCACCACCTCGGCCCCGACGGCAGCCCGCTGCCCGGCGCCCCCGCCGCCGACAAGGAGCCGGGCCCGGTCCGGCAGATCGTGCGCCGGGCGGCGCGCGGCGCCTACCGGCACGGCGTGCAGCGGGTCGCCCCCGTCATCCGGCGGATGGGCGAGCTGTGAGCGGCGCCCCGATCCCTTCCCTAGGAGTACAGGCCATGTCCAACCCGGAAGCGGGCCAAGGCGCTTCGGTGCGCCGGGTGCTCGCGGTGATCCCCGCGCGCGGCGGCTCCAAGGGCGTACCCGCGAAGAACCTCGCCCCCGTCGGCGGTGTCCCGCTGGTGGTCCGGGCCGTGCGCGAGTGCCGCGCCACCCGGCTGGTGACGGACGTCGTCGTCTCCACCGACGACCAGGCCATCGCCGCCGCGGCCCGCCAGGCCGGCGCGGAGGTCGTCCTGCGGCCCGCCGCCATCGCCGGGGACACGGCGACCTCCGAGGCCGCGGTCCTGCACGCCATGGAGGCCCACGAGGCCCTGCACGGGGCGGCCGTCGACGTGGTGCTGCTCGTGCAGTGCACCAGCCCGTTCATCGTGCGCGAGGACATCGACGGGGTGGCCGGCGCGGTCGTCGAGAACGGCGCCGACACCGCGGTGACGGTCGCGCCCTTCCACGGGTTCATCTGGCGCGACGCGGACTACGCCGACGACGAGGCCGGGTCCGGTGAGGTGACCGGCGGTTACGGCGTCAACCACGACAAGTCCTTCCGCCCCCGCCGCCAGGACCGCCCCCAGGACCTCCTGGAGACCGGCGCCGCCTACGCGATGGACGCGGCCGGCTTCCGCAAGCACCAGCACCGCTTCTTCGGGCACACGGAGCTGATCCGCACCGACCCGGCCCGCGTGCTGGAGATCGACGACCCGCACGACCTCGCCCGCGCCCGCGCGCTGGCCCCCCTCTTCGACGCGGACCGCCCCGGTTCGCTGCCGGCCGCCGACGACATCGACGCGGTCGTACTGGACTTCGACGGCACCCAGACCGACGACCGGGTGCTGATCGACGCCGATGGAAAGGAGTTCGTCTCCGTGCACCGCGGAGACGGCCTCGGCATCGCCGCCCTGCGCAGGAGCGGCCTGAACATGCTGATCCTCTCCACGGAGCAGAACCCGGTCGTCGCCGCCCGGGCCCGGAAGCTCAGGATCCCGGTCCTGCACGGCATCGACCGCAAGGACCTCGCACTGAAGCAGTGGTGCGAGGAGCAGGGCATCGCGCCTGAGCGCGTGCTCTACGTCGGCAACGACGTCAACGACCTCCCGTGCTTCGCCCTCGTCGGCTGGCCCGTGGCGGTCGCGAGCGCCCACGACGTCGTGCGCGGCGCCGCACGCGCGGTCACCACCGTGCCCGGTGGCGACGGCGCGATCCGAGAGATCGCCAGCTGGATCCTCGGCCCCTCTCTCGACTCCCTCAACAGTTAAGGAACGTTCTGCCATGAGCACCAACTCCCGTCTGCGTCAGTTCGGTTCGAAGACGGCCGGCCCCGGCCGGCCGGTCTACATCACCGGCGAGATCGGCATCAACCACAACGGTGAGCTGGAGAACGCCTTCAAGCTGATCGACGCCGCCGCCGAGGCCGGCTGCGACGCCGTCAAGTTCCAGAAGCGCACCCCCGAGATCTGCACCCCGCGCGACCAGTGGGACATCGAGCGCGACACCCCCTGGGGCCGGATGACGTACATCGACTACCGCCACCGCGTGGAGTTCGGCGAGGACGAGTACCGCCAGATCGACGACTACTGCAAGAGCAAGAACATCGACTGGTTCGCCTCCCCGTGGGACACCGAGGCCGTCGCCTTCCTGGAGAAGTTCGACGTCCCCGCCCACAAGGTGGCCTCCGCCTCCCTGACCGACGACGAGCTGCTGCGCGAGCTGCGCGCCACGGGCCGTACGGTCATCCTCTCCACCGGCATGTCCACCCCGAAGCAGATCCGGCACGCGGTCGAGGTCCTGGGCAGCGACAACATCCTGCTCTGCCACGCCACCTCCACCTACCCGGCCAAGGCCGAGGAGCTCAACCTGCGCGTGATCAACACGCTCCAGGGCGAGTACCCGAACGTCCCGATCGGCTACTCCGGTCACGAGACCGGCCTGCAGACCACCCTCGCAGCGGTCGCCCTCGGCGCCACCTTCGTCGAGCGCCACATCACCCTCGACCGCGCCATGTGGGGCTCCGACCAGGCCGCCTCCGTCGAGCCGCAGGGCCTCACCCGCCTGGTCCGCGACATCCGCACCATCGAGGCCTCGCTCGGCGACGGCATCAAGAAGGTCTACGAGTCCGAGCTCGGCCCGATGAAGAAGCTGCGCCGCGTCAGCGGTGTCGTCGCCGAGGCGGAGATCGCGGCGGCGGCGGGCGAGCCGGTCTCGGTCTGAGCCACCCCACCCCCCACAGAATCGGTTACGACGGGACGGTCGTACGTAGATGAACCGCCGCGCCGGGTCCGCCGGCCCCCGCACTCTCGCCTTCGTGGAGAGTCCGGTACAGCTGCTGAACGTGCTGGAGTGGGCGCATGAGCATGCGCCCGGCGCGGGGTTCACCCTCGTCGTGCTGTCCCCTCTCGACCCCATGACCCGCGGCCAGCTGCGCCGCATGTCCGAGCTCGCCCGCGAGGAGGGCCACCAGGTCCGCTGGGAGGAGGCCCGGGGCGGTGCCATGGCCCCGTTCCAGACCATCGGCGGCCTGACCGGCATGCTCCGCAAGGCGGAACGGGTGGTCCTGGGCGACCCCTTCTCGCGCTACGTCCAGCTGCTGCTGACGATCACCAGGGCCCGCGACCTCGTCGTCGTCGACGACGGCACGGCGACCATGGAGTTCGTCGCCCAGCTGGCCCGCGGCGAGCGCCTGGTCCGCTGGCACCGCAAGGGCGGCCGCCCCGGACCCCGGGATCTGCTCTTCGCGCCGGTGTCGTCCGTCGCCCGGCGCCGGCTGACGCCGCACGAGAACCGGACGGTGGAGATCTTCTCCTCCATGCCGATGGAGGAGACCCCGGCCGGCGTCACGGTCACCGCGAACGCCTTCGCCTGGACCCGGTCCCGCTTCGGCCCGCCCCGCATCACCAAGGGCGCCGACATGGTCGGCACCTCGCTGGTGGAGACGGGCGTCGTCGACGGCGACCGCTACCTGGAGGCCGTCCGCTCCCTGGCCAAGACGCACGGCGCGACCCGCTACTTCGCCCACCGCCGGGAGGCCACGGAGAAACTCCACCGCCTCGCCGTGGAGACCGGCCTGGAGATCGTCCGCCCCGACCTGCCCCTCGAACTGATCGCCCGCCGCGGCCCGGTCGGCCGTACGATCCTCAGCTTCCCCTCGACCGTCGTCCACACCCTCCCGCTCGCCCTCGTCGGCACGGACGTCCGCGTCTCGGTCTGCGACATCGACCCCGAATGGCTCACCCGGAACGCCTCACCGCGCGCGCAGGGCTTCCTGTCCGGCGTGACGGGCTCGGCGCGGGACGTGACCCGGCTGTCGACGGTCACCGCGGTGTGACAGTTCTTACGCCGGCTTCCTCGCCAGCACGAAGGCCCGCGGCAGCTTCTCGTCCTCGTACGGCTCACGCAGCAGCCGGGCCTGAACGCGCAGGCCCGCCTTGGTGAGGTGGTCGGCGACCGTCTCCGGCGTACGCCAGTAGTAGTCGAGCGAGATGTCCTGGCCGAAGCGCTCCGCCAGATGCATCCGCCCGTCCTCGTCCCCGGACTGGAAGAGGAGCAGCACGTGCCCGCCGGGCACCAGGACCCGGTGGAACTCGGCGAACGCCGTCGCCAGGTGCTCGTCGGGCACGTGGATGATCGAGTACAGGGCGACGATCCCGCCCAGCGTCCCGTCCGGCAGGTCCAGGGACGTGAGAGAACCCACATGGAAACGCAGGTCGGGATGGGCCTCGCGGGCCAGCTCCACCATCCGGGGCGAGAGGTCGACCCCGAAGACCGGCAGCCCCATGGCGTGCAGCCGGGCGGTGACGTACCCGGTGCCGCAGCCGAGGTCGGCGACGGGGGCCGACCCGTTGCCGCGCACCAGCTCCGCGAAGGCGGTGACCTGGGCGCGGTCCACCGGTCTGTCGGCGAGCCCGTCGCCGGGGAAGCGTTCGTCGTAGGCGTCGGCGATCTTGTCGTAGGAGGTGCGGGTGGCCTCTATGAATCCCGGATCCTGTGCGCTCACGCTGCCGCACCCTAGCCGCCGTCCGGCCCCGGTGCCGGGCAGTTCACCGGGGCCGCACGCGAAGTTTCCGGGGCGGGGCGCTACGCCGTGTCAGGGATCCTCGGCGGTCCAGGTGAAGCCGCTCAGCGGCCCCGGCGGGGGCTTGACGGGCGTGGAGTCAGCGGCCGCGCCCCGCGCCCGTTCGCTCCTTCGGCGCAGCAGCCACACCGTCGTCGACAGCAGCCAGCCCGCCAGGATCATCAGGACGAGCACGGTCAGGGCCAGGCCCACCGTGCCGAACAGGCCGAGCTTCGCCAGCAGCCCGGGAATCTGGTCCTCGCCGCAGCCGCAGGCCTGCCAGGGAGCCGTCGCCAGGGTGGTCGTCATGGGGACAGGCTGCCCGCGCGGAGCGTCGCCTGTACGCAGCGTGGCGCAACCGTCGCCCGGTGGTGATGCTTCCGGGATCCCGGCCCGCTTCCGTGCCGGCGCGGTCCCGACAGATGAACAGATCGGCCTCTTCTCCGCCCGGCGTGGTATCCGTGGAGGAAGGGGTGGGTGCCTACGGCAGCCACCCGGCCGCAAAGTCGGCCGAGTGTACCCACCCCGAACGGTACATATGCGTTCGGCGGTCAGATTTTCTTCCCCTATGGGGCTGATCTTTTGTTGATCGTGGTCAGCTGACCGGTCGGGCGTCCTACCCTTCAGAGGGTGAAGCCATTGATGTCACTTGAGCCCGAGGCCGATCTTGCCGGGGAAGCGCTGATTCCGGGTGCGCTTCCCGGTGCGCTGCCCGAGGCGCTCCGTGCCGAGCTCGTCGCCTTCCGTCGCGACCTGCACATGCACCCCGAGCTCGGCAACCAGGAGTTCCGCACCACCGCGGCGATCAAGGAGCGGCTCGAGCAGGCCGGCCTGAAGCCGCGCGTGCTCGCCGTCGGCACCGGACTCGTCTGTGACATCGGCGAGTGGGACGGCGGCCGGCCCATGCTCGCCCTGCGTGCCGACATCGACGGCCTGCCCATCCCGGACATGAAGACCGAGTGCTCGTACCGCTCCACCGTGCCCGACCGCGCGCACGCCTGCGGTCACGACGTGCACACCACCGTGGTGCTGGGCGCCGGGCTGGTCCTCGCCGACCTGCACCGGCAGGGGCGGCTGCCCAGACCGGTACGGCTGCTCTTCCAGCCCGCGGAGGAGGTCCTGCCCGGCGGCGCCGCCGACGCCATCGACTGCGGGGTGCTCGAAGGGGTCGGGCGGATGATCGCCGTGCACTGCGACCCCCGCGTCGACGCCGGGCGGATCGGGCTGCGGCAGGGCGCCATCACCTCCGCCTGCGACCGGCTGGAGATCTCCCTCGACGGGCCCGGCGGCCACACCGCACGGCCCCACCTCACGACCGACCTCGTGACGGCCGCCGCCCGCGTCGTCACCGACGTGCCCGCGCTCGTCGCCCGCCGCGTCGACACCCGCGCCGGGCTCGCCGTGACCTGGGGCCGCATCGAGTCGGGCCACGCACCGAACGTGATCCCGCAGCACGCCGAGCTCTCCGGGACCGTACGGTGCCTGGACATCGACGCGTGGCGGCAGGCCCCCGACATCGTGGTCGCCGCGATCGACGAGGTCGCCAATCTGCACCGCGCCAAGTCGGAGATCAACTACGTGCGCGGGGTCCCGCCGGTCGTCAACGACCCGGACGTCACCGACCTGGTCCGGGACGCGATGATCGCCCGCCGGGGCATCGACTCCGTCGAGAGCACCGAGCAGAGCCTCGGCGGCGAGGACTTCTCCTGGTACCTCCAGCACCTCCCCGGCGCCATGGCCCGCCTCGGCGTCCGCACCCCGGGCGAGCGCACGGTGCGTGACCTCCACCAGGGCGACTTCGACGCCGACGAGTCGGCGATCACGGTCGGCGTGGAGCTGTTCACGGCCGCCGCGCTCATGGACGCCGGCCTGTAGCCATACCCCGAGACCCCCGTTCCGGTTGCGGCCGGGGCGGGGCAGAGGGAGTCTGAGCGCGTGGCGTTCAACAGGTGCGCCATCACGCTGGAGGCACCCCGGAGGCACGGAGAGTCACGGAACTTGAGGGTGCTGTGTCCTGAGGCATCCCATTCGATCCGGTGGTTCACAGGGACGTAACCGGCCATCGGCACGAATGGATAACGGCCACACGAAACCCCGTTCCCAGGAGTGTCTACGCGCGTTACTCTGCGCCGAACTCAGCACCCACTGCGGGGCTTTGGAGAATGGGGAACTTCGAGATGCGTCGGATATCCAAACTGACCCGTGTCGCGGTGGGGGTCGCGTCGCTCGCGCTCGCCGCAACCGCCTGTGGCGGTACCAGCACTGACAACGGCGGCAGCGACAGCGAGACGAAGGAAAAGCTCGGCCTCGCCATCGCGTACGACATCGGCGGCAAGGGCGACCAGTCCTTCAACGACGCCGCCTACGCGGGCCTGGAGAAGGCCCAGAAGGAGTTCGGCTACAAGACGGCCGACCTGGAGCCCACCGAGGGCGAGACCGACGCCGACAAGGAACAGCGCCTGTCGTCGCTCGCCAAGCAGGGCTACAACCCGGTCATCGGCGTGGGCTTCGCCTACGGCCCCGCGATGGAGGCCGTGGCCGCGAAGTACCCGAAGACCACCTTCGGCATCGTCGACTCCGTGGTCGAGGGCGACAACGTGGCGTCCCTCGTCTTCGCCGAGGAGCAGGCCTCCTACCTCGCCGGTGTCGCCGCGGCCAAGGCCACCAAGACCAACACCGTCGGCTTCGTGGGCGGCGTGGACATTCCGCTGATCCACAAGTTCGAGGCCGGCTACAAGCAGGGCGTCGCGGAGACCAACCCCAAGGTCAAGGTCATCTCGCAGTACCTGACGCAGACCGCGGAGGAGGGCGGCTTCTCCAGCCCCGACAAGGGCAAGGCCGCCGCCGAGGGCCAGATCGAGAAGAAGGCCGACGTCCTCTACCAGGCGGCCGGTCTGTCCGGTCAGGGTGTGATCGAGGCCGCCGCCAAGGCGAAGGTCTGGGCGATCGGCGTCGACTCCGACCAGTACAACCAGGCTGCCCTGGCGTCGTACAAGAACTACATCCTCACCTCCGCCCTGAAGGACGTCGGCGGCGCGGTGTACTCCCTGGCCAAGTCGGTCGAGGACGGCAAGCCGCTGACCGGCGTCCAGACCTTCGACCTGAAGGTGAACGGCGTCGGCCTGGCCGAGAGCAACCCGGAGTTCGCGAAGATCGCGGGTCTGTCCGACGCGGTGGCCAAGGCCAAGGAAGAGATCATCGACGGCACCATCAAGGTCAAGACCGAGTAGTTCCGTCCGAACGGACCAACCCGGTCGGATCGGTACGAAGCGGGCGTGGACTTCTGAGTCCCCGCCCGCTTCGGCGTGTCCGGCCGAGGTCACCCACCGCCACGTTCTCTTTGCGGTCGGCAATCCTTGGGTCAAGGGCGAGTTGCGTTGGGGCACGGGCGGATAACAAGGTGGACAGAAGGGGTTTTCACGGTGGTCTACGCGCGTTAATCTGCGGCGAAGCCAAGCATCGAAGCCGAACCGTCCGGCGCTTGGTGACCCCAGGGAAGCGCGAGCACGCCCCCCGCGCCGCCCGGCACGCACTCCCGCCGCGAACGACGCAGGAACGCAGCCGCACTTCCCCGGATCCGCTATACGACAGGAGCACCACACATGCGCCGGATTTCCCGGATCACGGTCGCAGGCGCAGCGACCGCCTCCTTGGCCCTCGCGCTCTCCGCCTGCGGCGGGACCTCGACCGACAGCTCGTCGGACTCGAAGGGCGACAAGGGTCTGGCCATCGCGTACGACGTCGGCGGCAAGGGCGACCAGTCCTTCAACGACGCGGCGTACGCGGGCCTGGAAGAGGCGAAGAAGGAGTTCGGCTACCAGACGGCCGACCTGGAGCCCACCGAGGGCGAGACCGACGCCGACAAGCAGCAGCGTCTGGAGTCGCTCGCCAAGCAGGGCTACGACCCGGTCATCGGCATCGGCTACGCGTACGCGCCGGCCGTCAAGGAGGCCGCGGCCAAGTTCCCGGACACCACCTTCGGCATCGTGGACGACTCCACCGTCGAGGCGGACAACGTGGCGGACCTGGTCTTCTCCGAGGAGGAGGCCTCATACCTCGCGGGTGTCGCCGCGGCCAAGAGCACCAAGACGGACGTGGTCGGCTTCGTGGGCGGCGTGGACATCCCGCTGATCCACAAGTTCCAGGCGGGCTTCGCGCAGGGCGTCAAGGACACCGACTCCAAGGTCAAGGTCCTCTCGCAGTACCTGACGCAGACCGCGGAGGAGGGCGGCTTCTCCAGCCCCGACAAGGGCAAGACGGCCGCCGAGGGCCAGATCGAGAAGAAGGCGGACGTCGTCTACGCGGCCGCCGGTCTCTCCGGCCAGGGCGTGATCGAGGCCGCCGCCGCCAACAAGATCTGGGCGATCGGCGTCGACTCCGACCAGTACCGGCAGGAAGCCCTCACGAAGTACAAGGACTCCATCCTCACCTCGGCGATGAAGGACGTCGCCAAGGCGGTGTACAACCTGGCGAAGTCGGTCGAGGACGGCAAGCCCGAGGCCGGTATCGTCAGGGGCGATCTGAAGACCGGCGAGGTGGGCCTGTCGAACTCCAACCCGAAGTTCGCGGACAACACCGAGCTGCAGGACGCCATCAAGACGGCCAAGGAGAAGATCATCAGCGGCGAGATCAAGGTCAAGAGCAGCTGAAGAGCAGGGGGTGTCTCATGGATCAGGCCGGCCCCGACCGGCGGTGCCTTGTGGCCGAGTCGAGCGGGGTCTGGTGCGCGTGCAGCTGCAAGGCGGAGGAGGGAGTCGACGCGGAGCGTCGGCGACCGACGACAACGCCGCAGATGTGCGTGCCAGGGCCCGCGACACCGGCAGGATCCATGAGACACCCCCTCAAACCCTGAGCAGCGTGTAACCGCGGGGTTACGTCCGCTCAACGGGGTACGGGGAGGCTGTCTCCCCGTACCCCGTTGTCACGGACGTCGGGCCCCTTTCGATGCCGTAGGGGCGCTACGCGCGTAGACGACCCCCTTTCCCAGGAGAGTGCGCCATCAACGCGTCCAGCAGCCCTCCGGCCGACGCGGCGGTCAACGGTCAGGTGACCGCCGTCGAACTCGCCGGGATCACAAAGCGATTCCCGGGCGTCGTGGCCAACCACGACATCCATCTCACCGTCCGCAAGGGCACCGTCCATGCCCTCGTCGGTGAGAACGGCGCCGGCAAGTCGACGCTGATGAAGATCCTCTACGGCATGCAGAAGCCGGACGAGGGCACCATCGCGGTCGATGGCGAGCAGGTCGCCTTCTCGTCCCCGGCCGACGCCATCGTCCGCGGCATCGGCATGGTGCACCAGCACTTCATGCTCGCCGACAACCTCACGGTGCTCGAGAACGTGGTGCTGGGCAGCGAGAAGCTGTACGGCATCGGCGGCAAGGCCCGCCGCAAGATCAAGGAGCTCTCCGAGCGCTACGGCCTCGGCGTGCGCCCCGACGTCCTGGTCGAGGAACTCGGCGTCGCCGCCCGCCAGCGCGTGGAGATCCTCAAGGTCCTCTACCGCGGCGCCCGCACCCTGATCCTGGACGAGCCGACGGCCGTCCTCGTGCCGCAGGAGGTGGACGCGCTCTTCGACAACCTCCGCGAGCTCAGGTCCGAGGGCCTGTCGGTCATCTTCATCTCCCACAAGCTGGGCGAGGTCCTCTCCGTCGCCGACGAGATCACGGTCATCCGACGCGGTACGACCGTCGGCACCGCGGTCCCCGCCGAGACCACCCCGCGCCAGCTCGCCGAGATGATGGTCGGCAGCGAGCTGCCCACCCCGGAGACCGCCGAGTCGACGGTCACCGACCGCCCGGTCATCACCGTCGAGAAACTGCGCCTGGAAGCCATGGGCGGCAAGGCCCTCCTCGACGACATCAGCTTCACCATCCACGCCGGCGAGGTCCTGGGCATCGCCGGCGTCGAGGGCAACGGCCAGACCGAGCTGGTCGACGCGCTCATCGGCCTCAAGGGCGCCGACTCCGGCACGATCGCGCTGATCGACGAGGAGATCACCGCCTGGCCCACCCGCAGGCGCCGCGAGCAGGGCATCGGCTACATCCCCGAGGACCGCCACCGCCACGGCCTGCTCCTGGAAGCCCCCCTCTGGGAGAACCGCATCCTCGGCCATGTCACCGAGAAGCCCAACGCCAAGGGCGTCTGGCTGGACCCGAAGGGCGCCCAGGAGGACACCCGCCGGATCGTCGCGGACTACGACGTGCGCACCCCCGGCATCGACGTCACCGCCGCCTCCCTGTCCGGCGGCAACCAGCAGAAGCTGATCGTCGGCCGCGAGATGAGCAGCAAGCCGCGCTTCCTCATCGCCGCCCACCCCACCCGGGGTGTGGACGTCGGCGCGCAGGCCGCGATCTGGGACCACATCCGCGAGGCCCGCCGCGAGGGCCTGGCCGTGCTGCTGATCTCCGCCGACCTCGACGAGCTGATCGGCCTGTCCGACACCCTGCGCGTGATCTACAACGGCAAACTGGTCGCCGACGCCGACCCGGCCACCATCACCCCGGAGGAACTGGGCTCGGCCATGACCGGTGCCGCCACCGGTCACCTCGAACACGAAGAGACCCCCGAGCCCCCGGCAGACACCCCCGAGACTCCCGAGACTCCCGACCTTGGCAAGTCTCCCGAGTCTCCGGAAGACGAGGCCCGCTGATGAAGAAGTTCGACAAGGAGCGCGTGCTCCTCGCGGTGGCCGGACCGGTCATCGCGCTCGCCGTGGCCTTCGTGCTCAGCGCGATCGTGCTGATCGCCTCGGGCAAGAGCCCGGTCGAGCCGTTCGCGATCATGTTCGAGCAGGCCACGTTCTCCGACATCCAGGTCCTGATCATCAACCAGGCCTCGATGTACTACATCGCGGCTCTGGCGGTGGCCATCGGCTTCCGGATGAACCTGTTCAACATCGGCGTCGACGGCCAGTACCAGCTCGCCGCCATGATGGCCGCGATCGTCGGCGCCCACGCGAACCTGCCGGCGGTCCTGCAGATCCCGCTGCTCCTCCTGACCGCCGTCTGCACCGGCGCCTTCTGGTCCGGCATCGCCGGTGTCCTCAAGGTCACCCGCGGGGTCAGCGAGGTCGTCGCGACGATCATGCTCAACGCGATCGCGACCTCCGTGATCGCCTACCTGTGGCTGCCCAGCGTCTTCGGCGTCAAGGTCGGCAACAACAACACCACCGGCGAGATGCACGAGTCCGGCTGGGTGCCCGGAATCGACATGGGCGACGCCGGCGAGATCTACGGCCTGGTATTCCTCGCCGTGCTGCTCGGCATCGGCTACTGGGTCGTCCTCAACCGCACCCGCTTCGGCTTCGACCTGCGCGCCTCCGGCGCCTCCGAGTCCGCCGCGGCGGCCAGCGGTGTCGACCCCAAGCGCATGGTGCTCACCGCGATGCTGATCTCCGGCGGTCTCGCCGGTCTCGCGGGCCTGCCGATCCTGCTCGGCGACTCGCACACCTACAACCTCAACTTCCCCACCGGCATCGGCTTCCTCGGCATCGGCATCGCCCTGCTCGGCCGTAACAACCCCACCGGTATCGCCTTCGCCGCCCTGCTGTGGGCCTGGCTCGACAAGGCCTCGCCCGAGCTGGACTTCCACGACTACGACAAGGAGATCGCGGTCATCATGCAGGGCCTGATCGTGCTCTCCGTCGTCGTCTCGTACGAGGCCGTCCGCGAGTGGGGTCTGCGCCGCCAGCAGCGCCGGGTCGGCGCAGAGCTGGCCGCCGGACACGTCCTCGGCGCCACCGACAACGTCAAGAAGGAGGTGGCCGGCCGATGACCACCGTGACCGACCTCAACCAGCCCAAGCTCCAGCCCTCGGCGCCGACCGGGCGCCGGGTGTCGGTGCAGGTGCTGCTGCTGGTCATCGCCGGCGCTCTGGCACTGACCTCGATCGTGCGCATCATCACCGGCGCCGACGGCATCACCAACGTCAGCCAGATGTCCACCGCGCTCCAGCTCGCCGTCCCGATCGGCCTCGCCGGTCTCGGCGGTCTGTGGGCCGAGCGCGCGGGCGTCGTCAACATCGGCCTCGAGGGCATGATGATCCTCGGCACCTGGTTCGGTGCCTGGGCCGGCTTCCAGTGGGGTCCCTGGACGGGCGTCCTGGTCGGCATCCTCGGCGGCGCGATCGGCGGTCTGCTGCACGCGATCGTCACCGTCTCCTTCAACGTCAACCACATCGTCTCCGGTGTGGCCATCAACATCCTCGCCCTCGGCGCCACCCGCTACCTCGCCCCGCTCGCCTTCGAGGGCCACACGGGCGGCTCGGCCAAGCAGTCCCCGCCGGTGGACGCCCTCGGCAACTTCACGGTGCCCGGGCTCTCCGACGGACTCAGGGATCTCAACGAGAAGGGCTGGTTCTTCGTCTCCGACATCGCCGGCCTGCTCGGCGGTCTGATCACCAACGTCTCCTGGCTGACCCTGCTGGCCGTCGCACTGGTCCCCGGCACCTGGTGGGTGCTGTGGCGCACCGCGTTCGGTCTGCGGCTGCGGTCCTGCGGCGAGAACCCGGTCGCGGCCGAGTCCCTCGGCGTGAACGTCTACAAGTACAAGTACATCGCCGTGATCATCTCCGGCGGCCTGGCCGGCCTCGGCGGTGCCTTCCTGTCCATCGTGGCCAACCCCTTCTACCTGGAGGGCCAGGTCAGCGGTCGCGGCTTCATCGGTCTCGCCGCGATGATCTTCGGCAACTGGATGCCGGGCGGACTCGCCCTCGGCGCGGGCCTGTTCGGCTACACCGACAGCCTCAACCTGCGCGGCGGCTCCGAGAACGTCCACGCGCTGCTGCTGCTCGGCGCCCTGCTGCTGATCATCGGCTCCATCTGGCTGGCGTTCCGGAAGAAGTACACCTCGTCCGTCATCACCCTGCTCATCGGCGGCCTGGTGCTCGCCTGGTACCTGGGCACCAACGAGGTCCCGAACCAGGTCGTCTCCGCCACGCCGTACGTCATCACGCTCGTCGTCCTCGCTCTGTCGGCCCAGCGCCTCAGGATGCCGAAGGCGGACGGCATGCCGTACCGGAAGGGACAGGGCAAGTGACCGACGTCGACTGGGAGCAGCTGCGTGCGGTGGCCCGGGACGCCATGGCGCGGGCCTACGCCCCGTACTCCGGCTACCCGGTCGGCGTGGCCGCCCTGGTCGACGACGGGCGCACGGTCTCCGGCTGCAACGTCGAGAACGCCTCGTACGGCCTCGGCCTGTGCGCCGAGTGCGGACTGGTGTCGGAGCTGCAGAACACGGGGGGTGGTCGGCTCACGCACTTCACCTGCGTGGACGGCCACGGCGAGATCCTCGTGCCGTGCGGCCGCTGTCGCCAGCTGCTGTACGAGTTCGGCGGCCCCGGCCTGCTCCTGGAGACCCCGGCGGGCATCCTGCCGCTGTCCGAGATGCTGCCGCAGGCCTTCGGGCCGGGCCATCTCACCAAGTAACTCCCGTGCGGCCCCTCCGAGTTGCCCGCTCCGGCCGCTCGGGGGGCCGCGCAGTTTCTGAATGCTTTTCGGAAGGAAGGCCAAGCCATGGCGTTGTTGTCGATGGATGTCATCTCCGTCATCCGCACCAAGCGGGACCGTGGTGAGCTCAGCGACCAGCAGATCGACTGGGTCATCGACGCGTACACCCGCGGGGAGGTCGCCGACGAGCAGATGTCCGCACTCGCGATGGCCATCCTGCTCAACGGCATGAACCGCCGGGAGATCGCCCGCTGGACGGCCGCGATGATCGCCTCCGGCGAGCGCATGGACTTCTCGGCCCTGTCCCGCCCGACCGCGGACAAGCACTCCACGGGCGGCGTCGGCGACAAGATCACGCTGCCCCTGGCCCCCTTGGTCGCCGCCTGCGGCGCGGCCGTCCCCCAGCTGTCGGGCCGCGGCCTCGGCCACACCGGCGGCACCCTGGACAAGCTGGAGTCGATCCCGGGCTGGCGGGCGCTGCTCTCCAACGAGGAGATGCTGTCCGTCCTCGAAGGGACGGGCGCGGTGATCTGCGCGGCGGGCGACGGCCTGGCCCCGGCGGACAAGAAGCTTTACGCCCTGCGTGACGTGACCGGCACGGTCGAGGCGATCCCGCTGATCGCCTCCTCGATCATGTCGAAGAAGATCGCCGAGGGCACCGGCTCCCTGGTCCTGGACGTGAAGGTCGGCACGGGCGCCTTCATGAAGACCCTTCAGGACGCCCGCGAGCTGGCCTCCACGATGGTGGGCCTGGGCACCGACCACGGCGTGAAGACGGTCGCGCTTCTCACGGACATGTCGACCCCCCTCGGCCTGACGGCGGGCAACGCGCTGGAGGTCCGCGAGTCGGTGGAGGTCCTGGCGGGCGGCGGCCCGTCGGACGTCGTGGAACTGACCCTGGCGCTGTCCCGCGAAATGCTGGACGCGGCCGGAGTGAAGGACGCCGACCCGGCGAAGGCCCTGGCCGACGGCTCCGCGATGGACGTCTGGCGCCGCATGATCGCGGCCCAGGGCGGCGACCCGGACGCCGAGTTGCCGGTGGCGCGCGAGCAGCACGTGATCAAGGCCCCGGCCTCGGGCGTCCTGACCCGCCTCGACGCCTACGGCATCGGCGTCGCCGCCTGGCGCCTGGGCGCCGGACGCGCCCGCAAGGAGGACCCGGTGCAGGCGGGCGCGGGCGTGGAGATGCACGCCAAGCCCGGCGACACGGTCACCGAGGGCCAGCCCCTGCTGACCCTGCACACGGACACGCCCGAGCGCTTCGAGTACGCGTTGCAGGCGGTGGAAGGGGCGTACGACATCGCGGCGCCGGGCACGGAGTTCTCGGCTTCGCCGGTGGTTCTGGAGCGGATCGCCTGACCTGCGCCCGCGGCCGGAGGCCGCTGGTGTCACGGCTCTTTCGGGTGAACGGGATCGGTGGACCTGCGCCGGTCCCGTTCGGCATGCTGGGATCGGTGACGCACCGATTGGAGACACCGCCATGAGCGCACTCACCGTCGACCACTCGACGGCCAGCGGCCACGAGTGGGAAGAACTCGTCCGGATCTGGCAGGAGACGGACGCACCCGAGGGCTGCAAGGTGGAGATCATCGAGGGGATCGTCACCGTGGCACCACCACCGTCCAACGCGCACAACGACATTGCGGACCTCGTGCAGCGCAGCCTGTACGAGGTGATCCCGAAAGACTGGGGCATCTACCAGACGCTGGGCACAGCCGTGCCGTCCCGCATTGGGCTGTACATTCCGGACCTCGCTGTGGCGCCGAGGCAGGTGCTGCGCACTGAGAAGGGCTGTTACATCCCCGCTGACGCGGCGGAACTTATCGTCGAGATCACCTCCAAGTCCAACGCGAGCAACGACCGGATCAAGAAGGCGGCAGGGTACGCACAGGCAGGCGTCCCTCTGTACCTCCTCATCGACAATTGGGCCCCCGGAGGCCCAACGATCACGCTGTACGGCGAACCTCACGGTGACGTCTACCGCGTCCTGCGGGCGGGCAAGTTCGGTGCCACCATCCCCTTGCCGAAGCCCTTCGACCTCGACCTCGACACCAGCGACTTTCCCCATAGTTGATGCAGGTCACCCCAACAACGCCGCCACCGCCACCAACACCGGCACCGACAACACCGTCGACACCAGGATCGAGTCCCGCGCCAGCCGCTCGCCCACGCCATAGCTGGACGCGTACGTGAACAGGTTCTGTGCCGTCGGGAGAGCCGACGTCACCACCACGTCGAGCAGCGGCGCCCCGCGCAGTCCGAACACCCCCACCGCCAGTGCCCAGGCCACCACCGGCTGGCCCACCGTCTTCAACGCGACCGAGAGCAGCACGAGCGGGCGGTCCGGGCCCCGGCCCGGCATCGCGCTGCCGCACAGGGAGATGCCGAAGGCGAGCAGGACCGCCGGGACGGACATGTTGCCGATCAGAGTGACGGGGTCCATGACGAAGGACGGGATGTCGATACCGGATGCCGAGACCGCCACTCCGGCCAGCGACCCCACCGCGATCGGATTGCGCAACGGTGTGAGCAGCCGGTGCCACAGCGGGCCCTTCTCACCGTCCCTGCCCGACAGGTCCAGGACCGTCAGCGCGACCGGCGTGATCAGGAGGAGCTGGAACAGCAGGACCGGCGCCACCAGCGAGGCGTCGCCCAGCACGTACACGGCGATCGGGATACCGAGGTTGCCCGAGTTGACGTAACCGGAGCACAGCGCGCCGATCGTCGTACGGCCCACCCCCCAGCCGCGTACGACACCCACCGCGACGAAGACGCCCGCTGCCGCCGCCGTGCTCAGCGCGGTCACGATCAGGCGGCTGGAGAAGATCAGCGACAGGTCGGTGCGGGCGAGCGTGGTGAACAGCAGAGCCGGTGAGGCCACGTGGAACGCGAGCTTCGTCAGGACGTCGCGGCCGTGCTCGCCGAGGTGGCCGCCCCGCCCGATCGCATAGCCGACGCCGATCACGACGGCGATCACCGCGAAGCCGGTCAGCACTCCCTGCACGGGGCCTCCTCAGAGGTGAGGAAGGCGTGCGGTCTCCAGGGCGGTGCCGATATGTGGCGCATACAGGCAACCCTCCGGGGAAGGAGGGCGGCGGGTCAATCCGGTCCCGGTCGGCGGACAGCAGGGGAACGCGCCGGCCGCGATGAGTTACGCCCGCCCCGCCGGTCTACCGATCGTGGACGCCATGACACCCGCTGTACTCGTGCTCACCGGCCCCGTCACCAAGGACGAGGTGACCGGGCTCTGCGACGACGTGCGGGCACTGCTGGAGACCAGTGGCGCGAGGACCGTGGTGTGCGATGTCGCAGGGCTCGGACCGCCGGGGCTCGGCACCGTCGACCTGCTGGCGCGGCTGGAGCTCACCGCCCGGCGGGCCGGCGGCCGGATCCGGCTGCGGGACCCCGCCCCGGCCCTACACGCCCTCCTCGACCTGGTCGGCCTCCACTTCGAGACGGAGGGGCAGCCCGAACAGCGGGAACCAGCGCTGGGTGTCGAGGAAGCAGTGGAACCCCGTGATCCGCCCGTCTGAGATCTCCAGGACCTGCACCGCCCAGGGAACGAAACCGCCCTTCTCCGGGTCCGGCTTGTACTGGGCGAACCCCGGCAGGCCGTTGACCTGGACCGGCACCAGACGCGAACCCGCGCAGGGGGCGCCGAGTGTCGTCATGAAGCCGGTGATGTCCGACTGGCCGGTCAGCCACAGGTCGAACGGCGGCATCGTCATGACCGCGTCCTCGTGCAGCAGGGCCGTCAGTGCGGTCATGTCGTAGCCCTCGAACGCTGCCACATAGCGGTCGAGCAGCTTCTGCTGGTCGTCGTCCAGAGGGTCGGACACGGCGGCGTCGGCGCCGCGCTGCTCCCGCTCGGCGAGCGTCGCCCGGGCCCGCTGCAGGGCGCTGTTGACCGACGCGACCGAGGTGTCGAGCAGTTCGGCGACCTCGCTCGCCTTCCAGGCCAGCACCTCGCGCAGGATCAGCACCGCGCGCTGCTTGGCCGGGAGCTGCTGGAGGGCGGCCATGAACGCGAGCCGCACGGACTCCTTGGCCACGGCCGCCTCCGCCGGGTCTTCGGTCGTGGGCAGCACGCGCGCGTCCGGCATCGGCTCCAGCCAGGTGTTGTCAGGGCGGGGGGAGAGGGCGGCCTGGGCGAGGGGGGTGGAATCCGTGAGGTCCATCGGCCTGGCGCGTTTGTTGCCGGCCGTCAGCATGTCCAGGCACACGTTCGTCGCGATCCGGTAGAGCCAGGAGCGGAGGCTGGAGCGGCCCTCGAACTTCTCGTAGCTCCGCCAGGCCCGGACCATCGTGTCCTGCACCGCGTCCTCGGCCTCGAAGGACGAGCCGAGCATGCGGTAGCAGTACCCCGTCAGCTCGGTCCGGTGTTTCTCCAGCCTGACGTCGAGATCCGTCGTCACCGTGTCACTCATCGTCCACCCACCCCTGTGGCGTTCCTGTCGCGCGCCTTCGCGCCCAGCACTTCGGAAGCTACCGCACGGCACTGACAATGGCCTGGGGAGTGGGGAAAGGCGCAGGTCGGTGGGGGTGCGCGCCCCTGGGGACTCCGCCCCCGGACCTGTGCCCACCCATGACCCGTCTCGGTGGGTCGAGAGGCGAAGGCCGGGGGTCCAGGGGGCGGAGCCCCCCAGGTACGGCGAGCTCAGTGAGCCGGCACCGGCGACCGCCGCGCCGCCCGGGTCCCGAACACCGTGATCGTCACGACGCCGAGCACCGCCAGCAGTCCGACGCTCACCGTCCCGGCCCAGCCGCCCGCGTGGAACGCGACCGCGCCGACCGTACTGCCCGCGCTGGAGCCGACGTAGTACGCGGACTGGTACAGGGCCGAGGCCTGCGCCCGCCCCTTCGTCGCCGTCTTGCTCACGGCCGACGACGCGACCGCATGCCCCGCGAAGAACCCCGCGGTGATCAGCACCAGGCCCAGCAGGACCAGCGGGAGGGAGTCGGCCAGGGACAACACCAGCCCCGCCGCCGTCGTACCGCCCCCCGCGTACAGCGCCCCGCGCCGGCCCAGCCGACCGACCAGCCGCCCCGCCGTGGACGCCGACACCGTACCCACCAGGTACACCAGGAAGATCGACCCGATGATGCCCTGGGGCAGCCCGAACGGCGCCTCGGTCAGCCGGTACCCGATCACCGTGTAGACCCCGCCGAAGACGGTCATGAACAGCGCGCCGATCGCGTACAGCCGGCACAGCAGCGGGTTGGACAGATGATCGCGCACCGTACGCGCCAGCACCCGCGGCCGCAGCGAGCCCGGCACGAAGTTCTTCGGTGCCGGCAGCAGCAGCCGGAAGGCCACCGCGCACGCCACCGCGAGCGCACCGATCACGCCGACCGCGACCCGCCAGCCCCACTCCTGCGCGACCCAGCCGGTGATGACCCGGCCGCTCATCCCGCCGACGCTGTTGCCCGCGACGAACAGACCGATCGCGGTGACCAGCGCCTTGGGCGTGACCTCCTCCGCGAGGTAGGCCGTCGCCGAGGCCGGCAGACCCGCCAGCGCCGCACCCTGCACCGCCCGCAGCACGACCAGCGCCGTCAGCGACGGAGCGAAGGGGACCAGCAGCCCGACCGTCACCGCGACCGCCAGCGAGGCCGTCATCACCGTACGCCGGCCGAATCGTTCCGACAGGGCGCTCATCGGCAGGACGAACACCGCAAGGCCACCGGTCGCGGCCGCCACCGTCCAGCTCGCCTCGCTCGCCGCCACCCCGAAGTCGCCGGAGATCAGTGGCAGCAGGGCCTGGGTCGAGTAGAGGAGGGCGAAGGTCGCGACACCGGCGAGGAAGAGGGCGAAGCTCATCCGGCGGTAACCGGGGCCGCCCGGGGCGACACGGGAATCGACGACTGGGGCAGAGGCTGCGGCGCCCACGACGGTGGACGCCCCGGTACTGGCGGGAGACATGCCTCGAAAGTACGTACGTTCCCGATCATCCGTCCAATGCATGGAATCGGCATAATCGTTCCCATGGAGCATCAACAGAGGTCACAGCCGCGCCTGTCACAGTCCAGTGACACAGAAGACATGGTGATGTTGCTGGCCCCGCGCCTCGCCTACTTCGCCGGCGTCGCCCGTACCGAGCACGTCACGCGCGCCGCCCAGGAGATGCAGGTCCCGCAGTCCACCCTGTCCCGAGCGATGGTCCGCCTCGAACAGGATCTGGGCGTCGACCTGTT
Organism: Streptomyces sp. a15; assembly: GCF_059026085.1. Lineage (NCBI taxonomy): Bacteria > Bacillati > Actinomycetota > Actinomycetes > Kitasatosporales > Streptomycetaceae > Streptomyces > Streptomyces sp. A15. The sequence continues at coordinate 394,462 of NZ_JBWLKM010000001.1, read as the reverse complement.
CGCCCGCCGCGGCCGTACGGTCTCCCTCACCCCCGCCGGACGCACCTTCCTCGCCTCCGTCGAGCGTGCCCTCGCCGAGGTCGGTCGCGCCGCCGACGAGGTCCGCGCCGACGCCGACCCCACCACCGGCAAGGTCGCCTTCGGCTTCCTGCACACCATGGGAGCCGAGACGGTCCCGGGGCTGATCCACGCCTTCCGCGCCGACCACCCCCGCGTCCGCTTCAGCCTCGTCCAGAACTACGGCGAGGCGATGATCGAGCGCCTGCGCGCAGGAGAGCTGGACCTCTGCCTCACCTCACCCGTCCCGGACGCCCCCGACCTCGTCGCCCGCCGCCTCGACGAACAGAAACTCCGCCTGGTCGTCCCGGCCGACCACCGCCTCGCCGCCCGCCGCCGCATCCGCCTCGCCGAGGCCGCCGACGAAACCTTCGTCACCCTCGAACCCGGCTACGGCCTCCGCCGCATCACCGACGACCTCTGCCAGGAGGCCGGCTTCAAGCCGAGGGTCGCCTTCGAAGGCGAGGAAGCGGAAACCCTGAGGGGCCTCGTGGCAGCGGGCCTGGGGGTAGCCCTCCTACCCCCACCCGTCTTCCCCCGCCCGGGAGTCGTGGAACTGACGGTCACAGCTCCACGGGCGGCACGCGAGATCGGCGTGGCCTGGCTCGACGGCCACCCGGACACACCCCCCGTGGCCGCCTTCAAGAAGTTCCTGCTCTCAAGAAAGGGCAACCTGCTGCCGGGTTAGGGGCGCGGGGAACTGCGCGAGCAACCACAACGAACCCGCAGTCCGCAGACAACCGAAAGCCCCCGCACCTACCGCCGCCGCCCGAAGCCGGAGGCAAGCGGCATCCGCAACCCCAACGGCGGAGGCGCCGCCAAGGCATCCCGCACCGGCCGCGACAACGCCCGCCCGAACAACGCCCCCATCACGAAGTCCTCGGCCAGCGCGTGCACTTCCTCCCGGTGCTGATGCAACCCGTGCCCGTCGGAGTGCACTTCGAACCGGCACACATCCCGGTTCGCCTTCTTCGCCCGCGTCGCCAGCCGGAACGACAACTCCGGATCCGTACGTTCGTCGTTCGTGCCGTGCACGATCAGCACCCGGCGCCCCACGAGCTGCTTCACCGGTTCGGGTGGCGCGGCCACGTCCTCCTCGGGCAGCCAAGGGGCCAGCGCCACCACGGAGTTGACGGCCTCGTGCCCGCTCGCGTGCAGCGCCGCGCGGCCGCCCATGTCGACGCCGATGAGGCAGACGGGGACGTCGCCGTAGCGCCGTACGGTCTCGTCGACCGCCCAGGAGGCGTCGTGGGCCAGCCGGGCCTCGCTGCCGTTCCAGCCGCGGTAGCGGTAGTGGACGACGTGTGCGGCCAGGCCGTCCTCGCGGCCCGCTCGGGTCAGGCGCCGTCCCAACGCCCTTACGGACGCGGTCGCCATCATGGGTGAAGGTCTGCGGGCGGAGACCTCGTCGCCACCGGGGAGCAGCAGTACCACCCCGCTCACCGCTGTCGGCTCCGGTCCCCGTGCCCGTCCCAGCCGGGGCGTGCGAACCGGCGTCGCTTGCTGTGCCATGACAGAACAGTGTCAGAAGCGTGGGTGTACGACACTGGTCCGTGCGGTCACCGTTACGTATCGACGATTTCGTACAGCGAGCGATCTACGCGCGTAGGCGTTAGAGTGCGGAAATGACGAGCCAGACTGCCCCGAAGGGAACCACGCCGAACTCGGACCAGATCCGCCGGGCGCCCAAGGTTCTGCTGCACGACCACCTCGACGGCGGGCTGCGCCCCGGCACGATCGTCGACCTCGCCCGGGAGACCGGGTACTCCCACCTCCCGGAGACCGACCCCGACAAGCTCGGCGTCTGGTTCCGCGAGGCCGCCGACTCCGGTTCCCTGGAACGGTACTTGGAGACCTTCTCGCACACCGTCGGCGTGATGCAGACCCGCGACGCGCTCGTCCGGGTCGCCGCCGAGTGCGCCGAGGACCTCGCCGAGGACGGGGTCGTGTACGCGGAGGTGCGGTACGCCCCCGAGCAGCACCTGAGCGGCGGACTGAGCCTCGAAGAGGTCGTCGAGGCCGTCAACGAGGGCTTCCGGGAAGGGGAGCGCCGAGCCCGCGCGAACGGCCACCGCATCCGCGTCGGCGCCCTGCTCACCGCCATGCGGCACGCGGCCCGCGCCCTGGAGATCGCCGAACTCGCCAACCGTTACCGCGACCTGGCGGGCGGCGGTGTTGTCGGATTCGACATCGCGGGCGCCGAGGCCGGGTTCCCGCCCACCCGGCACCTCGACGCCTTCGAGTACCTCAAGCGCGAGAACAACCACTTCACCATCCATGCCGGCGAGGCCTTCGGGCTGCCGTCCATCTGGCAGGCCCTCCAGTGGTGCGGCGCCGACCGGCTCGGCCACGGCGTGCGCATCATCGATGACATCCAGGTCCAGGCGGACGGCTCGGTGAAGCTCGGCCGGCTCGCCTCCTACGTACGGGACAAGCGCATCCCGCTGGAGCTGTGCCCCAGCTCCAACCTCCAGACCGGAGCCGCGGCCTCGTACGCCGAGCACCCGATCGGGCTGCTGCGCCGGCTGCACTTCCGGGCGACTGTGAACACGGACAACCGCCTGATGTCCGGCACCAGCATGAGCCGGGAATTCGAGCACCTTGTCGAGGCATTCGGTTACACGCTCGACGACATGCAGTGGTTCTCCGTCAATGCGATGAAATCAGCTTTCATTCCTTTCGATGAACGACTCGCGATGATCAATGACGTCGTCAAGCCCGGATATGCCGAGCTGAAGTCCGAATGGCTGTTCCAGCAGACCGCTTCCACCAGCGGTTCTGTGGCCGCGGAAGGCTGATCCGGGGGAAACCGGGGATCCGGAATGCGGGCGGGCTTTCACGAGCCGTCCGCATTTCGATGTTTGCGGCGGGTGCCTTCGCGTGTTTACGGTCGTGGACCGCTCACGTTCCCGTCATCCCATTCAAGGACGCGTTTTCATGAAGCAGTCTGCTGCCAAGACCCTCGGTGTCGCCGCTCTCGGTGCCGCCTTCGCCGCCGCCGGTGCGGGTGCCGCGAATGCCGCCCCGGCCGTCCCGGACGCCACCGAGGCGCTGGGCACCGTCACCCAGACGCTGCCGGCGGAGAACGTCACCTCGGCGCTGCCCGGGGCCGGTGAGGCGGTGTCCCAGGCGCAGCCGGCGCTCACCACGAGCCCGGCCGCCGCGCAGCCGGTCGCGCAGAAGGTGCTCTCCCAGGGCCCGACCGCACCGGTCGCCGGTCTGCTCGGCGGTCTGCCGATCGGTGACACCGGGCTGCCCACGCAGGGCCTGCCGGGGAACGGGATCCCGCTCGGCTGACCCCGCTCGGCTGATCCGCACCGCCTCCGTACGCGCCGGTGGGGCGCACCCTTGGACACGGGGTGCGCCCCACCGGCGTACGTGCGCCTACCAGGCCGTGCGCGCGGCCTTGTCCTCCGACGGGAAGAGGATCCACAGCGCGATGTAGAGCAGGAACTGCGGGCCGGGCAACAGGCACGAGACCACGAAGATGACCCGCATCGTCGTGGCGGAGGTGCCGAAGCGCCGAGCCAGCGCTGCGCACACTCCGCCGATCATGCGGCCGTTGGTGGGGCGGGCAAGGCGGTTCATGTTCGGCTCCTTCGTGAGCGTCGGTCGAAGGCGGCTCTGTCGGCTGCCTCATCTACAACCACGGTACGGAGACGAAGAGGACAAAGCGTCGCTCTACGGTGCGATGCCGACCCTGGGAATCGTCGGGGTCCGACCCTGAGGAGCCTCCTCCTGGCGGACGGAGCGGCTCTGTACGCGCTCGGTCCTGCGGCGGAGCAGGGCGCGGGCCGCGGGCACCAGCGCCGCGTGCGCGAGGGCGACGCCCACCGTGTTCAGGAGCAGTGAGTCGATGTCGACGACCTGTCCGGGCACGCCGGTCTGGAGCAGTTCGATGCCCAGCGAGATCAGGGCGCCGGCGGCCGTCGTACGGAGCAGGGAGGCGAGCGGGGAGACCGCGAGCCTGCCGTGCACCATCGGGAGCAGCACACCCAGCGGGGCCAGCAGCGCGAGCCCCTCGGCGATGCGCCGGGCGCCCTCCTGCCAGCCGAGCGCGGCATCCGCCCGGATACCGGCCAGCGGATGCAGATTGGGCGGCATCACCCAGGGAACGTCCAGCGGACGCAGCGTGAACCAGGCGACGAACGCGAGGTGTGCGACGAGGAGGACACCTCCCGTCACACGGATGCGAATCGCGGCACTGCCGCCGATGGAGCCTTGACGCTGCACGCCCCCCTAGACGCGGCCTCCGGCACGATCGGTTCCGGGACACCCAGAGGTACGTGCATGAGGCTTGCGCCACACGCCCCTCTTGGGAGGCATCACCCGCCCGCCACCTCGCTCGACGGCGGCTCCTTGCTGCCCGGGCGGGAGCGGACCTCGTCGGTGCACTCGTAGCGCCGCAGGGGCCCGCCGACGGGGCCGCCGAGGATGACGGAGCCGTCGCCCTCCGCGGCCGCCGAGTCGGAGAAGGTGCACACCAGCTGGGCGAGGGAGTAGGAGGTCAGGTCGTTGGGCGGGGTGCTCAGGCGCAGGGCGTCCGCGGGGTCCGCGGGACGCGGTCCGCTCACCGTCATGCCGCCGCGCACGTCGGTGGTGTAGCCGGCCTCCTTCTCCGCGGGCGACGGCGTCGCGGCGAGCTCGTCCAGCAGCCCCTGGGCGACCAGCACACGCCGCTCGGAGTCCGCCGTACCGTCCGGCACGCGCACGGTCCGGTCGACGGCCACCAGCGACGAACCGCACAGCAGGAACACCTGCACCGGCAGCCCGCGCGAGGCCTGCGTGGAGATGTCCGGCTCGGCGAGGGAGCAGCGCACCCGGGAGGGCGCGGGGCCGAAGTCGGTCGGCACCTCGGTGGCCCGGATGCCGCACCCGGCGAGGAGCAGGGCGAGCACGGGGAGCGCCAGCACGCGGCGTACGTTCATCAGGCGTCCCCCTTGGCCTTCTCACCTTCGTCGGGCTCCTCCGTGAGCGGCGACGAGTCCCGTGGCAGCCGCAGTGTGAACACCGCGCCCCCCTCGGCGGAGTTGGCGGCGGTGATCCCGCCGCCGTGGATGTGGGCGTTCTCCAGGGCGATGGACAGGCCCAGGCCGCTGCCCTCGGAGCGCGGCCGGGAGGCGCTGGCCTTGTAGAACCGGTCGAAGACGTGCGGCAGGACGTCCTCGGGGATGCCGGGCCCGTGGTCCCGTACCTCGATGACGACCTCCTCGTCGGCCTCCCGCACGACGATCCGCACCGGCGACCCCCCGTGCTTGAGCGCGTTGCCGACGAGGTTCGCGAGGATCACGTCCAGGCGGCGCGGGTCGAGGCGGGCGTGGATGCCGCGTTCGGCGTCCAGCTCCACCGCGTCGAGCCAGGCCCGCGCGTCGATGCACGCGGTGATCTGGTCGGCGACGTCGACGTCGTCGAGGACCAGCCGGGCCGTACCCGCGTCGAAGCGGGTGACCTCCATGAGGTTCTCGACCAGCTCGTTGAGCCGCCGGGTCTCGCTGACCACGAGCCGTACCGCCGGATCGACCATGGGGTCGATGCCGCCCGACTCCAGCTCCTCCTCCAGCACCTCCGTGACGGCGGTGATGGCGGTGAGCGGCGTCCGCAGCTCGTGCGACATGTCCGCCACGAACCGCCGGGACGCGTTGTCCCGGGCGGCCATGTCGTCCACCCGCTTCTCCAGCGCCGCGGCGGCGTTGTTGAATGTCCGCGACAGATCGGCGAGTTCGTCGGTCCCGGACACCTGCAGCCGTGTGTCCAGTTTCCCCTCGCCGAGCCGCCGGGCGGCGACCCCCAGCCGGTGCACCGGCTTCAGCACGGTCGTGGAGGCCGCCTGCGCGAGCAGCGCGGAGCCGAGCAGCGCCAGGCCGGTGGCGATACCGAGCGACCAGGCGAGCGAGTTGAGGTCCTTGGCCTCCGGCTCCAGCGACTTGAGCATGTAACCGGTCGGGCCGCCGCCGATCACCTTGGTGCCGGCCACCAGATACGGCGTGCCGTCGCTGACTATCCGCTGCCAGTACAGGTGGTACGCGTACTTGTTGGCCGAGGTGACCTTCTGCTCCTTGTTCACCGCCTCGCGCAGGGAGGCGGGCACGTCCTGGAGCGAGAACCCGTTCAGGGCACCGGAGTTGCCGTACACCGTCTTGCCGCTCTCGTCCGCGGCGACCAGCAGCACGCTGAAGCGCTGGCTGCTGTTCGCCATCTGGCCCGCCGTGTGCTGCAGTTCGTCCTGCGTGGGGCTCTGGGGCAGCGTGCCCGCGCGGTTCTGCATCTCCTGCTCGAAGTCGCGCAGCACCGCGTCCTGGGTGCGGGTGAGCACCGCCTCGCGGTTGAGCCAGTAGGCGATGCCGGACGCCGACACGGCGGCGGTCAGCGCCACCAGACCGAACACGACGACCAGCCGCAGCCGCAGGCTGGTGAAACGCAGCCGTGACCAGGTTCCCCTGCGAGCCGCGGCCCAGCCGCGAACGCCCCCTTGCGCTTCGGTCACTGAGGACTGTCCAGCCGATAACCCACGCCCCGCACGGTACGGATCAGCGTCGGGGACGACGGCACGTCCTCGACCTTGGCGCGCAGCCGCTGGACACAGGCGTCCACCAGCCGCGAGTCGCCCAGGTAGTCGTGTTCCCACACCAGCCGCAGCAACTGCTGCCGGGACAGGGCCTGTCCGGGCCGCCGGCTCAGTTCGAGCAGCAGCCTGAGCTCGGTCGGGGTCAGCTGGAGGTCCTCGCCGTTCTTGGTCACGGTCATCGCCGCGCGGTCGATGACGAGCGAACCGAACGAGGCCGCGTCGTTCGCCTCCCGCTCGCCGCGCCGCAGCACGGCCCGGATCCGGGCGTCGAGGACCCGCCCCTGAACAGGCTTGACGACATAGTCGTCGGCACCGGACTCCAGTCCGACCACCACGTCGATGTCGTCGCTGCGCGCGGTCAGCAGAATGATCGGCAGCTGGTCGGTGCGCCGGATGCGCCGGCACACCTCGAACCCGTCGATACCGGGCAGCATCACGTCCAGCACGATCAGATCCGGCCGCTGCTCACGCAGCAGCTTCAGGCCGTCCTCGCCGGTGGCAGCGGTGGCAACCCGGTGTCCCTGGCGCGTCAGAGACAGCTCCAGGGCCGTACGGATGGCGTCGTCGTCCTCGATCAGCAACAGGGAAGGCACGGGGGTCATTCTGGCCCATGGCGGGGTGGGGCTGCGACACCTGTATTTCTCCGACCTCAACCTGTATCTCTACGCGCCGGTAACCCTCTTGTCTGTGTGGGGACTGTGCCACGTCCGGGAGCGGCATCCGAAGGTGGCCCTGTGACAGGTCTGTGACAGTCGGCGGACACGGCCATGAAGTGGCCCGGGCAAGATTTTGGTCACAGGCAAGGAAGCGGGACGCACAACCGAAACACCGGGAAGTCCACGACGGGGGGCGCGAGATGAACACGCTGCACGGCACCAGCACGAGCGCAGTGATCACGCGTCTGCACGACGTGAACGGGGGCCGGGGTTCCGAGAAGTCCGGTGCTGTGAGCGGGCGGGGGTGCGCTCGCGGCACCGGGCGTCAGCACACCGGTTACATGACGGTGGTTGACGGCTTCACGGGGGAACCCGCGGCGGTAGCCGCTGTGGGCACTGTCGGGGGAAGCGCGTACAGGGAGGACACGGGGGAGCGTCGTTCGCTGTCGGAGGCGGAGTTCACCGCCTACGTCCAGGAGCGCCGCGCCTCCCTGTACGCAACCGCCTATCACCTCACCGGTGACCGCTTCGAGGCCGAGGACCTGCTGCAGAGCGCACTGTTCTCGACCTACCGGGCGTGGGACCGGATCAGTGACAAGGCCGCGGTCGGGGGCTACCTCCGCCGCACCATGACCAACCTGCACATCAGCGCGTGGCGCCGCCGCAAGCTGAACGAGTACCCGACCGAGGAACTGCCGGAGACGCCCGGCGACACGGACGCGATGCGCGGCACGGAACTGCGCGCGGTCCTGTGGCAGGCGCTCGCCCGGCTGCCGGAACTCCAGCGCACCATGCTGGTCCTGCGCTACTACGAGGGCCGCACGGACCCGGAGATCGCCGAGATCCTCGACATCAGTGTCGGCACGGTGAAGTCCAGCATCTGGCGGTCGCTCCGCCGGCTGCGCGAGGACGAGGTCCTCAGCTTCGGCCGTGACGAGGAAAGCGCCTTCGGGGAGCTCGTCGCCTGAAGGTTGGGGGGAAGCAAGTAACGGGGGAGCAGTAACCGGGGAGGGGCCAACGGGGGTCACGGGGGACCCACGGGGGTCACGGGGGACCCACGGGGGTCATGGGGGACCCACGGGGGTGGGGGAAAGCACGGGGGAGCACCAAGGGAGCGGGACTGGAGGGCCGGGGGGTCCATCCAGTCCCGTTTTCGCGTGTACGGCGGTCAGGGGGCCGAGATCAGCCCTGCGAGGCCGAAGTCGCCGCCGGGCGGCGGCCCGCCGCGGCCGAGGCGAGGCGGCCCAGGGCCTCGTCCTTGTCGCAGGCGTGGGCGCCCAGGGCCGTCTGGCGGGCCACGATGGAGCGTTCGGCGCGCATCAGGCGCCAGCCGCGGCGCAGAAGGAAGGGCACCGACTTGCGGCCTTCCCGCAGGTCGCGGAGGAAGCGGCGGCGGAACGTGCGGACCGGACCGCGGCTCAGGCACAGGGCGTCGGCGAGCACTCCGAGCTCCCGGCAACGGATGACGATCTCGGCCGCGAAGATGCCCTCCGCGATGAACAGCGGCGTGCGGCCCACCTCCACCGACTCCTCGCCGGTGCGGGCGCTCAGCGAGATGTCGTAGAACGGGATCTTCGTCCGGCCCGTGCGGCACAGGTCCACGATCGCGGTGATCGCCGTGTCCGCGTCCCAGGAGTCCGGGTGGTCCCAGTCGATGTCGGAGCTCCCGGCCACCAGCGGCAGCGTCGGGTCGTCGCCCTCCTTGTAGAAGTCGTCGAGCCGCAGGACCGGCAGGCCGGAGCGGGCGGCGAGGAGGGACTTGCCGGAGCCGGAAGGGCCGCAGAGCAGCACGACTCGCGTCGGTATGGGTGGATGGGAGCTCACGGGACACCAGTGTGAGGCATCCGGCGGCTCCCGAACGACCCCGCGGGTCGGCTTTGATGCGCGCGTCACACCTCAACTACCCTTCGTATCGACCTGATTACCCTGTGCAAGTCGAAGCAAGCAGAAGGTGGCAGAAACGATGGTCCGACACGCGTCCTCCCAGAACACGATCGCCCAGCGCGCCCTGGTCGCCCTCGCGACCGCCGGCGTGGCGCTGGGGGCAGGCACGGCGACGGCCGCCGCGGACGCCGAGCCGGTCATCGACGGGGTGCGCAGCCGCCCCACCTCGCTCGGCAACGTCGACCCGCAGGCCGGCCTCCAGGCCCTCACCGGCACCGTCGGCTACGTCACCGGCCCGGTCGCGGGCCTCAAGCCCAACCCGCTCGCCGGCACCGGCGTAGACCCGCTCGACAACGGCATCGGCGCCCAGGGCGCCGGCTTCAAGCCGCTGACCTCGCAGGCGCTGACCCAGCCGGTCGCGCAGGCGCAGTCCATCGGGAGCATGCCGGTGGTCGGGCAGGTGACGGGGCTGCTGAACCACTGAGGACGGCAGGCGAAGAGCCGCGCCTCCCCCGGACGGAGGGGAAGCGCGGCTCTTCAGTCTGCGGAGACGGCCGGCCGGTCAGTACCCCGAGCCGGACGCGCCCAGTGAACCCGTCGGGTGCCAGACCGTCTTCGTCTCCAGGAACGCCGTCATGCGGTCGATGCCGGGCGTCGCCGACCAGTCGTCCACAGGCTGTGGACGAAGGACGCGCTTCAGGTTGTCGGCCGCCGCGATCTCCAGTTCCTTCGCCAGGCCATCGTCGGTGCCGGCGCCGGCCAGATCGATCGCGTTGACGTCCTGGTGCGCCGCGAGGGGCGTCGCGATCTCCGCCGTACGGCCGGAGAGGACGTTGACGACTCCGCCGGGCAGATCGGAGGTGGCCAGCACCTCGCCCAGGGACAGGGCCGGGAGCGGGGACTTCTCGCTCGCGATGACGATCGCCGTGTTGCCGGTCGCGATGACCGGGGCGAGGACCGAGACCAGACCCAGGAAGGACGACTTCTGGGGGGCCAGCACGGTGACCACGCCCGTCGGCTCGGGGGACGAGAGGTTGAAGTACGGGCCCGCCACCGGGTTGCCGCCACCGACCACCTGGGCGATCTTGTCGGTCCAGCCCGCGTACCAGACCCAGCGGTCGATCGCCGCGTCCACCTGCTCGGTGGCCTTCGACTTCGACAGGCCCTCGGCGTCGGCGACCTCGTGGACGAACTGCGCCCTGCGGCCCTCCAGCATCTCCGCGATGCGGTAGAGGATCTGGCCGCGGTTGTACGCGGTCGCGCCGGACCAGCCGCCGAACGCCTTGCGGGCCGCCACGACGGCGTCCCGGGCGTCCTTGCGGGAGGAGAGCGGCGCGTTCGCCAGCCACTTGCCTTTCGAGTCCGTCACCTCGTACACCCGGCCGCTCTCGGAACGCGGGAACTTCCCGCCGACGTACAGCTTGTAGGTCTTGAACACACTGAGACGGTCAGACATCGAGGTACGCCTCCAGGCCGTGGCGACCGCCCTCGCGGCCGAAGCCCGACTCCTTGTAGCCGCCGAACGGCGAGGTCGGATCGAACTTGTTGAACGTGTTGGACCAGACGACGCCCGCGCGGAGCTTGTTCGCCACCGCGAGGATGCGGGAGCCCTTCTCGCTCCAGATGCCGGCGGAGAGGCCGTACTGCGAGTTGTTGGCCTTGGCGACGGCCTCGTCCGGCGTGCGGAAGGTGAGGACGGACAGCACCGGGCCGAAGATCTCGTCGCGGGCGATGGTGTGCGCCTGGGTGACGTTCGTGAAGAGCGTCGGGGCGAACCAGTAGCCAGAGGACGGGAGTTCGCAGGCCGCGGACCAGCGCTCGGCGCCCTCCGCCTCGCCCTGCTCGACGAGCGTCGTGATCCGGGACAGCTGCTCGGCGGAGTTGATCGCGCCGATGTCCGTGTTCTTGTCCAGGGGGTCGCCGAGGCGGAGGGTCGACAGGCGGCGCTTGAGGGAGTCCAGCAGCTCGTCCTGGATCGACTCCTGGACCAGGAGCCGGGAGCCGGCGCAGCAGACCTGGCCCTGGTTGAAGAAGATGCCGCTCACGATGCCCTCGACGGCCTGGTCGATCGGGGCGTCGTCGAAGACGATGTTGGCGCCCTTGCCGCCGAGTTCGAGGGTGACCTTCTTCTTCGTACCCGCCACCTGGCGCGCGATGGCCTTGCCGACCGCCGTGGAGCCGGTGAAGGCCACCTTGTTCACGTCCGGGTGCTCGACGAGCGCCGCGCCCGTGGCGCCGTATCCCGGAAGGATGTTCACGACGCCCTTGGGCAGGCCCGCCTGGCGGCAGATGTCCGCGAAGAACAGGGCGGACAGGGGGGTCGTCTCGGCGGGCTTCAACACCACGGTGTTGCCGGTCGCGAGCGCCGGGGCGATCTTCCAGGCCAGCATCAGGAGCGGGAAGTTCCAGGGGATGACCTGGCCCGCCACGCCGAGCGGCCTCGGGTTCGTGCCGAAGCCGGCGTGGTCGAGCTTGTCGGCCCAGCCCGCGTAGTAGAAGAAGTGCGCGGCGACCAGGGGGAGGTCGGCGTCGCGGGTCTCCTTGATGGGCTTGCCGTTGTCCAGGGTCTCCAGGACGGCCAGTTCGCGGCTGCGTTCCTGGATGATCCGGGCGATGCGGAACAGGTACTTCGCGCGCTCGGCGCCCGGCAGCGCCGACCACTTCTCGAAGGCCTTGCGGGCGGCCCTGACCGCGCGGTCGACGTCCTCGGTGCCGGCCTGGGCGATCTCGGACAGCACTTCCTCAGTGCTCGGCGAGACCGTCTTGAAGACCTTGCCGTCGGCGGCCTCGGTGAACTCGCCGTCGATGAACAGGCCGTAGGAGGGCGCGATGTCGACGACGGAGCGGGACTCGGGTGCGGGTGCGTAGTCGAATACGGGTGCCATGGTGATCAGTCCACCGTCACGTAGTCGGGGCCGGAGTAGCGGCCGGTGGCCAGCTTCTGACGCTGCATCAGCAGGTCGTTCAGGAGCGAGGAGGCGCCGAAGCGGAACCAGTGGTTGTCCAGCCAGTCCTCGCCCGCGGTCTCGTTGACCAGCACGAGAAATTTGATGGCGTCCTTGGACGTCCGGATCCCGCCGGCCGGCTTCACGCCGACCTGTACCCCGGTCTGGGCACGGAAGTCACGCACGGCCTCCAGCATCAGGAGGGTGTTCGCCGGCGTCGCGTTGACGGCGACCTTGCCGGTCGACGTCTTGATGAAGTCGGCACCGGCGATCATGCCGAGCCAGCTGGCGCGGCGGATGTTGTCGTACGTCGACAGCTCGCCCGTCTCGAAGATGACCTTCAGGCGGGCGGACGCCCCGCAGGCCTCCTTCACGGCGACGATCTCGTCGTACACCTTCATGTAGTTCCCCGCGAGGAACGCCCCGCGGTCGATGACCATGTCGATCTCGTCGGCGCCCGCCGCGACCGCGTCCAGGACGTCCGCCAGCTTCACGGAGAGCGCGGCGCGGCCGGCCGGGAAGGCGGTGGCGACCGAGGCGACCTTCACCGAGGAGCCGGCGACGGCCTCCTTGGCGGTGGCCACCATGTCGGGATACACGCAGACCGCGGCCGTGGCGGGGGTCGTACGGTCGGTCGGGTCGGGGCGGACCGCCTTGGCGCCGAGCGCCCGGACCTTGCCCGGGGTGTCCGCGCCTTCCAGCGTCGTCAGATCGACCATCGAGATCGCGAGGTCGATCGCGTACGCCTTCGCGGTCGTCTTGATGGAACGGGTGCCGAGCGAGGCGGCGCGCGCCTCCAGGCCGACCGCGTCGACGCCGGGCAGCCCGTGGAGGAAGCGGCGCAGCGTGCTGTCGGAGGCCGCCACGTCCGTGAGCGTGTGTGCAGTGGTGGGCATGGTCACCAGACGAGCATATCTACGCGCGTAGCAGCTGTACACCCCGGCAGACATATCAGGTGCTCATCCGGTACGGCGGCACCGCGTACGAGTCCCGCCGGGGGCTTCGGGCAGAATCGGGCCCATGACGACTCCGGAACCCCAGTCATCGGCGCCGCAGCCCTCGGCGCCCCAGTCGCCGGACCGGATCTATCGGTCGCCCGCGGCCATGGCCGGCGGTTTCCTGCTGCTCGGCATCGCCGGCTGGCTCGGCATCGACGCGATCGTCTCCGGGGAGGGGCGCACGCCCTGGCTGGCGCTCGCCGCGCTGATCCTCCTGGTGCCGCTGGTGGTGGCCTTCACGTTGCGGCCCGCCGTGTTCGCCAACCAGGAACGGCTGCGCATCCGGAACCCGTTCCGGGTGATCGTGCTGCCGTGGGGTGAGATCGAGGCGCTGCGCTCGGGCTACTCGAACGAGGCGGTCGCCGCCGGCAGGAAGTTCCAGCTGTGGGCCGTTCCCGTGTCGCTGCGGGGCCGGAAGAAGGCGGCTCGGCGGGAGGAGCGGCGCGGTGCGGACGGCGCCGGGCGGGGTGGTGCGTTCGGCGGCGGGCTGTCCGGGCTGTCCGGGGCCGGGGGGATGCGGGGCGGCGGCCGGACCGCGGTGCCGGACGGACCCGTGCGGGCCGAGACCGACCGGATCATGGACGAGCTGCGGGAGCTGCAGGAGGCCCAGGCCAAGTCGGAGGCGGCGCAGGGCGAGGTGACCGTGCGGTGGGCCTACGAGGTCATGGCGCCGGCGGTGGCCGGGGCGGTGCTGCTGGCGATTCTGATCGCGACGGGGTGAAGGGCCTGTGGGACCTCGCTGACGCTCAGGGCGCCGCGTGCCACGCCAGGGCCGTGCACGCCGCGCTCAGGGCGCCGCGTGCCACGCCAGGGCCGTGCACGCCCTGGCGTGCGCCGAGCCCGTCACCGTCGTTCGGTGGGGCGAGGGCGCGGTAGCGGCGGGATGTGCGGCGCTCACGCCCCTCGCGCCGCACCAGGGCCATGCACGCCCCGACGTGCGCCGAGCCCGTCACCGCCGTTCGGCGGGGCGAGGGCGCGGTAGCGGCGGGATGTGCGGCGCTCACGCCCCTCGTGCCACGCCAGGGCCGTGCAGGCCCTGGCGTGCGCCGAGCCCGTCACCGTCGTTCGGTGGGGCGAGGGCGCGGTAGCGGCGGGATGCGCGGCGCTCACGCCCCCCGGCCGCGCCACACCAGGGCCGTGCACGCCCTGGCGTAGGCCGAGCCCGCCACCGCCGCCGGCAGGGCGAGGGCGCTGTAAAGGCGGGATGAGCGGGGCAGGTGCCGGGCCAGAAGGAGGAGCCAGGGGGAAGGCGGGAAGCGGAAGCGAGCCCGGGGGGAAGCGCCCGGCTGCCCGGCACGATCGCCGGCAGGACCTCCGTGAACGGCGGCGGGGCGGCTCCAGGCCGGCTCGGTGGGGGCGAATCCGGTGAATCCGGTCCGCCGTTGCCCGGAGGGCGGGGCGGGGTGCGGGGACCGCGTCGAGCCGCCTGGGGAAATCAGCCGATGGGGTGCCCCGGGTTTCCTCCGGAGCACCCCGCCGTGTGGGTCACATCAGTCGCGCACCGGTCGCGTACCGGTCGCGTACGGCTCAGATGCCCGCCGCCGCCGACAGGTCCCGCTTGATCGTCGCCAGCAGGTCCGTCGCCTTCGCGCGGGCCGCCGGGAGATCGGCGTGCGCGGCGACCGGGACGACGACCTCCAGGTAGCACTTCAGCTTCGGCTCCGTGCCGCTGGGGCGGACGATGACCCGGGCGCCGTCGAGCGTGTAGCGCAGGCCGTCGGTGGGCGGGAGGGTGTCCGTGCCCTGCGTGAGGTCCTCGGACCTGGTGATCGGCAGGTCCGCGAGCCGGGTCGGGGGCTGCTCGCGCAGGCGTTGCATCGCGGCGGCGATGACCGACAGGTCCTCCACGCGGACCGAGAGCTGGTCGGTGGCGTGCAGGCCGTGCTCGACCGCGATGTCGTCCAGGAGGTCGAGGAGGGTGCGGTTCTCTGTTTTGAGGACCGACGCGAGTTCCGTCATCAGGAGGGCGGCCGTGATGCCGTCCTTGTCCCGTACGCCGTCCGGGTCCACGCAGTAGCCGAGGGCCTCCTCGTAGCCGTAGCGCAGGCCCTCGACGCGGGCGATCCACTTGAAGCCGGTGAGGGTCTCCTCGTACGGCAGGTTCGCCTTCTCGGCGATCCGGCCGAGGAGGGACGAGGAGACGATCGACTCCGCGAAGGTGCCGCGGGCTCCGCGGGCGACCAGGTGGCTGGCGAGGAGGGCGCCGACCTCGTCGCCGCGGAGCATCCGCCAGTCGCCGGCGTCCTTGACCGCGACCGCCAGGCGGTCCGCGTCCGGGTCGTTGGCGATGATCAGGTCCGGGTCGGTCTCGCGGGCCTTCGCGAAGGCGAGGTCCATCGCGCCGGGCTCTTCCGGGTTGGGGAACGCGACGGTCGGGAAGTCCGGGTCCGGGTCGGCCTGCTCGGCGACGAGGACGGGCTGCGGGAAGCCGGCCCGGGCGAAGGCGGCGAGGAGGGTCTCCTTGCCGACGCCGTGCATCGCCGTGTAGACCGTGCGGGCCGTGCGGGGGGAGCCGGGGGCGAGGACGGCGTCCGTGCGGGCGAGGTAGGCGTCGAGGACGGCGTCGTCGAGGATCTCCCAGCCGGTGGTGGGGCGGCGGACGGTGGTGAGGGACGCGACGGCGTCGATCTCGGCCGCGATCTCGGCGTCCGCCGGGGGCACGATCTGGGAGCCGTCGCCGAGGTACACCTTGTAGCCGTTGTCGCGGGGCGGGTTGTGGCTGGCGGTGACCTCCACGCCGGCGATCGCGCCGAGGTGCCTTATGGCGAACGCCAGGACGGGGGTGGGGAGGGGGCGGGGGAGGACGGCCGCGCGCAGGCCCGCTCCCGTCATCACGGCGGCGGTGTCCTCGGCGAAGGCGGCGGACTTGTGGCGGGCGTCGTAGCCGATGACGACGACTCCGTCGGTGTGGCCGTTCTTCTTCAAGTACGCGGCGAGACCGGCGGCGGCGCGGATGACGACCGTGCGGTTCATGCGCATGGGGCCGGCACCGAGCTCGCCTCTGAGGCCCGCCGTGCCGAACTGGAGGGTGCCGCTGAACCGTTCGGCGAGTTCGGCGACGTCCTTGGCGTCGATCAGCTCGGCGAGTTCCGCACGGGTGTCCGTGTCGGGGTCCTCGGTCAGCCATGCCTTGGCTCGCGCGATGAGATCGTCGTGCACGTTCGGTCAGCCTCTCGTTTCGGTTCGCTTGTGGCTGCGGGACGGGTTTCTCGCCCCCGCCGCCCCTACCCGTCCCACCCCCAGGGGCTCCGCCCTTTCGACCCCGCTGGGGGCTGCGCCCCCAGACCCCCATCGGCCCGAAAGGCCTCGTCCTCAAACTCCCCCAGAGGGGGGACCCCCAGACGGGCTGAGTGATGCGGGCCGGTGCTTGATTGTGTACGCCGGACGGGCTGCGTGGTCCCGCACCTCTTGAGTGACCGAGTCGGGAGGTGGGTGGGCGAAGGCCGAAGGTCAGGGGGCGGAGCCCCCTGGTGCGGTCACTACAGCCGGCCCAGGACCTGGGCCAGCAGGGAGCCCATCCGTGTGGCCGAGTCGCGGCCCGCCTGGAGGACCTCCTCGTGGTTCAGGGGCTCGCCGGTCATGCCGGCCGCGAGGTTCGTCACCAGGGAGATGCCCAGGATCTCGGCGCCCGCCTCACGTGCCGCGATGGCTTCGAGGACCGTCGACATGCCCACCAGGTCCGCGCCGATGACCCGGGCCATGCGGATCTCCGCGGGGGTCTCGTAGTGCGGGCCGGGGAACTGGGCGTAGACGCCCTCCTCCAGCGTGGGGTCGATCTCCTTGCACAGGGCGCGCAGGCGCGGGGAGTACAGGTCGGTGAGGTCGACGAAGTTCGCGCCGATGATGGGGGACGTCGCCGTGAGGTTGATGTGGTCGCTGATCAGCACCGGCTGGCCGGGACGCATGCCTTCGCGCAGGCCGCCGCAGCCGTTGGTGAGGACGATCGTCTTGCAGCCGGCGGCGACGGCGGTACGGACGCCGTGCGCGACGGCGGCGACACCGCGGCCCTCGTAATAGTGGGTGCGGCCCAGGAAGACCAGGGCCCGCTTCGCACCGATCCGGTACGAGCGGATCTTGCCGCCGTGGCCCTCGACCGCCGGCGGCGGGAAGCCGGGCAGCTCGGTGACCTGGAACTCGGCGTCGGGAGCACCGAGGGCGTCGACGGCCGGCGCCCAGCCGGAGCCCATCACGAGGGCGACGTCGTGGGTCTCGGCGCCGGTCAGTTCGCGCAGGCGCGCGGCGGCGGCGTCGGCGGCGGCATGGGGGTCGCCCTGGATGTCGTCCGGAAGAAGAGATGCGTTCACGCCGATGAGGGTAGCCGGTCGAGGCCTACGCGCGTAGATGACAGAGCTCACGGGATGGCGATCGTTGTCTTGTCGTTTCCGACCGGTCCGCGCCCCCGGGTCCGACGAATCGGGCGCCGCCGGCGGGCTCAGCAGGGGCGCTTCCGCAGCTCCATCACATAGTCGTGCGGCGCGCCCGCCGACTCCGCCGCGTCGGCGATCTCGCCCAGATAGCGGGCCGAGGGCAGACCGCCCTCGTAGCCGTTGAGGACGTACACCCAGGCCGGCTCTTCGCCCTCCAGGGTCTGCACGCGCACCCGCATCCGGCGGTAGATGTCGAGGCCGACGCCCTCCCAGCGGTCCATCGAGTCCTCGTCCAGGGGCGCGAGGTCGTACAGCGCGACGAAGACCTGGGCGCCCGGCGCCTCGACGATCGTCGCGAGTGCGCCCTCCCAGCCCAGGTGCTCGCCGCCGAAGGTCAGCCGCCACCCGTTCAGCCAGCCCGTCGCGCGCAGCGGCGAGTGCGGGGCGCGGCGGGTCATCAGCCGCGCGTCGAGGTTGCCGGCGTACGCGGCGTAGAGCGACATGCGTCGAGGGTACGGCAGCCGTTTCGCGTGCATCTCCGGTCACGGACGTAACAGATGGGCCTCCCTGTCGCCCCCGGGGCGGTGGCATCGCCGGGCGTGCGGGACAATGGAGTACGTGACTCGGATCGTGATCATCGGTGGCGGACCCGGCGGATACGAGGCGGCCCTGGTGGCCGCCCAACTCGGCGCGGAGGTGACCGTCGTGGACTGCGACGGTCTGGGCGGGGCGTCGGTGCTCACCGACTGCGTCCCGTCGAAGACTCTTATCGCCACGGCCGAGGTGATGACCACCTTCGATTCGTCGTACGAAGAGCTGGGGATCATCGTCGCCGACGACACCCCGCCCCTGGAGCGGAGCGCCCGGGTGGTGGGGGTGGATCTGGGGAAGGTCAACCGGCGTGTGAAGCGGCTCGCTCTCGCGCAGTCGCACGACATCACCGCCTCCGTGACCCGGGCCGGCGCCCGGGTGCTGCGCGGGCGCGGGCGTCTCGAGGGCATGCAGGCCCTCGACGGCTCGCGGAAGGTCGTCGTGCGTGCCGTCGACGGGAGTGAGGAGACCCTCGTCGCGGACGCGGTGCTCATCGCCACCGGCGGTCACCCCCGCGAGCTGGAGGACGCCCAGCCCGACGGCGAGCGCATCCTCAACTGGACCCAGGTCTACGACCTCGACGAACTCCCCGAGGAGCTCATCGTCGTCGGTTCCGGTGTCACCGGTGCCGAGTTCGCCGGTGCCTACCAGGCCCTCGGCTCCAAGGTCACCCTCGTCTCCTCCCGCGACCGGGTCCTGCCCGGCGAGGACCCGGACGCCGCCGCCGTACTGGAAGAGGTCTTCCGGCGCCGCGGCATGAACGTCCTGGCCCGCTCCCGCGCCCAGTCCGCCAAGCGCGTCGGCGACCGGGTCGAGGTCACCCTCGCCGACGGACGGGTCATCAGCGGCTCGCACTGTCTGATGGCCGTCGGCGCCATCCCGAACAGCGCGGGCATGGGCCTGGAGGACGCCGGGGTCAAGCTCCGCGAGTCCGGGCACATCTGGACCGACAAGGTCTCCCGGACCACCGCCCCCGGCGTGTACGCCGCCGGTGACGTGACCGGCATCTTCGCCCTCGCCTCCGTCGCGGCGATGCAGGGACGTATCGCCATGTACCACTTCCTCGGCGACGCGGTGGCCCCGCTGAACCTGAAGACGGTCTCCTCGAACGTCTTCACCGACCCCGAGATCGCCACCGTCGGCTACAGCCAGTCCGACGTGGACTCCGGCAAGATCGATGCCCGGGCGGTGAAGCTGCCCCTGCTGCGCAACCCGCGCGCGAAGATGCAGGGCATCCGGGACGGCTTCGTCAAGATCTTCTGCCGGCCGGGCACGGGGATCGTCGTCGGCGGAGTGGTGGTCGCTCCCCGCGCCTCGGAACTGATCCACCCCATCTCGCTCGCCGTCGACAACAATCTGACGGTCGAACAGATCGCGAACGCGTTCACCGTCTATCCCTCCCTTTCGGGGTCGATCGCCGAGGTCGCGCGGCAGCTGCACACGCGTAAGGCGGGCGACGAAGGCTGACGGCCGAAAGCGATTCCTCGCTGGTCACGGGGAGTTGTCGCGCATGCGGGCGGCATAGGCTCCGCGATTAGGCCCTATACCACTTCCCGCCCTGGTGTGCGAACAACTTCTGTAATTCGGCGCAAACTGCTGAAACCAGACGGTCGTTGGGGTTACTGTCAGTTTCGTGTTCGCTGCAGAACGTCGCCAATTGATCCTCGAAATGGTGCGAGCGAACGGGGCCGTGTCGCTCCGTGAGCTCGCCCGCGTCGTCCAGACCTCCGAAGTGACCGTACGGCGGGACGTGCGCGCACTGGAGGCAGAAGGACTCCTCGACCGCCGGCACGGCGGTGCGGTATTGCCGGGCGGGTTCACGCGAGAATCCGGCTTTCCGCAGAAATCCCATCTCGCGACCGCCGAGAAGACGGCCATCGCCGATCTCGCCGCGAGCTTCGTCGAAGAGGGCGAAGCCATCGTGGTCGGTGCGGGAACCACCACACAGGAGCTGGCCCGCCGGCTCGCCCGGGTGCCCGGGCTGACCGTCGTCACCAACTCACTGCTGGTGGCCCAGGCCTTGGCCCATGCCAACCGCGTGGAGGTCGTCATGACCGGCGGCACCCTCCGCGGGTCCAACTACGCCCTCGTCGGCAGCGGTGCCGAACAGTCCCTCCAGGGGCTCAGAGTGTCGCGGGCCTTCCTCTCCGGGAGCGGACTGACCGCCGAGCGCGGGCTCTCCACGTCCAACATGCTCTCCGCGTCCGTCGACCGCGCGCTGGTGCAGGCCGCCTCCGAGGTCGTGGTCCTCGCCGACCACACCAAACTCGGCACCGACACCATGTTCCAGACCGTGCCGACGGACCTCATCACCCGCCTCGTGACGGACGAACCGCCCGTCCACGACGACCGCGCGGCCACCGAACTCCAGGCCCTCGCCGACCAGGGGGTGCAGATCGCCGTCGCCGGGGCGTCGGAGCAGCCGGGGGGTGATCAGGTCCCGGCGCGCCGACAGCACCAGCGCCGGGACGTGCCCCTGCCGGGCCCGCGTCGCGGCCAGGTCCCGGGCGGCGCTCCGGGACTGCGCTCCGCGACGGCCCTGGGTGAGCAGACGCCGGGCACCGAACGGGCGCGGGTCGCGGACCTCCGCCGCCGCTGACGGCACGCCCGTGAGCAGGGGCGGGCCGGTGTGGCCCGGCGGGACCCCGCCGTCCCCGTGAGGATGCGCGGGAGGGGTTCCCGGGGCCGGTCGCCGCCGTACCGTCTTCTCATGGGCCGGTCCTGATCGAGGGGATGCTCGGGGGAGTGCGCATGGAGATCACCGGTGCGGACGCGCGCCGCGTGCTGGAGCTGACCCGCGAACTGGACGACGCCGCCCGGCTGGAGGAGCTGTGGGAGCGGGCCCTGAGCGAGCTACTGACTGGTCATGACCTGGGCGTCACCCGAAAACGAACCCGTGCGCGGTTTATCCTCAACTTCGGTGAATCTGCCGTCTGTTAGCCAGGGTATGGAGTGTGACGGCGATAGTGTCACGTTGTCCGACAACCGAGTTGGCGGACCTACCGCCGGGCGGGCGGAAAGTGACGCCTGTGGAGGCCCACGTAAGACCAACTCCCCCTGGGGAGCGGCGAGGGCCCGTGAAGCAGGCACCCAGGGTGGCGCCGGATACCGGCGCGGACCGAAATCGCCCGCGTTCGCGCAGGTGAGGGCGTCAGAACCTGGACTTCCGGCCTCAGATATCCCGGAAGCCCCGCCCCCGCCGGGGCTTGTCGTGCTCGGCACCGGCTGGATGGCGATCGCGACCACGCCGTCCATGGACCAGGGCGTGCTGGGCGGCCTCGACGAGGGCGTGAGCCGGGTGGCGCTGGTCGACGTCACGGACGGCACGTTCGCGCTCGCGGTGAACGCGATTCCGTCCTTCTACTTCGTCGCCGCCCACGTCATCGGCGCGATCCTGCTCGGCGCCGCCCTGCTGCGAGGCCGGACGGTCCCGGTCTGGGCGGCCTGGCTGCTGATCCTGTCCATGCCGCTGAACGTCGTCGGCTTCGCGAGCGGTCTGCTCCCGGTGACCATCCTGTCGTTCCTGATGATGGCCGCCGCCTTCGGCGCCGCGGGCCTCGTCGTCGCCCGCCACGGCACCGGCTGGGTGCGGGCGCGACAGACCGACCGCAAGGAACCTGACCGACGGGGGAACGGAGAAAACGAGGCGCCCGGCGGACTGATCGCTTCAGTCCGCCGGGCGCCTCGGGACGTCGTACCGGAAAGGCCGTCAGTCCTTGATCTCGCAGATCGCCGCGCCGGACGTGATCGACGCGCCGACGTCGGCGGACAGGCCCTTGATGGTGCCGGCCTTGTGCGCGTTCAGCGGCTGTTCCATCTTCATCGCTTCGAGGACGACGATCAGGTCGCCCTCCTGGACCTCCTGGCCCTCCTCGACCGCGATCTTGACGATCGTGCCCTGCATCGGAGAGGCGAGGGTGTCGCCGGAGGCGGCCGGGCCGGACTTCTTGGCCGCGCGGCGCTTGGGCTTGGCGCCCGCCGCGAGGCCGGTGCGGGCCAGGGACATGCCCAGCGAGATGGGGAGGGAGACCTCCAGGCGCTTGCCGCCGACCTCGACGACCACCGTCTCGCGGCCCGCTTCCTCGTCGACCTCGATGTCCGTGAGGGCGGCGAAGGGCTTGATCTCGTTGACGAACTCGGTCTCGATCCAGCGGGTGTGGACCGTGAACGGGTCGGCGGAGCCGGTCAGCTCGGGGGCGAACGCCGGGTCCTTGACGACCGCGCGATGGAACGGGATGGCGGTGGCCATGCCCTCGACCTGGAACTCCTCCAGGGCGCGGGCGGC
Source organism: Streptomyces sp. a15 (assembly GCF_059026085.1). Lineage (NCBI taxonomy): Bacteria > Bacillati > Actinomycetota > Actinomycetes > Kitasatosporales > Streptomycetaceae > Streptomyces > Streptomyces sp. A15. The sequence continues at coordinate 372,114 of NZ_JBWLKM010000001.1, read as the reverse complement.
CCGCTGGAGGGCCTGCTCGCGGGTGGCGCCAGTGACGATCAGCTTGGCCAGCAGCGAGTCCCAGGCCGGGCCGATGACCGAGCCGGACTCGACGCCCGCGTCCAGGCGGACGCCCGGGCCGGACGGCGGGGCGAACGTGGTGACCGTGCCGGGGGCAGGGAGGAAGCCCCGGCCCGGGTCCTCGCCGTTGATGCGGAACTCGAAGGAGTGGCCGCGCAGCTCGGGGTCGCCGTAGCCGAGTTCCTCGCCGTCGGCGATGCGGAACATCTCGCGGACGAGGTCGATGCCGGAGACCTCCTCGGTGACCGGGTGCTCCACCTGGAGGCGGGTGTTGACCTCCAGGAAGGAGATCGTGCCGTCGACGCCGACCAGGAACTCCACCGTGCCGGCGCCGACGTAGCCGGCCTCCTTGAGGATGGCCTTGGAGGAGGCGTACAGCTCGGCGACCTGCGCGTCGGAGAGGAAGGGCGCCGGGGCCTCCTCGACCAGCTTCTGGTGGCGGCGCTGGAGGGAGCAGTCGCGGGTGGAGACCACGACCACGTTGCCGTGCTGGTCGGCCAGGCACTGGGTCTCGACGTGCCGGGGCTTGTCCAGGTAGCGCTCGACGAAGCACTCGCCGCGCCCGAAGGCGGCGACCGCCTCGCGGACCGCCGAGTCGTACAGTTCGGGCACCTCTTCGAGGGTGCGGGCGACCTTCAGACCGCGCCCGCCACCGCCGAAGGCGGCCTTGATCGCGATGGGCAGGCCGTGCTCCCGGGCGAAGGCGACGACCTCCTCGGCACCGCTCACCGGGTCCGGCGTGCCGGCCACCAGCGGGGCGCCGGCGCGCTGGGCGATGTGCCGGGCGGCCACCTTGTCGCCGAGGTCGCGGATGGCCTGCGGCGGCGGGCCGATCCAGATCAGCCCCGCGTCCCCGACCGCCTGGGCGAAGTCGGCGTTCTCGGAGAGGAATCCGTAGCCGGGATGGATGGCGTCGGCGCCGGACTCACGCGCCGCGTTCAGCACCTTCTCGATGTCGAGATAGCTGGTCGCGGGAGTGTCACCGCCCAGGGCGAACGCCTCATCCGCGGCGCGGACATGCAGAGCGTCCCGGTCCGGGTCGGCGTAGACGGCCACGCTCGCGATACCGGCATCCCGGCAGGCCCGGGCCACGCGGACAGCGATTTCGCCACGGTTGGCGATGAGCACCTTGCGCACGATTGAGGCTCCCTCCTTGAAACAAGCCGAGTTTAGGGACTGCCGACACGGCACTTCGACCCGTCCCGACTGGTGAGCTTGCCCACACGGAGCGTGATGTGGGGCCGGCCCGACCGTGAAATCCCTTGTCGCACCTAGGAACGCAGGACTTCTGTCGAAACCCTAGCCCTCCTTTGTGGCCAAGGTCTCTATGAGAGCGTGCTGCGGGCCACAGGGTTTCTTTGTGGAGTCCCTACGAATGGCCCAATGATTCTTTGCCCTCCGCCGGACTCTTGTCCGTGGGTTTACCCGTTAGTAGCGTTCGGTCTGTCCCGAACGTACTTCGGGTAACGGCAGCCTTGCTCGAGTGGTACTCGAACAGCTCGGAAGTGGGTGGGACCGGTGGTGCGCAGACCGGTGGCGTGGATCGTGGCGGTCGTGCTCTTCGTCGAGGCGCTCGGGGTCGTCGGGCTGAACTGGCTCCTGGGGACCGTCGTCGACAACCAGCAGATGTCCCTGGCCGGCCTCGACCCGGACGTGATGTCCACGTCGTCGAAGATCAGCGGCTTCGTCTTCGGCCTCTACTTCGTGCTGTGCGGCGTGGTCGCGCTCCTGGTCGCCCTGCGCAACCGCCCGCCGGCCGGCCTCGGCCGCGTCCTGCTGATCAGCGCGGCCGTGGTGCACGCCCTGCTGGGCGCGTTCGCGTGGGGGCTGATGGGCCGGCCCGAGTTCGTGTTCATGATGATCGTGCTGGCGCTCATCGTGCTGCTGCTGATGACGTACGACAGGCAGGGTGAATCCGGGTCCGGGCCCGAGCCCGCCGACGAGGCGCCGGACGGCACCAAGGGCGGCGGCTCGCCGCTCACGCCCCCGCAGGCGCCCAGCACCCCCTGATCGCCTCTCCCGGTCACTTGTCTCCGGGCGTCCACAGCTCCGTGATGCCGACGCCCAGTTGGGCCAGCAGCCGCCGTACGAGGGGCAGGCTGATGCCGATCACGTTGCCGTGGTCGCCGTCGATGCCGTCGATGAAGGGGGCCGAGCGGCCGTCGAGGGTGAAGGCCCCGGCGACGTAGAGGGGTTCCCCCGAGGCGACGTACGCGGCGATCTCCTCGTCGGTCGGCTCGCCGAAGCGGACGACGGTGGAGGCGGTGGCGGAGGCGTACCGGCCGCTGCGCGTGTCGTAGATGCAGTGCCCGGTCTGGAGCGTGCCGGCGCGGCCGCGCATGGACTTCCAGCGGGCGGTGGCCTCCTCGGCGTCCGCCGGCTTGCCCAGGGCCTCGCCGTCCAGGTCGAGCACCGAGTCGCAGCCGATCACCAGGGCGCCCTTGACCTCGGGCTTCGCCGCCACCACGGAGGCCTTCGCCTCGGCCAGGGCGAGGGCCAGCTCGGCGGGGGTCGGCGCGCTGACGGCGTCCTCGTCGACGCCGCTCACGATCACCTCGGGGTCGAGTCCGGCCTGGCGGAGCAGACCGAGCCTGGCGGGGGACTGGGAGGCGAGGACGAGTCGGCGGCGCGGCTGATCAGTCATGCGGCCAGGGTATCGGCGGCCGTTCCAGGGGGCTCACCTCACCCCGAGCACGATCATCGCCAGCACCATGGCCAGCGCCATGAGGACACCCAGCCGCCGCAGCATGGCCTGCGTGTCACGCAGTTCCTTCGGCGGCTCGTTCTCGGGGTCGGACCACAGCATGGTTTCCAGCGTGCGGGGGTTTCGTGGAGGGCGCCTGAGTACGGGTACTCAACTTCCCACCGGCCGGGGTTGCTAAAAGGGTCTGTCGTTCCGTTAGTCTAAAGGAACTTCAGTCCCGTTTGGAGAGGGCGTGTCATGTTCACCGCTGCCTGGACCGCGTCACCCCAACTGCCCGCCGAGGGCTTCACCCCCAACTGGTCCCGGGAGGGCTTCTGGCGCCAGTCCGTCCGTCAGGTCGTACGGCTGACCGCGGGCGGCGGCCGGGTCCGGATCCGGCTCTCGAACGCGTACGGCACCTCGGCGGTCCGGGTCGCGGGGGCCACGGTCGGCCGGGCGGCCGCCGGTGCCGCGGTGGAGTCGCCGACGCGGCTCACCTTCGAGGGGGCGTACGACGTTTCGCTTCCGGCGCGCGGGCACGCCGTCAGTGACGCCGCCGAACTCGCCGTGGCGGCCGGGGAGCCGGTGACGGTCACGCTGTACTTCGATGCGACGACCGGCCCCGCGACCTTCCACGCCCAGGCCTTCACGACCAGCTACCGGGGCGAGGGGGACCTGCTCGCGGACCCGGACGGCGAGGGGTTCGACGCGAGCACCGAGTCCTGGTACTTCCTGTCCGCCGTCGAGGTCGACGCCGGCCGCACCGACGGCATCGCCCTCTTCGGCGACTCGATCACCGACGGGTTCGGCTCCACGCCCGGCGCCGACCGCCGCTGGTCCGACGCGCTGGCGCGGCGCACCGGGCGGCCGGTCCTGAATGCTGGGATCGGCGGGAACCTGCTGCTCAACGACTCCGCGTGGTACGGGGAGAAGGGCGTTCACCGGTTGCGGCGGGATGCGCTGGCGCCGGCAGGGGTGGACACGCTGGTCGTGCTCATCGGGCTGAACGACATCGGGTTCGGCGAGACCGACGAACAGCCGACGTACAAGCCGGCGCCGGTGGTGGAGGCGACGGAAGTCGTCGCCGGCCACCGGGAGTTGATACGGCAGGGCAAGGAGCGCGGGCTTCGGATGATCGGCTGCACGCTGCTGCCGTTCGCGGGGTCGGACCACTGGGGGGAGCATGCGGCCAAGGTGAGCCACGAGGTCGACGAGTGGATCCGGTGCGCGGGGGAGTACGACGCGGTGGTGGATCTGCGGCGTGCCCTGGCCGATCCGGCGGACCCGGATCGGCTGCGGGCGTCGTACGACTTCGGCGATCACCTGCACCCGAACGACGTCGGGTACGAGGTGATGGCCGAAGTGCTGTCGACGGTTCTCTAACCGGGCCAGTAGGTGCGGCCCCACGCCGTCGGCCCCGGCTGCGGGAGCCGGTGTGCCGCGATGCGGGCCGGGTCCGCCCAGGCGTCCTGGGAGTCGGGTGCGCCGGGCGGGGTCGCTGCCGCCGCCGCGGCGCGGGCGCGGACCACCGCCAGGGCGGCGGCCAGCTCCTCCGGGGTCGGGTTGCCCCGTACCACCTTGATCGTCATGACGGCTCCCAAGGGTTTTCGGGCTAGAGGGGGATGTTGCCGTGCTTCTTCGGGGGCAGGGTTTCCCGCTTGGTACGCAGCTGACGCAGGCCCCGTACGACGTGCCGGCGGGTGTCGGACGGCATGATCACGGAGTCGATGTAGCCGCGCTCGGCCGCGATGTAGGGGTTGAGGAGGGCGTCCTCGTACTCCTGGATGAGCCGCGCCCGGGTCGCCTCCAGGTCCCCGGCGGCCTCGGCCTCGGCGATGGTGCGGCGGTGCAGGATGTTGACCGCGCCCTGGGCGCCCATCACGGCGATCTGGGCGGTCGGCCAGGCGAGGTTGAGGTCGGCGCCGAGGTGCTTGGAGCCCATGACGTCGTAGGCGCCGCCGAAGGCCTTGCGGGTGATGACGGTGATGAGCGGGACCGTCGCCTCCGCGTAGGCGTAGATCAGCTTGGCGCCGCGGCGGATGATGCCGTCGTGCTCCTGGTCGACGCCCGGCAGGAAGCCGGGGACGTCCACGAAGGTGATGACCGGGACGTTGAACGCGTCACAGGTGCGCACGAAGCGGGCCGCCTTCTCGCTGGCTCTGATGTCGAGACAACCGGCGTACTGCATCGGCTGGTTGGCGACGATGCCGACGGGACGGCCCTCCACCCGCCCGAAGCCGGTGATGATGTTCGGCGCGAACAGCGGCTGCGTCTCGAAGAACTCGGCGTCGTCCAGGACGTGCTCGATCACCGTGTGCATGTCGTACGGCTGGTTCGCGCTGTCCGGGACGATCGCGTCCAGTTCGCGGTCCTCGTCGGTGACGGCGAGGTCCGCCTCCTCCGGGAACGCCGGGGCCTCGCTGAGGTTGTTGGACGGCAGGTACGACAGCAGCTGCTTGACGTACTCGATGGCGTCCTTCTCGTCCCCGGCCATGTGATGCGCCACACCCGAGGCGGAGTTGTGGGTGCGGGCGCCGCCCAGCTCCTCCATGCCGACGTCCTCGCCGGTGACCGTCTTGATGACGTCCGGGCCGGTGATGAACATGTGCGAGGTCTGGTCGACCATGACGGTGAAGTCGGTGATCGCCGGGGAGTAGACCGCGCCGCCCGCACAGGGGCCGACCACGAGGCTGATCTGCGGGATCACGCCGGACGCGTGGGTGTTGCGGCGGAAGATCTCGCCGTAGGCGCCGAGGGAGGCCACGCCCTCCTGGATGCGGGCGCCGCCGGAGTCGTTGATGCCGATGACCGGGCAGCCGGTCTTCAGCGCGAAGTCCATCACCTTGACGATCTTCTGGCCGTAGACCTCGCCCAGGGCGCCGCCGAAGACGGTGAAGTCCTGGGAGAACACGGCGACGGGGCGGCCGTCGACGGTTCCGCACCCGGTGACCACGCCGTCGCCGTACGGGCGGTTCTGGTCGAGGCCGAAGTTGGTGGAGCGGTGCCGGGCGAACTCGTCGAGCTCGACGAAGGAGTCCTCGTCGAGCAGCAGCTCGATCCGCTCCCGGGCCGTCAACTTGCCCTTGGCGTGCTGCTTTTCGACGGCGCGTGCGGAGCCGGCGTGCGTCGCTTCCTCGATGCGGCGCTGGAGATCCGCGAGCTTGCCCGCGGTGGTGTGGATGTCGATCCCTTGGGTCTCGTGGATCGCGTGACGCTCTTCCGGCTCGGACATCGGGATGCGGCTCCCTGCCTGCTCAAAAGGGGGGACGGTTACTCATCCGTAGAGTAGTGGGGTGCCCATCGATCGGCAGTGCGGCGTTTACCACACTCCCCACCCCTTCCGGTTGTACGATCAGTGCGTCGCGGCGGGACACGCCGGAGGGGTGACATCACGAGAGTGATCGAGCGCCCGTGAACCTCAGCCTTTCACCGGGTTGGAATCCACCTCTGCGGGGTGGAGGATGTCAAACCTAGGGTGGGTTGCATGACGACGCCACCAGGTGCAGAAGGAAACCCGCTCAACGGGCCCCACGAGCCGGGGCCGGACCGATGGTCCGACCTCGGCCGCCCACCCCTTAACGCCGCCGCTTTGCGGCGAGGGCTGGTGCGCGAGGGCAGGCTGTGGTGCGACGTGGAGGTCGTGCAGCACACCGGCTCCACCAATTCCGACCTGGTGGCCCTGGCGGCCGAGGGCAAGGCGGCCGAGGGGGCGGTCCTGGTGGCGGAGGAGCAGTCGGCCGGGCGGGGCCGTCTCGACCGCCGGTGGACGGCACCGCCCCGCTCGGGGCTGTTCTTCTCCGTCCTGCTGAAGCCGAGCGGGATCCCGGTGGCCCGCTGGGGCTGGCTGCCGCTGCTCACCGGGGTGGCGGTGGCGACGGGGCTGTCGCGGGTGGCGGGCGTCGACACGGCACTCAAGTGGCCCAACGACCTGCTGGTGACCGTGGGCGGCGAGGAACGCAAGGCCGGCGGCATCCTCGCCGAGCGGGCCGGGGACGACGGAGTGGTCGTCGGGATCGGCATCAACGTCAGCCTGCGCGCGGACGAGCTGCCGGTGCCGCAGGCGGGGTCGCTGGCGCTGGCGGGAGCCGTGAACACGGACCGGGATCCGCTGCTGCGGGGAGTGCTGCGGTCGCTGGAGGAGTGGTACGGGCGCTGGCGGGCGGCCGGGGGTGATCCGGCGACGAGCGGGTTGCAGGAGACGTATGCGGCGGGATGCGCGACGTTGGGAAGGGTGGTGCGGGCGGAGCTGCCGGGAAATCGGTCGGTGGTCGGCGAGGCGGTGGCGGTCGACGAGGACGGGCGGCTCGTGATCGCCACGGAGGAGGGAGTGCAGGAGCCGGTGGGGGCGGGGGACGTCGTGCACCTGCGGCCCGCGTAGGGGGCTGGGGGTTCCGGCCCCGGACGTGAAGCCCCTCTCTCCTCCCGGAGTGAGCTGGCGCACACCTGCCGTAGAGTTGAGGCCGGTCGATACCTGACCGTGACAGATCGGAAGGGCAGCAGGCGTGACCGTCGACGACACGGGCTCCGGCGCGGACGCGGACGGCCGGGCAGACCCCGATGCCGCCGAGTCCGGCGAGGGCGAGGACCCGCTCGCCCTCCGCATCGAACAGCTCATTCTGGGCGCCGAGCGGCGCTACACCCCCTTTCAGGCGGCGCGCAGCGCGGGCGTCTCCGTGGAGCTGGCCACCCGCTTCTGGCGGGCCATGGGCTTCGCCGACATCGGACAGGCCAAGGCCCTCACGGAGGCCGACGTGCTCGCGCTGCGCCGGCTCTCCGGTCTCGTGGAGGCGGGGCTGCTGAGCGAGGCGATGGCCGTGCAGGTGGCGCGGTCCACGGGGCAGACCACCGCCCGGTTGGCGGAGTGGCAGATGGACTCGTTCCTGGAGGGGCTGACCGAGCCGCCCGAGCCCGGCATGACCCGCACCGAGGTGACGTACCCGATCATCGAGCTGCTCCTGCCGGAGCTGGAGGAGTTCCTCGTCTACGTCTGGCGCCGCCAGCTCGCCGCCTCGGCCGGCCGGGTCGTCCAGACCGCCGACGACGAGGAGATGGTCGACCGGCGTCTGGCCGTGGGCTTCGCCGACCTCGTCGGGTTCACGCGGCTGACCCGGCGGATGGAGGAGGAGGAGCTCGGCGAGCTCGTCGAGGCCTTCGAGACCACCGCCGCCGACCTGGTCGCCGCGCGCGGCGGACGGCTCGTCAAGACGCTCGGCGACGAGGTGCTGTACGCGGCGGACGACGCCGGGATCGCCGCCGACATCGCCCTGAGGCTCGTCGAGACCATGGCGAACGACGAGACGATGCCCGAGCTGCGGGTCGGCATCGCCTTCGGCACGGTCACCACTCGTATGGGCGATGTCTTCGGTACGACGGTGAACCTCGCCTCCCGGCTGACGTCGATAGCCCCGCGCGACGCCGTCCTCGTCGACAGCGCCTTCGCGGAGGAACTGATCCGCACCGGCGAGGCCCCCGCCTCCGAGGCGGAGGCGGCCGAGGCCGCGGCGACCGCCGAGAAGGAGGGCGAGGAGCCGCCGACCTACCGCTTCGCGCTGCAGCCGATGTGGCAGCGGCCGGTGCGCGGGCTCGGCGTGGTCGAGCCGTGGCTGCTGACGCGGCGGGCCGGGGCGTCGTAGTCCCCGGCAGCCCTTTCAGTGACGCCGGGCCGCCAGCGGGTCCACGCACACGGCGATAACCGGCAGGCACAGGCCCGGCCGGTCCGGGTGGTCCGGCTGCGGGGCCGGCGGAGTCGTCGTGCCGCTCGGCGTGGGGGCCGGGGTGCCGGCGGCGGACGTCGAGGGCGGCCGGGGTGTGGCGGGCGCCGCGCTGCCGGTCGGCTTCGGTGCGTCCGGGACGGTCGTGGGCGTCTGCCGGGACGACCCCGCGGTCGGGGCGGGGGTCGCGAGGGACACGCCCCTGGTGGGCAGCGCGCTCGGACCGCCCAGGACGGTGGTCGCCGACGGGCTCACCTCGGGGGTGACGGCCGCCACCGTGGCGGCTGCGTCGGCCGACCGTTCCGGGCCGGCCTCCGGGTCGGGACGGGGTTCCACCTCCGCGCTGCCGAGGCCGCCGACGCCCGCGTCGGGGGTCAGCCGTACGAAGCTCAGCGCGCCCGCCGCCAGGGCCAGGCCGCCCGCCGCCAGCAGCACCTTGCGGGGGCGGGGGCGGCGGTGCCGGCCGCGGGGCGTCCAGAGCCGGGTTCCGGTGCCGTACGACTCCGGCGGTACGGCCGCGTCCTCCGCGCTGCCTCTTTCCGCCCGCGCCGCCGGTGTGTCCCTCGTCGTCATCGCGATCCCTCCCCGTGCGCCCGCGCCCCCTGTGCGCTGTGGCGGACGCACGTTATGCGCTCCCTTGTGCGGTGGAACGGGAGTCGGGCGGGATGTCACTCGAACGGGGTGTCGGGCGCGGAAGCGGGAACCGGCCCGCCCTTTCCCCGGCGGGGCCCGGCTGCGATGATCGGAGCGTAGGGCGTTAACCGTCGTTAACCGGGAGGGTGTCATGAGCGAGGAGCGGTTCGGGGAGTTCGTGCTGGTACGGCGACACCCGGAGGGGGCTGACGGGGCTGACGGGCATGTCGCGGAGCTGGCCCTGGACCGGCCCAAGGCCATGAACGCCGTCTCGACCGAGATGGCCCGGTCGCTCGCCGGGGCGTGCGCGGCGCTGGGCGCGGATCGTGAGGTTCGGGTGGTCGTGGTGACCTCCACCCATGAGCGGGCCTTCTGTGTCGGCGCCGACCTCAAGGAGCGGAACTCCCTCACCGACGCGGATCTGGTGCGGCAGCGGCCGGTGGCGCGCGGGGCGTACACCGGGGTCCTGGAGCTGCCGGTCCCGACGATCGCGGCCGTGCACGGGTTCGCGCTGGGCGGGGGCTTCGAGCTGGCGCTCGCCTGCGACCTGATCGTGGCGGACCGTACGGCCGTGGTGGGACTGCCCGAGGTGTCGGTCGGCGTGATCCCCGGCGGCGGCGGCACGCAGTTGCTGCCGCGGCGGGTGGGGGCCGCCCGGGCGGCCGAGCTGATCTTCACGGCGCGGCGGGTGGAGGCCGGGGAGGCGGCCTCGCTGGGCCTCGTCGATGTGCTGGTGGAGGAGGGGCGGGACCGCGAGGAGGCGTTGGCCCTGGCGTCCCGGATCGCGGGGAACTCGCCGGTGGGGCTGCGGGCGGCGAAGAAGGCGCTGCGGCTGGGGCAGGGGCTGGATCTGCGGGCGGGGCTGGAGGTCGAGGACGCGGCGTGGCGGGCGGTGGCGTTCTCGGGGGACCGGGCGGAGGGGGTGGCGGCGTTCAACGAGAAACGGCGTCCTTCTTGGCCGGGGGAGTAGAGGCACCGCTCCTTCGCCCGAGGTACCAGAGGGCTCCGCCCCCTGGGCCCTGGGCAAAGGCCGGGGGTCTGGGGCGGAGCCCCCAGGGGCGGTCACCCCTGCGGCGCGGAAAGTGACCGGTTCGCCCCGAAACTCCCTAGCCTGGTGTGATGGGTGAGGACAGTCGGCTCGCGGGCGTCGTCGCGTTGGCTCAGGGCATGGCCGCGGCGCACAGCTCGCGGGAGGCGTGGTGGGCTGCCGCGAGCGGAGCGTGCCGCGCGCTCGGCGGGAGCTTCGCCGCGCTGTCGGTGTGGGAGCGGGAGCTCGGCCGGCTGCGGGTGCTGGTGAACGTGGGGGAGCGGGCCGAGGATGAGGAGGAGTTCCCGGACGACGAGGCCTACCCGGTGCACCAGTTCGCCGAGATCACCGAGTTCCTGCACGAGCGCTGGGCCGGCGGCGGCGAACCCAACGCCTGGGTGGAGACCGCTCAGGGCCCGGCCGCCGGCCGCCGCCCCGGTTACGTCCACCAGCGCGTCGCCGCCCTGCGGCGCAGAGGCCGCGGCTGCTGCGTCGTCGCGCCGATCGTGCTGCACGGCCGGGCCTGGGGCGAGCTGTATGTGGCCCGTCCCGTCGGCGGGCCGGTCTTCGGTCGTGAGGACGCCGACTTCGCCACCGTGCTGGCCTCCGTCGTCGCCGCGGGCATCGCCCAGACCGAGCGGCTGGAGGAGGTGCGGCGGCTGGCGTTCACCGACGCGCTCACCGGCCTCGCCAACCGCCGGGCCGTCGACGCCCGCCTGGACGAGGCCGTCGAGCGGCACCGCAGGGACGGGGCGGTCGTCAGTCTCGTGGTCTGCGACCTCAACGGGCTCAAGCGCGTCAACGACACCCGCGGCCACGCCGTCGGCGACCGTCTCCTCGAACGCTTCGGGTCGGTCCTCTCCCTCTGCGGCGCCATGCTCCCCGGCACCCTCGCCGCCCGCCTCGGCGGTGACGAGTTCTGTCTGCTCGCGGTCGGACCGCCCGCCGACGAGGTCGTCAAGGCGGCCGACGAACTGTGCCGCAGGGCCGCCGAGCTGGAGCTGGGGGAGGGGGTCGCCTGCGGGGTCGCGTCCACCGAGGATGCCATCGGACCGGTGGGCTCCGCCCGCCGGCTGTTCCGGCTGGCCGACGCGGCCCAGTACCGGGCCAAGGCCGAACGGGCCACCCGCCCGGTCGTCGCCGGACGGCAGGGCCCCGACGACCCCGTCGTACGACTGGCCGACGAGCCCTCCGCCGAGCAGCCGCCCGGCGAGCGCCGCCGCTTTCGCGGGCGTGGCTGAAGTGTGACCCATCGGTAAGGGGCAAACCCGGCCCCCACTGGTGACATCCTCGAATTCACTGCGTACGCTCCTGAATATGGATATGCACACTGTGGTGGTGGGGACGTCCGGGGTCACCGCGTCCGACGTCCTCGCCGTGGCGCGCGCCGGCGCCCGGGTCGAGCTCTCCGCGCAGGCGGTCACGGCCCTGGCCGCGGCCCGCGGCATCGTGGACGCGCTGGCGGCCAAGCCCGAACCCGTCTACGGCGTGAGCACCGGCTTCGGCGCCCTGGCGACCCGGCACATCAGCCAGGAACTGCGGGCCCAGTTGCAGCGCAACATCGTCCGCTCGCACGCCGCCGGCATGGGGCCGCGGGTCGAGCGGGAGGTCGTACGGGCCCTGATGTTCCTGCGGCTGAAGACCGTCTGCTCGGGACACACCGGCGTCCGCCCCGAGGTCGCGCAGACCATGGCCGACGTCCTGAACGCCGGCATCACCCCGGTCGTCCACGAGTACGGCTCCCTCGGCTGCTCCGGAGACCTCGCCCCCCTGTCGCACTGCGCGCTGACCCTCATGGGCGAGGGCGACGCCGAGGGCCCGGACGGCGCCGTACGGCCCGCCGGCGAACTCCTCGCCGAGCACGGGATCGCCCCCGTCGAACTGCGCGAGAAGGAGGGCCTCGCCCTCCTCAACGGCACCGACGGCATGCTCGGCATGCTGGTCATGGCCCTCGCCGACCTGGACACCCTCTACAAGTCCGCCGACATCACCGCGGCCCTCTCCCTGGAGGGCCTGCTCGGCACCGACAAGGTCCTCGCCCCCGAGCTGCACGCCATCCGCCCGCACCCCGGGCAGGGCGCCAGCGCCGCCAACATGCTCGCCGTACTGAAGGGTTCGGAGCTCACCGGGCACCACCAGGACGACGCCCCCCGCGTCCAGGACGCCTACTCCGTGCGCTGCGCGCCGCAGGTCGCCGGCGCCGGACGGGACACGCTCGCGCACGCCCGTATGGTCGCCGAGCGGGAGCTGGCGTCAGCCGTCGACAACCCGGTGGTGCTGCCCGACGGGCGCGTCGAGTCCAACGGCAACTTCCACGGCGCCCCGGTCGCGTACGTCCTCGACTTCCTGGCCATCGCCGCCGCCGACCTCGCCTCCATCGCCGAGCGCCGCACCGACCGGCTGCTCGACAAGAACCGCAGCCACGGGCTGCCGCCGTTCCTCGCCGACGACCCGGGCGTCGACTCCGGGCTGATGATCGCCCAGTACACGCAGGCCGCGCTGGTCAGCGAGATGAAGCGGCTCGCCGTACCGGCGTCGGCGGACTCGATCCCGTCCTCCGCGATGCAGGAGGACCACGTCTCCATGGGCTGGTCGGCCGCCCGCAAGCTGCGCACGGCCGTCGACAACCTCACTCGGGTCATCGCCATCGAGCTGTACGCCGCCACGCGCGCCGTCGAGCTGCGCGCGGGGCTGACCCCGGCGCCGGCGTCCCGGGCGGTCATCGACGCCGTACGGAAGGCGGGGGTCGAGGGTCCGGGGCCGGACCGCTTCCTGTCGCCCGACCTCGCGGCGGCGGACGCGTTCGTACGCGCCGGGCAGCTGGTCGCGGCGGCGGAGACGGTCACCGGACCGCTGCAGTAGGCGAGCCGCAAGGCAGAAAAAGGTGCCCTGCCGGTCGTCACGACCGGCAGGGCACCGGTGGATCACTTGAGCTTGGCCGCCTGCGCGTCGATCACGGCCGCCGGAACGTCGTACGGCTTGCCGGAGGCGAGCAGGGCGAAGTTCACCGTGTAGTACGAGGCGATGGTGCTGCCGTGCCGCACCACCTCGGTGTGGAAGACGCCCGTGCCGTCGCCGTCCATAGCGGAGCTGGCTGCGAACGCCACGGACTCGTCACCGGCGCCCGAGGCCTTCTCGGGGGCGATCTTGGTGATCTTCGTGTCCGTGCCGTCGGCGGTGAAGCCGAAGCCGCCGGAGCAGGCCTCGACCCCGTCGGAGACGGCCTTGAAGGCCTTCTCGGCGCCGTCGCCCTCGTACGAGGACAGGCCCACGTAGGTCGCGGTCAGGTTGAAGGCCTCGGCGAAGTCCCCCTCGGTCAGCTCGTCCGGGGACTTGGACGGGTCGTCCGTCGGGGGTGCCTCGGTGACGGTGTTGCTCGCCTGCGCGTCCGTGTCGCCCGGCGGCAGCGCGGCCATGGCGTAGGCGACCGGCTCGCACTCGGCCTTGTCGATGTTCTTCAGCACGCTCTTGGACTTCGGCAGGGTGTCGTCGCCCGAGGTGACCTTGTACCCCTTGATCTCGCCCTCCGCGAGCAGCAGCTTCTCCAGCTCCGCCGCGTTGTACGCCTTCGCGGCCGCGGTCGGCGACGAGGACGAGGAGGATCCGGAGTTCGCGGAGTCCTTGGAGTCGTCCGACCCGTCGTCGGAACAGCCAGTGACAAGGGCGAGCGCCAGCACGCTCACGGCAACCGTGGCGCCCATGCGCGCGCCCGATGATCTCTTCATGAGGCGGACTATGAAGGTTTGCTGAAGAACGCGTCAAGCGGGTTTAAAAACCGAGGCGTTCGCGACGTACCGAATAGACGACAAACCCGGCACCCAGCGTCAGGAAGACGGTCCCGCCGGCGATGTACGGCGTGGTGTCGAAGCTGCCGGTGTCGGCGAGCCGGGTGGCCTCGCCGGTCGTGCTGCTGGTGTCCGTGGACGCGGCCCGTGCCTGGGTCGTGACCTGCGACGTCGGGGTCGCGGAAGGCTCTGTTCTCGCCGGCTGGTCCCCTGACGCGTTAGCAGAGGGGACGAACCACAGGGCGCCCAGAAGGGTCCCCGCGGCGGTGGCGGTCAGCAACGGACGGCGAGCGGATGACACGGAATATCGATCCCCTTGTGGCGCTGGTGAATTGGCCGTGTGGTGCGATGTTAGTGAAAGGCGCGGGTCACGGGAAAGTCACGGGAGGCAAGCGCCGTACGCTCCGGGCATGAGTACTCCAGAGACATCACGATTTGTACGGCTTCGCGTCGAGCTGGTCCTCGAGGTCGACGATGCCGAGGCCGTCACCGAGGCCGCGCTGGGGCGGATCGCGGGCGACACCGACATGCCGGCCGACGAGCGGGCCCATGCCGAGACCGCTGTGACACAGGACACGGCGGAGGGTCTCGCGTATCTCGTCGACCCGTTCGACCTGGTCAGCGAGATCCCGGGGGTCGAACTCGCGCAGGCATCCTGGTCCAGCGAGCGGATCGACTACGACCCCGATTCGCCCGACTGGGACCTCGACGAGGATGATGTCGACGAAGAAGAAGACGAAGACGACGCGGCGACGGACGAAGACGAGTACGACGGCGACGGCGGTGCCGCGGACGACCACGAGGACGAGCGGGTCGGCTGACGTCCTTGGGGAAATCGTGACCCCGGACGGCAACCGCTGTCCGGGGTTTCGTCGTCTCATGGGGCGCACAGACCGACACCGACACCACTCGCCTCCGCGAACGTGGTGTGCCCCACACCTGCGGAGCATGTGGAACGGGACGAACCGGTCGTAGCGTTGAAGGTTCTTGACGGGGACTCTCTGGGGTTTTGGGGATTCGGCAACGATGGAGAAGCGTGTGATGACCAACAGTAGGCGGCGCAAGGGCCTGACGGTCGCGTCCGCACTGCTCGGCGGTGTGCTGGTGCTTTCGGCCTGTTCCAGCGGCGGCGACGACGCCTCCGCGGGCGACGGCGGCAAGGACACCTCACAGGCCAAGGTCGACGAGGCCGCGGCCGAGAAGACGTCCGAGGCCCAGATCAAGATCACGCCGAAGGACGGTTCGGACAACGCCTCCATCAACAACTCCGCCGCCGTCACCGTGAGCAAGGGCACGCTCACCGACGTGTCGATGACGACCGCCGACGGCACCGCGGTCACCGGCGAGATATCCGCCGACAAGACCAGCTGGAAGCCCAGCGTCCAGCTGGAGCGGTCCACCACCTACAAACTGGCGGCGGAGGCGAAGGACGCGGACGGCCGCGTCGCGCACGAGAACGCCTCGTTCACCACGGTCTCCCCGACCAACAGCTTCATCGGCAACTTCACGCCGGACGACGGCACCACCGTCGGCGTCGGGATGCCCGTGTCGATCAACTTCGACAAGGCGATCACCAACAAGGCGGCCGTCCAGAAGGGCATCACCGTCTCCTCCACCAGCGGCCAGGAAGTCGTCTGCCACTGGTTCAACGCCAACCGCATGGACTGCCGGCCCGACGACTACTGGCAGGAGAACTCCACCGTCACGCTGAAGCTCGCGCTCGACGGTGTCGAGGGCGCGGACGGGGTCTACGGCGTCCAGCAGAAGACGGTCACCTTCAAGATCGGCCGCAACCAGGTCACGTACGTCGACGCGAAGACCAAGCAGATGAAGGTCACGCAGGACGGCAAGACCGTCAGGACCATCCCGATCTCCGCCGGTTCGCCCGACAACAAGACGTACGAAGGCCAGATGGTGATCTCCGAGAAGTTCAAGGAGACCCGGATGAACGGCGCGACGGTCGGCTTCACCGACGACGACGGCAAGGGCGAGTACGACATCAAGGACGTACCGCACGCCATGCGTCTGACCACCTCCGGCACCTTCGTGCACGGCAACTACTGGGGCGCCAAGTCCATCTTCGGCAGTGTGAACACCAGCCACGGCTGTGTGGGCCTGTCGGACACCAAGGGCGCGAACGACCCGAACACCCCGGGCGCGTGGTTCTATAACAGCTCGATCATCGGTGACGTCGTGGTCGTCCAGAACACCGGCGACAAGACGGTCTCGCCGGACAACGGTCTCAACGGCTGGAACATGAGCTGGGCCGACTGGAAGGCCGGTTCGGAGGTCTGAGCCTCGCGGCCCGACCGACTCCCATCGACCCGGAATTCACAGCTTTCCGATGCCGCCCCCAGGGGCGGCATCGGTGTTTCCGGGGCCGATCACGGCGTTCTCAGCGTTCTCGGCGTTCTCGGCGTTCTCATCCTTCTCTTATTTCTGCCTTATCCCTTCATCACACGCCGTACCTACCTTGCGGCCATGTTCTTCACCTACCTGAGGCGCGAGTTGCGCCGCCGCAGAAAAGCGGCCCTCGTCGTCGCCTCCGGCCTCGCGCTCGGTATCGCGCTGGTCATCGTGGTCAATTCCGTGTCCTCCGGCATGGGCAAGGCCCAGGACAAGGTCCTCCAGTCCCTCTACGGCCTGGGCACGGACATGACCGTCACCAAGGCGGCCCAGCCGCAGGCGAACGCCTCCGAGCGTCCGCGCTTCCAGTTCGACGCACAGGAGGACGGCTCCGACGCGGAGCAGAGCACCGACCGCGTCCTGGTGCAGGGCTTCCAGACCCTCTCCACCGCCACCGTCGCCAAGGTCGGCGAGCAGACCGGCGTCTCGGACGCGGTGGGCGGCCTCAGCCTGCAAGTCATCAAGGTCAGCGGCCAGTTCACCCGCGGCCAGTTCCAGCAGGGCGAGGGCGGCGGCCAGGAGGGCGGCGCCCCCGGCGGCCAGGGCGGCGGCACCGGCCAGCCACAGGGCGAAGTACAGGGCGGCGGCGCCGACTTCGACGTCAACAACTACTCCGTCTACGGCACCGACGTCACCGAGCCGGCCCTCGGCCCGCTGACGTCCTCGAAGATCACCAGTGGCCGTACGTTCACGTCGTCCGAGAAGAACGCCAAGGTGGCCGTCGTCGACTCGGCGTACGCCAAGGAGAAGAAGCTCAAGGTCGGCAGCACGGTCACCGTCAAGAGCGTCAAGTACAAGGTGATCGGCATCGCCACGGCCGACAGCGGTGACGCGGCGGCCAACGTCTACATCCCGCTGACCCAGGCACAGACCCTCAGCGACTCCAAGGACAAGGTCACCACGATCTACGTCCGGGCGACCGACTCCCAGAAGATCGACAGCGTCAAGTCGGCCATCCAGAAGAACATCTCGGGTACGACGGTCACGACCTCCGCGGACCTCGCGGACACCGTGTCCGGCTCCCTCTCCACGGCCTCCTCCCTCGCCACCAGCGTCGGCAAGTGGCTGTCGATCGCGGTGCTCATCGCCGCGTTCCTGGTCGCCGGTCTGCTGACCTCCTCCGCGGTGTCCCGCCGGGTGCGTGAGTTCGGCACGCTGAAGGCGCTCGGCTGGAAGTCGGGGCGGGTGACCCGGCAGGTCGTGGGCGAGGCGATGGTCAACGGGTTGCTGGGCGGTGCGCTGGGTATCGCGCTCGGGCTGGCGGGAGCGTACGTGGTGACGGCCATCAGTCCCACGCTGCAGGCGCAGTTGGGCGGGGGCGCCGGCACGGGCGGTCCCGGCGGGGGCGGTGGCTTCGGCGGTCCCGGCCGCCAGGCGGCGGCCCGGACCCTGGACGTGGCCCTGACGGCACCGGTGAGCGCGACGACGGTGGCGATCGCGGTGGGCCTGGCGGTGGCGGGCGGCCTGATCGCGGGCGCGTTCGGTGGCTGGCGGGCGTCGAGGCTGCGGCCGG
Source organism: Streptomyces sp. a15 (assembly GCF_059026085.1). Classification (NCBI taxonomy): domain Bacteria; kingdom Bacillati; phylum Actinomycetota; class Actinomycetes; order Kitasatosporales; family Streptomycetaceae; genus Streptomyces; species Streptomyces sp. A15. The sequence continues at coordinate 354,296 of NZ_JBWLKM010000001.1, read as the reverse complement.
CGGATGCGCTGCGGCGCGTCGAGTAACCCGGGTTCGGTTGCAGCCGACGGGAGTTGTCCCACCCAGGGGCGCGGGGCTGTGTCCATGTGCGGCTCCGCCGCGTGGGCGCGACCAGCCCCCACGCGCCCGCAGCCAAACAACAGCCGTACCACCCCCGAACCCATCCCAGGAGTCACCCACCATGTACGAACTAAGAAGCGTCACCAAGCGCTACACCCGCGGCAAGGAAACCGTCCTCGCCCTCGACGCCGTAGACCTCACGATCGCCGACGGGGACCGCCTCGTCATTCAGGGCCCCACCGGCGGCGGCAAGTCCACGCTGCTCCAGATGCTCGGCGGGCTCGACCGGCCGACGTCCGGCGAAGTCGTCCTCGACGGCACGGACATGGCCAGACTGTCCGAGGCCCGGCTCACCACGGTGCGCAGCGAGAACATCGGCTTCGTCTTCCAGAGCTTCAACCTGATCCCGACGCTCACCGCGCAGGAGAACGTCGAGACCGCCCTCGTACCGCTCGGCGTGAAGGTGAAGGCGCGGCGCGAACGGGCCGCCGAGGCGCTGCGGTCGGTCGGGCTCGGCGAGCGGCTCGGGCATCTGCCGGGCGAGATGTCCGGCGGCCAGCAGCAGCGCGTCGCCATCGCCCGTGCGCTGGTCAAGCAGCCGAAGGTGCTGCTGGCCGACGAACCCACCGGAAACCTCGACGAGTCGATGCGCGACGAGATCATGGACGTCCTCGAGACCATGTGGAAGGAGCTGGGGCTGACCTTCATCATGGTCACCCACGACTCCTCGATCGCGAAGAAGGCCCCGCGGCTGGCGACGATCCGCAAGGGGAGGATCACGGTGAAGGAGAACGCCGCGTCGTAACTCCGCGTCGTAACCCCGCCTCGTAACCCCGCCTCGTAGCGACGAGTTTCGGAAATGGCCGAGGATGTTCGTTTACCCGACGATCGTGTAACAGACCCTTTCTGTCAGGCACCTGTGTATTGAGGTGGCTGATCACCCCCCGGCATACTGCGAGTTCCGGGGGGTGCGCGGTCACGCGTGCGAGACCACCCCCGGCCGGGTGAACGGGGAATTCACCCGGTACATCGGCAAGGGGGAAACTTGCGCAGACAAGTGAAAAGAGCATGCGCGGCCACGGTCGCCACCGCGGCCGCCGTGGCCCTGGCGGCGGGCATGACCAGCCCGGCGTCGGCGAAGCCCGAGCAGCGCGAGACCGGCGCCGCCCAGCTCTCGTCCCACCATCGCATCACCCTGATCACGGGTGACCGCGTCTCCGTCGACTCCAAGGGCCGCGTCGTCGGCCTGGAGCGGGCGAAGGGGCGCGAGCACATACCCGTACAGATCCGCAAGGTCGACGGACACACGCTCGTGATCCCGGCCGACGCGGCCCGCCTGGTCTCCACCGGCAAGCTCGACCAGCGGCTCTTCGACATCACCGAGCTCAACAAGTCGGCCACCCGCACCTCCCAGAAGAACGGTCTGAAGGTGATCGTCGGCTACAAGGGAGCCGCGGCCGCCACCAAGGCCGACGTCCGTGACGCGGGCACCCTGCGCCAGAGCCTGAAGTCCCTGAACGCCGACGCGGTGCAGACCCCGCACGAGGACGCGCCCGACCTGTGGGACGCGGTCACCAACGGCGACAAGACGGCCTCCGGCGTCGCGCACGTCTGGCTCGACGGCGTCCGCAAGGCCAGTCTCGACAAGTCCGTGCCGCAGATCGGCGCCCCCAAGGCGTGGGCCGCCGGCTACAACGGCAAGGGCGTCAAGATCGCCGTCCTGGACACCGGTGTCGACGCCACCCACCCGGACCTGAAGAACCAGGTCGTCGCGGCCAAGAACTTCACCCCGGCCGCCGACGCCACCGACAAGGTCGGGCACGGCACGCACGTCGCGTCCATCGCGGCGGGCACCGGCGCCAAGTCCGGCGGCAAGTACAAGGGCGTCGCGCCCGGCGCCGCGATCCTCAACGGCAAGGTCCTCGACGACACCGGCTCCGGCGACGACTCCGGCATCCTCGCCGGCATGGAGTGGGCGGCCGCGGAGGGCGCCCAGGTCGTCAACCTCAGCCTCGGCGGCACGGACACGCCGGAGGAGGACCCGCTGGAGGCGGCGGTCAACAAGCTGTCCGCCGAGAAGGGCATCCTCTTCGCGATCGCGGCCGGCAACTCCGGTCCGGAGTCGGTCGGTTCGCCGGGCAGCGCGGAAGCCGCCCTCACGGTCGGCGCCGTCGACGACAAGGACGTCCTCGCACCCTGGTCCAGCACCGGCCCGCGCCTCGGCGACGGCGCGATCAAGCCGGACGTCACCGCGCCGGGCGTGGACATCACGGCCGCTTCGGGTGTCGGCAACGACATCGCCAAGGAGGTCGGCGAGAAGCCCGCCGGCTACATGAGCATCTCGGGTACGTCGATGGCGACCCCGCACGTCGCGGGCGCCGCCGCGATCCTCAAGCAGCAGCACCCGGACTGGACGTACGCCGAGCTGAAGGGCGCGCTGACCGCGTCCACCAAGGGCGGCAAGTACAACCCGTTCCAGCAGGGTTCGGGCCGGATCCAGGTCGACAAGGCCATCAAGCAGACCGTCATCGCCGACCCGGTGTCGGTGAGCTTCGGCACGCAGCAGTGGCCGCACACCGACGACACGCCGGAGACCAAGCAGCTGACGTACCGCAACCTCGGTACGAAGGACGTCACGCTCACCCTGTCGGCGACCGCCACCAACCCCAAGGGCGCGGCGGCTCCGGCCGGCTTCTTCAAGCTCGGCGCGACCAAGGTGACCGTCCCGGCGAACGGCGGCAAGGCGTCCGTGGACGTCACCGTCAACACCAAGCTGGGCGGCACGCTCGACGGCGCGTACTCCGCGTACGTGACGGCGACGGGCGGCGGACAGAGCGTCCGTACGGCCGCGGCCGTCAACCGTGAGGTGCAGTCGTACGACGTCACCGTCAAGCACATCGGCCGCGACGGCAAGCCGACGGACCAGTACAACTCCGTGCTCCTCGGCTACTCGGGCCTGGGCGACGGCCGGGCCTACCAGATCCCGACGGCCGCCTCCGGCACCACGACCATGCGGGTACCCAAGGGCACGTACCTGCTGGACGCCTGGATCGTGAAGGACTTCGTGAACCTGGAGGGCGGCCTCGACTGGCTGGTCCAGCCGAAGCTGAGCGTCACCAAGGACACCTCGGTGACGATCGACGCCCGCAAGACCAAGGCCGCCGACATCACGGTGCCGGATGCGCAGGCCAAGCAGACGGCCGCGATGAGCAACTACTTCTTCGAGCCGGCCGGTATCGGCATCGGCTTCGGCCTCGAGTCCTTCGCCGACCTGCGCATGGCCCACCTGGGCGGGGAGGTCACCGGCCTCTCGCAGACCTGGAACGGCCAGTGGACCAAGGGCGCGAACGCCGAGTACGACGTGGCCACCACCGCCAAGGTCAAGAAGATCCAGGGCGACAAGGTCCGGCACTTCAAGGCGAGTGAACTCGCCACGGTGAAGAACAACCTCGGCGCCGCCGCCCCCGGCAAGTCCGGCGGACTCGTCACCTGGGGCGAGTTCCCCGAGGACTTCGTGATCGGCTTCCCGGTGGAGCAGAAGCTGCCGGGTGCGCGCACGGTGTACCTCTCGACGGCCGACAAGGTCAAGTGGACCTTCGACCTCGAGCAGTACAGCGGCAAGGACGCGGACGGCTTCCCGATCGTCGACGCGTTCTACACGATGGGCGCCGCGCAGACCTTCAAGGCGGGCCAGAAGTACACGAAGACCTTCAACACGGCGGTCTTCGGCCCGCATCTGAACGCGGACTACGGGCTCTTCCGCGAGGGCAACAACATGTACGGCCTGCTGCCGCTGTTCGCCGACGGGGCCGGGCACGCCGGTTCGTCGGACTTCACGTCGGTGGCCACCTCGCTGTACCGCAACGGCACCAAGGTCGGCACCAACGCCGACCCGCTGTTCGGCGAGGGGATCTTCAAGGTCCCGTCCGGTGACGCCGAGTACAAGCTGACCACCTCGGTCAAGCGGAGCGTCAAGGTCGCGGCCGCCTCCACCCGGATCGACGCGAGCTGGACCTTCCGCTCGAAGAAGCCGACCGGCGAGGACGCGGTCAAGCTCCCGGCCTCCATGGTCCGCTTCAACGCCAAGACCGGCCTGGACAGCAAGGTCGAGGCGGGTAAGACGGTGTCGATCCCGGTCACCGTCGAGGGCGCGGCCAAGGGCTCCAACCTGAAGTCGCTGTCGGTGTACGTGTCGTACGACTACGGCCAGACCTGGAAGAAGGTCACCGTCAAGAACGGCAAGATCACCGCGAAGAACCCGGCGAAGGGCAAGGCCATCTCCTTCCACGCCAAGATCGCCGACAAGAAGGGCAACAAGTCGACGATCTCGATCTACAACGCGTACTACGGCAAGTGAGCCGTACGACGGGTGAGTACGACGGGTGAGTACGACGAGTGGGTACGACGAGTGGGTACGACGGGTGGGTGAGTAGGCCCTGAGCGAAAGGCCCGCCGGAGGCACAGCTTCCGGCGGGCCTCTCGTGTTTCTGTGGGCGCATGACGACTCAGACGGTCGAGTACATCCGGTACCGCATCCCTGAAGACCGGTCGGCGGAGTTCCTGTCCGCCTACACCAAGGCCGCCGCCCTGCTGGCCGCGGCGCCGCAGTGCGTCGACTTCGAACTGGCGCGCTGCGAGGACGACTTCGAGCACTACGTCCTGCGCATCACCTGGACCTCGACCGAGGACCACCTGGAGGGCTTCCGCGAGTCGGAGCTGTTCGCCGACTTCCTCGCCGAGATCCAGCCGTACATCCCCTACATCGACGAGATGCGGCACTACAAGCCGACCACCGTCCGCGGCACGGGTTCCGCCGTGCCCACGCTCTACGAGTGGGCGGGCGGCGCGGAGGCCTTCGCCCGGCTGACCTCGGTCTTCTACGAGAAGGTCCTCGCGGACGAGCTCCTCGCCCCCGTCTTCGCGGGGCTGGACCCCGAGCACGCCGAGCATGTGGCGCTGTGGCTCGCCGAGGTGTTCGGCGGGCCGCCCGCCTACTCCGAGACGCAGGGCGGGCACGGTCACATGGTCGCCAAGCACATGGGGCGGGGGATCACCGAGCCGCAGCGCCGCCGCTGGGTGAACCTGATCCAGGACGCGGCGGACGAGGCGGGGCTGCCGACGGACGCCGAGTTCCGTTCGGCGTTCCTCGCGTATGTGGAGTGGGGCACGCGGCTGGCCGTGTACTTCTCGAGCCCGGACGCGAAGCCGCCGGCCGAACAGCCGGTGCCCAGGTGGAACTGGGGGGCCGCGCCGCCGTATCAGGGCTGACGGCAGGCATCTTCCTCTGATGAGCGCGGTCAGCGGTCGGGTCGGGCGGTGGTGGAGCGTCACGTGGAACTATCATCACTCCTTCGACTGACAGCGCTTACTTCAACGGACCGCGGATCAGGGACCGTTGGGCGGATCCCCGATCCGAAGTGGCGGAAAGGAACACCACGGTGTCCGACGAAGGACGGCTGATCGCCGACCGGTACTGCGTTCTCGACCGCATCGGCCGAGGCGGTATGGGCACCGTCTGGCGCGCCCACGACACCCTTCTCGGCCGCCAGGTCGCCGTGAAGAAGCTCCACCCCCAGCCCCACCTCTCCGCGGACGAGCTCGCCACTCTCTTCGAGCGCACCCGCCGAGAGGCCCGCAGCGCCGCGCGGATCAGCCACCCCAATGTCGTCGTCGTCCACGACGTGGTGGACGACGAGGGCCTGCCCGCCATCGTCATGGAGTACGTGCCTTCCACCACCCTCGCCGACCTGATCGAAGCGCACGGCCCGGTCCCGCCCGAAGAGGCCGCCAGGATCGGCCTCGGCGTGCTTGCCGCGTTGCGGGCGGCGCACCGGGCCGGGGTCCTGCACCGGGACGTGAAACCCGCCAACGTGCTGCTCGCCGAGGACGACCGGGTGGTCCTGACCGACTTCGGTATCGCCCAGGCCTCCGACACCTCGACGCTCACCGTCACCGGCCAGCTGGTGGGGTCGGTCGACTTCATCGCACCCGAGCGCCTCGCCGGCGGCAGACAGGGCCCGGAGTCCGACTTATGGGCACTGGGCGCCACGCTCTTCCAGGCGGTGGAAGGCCGGTCCCCGTACCGTCGGGACACGGTGACGGAGACCATGTACGCCATCGCCATGGGGCCGATGCCCGAGATCCGACGTGCCGGGCCACTTACCCCGGTGATCCAGGGGCTGCTCGCCAACAGGCCCGACGAGCGGCCGCCGGCCGAGGAGGCCGAGCGCCTGCTGCGGATGGCAGCCGCCGAAGGGCACTCCTCCGGCGCCGTGCCTGCTGTGCCTGTCGTGCCCGCCGTATCTGCCGTGCCTGCCGCGCCTGCGGAGCCTGGCCTGCCTGGTGTGCGTGCGGTGCCTGCCGCGCCTGCCGCGCCTGCGGAGCCTGGCCTGCCTGGTGTGCGTGCGGTGCCTGCCGCGCCTGCGGAGCCTGGTGTGCGTGCGGTGCCCGCGGAGCCTGCGGTGCCTGGCGTGCCTGCGGAACCCGCGGCGCCCGGCGCGCTCGTGGAGTCCGCCGTGCCCGGTGGGATCGCGGTGCCCGGCGGCACTCCGGAAGCGCGGGAACCGACGCCGACGCCGGATCACGGAAAGCGTGAGGCATCCGCTGCCGGGGCGCCCCCGGACGGCCCGCCGACCACCTCAGCCGGCCGGCGGGCGCGGCCGCGCCCGGGCCGGTGGAGGAAGAAGCCGGTCGTGCTCGGCACGGCAGCCGCCGCGGTGGTACTGATCGCGGTACCGCTGCTGGTCACACTGACGCCGGAGAAGGGCAGCACCGGCGCTGCGGCATCGGACCGCACGCCCGTGGCCGGCGACACAACCGCCCCGGGGATCCCGGGCACGTCCACATCCCCGACGCCCTCGGCCGTCTCCTCCCCGTCGACCTCCCCGAGTTCCGGCGCCACGCCGCCCGCCCCGGCCTCCTCGCCGTCGCCGTCCGAGCTCGCGGCAGAAGACACCGAGGCGAGTCCCGGATCCGAGGACACACCGACGCAGAGCGGCTCCGGCTCGCCGGCCGCCACGACCGGCCGTGCCCTGGTCGTCGCCGCCTCCCAGAAGTGCCTGAGCAGGGGCGACGGAACCGAGGGGACACAGCTGTTCCAGGACACGTGCGACGGCTCGGCGGCGCAGCAATGGCAGATCGGATCCGGGACCGTCCGGTCATCGGGGAAGTGCATGACCGTGGCTGGGGGAGCGACCGCCGACCGCACCGCGATCCAACTGGCCGGCTGTGACGGCAGGGGCAGCCAGCGGTTCCGCCTCGACGGTACGGAACTGGTGGCTGAGCAGTCGCAGAAGTGCGTCGACATTTTCGGGGGCGCGTCCGGAACGGATGCGGTCCTTTGGGAGTGCAACGGGAGGGACAACCAGATCTGGACGCTTGGCTGACCGAAGCACCCTGAGACATCACGGAGTGCTGAAACTTCAGGGCGCCGGCGTCGAAGTCCCCGTACCCGTACCCGTACCCGCGCGCGTCGCGTCCGTGCCCCAGCTCGCCAGCAGGCGCAGGGCCTCGGCCGACGGGGAGCCCGGTTCGGCGTGGTAGGTGATCAGTGACTGCTCCTGGTCGTCGATCAGCCGGAACGTCTCGAAGGAGAGTTCCAGGCGACCGACCAGCGGATGCTGCATCCGCTTGACGCCGTGGCTCTTCTCCTTGACGTCGTGGGTGGCCCACAGCCGCCTGAACTCCTCGCTCTTCACGGAGAGTTCGCCCACCAGCGCGGACAGTCGGGGGTCGTCCGGGTGGCAGCCCGCGTCCATGCGCAGATAGCTGACGATGTCGGTCGCCTTCTGCTCCCACTCGACGAACAGCTCGCGGTACTCCGGTTTCAGGAACGTCATCCGGGCCCAGTTCCGCTCCTGCGGCGGCAGCAACGCCCAGTCACCGAAGACCGCCGCGGCCATCCGGTTCCAGACGAGGATGTCGGAGCGCCGGCCCACGACGTACGCGGGAATGCCGTCCATCGTGTCCAGCAGCTGCCGCAGCGCGCTCCGCACCTGCTGGGTGGGGGCGGCCTGCTTCTTCTTGTGCTGCTTGGGCTTCGCCAGATGTGTGAGGTGGGCGTGCTCGGCGTCGGTCAGCCTGAGCGCGCGGGCGATGGCGTCGAGGACCTCCGCCGACACGTTCCGCCCGTTGCCCTGCTCCAGGCGTGTGTAGTACGCCACGGACACCCCGGCCAGCTGGGCCAGCTCCTCCCGGCGCAGCCCCGGCACCCGGCGGTGCCGCCCGAAGTCCGGCAGCCCCACGTCCTCGGGCTTCAGCCGGGCCCGCCGGGTGCGCAGGAACTCGCTGAGTTCGGCGCGCCGGTCCAGGGACCCGCCGGCCTCGACGGAGGGGCCCTGTGCGGGTTCGGGCTGTTCGTCCATGCGTCCAGTATTCACGGTCGTACGCACACCAGCCTGACCCCGCCAGTGGTAGGACCAGCGGACGTAGGCCGAACCGTGCCCTGGGTGAATGCCGGTCCGTAGGGCAGGCTGATCTCCGTGCCCGGCCGGAAGGCAGCCGGGCACGACACCATCGCTAGGAGAACCCCCGGCATGACCACTGTTGCTGCATACGCCGCACCCGCCGCCAAGGCTCCGCTGGAGCGCACCACCATCGAGCGCCGCGCGGTCCGCGAGTTCGATGTGCTGATCGACGTCAAGTTCGCCGGTATCTGTCACTCCGACATCCACCAGGTCCGTGAGGGCTGGGGCGAGGCGATCTTCCCGATGGTCCCCGGCCACGAGATCGCGGGTGTCGTCTCCGAGGTCGGCCCCGGGGTGACCAAGTACAAGGTCGGCGACCGCGTGGGCGTCGGCTGTCTGGTGGACTCCTGCCGCGAGTGCGACAACTGCAAGGCGGGCCTGGAGCAGTACTGCACCGGCGGCAGCGTCGGCACGTACAACGCCCTCGACAAGAACGGCGAGCCCACCTACGGCGGCTACTCCGAGAAGATCGTCGTGGACGAGAACTTCGTCCTCCGCATCCCGGACGGACTGTCCCTCGACGTGGCCGCGCCGCTGCTGTGCGCCGGCATCACCACGTACTCGCCCCTGAGGCACTGGAACGCCGGCCCGGGCAAGAAGGTCGCCGTCCTCGGCATGGGCGGCCTCGGCCACATGGCCGTCAAGATCGCGCACGCCCTCGGCGCGGAGGTCACGGTCCTCTCGCAGTCCCTGCGCAAGAAGGACGACGGCCTGAAGCTGGGCGCCGACCACTACTACGCCACCAGCGACGAGAGCACCTTCCAGGAGCTGGCGGGCACCTTCGACCTGATCATCTCGACGGTCTCGGCCCCGCTGGACTTCGGCGCGTTCCTCTCCCTGCTGCGGACGGACGGCGCGCTGGTGAACGTGGGCGCCCCCGAGGAGCCGGTCGCCCTCAACCTCTTCACGCTGATCATGGGCCGCAAGACCCTCGGCGGCTCCGGCATCGGCGGCATCCAGGAGACCCAGGAGATGCTGGACTTCTGCGCCGAGCACGGCATCGGCGCGGAGATCGAGCTGATCGGCGCGTCCGAGATCAACGACGCGTACGAGCGGGTGCTGAGCAGCGATGTGCGGTACCGGTTCGTGATCGACACGGCGACGATCTGATCCTCCCCGTGAAGGGCCTCGGGTGTTGACCCGAGGCCCTTCATCGTGTCGCCGTACGACGCCCCAGCAGCCACAGCAGATACGGCCCGCCGACCAGGGACGTGAGCGCGCCCACCGGGATCTCCAGCGGGGGCAGCAGGGTGCGGGCCGCCAGGTCGGCGGCGACCAGGACGAACGCGCCGGTCAACGCCGAGCAGAGCAGCGGCAGTTGAGGCGTCCGGGTGATCCGGCGGGCCAGTTGGGGTGCGGTCAGGGCGACGAACCCGATCGGTCCCGCGGCGCCGGTCGCCGTGGCGGCGAGGACGACGCCCAGCACGGTGAGGCCGAGCCGGGCCCGGTCCACCCGTACGCCGAGCGCGGCCGCCGTGTCCGGGTCCAGCCCCAGCGGCCGTACGGCCCGGCTCGCCCACACCAGCGCGGGCAGACACAGCAGCATGACGGTGGCCAGGGGCCCCGCCTGCTCCCAGCCCCGCCCGTTGAGGCTGCCGGTCAGCCACAGCTTGACCTGCTCGGCGGCCTCCAGCTCGCTGTCGGTGAGATACAGCTGGACGACGGCCGACAACGCGACACCGATCCCCACACCGGTGAGCACGAACCGACTCGGCTGCATCCCGCGCCGCCACGCCAGGACGTAGACCAGCGCGGCGGCGCCGAGCCCGCCCGCGACGGACACGGCGGGCATCGCACCGGGCGCACTTACGGTCCCGGTCGCCAGGGCGAGCACGGTCGCGGCGGCGGCGCCGTGCCCGACACCGATCACGTCCGGGCTGGCGAGCGGATTCCGGGTGACGGTCTGCACCAACGCCCCCGACACCCCGAGCGCCGCCCCCACGAGCGCCCCCAGCACGATCCGCGGCACCCGCAACTCCCCGACGACCAGGTCGTACGGCCCGGCCCCGGTGCGCAGAGTGCGCCAGACCTCGACGGGCGAGACGTACCACTGCCCCAGACAGGCCGCGGCGAGCATGACGGCCGCGAGGAGGACGAGCAGGGTTACGGCGGCCGCGGCGGAGCGGCGGTGGAGGAGGAGGGAGATGCGGGGGTGGGGGCGCAGGACCGCCACCCCGGGGGCGGTGGAGCGCGCGTTCTCGGGGGCGGCCGCCCCCGCGGTCCCGCGGCCACTCCTGCCCGCTGCCCCAGGGTCGACTGACTTCGCCCTCCCGGGGGTGAGGGACTCCGCGATCCCGTGGGCGGCTGACTCTGTCATCTCGTCGGCGGTTGACTCCGCTGTCCCGTGGTCGGTGGACTCCGCTATCCCGCGGGCGGTCGGCTCTGTCCTCCCGGGGGTGAGGGACTCCGTGATCCCGTGGGCGGCCGACTCCGTCATCTCGTGGTCGGTTGACTCCGCGATCCCGCGGGCGGTCGGCTCTGTCCTCCCGGGGGTGAGGGACTCCGTGATCCCGTGGGCGGCCGACCCGGCTATCCCGTGGTCGGTTGACTCCGCTTTCCCGTGGGCGGTCGGCTTTGCCCTCCCGGGGGTGAGGGACTCCGTGATCCCGTGGGCGGCCGACCCGGCCATCCCGTGGTCGGTTGACTCCGCTATCCCGCCGGTGGTCGACTCCGCGATCCCGTCGGCGTCCGACCCCGCCATCCCGCGGGCAGTCGTGCCGCTGGGGCGATGGGGGTCCCCCCGCTCGAGCGAAGCCGAGAGTGGGGGAGGGTGGGCGCGGGCGGCACCCCGTAGGCGCCGGGCTGCGCGACCCACGCCCGCCCAGCACCAGCGCAGGGTCCCCTTCACGCGACGGCTCCCTTACGCCGTACGAGCACCACCAGCACCGGCACCCCCACCAAAGCGGTCATCACCCCGGCCGGCACCTCCGCAGGAGCCCGCACCACCCGCCCCGCCACATCCGCGCCCAGCAACAACGCCGCGCCCAGCAGGGCGGAGAGCGGCAGCACAGCGCGATGCCCTCCGGAGACCAGCCGCCGCGCCAGATGCGGCACCGCGAGCCCCACGAACGCGATCGGCCCGGCCGCGGCGACCGCGGCGGCCGTCAGCAGGGTCGCCCCCAGCGCCGCCACCCCCCGCACCAGCTGAACCCGATGCCCCAGCGCCCGCGCCGTCTCGTCGCCCAGGGCCAGCGCGTCCAGCCCCCGCGCACACGCCAGCACCAGCACCGCACCGCCCGCCAGGAACGGCAGCATGCGGACGACCGTGTCGGCATCCCGCCCGCTCAGCGCGCCCACCTGCCAGAACCGGAACTGGTCGAGCGTGGCGGAGTTGGAGGTGAGGACGACGGTCGTGGCCCCGGCGGTCATCGCGGAGAGCGCCGTCCCCGCCAGCGCCAGCTTGACCGGCGACGCCCCGTCCCGACCCCGCGCGGCGATTCCGTACACCAGACACGCGGCGACGACGGCACCGGCGAAGGCGTACCAGACGTACCCGCCGAAGCCGTTCGCCAGCCCGAACCCGATCGCGAGGACGACCCCGGCCGCGGCGCCCTGGCTCAGCCCGAGGATGCCGGGATCGGCGAGCGGATTGCGGGTCACGGCCTGGAGCGCCGCGCCCGCGACGCCGAGCGCGGCACCGGCCGTCAGCCCGACCTCGGTGCGCGGCACCCGCAGCGACCGTACGACCAGGGCGTCCGGCGAACCCCCGCCGTGCAGCAGGGCGTCGAACACGGCCGACAGCGGCACCGCGCGGGTGCCGACGGCGAGGCTGAGCAGGCCGACGGCGGCCACCGCGAGGACGGCCGCCGGCCAGGCCAGGCGTTTCGGGCTCACTTGCCGATGTGCTCGGCGAGCTGTCGTATCACCAGACGCGCGGCGCTCGGACCGGCGTTGAGGTACCAGGGGTCGTCGTCGACCTTCACGGCCTGCCCCGCCTCGACCGCCTTCATCGACTTCCACAGCGGCGCGGCGACCACTCCCCCAGAGGGGGGACCCCCAGCGGCGTCGGTCTCGGACGCGTCGCCCTGGACGGAGTAGAAGATCCAGTCACCGTCGGCGGTGTCGACGCTCTCCGGGCCGATGTCCTCGGAAATCGCGTTGAACTGCTGCGACTTGGGGCGCGACAGCCCCATGTCGACGGCGATGGACCCGGTGAAGGAGGAGACGCCGAACATGCGGGTGCGGTCCGGCGTGAACCGGACCATGGAAACGGTGGGGTCGCCGAGGTCCGCACCCTGCTCGGCGGCGTCGGCGGTGATGTCGTCCAGCATCTTCCGGGCCGCCTCGCCCTTGCCGACGGCTTCGCCGACGAGGAGCAGGTCGCGCTTCCAGTTGATGCCGTTGCCCGCGGTGATCACGGTGGGCGCGATCTTCGACAGCTTCGGGTAGAGGTCGCCGAGCGAGTCGTTGGCGAGGATCAGATCCGGCTCGGCCGCGGCGAGGGACTCCAGGTTGGGTGCCTGCCGGGTGCCCGCGTCGGTCATGCCGGCGAGCCGCGACTTGTACGCCGGGAAGGCGTCCGCGAGGTAGTCGGGCACGAGGCCGGCGTTGTCGGCGCGGGTGCCGGCCGTCGGGACGATCCCGAGGGACAGCAGGTCGTCGAGCTGCCCCGTGCTCAGCACGGCTATCTTCTTCGGCTCGGCCTTCAGGGTCGTCTTCCCCTGGAAGTGGGTCACGGTCCGCGGGAACGTCCCGTCGGTGTCCGGGTCGGCGCCCATGCCGTCGGCGAGCGCGCTCGGCGCGGCGGAGGGCCCTTCGGTGGCCCCCTCCGAGGCGCCCATCACGGGGTTCCGCGCCGCGTCCGCCTTCTCCGCGCTCCCGTCACCCCCGTCCGAGGACGAGCAGCCGACGAGCAGCCCTCCGGCAACGGTCGCGGCCAGAACGGCCTTCACTGCTACTGCGCGCACGACGCCTCCGACGTGGTGTGGTTGGCCCACCGATGTACTGGCACCGTTGCGCTGATTGAGCGATGAACCGGTTTGCTAAGGCAAGGCTTACCTTAACCGGTCGCGGAGTATGGTCGGTACGGAAGAGGCTCCACTCGGTACGGAAGAGGCCCGCACTCGGCGCGAGGAGGCCCGCACGATGACCGTCCAGCTGAACCACACCATCGTCGCCGCACACGACAAGCACGCCTCGGCCCGTTTCCTCGCCGACATCCTGGGGCTGGAAGTGAGCCCGCAGTACGGCCCCTTCATCCCCGTCGACATCCCGAACGGCGTGACCCTCGACTACCTGGACACCCCCGGCCCCATCACCCCGCAGCACTACGCCTTCCTCGTCTCCGAGGACGACTTCGACACCATCTTCGCCCGCGTCCGGGCCGCCGGCCTGACGTACTGGGCGGACCCGTTCCATCGCCGGGTCGGCGAGATCAACCACAACGACGGCGGCCGGGGCGCGTACTTCGACGACCCGAACGGGCACAACCTGGAGATCCTCACGCGGCCGTACGGCAGCGGCAGTTGACGCCTTGCGGCCGCGGCCGGCCCGTCCGCCGGCCCGCGGTGTCCCGCGGACCGGGGGACGGAGGGGAACCGCACTGCCGCTAGGGCAGTGTGACGAACGGCGACAGGAAGGCCCGGGCACCGGGAGTGTCGAGGCGGTAGGTCACGTTGGTGGCGTAGCACGGTGTGTCGCCGGTGATCGTGGTCGCGGCGAGGATGTTCCTGCCGCCGACGACCGCGAAGTTGGGGCCGCCCGAATCGCCGTAACAGGCACCGCCGTTGCCCTGTGGCGCGGTCATGGCCAGCCGTATCCAGGCGTTGTTGAGGGCGTCGAAGGTCACGGGTGCCTTCATGCGGACGCCACCGCCGGGGTGGGTCTGCCCGCCCGGTCCGTTGACGGCTTCCTGGGTGCCGTACCCGGCGACGAACCAGTCGGTGGCGTTGAGCCCTTGAGGGCCGAGCGCGCCGAACTGGTCGGCGGTCGGGAGGGTCGCGGGGGTGAACGTCCAGCGGGACTTCAGCTGTTGGGCGGGCAGATCGATCACCGCGATGTCGTGCGGGTCGGAGGCGGGACCGGGGTAGGCGGGGTCGGTGTGAGCGGTGCCCTGGACGCCGACGGCCTTGGCCTGCGCGGTCGGATCGCCGGGGTACTTCGTGGCAGCGGCGTCGAGTCCGGCCTGGACGTCCTGGTCCAGGGAGACGTAGAACTTCACGTTCGCCGGCCAGTCCGTGGTGCAGTGGGCGGCGGTCAGGAAGGTGTTCCCGTCGATCATGGTGCCGGAGCAGACCCAGTCGACGCGGTCCGGGGTGGCCGGGTTCGCGTCGTTGTCCCAGGTGGCGACCAGGGCGCCGACCTCGGTGCGCTCCGGCGCCGGGGTCGCGTTGTAGGAGTTGATCGCGGACGAGGGCAGCGCGGTCGCGAGCACGGCGGCGCAGGCGGCCGCGGTGACGGCGGTGATGCGGGCCAGGGTGGTGGTGCGGGCCATGGTGGTGGCACGTCTGTCGGTCAAGAGAAGACCCTTCGACTGGGTGGGACGGGTGTTCTCCTGTGGGGGGCGAGCAGCGATCAGTGAAGCGCCTGGAACCGATCACGGCAAGAGGGCGACTGGAGCTGCATGAGCAACTGGAGCTACTTGAGCGACTGGAGTGTCTGGATCAGGCACGCAGACCCTTGAGGCCGTCGTACGCGGACATGACGATCTCCAACCCGCGCTGGTCCTCAGCCGGTTCGCGCATCTGGTTCGTCACGTACGCCACCGCCATGCGCGCCTCGGGTTCGATCATCACCACTGAGCCACCCCAGCCGCCCCACCCGTAGGTACTGCCGAACAGCCCGTAGCCCAGGCCGTAGCGCACCGGCATGCCCAGGATCCGGTCCTCGCCGCTGAACTGCTCCACCCACGCCCGGTCACAGCCGCCCTGCGACAGCAACCGCACCCCGCGCACCGCTCCTCCGCACGCCATCACCGACTGCACGAGGGCGACCGAGCGGGCATTGCCGAATCCGCTCGCCGCGGGGATCTGCGCACGGCGCCACGCCACACTGTTCCCGTCGCTGACCCGGAGCGCGGTCCCGGCGGACGCGTTCGCGTCGCTCCGGGCCGCGCTCGCGGTGTAGTCCTCGTCCCGGGACGGTGGCGGGACCGTGAGCGCCACGCGGTGGTCGTGCTCGGCGGACAGCCCGATGTGGAAGTCCGCGCCCAGCGGCCCGGCCACCTCCTCGGCGAAGTACTCGCCCACGCTCCGGCCGGTGATCCGGCGTACGACCTCGCCCACGAGGAAGCCCTGGGTGACCGAGTGGTACCCCGCCGCGCTGCCCGGCTCCCACTGCGGTGCCTGCCCGGCCAGCCGCGCCGTGGCGGACGGCCAGTGGTAGAGCTCGTCGACCGGCCCCTCCCAGTCGGGCAGGCCCGCGGTGTGCGCGAGCAGATGCCGCACCAGCACCCCGTCCTTGGCCGCCGCCGCGAACTCCGGCCAGTACCGGGCGACCGGCGCCTCCAGGTCGAGCTCCCCGCGGTCGGCCAGGACCAGCGCGCACAACGCCGTCATCGTCTTCGTCACGGACCAGACATTGACGATCGTGTCCCGCCCCCACGGAACCGTACGACCCGCGTCGACGAACCCACCCCAGACGTCCACCACCGGCTCACCGTCCACGAAGACCGCCACCGAGCCGCCCACGTCCCCCTCGTCCAGCAGCGCGGCCAGCGCACTGGGCACGGCAGTGAACAGGTCGTCGTACGAGCCCTGAATGTCAGCCATGCGTGGCATTAGCCCGCATCCGGCGACGAGAGGCAACCGAATTCCCGGCCGGACAGGCCTACTGGGCGCGAACTGAGGGCGGGCCACTTCTCAGCAGTTCGTCCGAGGCGGGATAAGGCCGTTCCCGCGGCAACAGCCGGGCCGCGGAGTCGAGGTCACCGCTGGTCACCAGGGCGTGGATCTCATGTGCGAGTGGGGTGACGTCCTTGATGGTGACCGTCCACTCGTCCGCATAGCGCCGTGCCGCCTCACCGGAGAGGCCGAGCTGCAGAGACCGGTACGGCAGGGGGCGCAGATGCAGATCCCGCTCCGGATCCCACTGGATGCGAGTGGGCGCGCGCTTCAGCTGACGCTGCCAGGTGGAGCGGTCGGGATGCACCCCGCGGTCGTAGCTCGACAGACAGGCATGACGCAACGCCCACTCGAAGCCGTCACGCGCGACCTCGACAGCCAGGACGGTCTCCTGCCCTGCCTTGGTGGCCCAGCCGCAGCGGTACATCATCCACAGGAACGACGGCTTGATCCATGTCATCCGGTCCCGCTTCCACGCAGCGGGAAATCGGCCTTCGCGAGCGGCGGGCAGGCCGATTTCGGGGGAGTACGCCTGGTAGACGGTGATCGTGGATTCCGCGTAGACCGCACGGATCCCGAGCTGTGGCTGTTCCATGGCGTACAGCGTGCGGCCGACCGGTCCGGGCAACCACTGATTTTCGACGGCAGCGACGGCAGCGACGGTCGGACAGGTACGGAATCGCGTGGACCCCTCGCGCGTTGAGCAGGTGGGCGTGGGATGCCGGTGGTGTGTGAGCCGAGTGGCCCGAGTGACCGAGCTGACAGATATGGGAGGACCGCAATGGCTGCGCAGACGCAGAGGGCCGTACTGGCGGGCGGATGTTTCTGGGGGATGGAGGAGCTGATCCGCCGGCTTCCGGGCGTGACGGCGACCCGGGTGGGATACACCGGGGGTGACGTGCCGAACGCGACGTACCGTAACCACGGCACGCACGCGGAGGCCATCGAGATCCTCTTCGACCCCGAGAAGACCGACTACCGCGCGCTCCTGGAGTTCTTCTTCCAGATCCACGACCCGAGCACCAAGAACCGCCAGGGCAACGACATCGGCCTCAGCTACCGCTCGGCGATCTACTACGTGGACGACGAGCAGAAGCGGATCGCCGAGGACACGATCGCGGACGTGGACGCCTCTGGCCTGTGGCCGGGCAAGGTCGTCACCGAGGTGGAGCCGGTGGGCCCCTTCTGGGAGGCCGAGCCCGAGCACCAGGACTACCTGCAGCGTTACCCGAACGGCTACACCTGCCACTTCCCGCGCCCGGGATGGCGGCTGCCCGCCCGCACTGAGGGCTGACTGGCTGACCGCGACGCGGCCAGGAGAGATCCGTCACCGTGCGTCGCGCAGCTGAAGAAGGTACGCCGCAGTCAGCGCAACGGCACGGTCCCGGTCCTGCGACAGCTCCACGAGGGCACATGAAGCCGTAGTCCCCGGGATGTCCGCCAGCGCCTGGGTCAGCCGTACGCGTGCAGGCGCGTCAGTGGTGTGTTGGGCGAGGCGGTCGACGAGCCCGGTGGCGATCTGGTCGGCCGTCGCGGTGTCGCTCGACAGCATGCTCAGCGCATCGGCCGCATCGGTGTCGTTCTGTCCCGCCACGATCATGTCGATGAGTGCAGGGACCGTATCGGTGACTCCACGTGTCCCGAGCGCCAGAGCCGCATGGCCGCGGACCACGGCATCGGGGTGCGCGAGGGCGTCCCGCAGGCGGGCCGTGGCCTCATCACCGGGCATCTCCGCGAGGGACCGAACGGCACGCTCCCGCACCGCGGCCACCGGTGAGCCGAGGCCCTCCGCCAACAGTGGCGTGCCGCCGTCGCCCGATCGCGCCAGCGCCCACCGCAGGGCTCCGGCGACGTTCGGCTCCGACTCCCTGAGTACCGCCTCGACCAGGGCCTCCACCGGCACCGGAACCTCGCCGACCGAGGAAAGGGCCGCGCGCTGGCGCGCGGCAGCGCTCTTCGACCCCAGCGCCTGGAGGAAGGCGACGGCCTGGAGGACGTCCTCCCAGCCGGCGGGTTCCGCGGCATCGATCCGGCGGAGCCGCGTGAGCAGCTCCGTCTCGGCCGCGATGCGTTCGCGCGTCTGACGGATGAGGTCGTCGACGAGCGCCGAGGGCGTGAAGCCGGGATCGTCGAGCGCGCGTCCGATCTCACGCAGCGACAGTCCCAGCGACCTCAGGCTCTCGATGTGGAAGATCCGCCGGATGTCCTCGCCGGAGTACTCCCGATAGCCGGAGCCCGTACGACCCGAAGGCCGCATCAGGCCGAGCGACTCGTAATGCCTGAGCATGCGGGCGCTGACACCGGACCGTCGCGCCACCTCACCGATCAACACTGCCTATCGTCCCTCCTGGCCGGAACCGCCGAGGGCCACGACGCGCTTCGCCTCCTCGATGGCGAACTCGAATCCGGCATCCGGGTCGCGCAGCAGCCGTTCCGTGGCGAGCGCGTGCGTGCGCACGCGCCGGTCAGGGGCCGTCGTCGCAGCCCGCAGAGCCGGCAGAACGACCTCACCCAGCGCGACCATCGCCCGACTGAGACTCAGCTGCGTTTCCCGCTCACCGCGCCCGAGCTGCGTCGCCAGCACCGCGGCCAACCCGGACTCCTCGCCTTCCGGCACGAGCACGACCGCGGCCCGCCAGGCGCTCCGCGCCACCTCGTCGTCGGCATCGGACAGGAGCCCCCGTGTGATCGCCGGCCACGCACGCCGGTCCCCGATCTTGGACAGCGTGTGCAGCGCCTGGCTCCGTGCCTGCGCACGCTCCGAGCGGACTTCGCGGAGCATCGCGGGGAGCGTCAGGAACACCGGATGGCGGGTGAGCGCCCAGGTCAGCATGTCGCGGACGAAGAACTCGGGCTCGATCGCGCATCGCTCGACGATCTTGTCGACGAAGCGCGGATCCGGCGTCGTGCCGACCGCCAGAGCCGCCCGCAGTCGCACGGACGAACAGCCGTCCTCCAGGCCCCGGAGCGCTCGTATCGCATTCGCGTCCTGTCTCGTCATGGCCATCGAGACCACCTCCTCGGCAAGCAGTGAAGGCCTTGTCACCGTGTCAAGGTCAAAGGCTCACCGGGAGACGCGGACCTCCAGCGCGGCTTCGCCCGAGTGCATGGTCAGAGACCGGACGGGTGGCTGGAGAGCCAGTCGGTGTGCCGGCCGCGCAGTCGGTCTCGCTCCTCGGGCGTGGCGAGGATGACGTCTGCGCCTCCGTCGTAGGGATGGTGGATGCGCCGGAGTTCCGTGTCGGTGATGAACACTCCGGCGAGTGCCTCGTCCGCGACGGCGCGCAGCAGTTCATCGATGCAGCCGCGGTCCCACGGGCGCCGGTCGGCGTACAGGCGCGTGTGGGTGTGGAACTCCGGGTCGGGGTCGTTCTGCTCGGACTCGGTCCACCAGTGGATGCCGTTCGGGTGCAGCTTCTCTCGTGGTGTCGGGTAGCCGGCGGGCCCGGTCGGTGTGTCCGACCAGTCCATGGTCACCACGAACACGTCGGTGCCCGCGAACAGTTCGTCGAGCACCGTGTTGTACCGGTCCAGCAGGATCGCGTACTCGTCCTCGGACTCCGGGTAGCGCTTCGAGCCGGGGAGGCTGTGGAAGCGGACCCAGCGGTCCGCGTACGTACTGCGGAACGTGTGGGCGACGGGCGGTCCCGACGGCCGCCGTTCCCGCCACAGCCTCGCCGACAGCGCGGGGGTGACCCCAGTGCTCACCCGTCGGCCTTCGCCACACCGATCGGGCAGGACACGCCCGTCCCGCCGATCCCGCAGTACCCCGCCGGGTTCTTGTCGAGGTACTGCTGGTGGTACCCCTCCGCCGGATAGAAGGTGCGCCCCTGCACCGGCAGGATCTCCGTCGTGATCGTGCCGTAGCCCGAGCCCGTCATGACCTGCTGGTAGGACTCGCGGGAGGCCTCGGCGGCAGCCGTCTGCTCAGGGGTGTGGGTGTAGATCGCGGAGCGGTACTGGGTGCCGACGTCGTTGCCCTGGCGGAAGCCCTGGGTGGGGTCGTGGGACTCCCAGAAGGTCTTCAGGAGGCGCTCGTAGGAGATCAGCGCGGGGTCGTGGACCACTCGGACGGCCTCGGTGTGGCCGGTGAGGCCTGAGCAGACCTCCTCGTAGGTCGGGTGCTCGGTGTGGCCGCCCTGGTAGCCGACGAGGGTCGTCCAGACGCGGGCCGGGAGCTGCCAGAACGTGCGCTCGGCGCCCCAGAAGCAGCCGAGGCCGAAGTCGGCGATCTGGTAGCCCTCGGGGTAGGGGCCGAGCAGCGGGGTGCCGAGGACCGTGTGGCGGTCGGGGACCGAGAACATCGGCTCCGGACGGCCCTGGAGCGCCTGGTCGGGGTTGGGCAGGACCGGCGTACGGCCGAACAGCATGGCGCGGGCTCCTTCATCCGTCGATGTGCGGGGCGGCGGGCGGCGGGCGGCGGGGCGGCACCGGAGCAACGGTTCCGTGCCGCCCCGGATTCCTGCCGGTGCGTGCCCGCCGTCAGTGCGGCAGCGTCGCCGGGCTGCCTCCGTTCGCCTCGTAGCCCGCCACCGCCAGCGCCCGGTAGACCGCGAACTCCGCGGCCGGGTCGGGGGACAGGGTCCAGGGGAGGGCGCCGACATGGCCGTCGATGTGCACGAGCTGGCTCATCGCCTCCGCCCAGCGCTCGGCGCGGACCAGGAAGAAGACCAGCAGATGGCGGACGTGCGCCAGCATCGGGTCGTCGGCGCGGGCCGAGTGCACGGCGTGCAGTGCTCCGTGTATCGCCTTGGTGACGACCTCGCTGTGGTAGAAGCCGCTGACCAGGTTCACCTCGGGGAGGTGCTCGAAGACCGCGAACAGGGGCATGGCCGCGAGGAGGGAGCCCCGGGGGGCCCGCGCCGCCGCCGCTTCCGCGAAGCCGTACGCCTGCTCGCGCGAGCCGTGCCACTTCTCGCACCAGTAGTGCAGGGCCGCCAGATGCGCGCCCATGTGGTTCGGGGCGCGGTCCAGGATCTTCAGCCAGAGCTGCTCGAACTCCGGCTGGGAGTACGCCAGTCCGCGCGCCACCGAGAGCTCGACGATGTACGGGATCGGGTCACCCGGGGCCAGCAGGGCCGCGTCGCCGACCGCCGCCTTCGCCTCCTCCATGATGATCCGGAACTCGTCCGTGCCCGGCGTCGACGTCCGCCACGCCTGCTGGACCAGGAACTCCGCGTGCACCGCCGCGCCGCCCGCGTCCTTGGGTGCCTCGGCCCGCCACACCCGCAGCCACTGCCCGCCCGGCGTCTCGCTCACCCCGCCGGGCCGCTGCCGCAGCTCCAGCGAGGCGGCGCCCGCGAAGGCCTGCACGCGCTGCCAGCGCAGTTCGCCCTCGGCCTCCGTGCCGGCGAGGAGCTGGGCCGCCGCCCGGTGGTCCTGGGTGCGCTGCACGAGATCCAGGACATCCACCAGGTCCTGGTCGGGACCGGGCATCCGCACGTCCAGCTCCTCCTGCTGTGCGAAGCCGTAGTTCGCCGGGTCCGCGGCGTCCGGGTGGCCCGGCGGGACCTGCTCGATCATGCCGCGCCTGCGCCGCAGGAAGGGGAGCAGCACGAAGCCGAGCAGGACCAGCGCCATCAGGAGCCAGAGAATTTCCATGCCTCAAGGGTTCCAGACGCCGCCGACAATTGGCCAACGCGGTCGGCGCCCTGTGGAAAACTCCCGCCGACGGCCTGTGGAAAACACCTGCGGCCCCCTCCACGGCCCCTCCGCCGCCTCCCTCTGCCGTCCCCGCCGGCCCCCCGCCGACCTCGGCGTCCGGCACCTTCCCCGCGAGCGCACTACGCTCGGTGCCCATGAGCGACAGGCACATCAGTCAGCACTTCGAGACCCTCGCGATCCACGCGGGCAACACCGCGGATCCCCTCACCGGCGCGGTCGTCCCGCCGATCTACCAGGTCTCGACCTACAAGCAGGACGGCGTCGGCGGCCTGCGCGGCGGCTACGAGTACAGCCGCAGCGCCAACCCGACCAGGACGGCCCTTGAGGAGAACCTCGCGGCCCTGGAGGGCGGCCGCCGCGGCCTCGCGTTCGCGTCCGGACTGGCGGCCGAGGACTGCCTGTTGCGTACGCTGCTCAGCCCCGGCGACCACGTGGTCATCCCGAACGACGCGTACGGCGGCACGTTCCGTCTCTTCGCGAAGGTCGTCTCCCGGTGGGGTGTGGAATGGTCGGTCGCCGACACCGGCGACGCGTCCGCGGTACGGGCCGCCATCACCCCGAAGACCAAGGCGGTGTGGGTGGAGACCCCCTCCAACCCGCTGCTCGGCATCACCGACATCGCCGCCGTCGCGCAGGTCGCCCGGGACGCGGGCGCGCGGCTCGTCGTCGACAACACCTTCGCCACGCCGTACCTGCAGCAGCCGCTGTCGCTCGGCGCGGATGTCGTGGTGCACTCGCTGACCAAGTACATGGGCGGCCACTCGGACGTCGTCGGCGGCGCCCTGATCGTCGGCGACCCGGAGCTGGGCGAGGAGCTGGCGTACCACCAGAACGCCATGGGCGCGGTCGCCGGGCCCTTCGACTCGTGGCTGGTGCTGCGCGGCACGAAGACGCTGTCGGTGCGCATGGACCGGCACAGCGAGAACGCCACCAAGGTCGCCGACATGCTGACCCGGCACGCGCGCGTGACGAACGTCCTGTACCCGGGTCTGCCCGAGCACCCCGGTCACGAGGTCGCCGCCAAGCAGATGCGGGCGTTCGGCGGCATGATCTCGTTCCAGGTCGCGGGCGGCGAGGAGGCGGCCGTCGAGGTCTGCAACCGCGCCCAGGTGTTCACGCTCGGCGAGTCCCTGGGCGGCGTCGAGTCGCTCATCGAGCACCCCGGACGCATGACGCACGCCTCCACGGCCGGATCCCTCCTGGAGGTGCCCGCCGACCTCGTACGCCTGTCCGTGGGAATCGAGAACGTCGAGGACCTCCTGGAGGACCTCCAGCACGCGCTCGGCTAGTCCTTCGGCCCGCGCGCGTGTCTGCCGCTCTCACCAGTCCGTGAGGGGTGGAGTCGTCTCCGACGGCGGCTCCACCCAGGGCTGGACCAGCAGCGCCCACACGACGAACGCGACGGTCACGGTGGCGAGCAGCAGCCACAGCAGACGCCGGGCGGCCCTTCTGCGGCGCAGCATGCGTCCGCCGCGCCGCACGGCCTCCGCGTACAGCCCGGGCGGCACGGGCGGCACGGACCGCTCCATGATCCGCCGCACGGCGGCCTCCCGCTCGGGCCGGTTCACACCCGCCCCCGGCTCATGACGGTGCTCATGACGGCGCCACCCTCGGCCCCGCCACCGCTGGTGCCGGGCCCCGTGGCGGATGCAGCAGGGTCGCCGTCGCCCGGTCGCAGAGGGTGCGGACGCGTTCCAGGGGGAGGCCGAGGAGGGCCGCCGCCTGCTCCTCGGCGACACCTTCGTACAACCTGAGGACGAGGATCAGACGTTCCTGAGGGGTGAGCCGGGCCAGGGCGCCGGCCGGTTGCCGACGCGCCCGGACCAGGCCGCCGTACTGGTGCCACGCCCCGCGCGCGAAGCGGGTGGCCAGGTACTGGCGCGTCCGGTCGTACGGGTCCTCGCCGCGCAGCCGGTCCCAGGACGCGTACGTGTGCGCCAGGGCCAGCGTCAGCAGGCGTCGCGCGCGCGGGTTGTCGTGCGGCTCCTCCGCCGTGAGGAGCGTGGCGGCGTGCAGCAGCCGCCCGGCCGCGCCCGCGACGAACGCCTCGAACTCCCGGGCCCGACGGGCGCCCTGGGCCACTTGCCGTTGCCGCACCGCGCCTCCCGCCTGAGGGCGATCCTGAGGGACGGGTCCGGTCGCACACGGAATGCGAAACGGTGTGCGACGGGGACCCGGTCTCATATGAGGCCAGGCGCGGCCCGTAGGTCAAGAGCCGCGCACAGCCGAGAGCAGCGCGCCGGTGAGCGTCGAGCCGGTGAGCGTCGAGCCGTCGATCAGGAGGCCGACGGCCCGTCCGGTACTTCCTGGGTCGCCATCCGGGCGGAGAGGGCGGTGTTGAAGCGCGTGAGGAGCGTGCAGAACGCCTCGCGCTCCTCGGGCGCCCAGTCGTGTGTCAGCTCGGCCATCAACTGACGCCGCGACGAGCGCACTTCCTCAAGACGCGACAGCCCGCGCGGGGACAACTGGAGCACCACCGCCCGCCCGTCCTCGGGGTGCGAGGTCCGCTTGACGAGGCCGGTGTCGACGAGCGGAGCCACCTGCCGGGTGACCGTCGACGAGTCGATCCCCATGCTCGCGGCGAGCGCCTTGACGCCCATCGGGCCTTCCTTGTCGAGCCGGTTGAGCAGCAGGTACGCGGCGCGGTCCATGGAGTTGCGCACCTGCCCCACCCCGCCGAGCCGGGTCTGTTCGGCACGTCGGGCGAACACCGCCACCTCGTGCTGCAGCGTGTCGAGGAGACCGCTGTCACCGACGGTCGTCATGTCCATCGACATTTCAGGTGTTGTGGGCATGGCCGGGGGCTCACTTCGTGAAGGGGGTGCTGGATTGGGGGACAGGGTACGCGGCCCGGAGGCGGGCCGTACCGGGGCTGCGCAAACCAGTCTCGGAGGTTGGTCACAGCGGCGGTCCGCGCGTGTGAACTGCGAGACTTGAGTCATGAACTACCGTGAGGCCCCCTCCGTGCCGCCGGTGACGCTCGACGACGTGCGCGGTGCCCAGAAGATGCTCTCGGGCGTGGCGCGGGTGACCGCGATGGAGGGCAGCCGCCACCTGACCCAGCTGGTCGGCGCGCCGGTCCACTTCAAGTGCGAGAACCTTCAGCGGACCGGATCGTTCAAGCTGCGCGGCGCGTACGTCCGTATCGCCGGACTGCTGCCCGAGGAGCGGGCCGCCGGTGTCGTCGCCGCGAGCGCGGGCAACCACGCCCAGGGCGTGGCGCTGGCGTCGTCGCTGCTCGGTGTGCGGTCCACGGTGTTCATGCCGAAGGGTGCCCCGCTGCCGAAGATCAGTGCCACGAAGGAGTACGGCGCCGAGGTGCGCCTGCACGGGCACGTGGTCGACGAGACGCTGGCCGCCGCGCAGGAGTACGCGGAGGCGACCGGCGCGGTGTTCATTCACCCGTTCGACCACCCTGACATTATCGCCGGTCAGGGCACGGTCGGCCTGGAGATCCTGGAGCAGTGCCCCGAGGTGCGCACGATCGTCGTGGGCATCGGCGGGGGCGGGCTCGCGGCCGGCGTCGCGGTCGCGGTGAAGACACTGCGGCCGGACGTGCGGATCGTGGGCGTGCAGGCGGCGGGCGCTGCCGCGTATCCGCCCTCGCTGGCGGCCGGGCGGCCGGTGGCGATCGAGAATCCGGCGACGATGGCCGACGGCATCAAGGTCGGGCGGCCCGGCGACGTGCCCTTCGGGATCATCGGCGAGCTGGTGGACGAGGTGCGCACGGTGACGGAGGACGAGCTGTCCACCGGTCTGCTGCTGTGCCTGGAGCGGGCCAAGCTGGTCGTCGAACCGGCCGGGGCGAGCCCGGTCGCCGCGCTGCTGAGCGACCCCGGTTCCTTCGAGGGGCCGGTCGTGGCGCTGCTGTCCGGCGGCAACGTCGACCCGCTGCTGATGCAGCGCGTGCTGACCCACGGCCTGGCCGCGCAGGGCCGCTACCTGGCCGTACGCCTGCGGCTGACGGACCGCCCGGGCGCTCTTGCGACGCTTCTCGGCGTGTTGTCAGTGGTGGACGCTAACGTCCTCGATGTGGGCCACGTCCGGACCGATCCACGGCTCGGGCTCACGGAGGCGGAGGTCGAGCTGCACCTGGAGACGAAGGGGCCGGCGCACTGCGTCGAGGTCGGCCAGGCCCTGCGCGACGCGGGCTACACGGTCATCGGCTGAGGTCAGGCGCCTCTTTGTCACCCGATCTCACCCGATCGGGTAAGTCCATTGAGAGACGCGATACATCGCGTTATGGTGTGTCTCGTGCCACCCGTACCCAGACTTTCAGAAGATTCCCCAACGACGTGGAGATTTATATGCCAGGCGCCATCTATGCCGAAGGCCTGGTCAAAACCTTCGGTGACGTAAGGGCTCTGGACGGCGTCGACCTCGATGTCCCCGAGGGCACCGTGCTGGGCCTGCTCGGGCCGAACGGCGCGGGCAAGACGACCACCGTCCGCTGTCTGACGACCCTGCTGCGCCCCGACAGCGGCAAGGCCGTCGTCGCCGGCCTCGACGTGCTGAAGCAGCCCAACGAGGTGCGGCGCTCGATCGGCCTGTCCGGCCAGTTCGCCGCGGTCGACGAATACCTGACCGGCCGCGAGAACATCCAGATGGTCGGCCAGCTCTACCAGATGAAGGCCAAGGCCGCGAAGGCCCGGGCCGAGGAACTGCTCGAGCAGTTCAACCTCGCGGACGCCGCCGACCGCCCCGCGAAGACCTACTCGGGCGGCATGCGCCGACGGCTCGACCTCGCCGCGGCGCTCGTCGTGTCCCCGCCCGTGATGTTCATGGACGAGCCGACGACCGGCCTCGACCCGCGCAACCGCCAGCAGCTGTGGGAGGTCATCAAACAGCTGGTCTTGGGCGGTACGACCCTGCTGCTGACCACCCAGTACCTCGAAGAGGCCGACCACCTCGCCCACGACATCGCCGTCGTCGACCACGGCCGGGTCATCGCCCGCGGCACCTCCGACCAGCTCAAGGCCCGCACCGGCGGCGAGCGCGTCGAGGTCGTCGTGCACGAGCGGGAGCACATCCCGACCGCCCGGGAGGTGCTGGCCGGCTTCGGCAAGGGCGAGACCACCGTCGAGGAACACACCCGCAAGCTCACCGTGCCCGTCACCGGCGGCGCGAAGCTCCTCGCCGAGGTCATCCGGGAACTGGACGTCCGAGGCATCGAGATAGACGACATCGGCCTGCGCCGCCCGACCCTGGACGACGTCTTCCTCTCCCTGACGGGCCATGTGGCCGAGGTCAAGGACGAGGAGAACGGCGCGAACGGCGCGGCCGCCAAGGCCGCCAAGGACGCCAAGGACCGCCGGCAGAAGAAGGAGACCACCAAGTGAGTGCCGTCACCGACGCCGTGCGGATCACGGCGCCCGCCAACCCCGTCACCCAGTCGATCCGCGACTCGCTGGTCGTCGCCAAACGCAATCTGATCCGGATGTCCCGCATCCCGGAGATGGTCATCTTCGGACTCATCCAGCCGATCATGTTCGTGGTGCTGTTCAGCTACGTCTTCGGCGGATCGATGAACATCGGCGGCACCACCGACCCCGGCGTCTACCGCGAGTTCCTGATGGCGGGCATCTTCGCGCAGACGGTCACGTTCGCCACCGCGGGTGCCGGCGCGGGCATCGCCGACGACATGCACAAGGGGCTCATCGACCGGTTCCGCTCGCTGCCCATGGCGCGGGGCGCGGTCCTGACCGGTCGGACGCTCGCCGACCTGGTGCAGACCGCGCTCACCCTGTTCGTGCTGGCCGTGGTCGCCCTGCTGGTCGGCTGGCGCACCCACACCAGTTTCGGCGAGGTGCTGGGCGCCTTCGGCCTGCTGCTGCTGACCGGGTACGCCTTCACCTGGATCGGTGCGGTGATCGGCCTGTCCGTGCGCACACCGGAAGCGGCCACTTCGGGCGGACTGATCTGGCTCTTCCCGGTGACGTTCGTCTCGAACGCGTTCGTGGACTCCGCCCAGATGACGCCCTGGCTGCGGCACGTCGCCGACTGGAACCCGTTCAGCGCCACCGTCCAGGCCTGCCGCGAGCTCTTCGGGAATCCCGGGGTCTCGACCTCGGACGCCTGGCCGATGCAGCACCCCGTGTGGGCCTCGCTGATCTACTCGATCCTGATCATCGCCATATTCAGGACTCTGGCGGTGCGGAAGTACCGCTCCGCGACGGCCTGAGGCAACGTGTCGATGGTCGATGCCTGAGACGCCATGACGACACCCCCGGCGTCAGCAGACGCCGGGGGTTCGCCAAGGACGTGCAAGGACGTGCAAGGACGTGCGGGAGCGGGGTCAGCCGCTGTAGGGCTCGGCCTTGAGGATCGTCACCGAGGCCTTCTTGCCGTTCGGCAGCTCGTACTGCGCGTCCTCGCCGACCTTGTGGCCGATCACGCCGGAGCCCAGCGGGGACTGCGGGGAGTACGTCTCCACGTCGGCGCTCGCGTACTCGCGCGAGGCCAGCAGGAAGGTCATCGTGTCGTCCTCGTCGCCGTCGAAGGCGATCGTCACGACCATGCCGGGCGCCACCGCACCGTCGGCGGAGACCGGGGCCTCGCCGACCTTGGCATTGTCCAGGAGCTGGGTCAGCTGGCGCACCCGGAGCTCCTGCTTGCCCTGCTCCTCCTTGGCCGCGTGGTACCCGCCGTTCTCGCGCAGGTCGCCCTCCTCGCGCGCGGCCGCGATCTTGGCGGCGATCTCCGTGCGCGCAGGACCAGACAGGTACTCCAGCTCGGCCTTGAGCTGGTTGTACGCCTCCTGGGTCAGCCAGGTGACGTTCTCGCTGGTCTGGGTCACAGGTGCTCCTCGTAGGTACTGGGAATACAAAGCATCGCCCTACCCAGAAGGATGTTCCTCCATGGAAGGGCGAAACCACGAGCCTAACAATTCAGCGACGGAAGGGGGAGGACATAAGCCATCAGAATTACGTCGACGCAGGTCAGCGGCAATGTATTCGGGCTGAGGTCAGTCAGCGTGGCAGCCGAGCAGCTCCGCCGTCGTGCCCGGCGACGTCGTGCGCAGGGTGAGGACCTTGTCGATGCGGGTGGCGTTCCCGTCGAAGCGGAAGTCGGCGCGGCCCACCTCGGCGCCGTCCTCCGCCTGGGAGCGCAGGGTGCAGTAGCCGCTCGCACCGGAGTCCTTGCGGACCTCCAGATGCACCTGCACCGCGTCCTTCCCGGGCTCGAACGTGATCACCTCGGCGCTGATCTTGTTCTGGCCGACGTAGTGGTACGCGAAGTAGCCGACGAGGGCGAGGAGCAGAGCGGCGAGAACAGCACCGGCGATCTTGAGCCGGTGGTCGGCGCGCTCGTCCGAGGAGCGGCCGTAGCGGCCCTCGGGCAGTCGCGTGCTCGCCGTACTCATGATCGTCCTCTCGCCCCGGAATTATTGGCCCTCCAGTTCGGTCACTATAGAAGCGCCGATCGCACCCGCTCACACCGGGCGCCGACATTACGAGGATTGAGTCTTGACTGACCAGCTGCGACTGATGGCCGTCCACGCCCACCCCGACGACGAGTCGAGCAAGGGCGCGGCCACCATGGCGAAGTACGTGTCCGAGGGGGTGGACGTGCTGGTCGTGACCTGCACGGGCGGGGAGCGCGGCTCCATCCTCAACCCGAAGCTCCTGGGCGACAAGTACATCGAGGAGCACATCCACGAGGTGCGCAAGAAGGAGATGGACGAGGCCCGCGAGATCCTCGGCGTGGGGCAGGAGTGGCTCGGTTTCGTCGACTCCGGCCTGCCCGAGGGCGACCCGCTGCCGCCGCTGCCCGAGGGCTGCTTCGCCCTGGAGGACGTCGACACCGCGGCCGGCGAGCTGGTGAAGAAGATCCGCTCCTTCCGTCCGCAGGTCATCACGACGTACGACGAGAACGGCGGCTACCCGCACCCCGACCACATCATGACCCACAAGATCTCGATGGTGGCGTTCGAGGGCGCGGCGGACACCGAGAAGTACCCGGAGGCGGAGTTCGGCCCGGCCTACCAGCCGCTGAAGCTGTACTACAACCAGGGCTTCAACCGCCCGCGCACCGAGGCGCTGCACCAGGCCATGCTGGACCGCGGCCTGGAGTCCCCGTACGGGGACTGGCTCAAGCGCTGGGACGAGTTCCAGCGCGAGGAGCGGACCCTGACCACGCATGTCCCGTGCGCCGACTTCTACGAGATCCGCGACAAGGCCCTGATCGCGCACGCCACGCAGATCGACCCCGACGGCGGCTGGTTCCGCGTCCCGATGGACGTCCAGAAGAAGGTCTGGCCGACGGAGGAGTACGAGCTCGCGAAGTCCCTCGTCGATACCTCCCTCCCCGAGGACGACCTCTTTGCGGGCATCCGCGACAATGCCTGATATGAGCGCAAGCGCAAGCCTGGCAATGACGCACCTCGCGACCCTCGCCAAGGAGGTCGACGAGGACAAGGTCACCCCCGGCGTCCTCGGCTTCATCGTCTTCGCGGCGATGGCCCTGGCCGTGTGGGCCCTGATGAAGTCGATGAGCCGCCACATGGGCAAGGTCGACTTCAAGGAGACCTCGGACCCGAAGGCGGAGCCCGCGGACGGCTCGGCCTCCGCCTCCGCCTCGGCCGAGCCCGGGGCGAAGCAGGGCTGACGGTCCGCCCACCGGTTTCCGTCCCTCACCGGCAGTGGTCGGCCAGGGACAGCAGCAGGTGGGCGGACTCCGCCCGCAGATGGTCCGAGTGGGCACCCGCCGGACCGCGCCCGCGTACGAAGACTTCGCTCGCGTCGACGCTCACGAAGCGGTGGTCGAGGGCGGCGAGCGGGTACGGCTCGTGCGGCGGCAGCATCCGGATCGCGGAGACCGGGGCGGGGGCGGTGCCGATACCGGCGTACCCGATGCCCGCCCGTTTCTCCGCCCGCAGATGCCAGAAGCCGGTGGCCCGGTCGTGCTGCGAGTACGTCGCGACGACCGGCCCGCGCAGTGGCGCCTCGCCGAGAGCCGTGAAGGTGGCGGCGAAGGCGTCGCGGGGCGCCGCCATCTGCAACAGCAGCATCGAGTCGACGGTGAAGGGCCGGCCGGGCGGCTTCGGCGTACTCCACCCAAGGGTGCGCGGCTGCTCGCCCGCCGCCCACTGCACCGCCTCGCACAGCAGTCGGCAGCCGAAGGAGTGGCCCACCAGGTGCAGGTACTGACCGGTCCGGGTGCGCAGGACCGGCGCCGGATCGCCGCGGCGGGCGTCCAGAAGGCCGAGCAGCTGACCGATGACGCGGGCCGCGTGGCCCCGCGTGGACATGGCGTGCGCCCGCTCGCGGATCCGCCGGTAGCCCGCGAGCGAGGGGAGCGACCGGGAGGGCCAGCGCACCAGCACCGGCCACGGGGCGAACCGTCGTACGCCCGACGACAGCCCGGGATACAGCGTCTGCCGTTCGGCCAGCTGCCGTTCGACCAGAGTGAGCAGAGTGCGCAGCGCCGCGACGGAGGACTCCGGCGAGGTCTGCCACCCGTGCACGTACACGACGATGTCCGTCGCCCAGGGCGGCGGAGTCAGATGCTCCGCGAAGTGGGCGTCCAGGCGGGCGGCCGGGACGGGGACCGGGCCGTGCGGGGTGGCCCGCGTGAGCCAGCCGTCCTGGTTCAGGTCCACGGCCCGCACGGCGTCCGGGTCGGTCATGTCTTTCGGCCCGGATACGCGATGCCGGCCGGTCATGTCGTCCGGCTCGGTCACGCGATGCCGGCCGGTCATGTCGTCCGGCTCGGTCACGCGATGCCGGCCCGCCATGTCGTCCGGTCCCGTCACGTCCTCCGGCCCGGTCATGTGATCCCGGCCCGTCGCATCGTCCCGGCCCGTCACGTCACCCGCTCCAGCCTGCGGTCCATGCCGCAGTGCAGTGCGTAGGTGAAACCCAGGGGGTTGCGGAACGTGTCCGCGAAGTACCGCGCCAGGCCGTGCGCGATCTCGCCCGCTGTCAGGGTGCCGGGCAGATAGCGGGTGACGAAGGCGTACGCGTACTCGGCGGCGAACATCTGCGGGATCTCGATCTGGGGCCCGAGCACCCCGCCCGCCCCGGCCCGGATCAGTGCCCCGCCGAGGTGGGTGAGATCGGCGGAACCGGGCAGCCCGGCGTAGCAGGCGTTGAGGAGTACCACGGGCCGGTACGGGAACAGGGGGCCCAAGGCCGCCGCTCGCCGTGCCAGCAGGGTGTGCGCGTCGATGTCCCGGTGGTCGCTCAGCTGCACGACGAACAGGGGTGACCCGGACTCGTCGGGCGAGCGGAAGTGGCCGTGGCACCAGAAGTACATCAACTGCTCGTCCAGCCGGTCCGACTTGAGGGCCGTGAGGAGTTCATGGCGCCGGGTGCGTTCGATGCGGACGGTGCCGTCGGCGAGGGCGGCGGCGACCTCGGCCGCCCGGGTCCGGCCCTCGGGGTCGATGCCCTTGTCATGGTTGAGGCTGACCACCGGGACCGGGGGCGGCAGCGCCGACTCCTCCTCGTCGGGGAAGGCGGGGTGCCGGCCGCCGGTCTGCTCGATCTGGTGCCGATAGCCGAGGAAGCGGGCGAGGAGCCCCTCGGGGCCGTCCTTGCCCGGGGGATCCTGCTGCTCGGCGGGCAGACACAGCATCGGCCAGGGCAGGAACAGGTTGGAGTCCACCCGGATCCGCAGCGGCCCGGGTCCGGCCAGCGCGTCGAGCACCACCTTGCGCAGCCGCTCGGCCCCCGGCCCGCCCGCTCCGAGGAGCTCCTCGCACAGCAGGTAGCTGCCCTGCTCGACGAGTTCGTCGAGGATGTCGCGCAGTTCCTCCTCGGGCTCGGCGGTGAGGTCCGGGCGGACCGCGTACGGCAGGCGCGGACGGCCGGGCAGGGGTACACCACGGTCGTCGACGGGTTCGTACGCCACCAGCTCCCGCTTCCACAGTGCGCGCAGCCGGGCCGCCGAGGCACGCAGGGCGGCGGGCGCGACCTCCAGCTTCGCCGTGTACTCGGCGAACGCGGCGGGCACCGCACCGCCGTACACCCGGGCCCGCACGTGGTCGTCCGCGTAGGCGTCCAGGACCAGCACCAGGTCAGGGTGGCGGACGCTGGGGGCCGGCCGGCGGGTGAAGCCCTGGCTGGGGTCCTGCATGATGCGGACCGGCAGGTCACGGGCCACGGTCACCTCCCGCGCAGCGGCTCGGTCAGCGGCGGAGCGGCCGACGGCACGCTGCCCCTGGTGTCGGTGACGTCGATCTCCGTCTCGACCTCCTGGAGCACGGTGCCCGTGTCGTGGTGCTCCACGACGAAGCGGATGCGGTGCCGGCCCGGCCTCCTCGGCGTGAACCGGAACTCGGCGCCCGCGTCCGGGTCGTCGGCGGCGGACGGCCGGATGGTGACGGCGTGCTCGGGCTGGACGTCGGCGGAGGTGAGCGGGACCGCCCGGGCCGACAGCCACGGCAGCGCGGGCCCGGCGGCCCCGGCCCAGGGATGGTGCACGCCCGGGACCAGGCGCAGGGCGATGCGTGCCGCGTCGTCCGCGACCGGGGCGTCGTCGAGCAGAGTGAGGCGGATGCGGGACTCGGTGGTCGGGAAGCGGGCGAGGCCGTCGTGGCGGGGCTCGGGGATGGTGTGGCGGGCGGCGCGGGGGATGCGGAACCGGCCGTGTTCCTCCGGCCATTCGATGCCGGCGAGCAGCTGCGGCGCATAGCGGCGCGAGAGCTCCCACAGCACACCGCGGGGAGGGGGCTCGCCGTCGAGGACCGCCTGGGCGAGGTCGGTCCAGGCTTTGCCCGCCTCGTCGCCGAGGGACTCGAAGAGGGCGCGGGCGCGGGCCAGGGCGTGCCGGCTCGGGCCGTGCTCGGGCTGCCGGATGCCCAGTTCCAGGGCGCTCCAGGCCTGGCCGTGCGGGCAGCCGGTGTCGCCGAAGGCCTTGGCGGCGGCCTCGAGATACGTCCGGCGGTCCTCGCGGATCCCCAGGCAGTGGGTGTGCCAGGCCCCGCCGACGGGATCCACCGCGTTGTCGAGCCGCTGGAGGGCGGCGAAAGGCGTGGGGCCGGGCCCCACGAAGGACCTCGCGTCGGGTCCCGCGTCGGGTCCCGCGGCGGGTTCTGTGTCGGGTCCCGCGGCGGGTTCTGTGTCGGATTCCGCGGCGGGTTCTGTGTCGGATTCCGCGACGGGTTCTGCGTCGGATCCCGCCTCGGGCCCCGTGTCGGGTCCCGCGGCGGGTTCTGTGTCGGGTCCCGCGACGGGTTCTGCGTCGGATCCCGCCTCGGGCCCCGTGTCGGGTTCCACGACGGGCCCCGTGTCGGGTCCCACGTCGGGTCCCGCGTCTGACCCCCCGAGGGGTCCCACGTCGGATCCCGAGACGGAACCCATGTCGGATCCCACGACGGACCTCGTGACGGATCCCACGACGGACCTTGTGATGGACCCCTCGACCGCCCCCGAAACGGACCCCTCGACCACCCCCACGGCGGACCCCTCGACCAACCCCATGGCGGACCCCGCGACCGCCCCCACGACGGTCCCCTCCGCCAGCATCGCGGCGTGCAGAGCGCGCCAGGCCACCGCCCAGCTACGGACCGGCGGTTGCCACAGCGCGCGCACGTCGGAGCTCTGCCAGTCGGCGACCGGCCGCCCGTTGGCCCGCGAGACGACGGACAGCCTGAGCAGTTCGACGTCCGCGCAGTCCCTCCCGTACGCGTCCTTGATGTCGAGGAACATCACGCGCGCGGCACTGAGCCGCTTGACCGCGTCCTCGAAGTCCCCGCGCAGCAGGCACCAGCGCCCGTACTCCAGTACGGCCCAGGCCTCGCCGCGCAGGTCCCCCGCGACCTGGTGCGCCTCGATCGCGCGCCGCAGCAGTGGCCCCACCCCGCGCAGATCCCCGCGGTCGCAGGCGACGGCGGCCTTGGTGTGCAGCACCCAGCCGTCGGCTCCGCGTCCGGCCGACAGACCGGCGAGGAGCCTTTCGGCCTCGTGCAGACGCCCCAGGTCGCGCTCCAGGAGGGCCAGTTGCAGCAGCTCGGACGGCGCCGGGACGTCGCGCGACAGCACGACCCGGGCCAGGCCCGGTTCCTCGCACCGCCGCAGGGCGAGGGCCGGCGCGGCCGCGAGGTCCGCGTCCGCTTCCGCGTCCTCGCCGGGCGTGTGCCGTACGCACTGGCGCAGCGCGAGCAGCTCGAAGACCTTTCCCCGGTGGGCCAGTTCTCCGGCCAGGTAGGCGCTGAAGCCGCGGGCCTCCGGGTCCTCGGTGGGCAGTACCCGGGTGAGCAGCAGGAGGTACGTCGTGGCGTGGTCGGCGACGAGGGCGGGGGAGCGCCGGGCCTCGCGCAGCAACGGCAGGGCCGCGGCGACCGCCCGGTCGGCGACCTGTTCGGGCGACCAGTGCCGGGTGACCTGCTCGGTGACCGCCCTGTGCAGCCGTACGCCCCTCTTGTCGCGTTCCAGCAGCCGCAGTTCCCGGAGCTCGGCCGTGGCGTTGCGCGCGCGGTGGCCGTCCGAGGAGTCCGCGCCCGGCAGAAGGTGCGCGACCAGCTCGTCCGGCAGCCACAGCCCGCCCGGGGCGGTCAACGCCGCCAGCGCGTCGCACAGTCGGGCCGCATCTCCGTGCAGCCGCGCCAGCGCCAGATCGACCAGGCGGGGGAGTGTGTCCGGGAGCTCGCCGACCTCGCCCCCGGTACCGGCCAGCGCCCCGCCGATGCGCAGCGCGAGCGGAGTGAGTGCGGGCCGGTCGAGGGTCGCGGGCCGCACCAGCCGGTCGCCCGCCGCTTCGCCGGTCGCGGCGGACGAGTACAAGTACCCGGACGCGTACAAGTACCCGGTCGTGTCACCGACCAGCCGCCGTGCCGCCGGCAGCGCGAGGTCCCCCAGCTCGTAGGTGTACGCGGCGGGCGGGATGCCCTCCTCCTCGGCGACGGCGAGCACCTGGCAGTCGGTGCCGTCGAGCACCGACTGCAGCGCGTCGAGGAGCGGGCCGCGCGCGCCGTCCACGACGAGCACGGGCCGGATCCGGTCGGCCAGTTCCCGCCGGCAGATCTCGATCACCGGTTCGAGCAGGCCGTCGGCCGGCGCGCCGATCGCGGCCGTCAGCCGTCCGGGCCGCGCGCCCAGGCTTTCGAGCAGCCGCAGCAGCGTCACCTCCGGCCGTTCCCGGAGGCCGATGTCCTCGACCCGGAACACCTGGGGCGAGCTCGACCCCCTGGGCGTCACGTGCCGTGCCAACGCGGACTTCCCGCTGCCGGGCGGCCCCGTGAGCACGACGATCCGGCGGGGCGCCAGTGCCTCGCGCAGCTCCCGCAGCTCTTCCTCGCGCCCCACGAACGGCACGCCGTCCAACCAGGACACCCCCTGTACAGCCGCAGACCCTACGACGCCCTACGCTCTCGACGGCACCGCCACCCCCATGACCTCCCGCGCATGCCTCCCCGGCACCATCCCCAACCGCCAGGCCTGCCAACCCGCTTCGAGGTTCACCCCGCGTTCCAGCAGCAGCTGGTACGCCTCGACGTAGTCGTCCAGCTTCTCGTCCCGGGCCGGATGTCCCGCCCGGGACAGCTGGGCCAGCTCCTCCTGCGCCACAGCGGTACCGACCTCCACGCCGCCCGGGGCGGCGTACGGCAGCAGCGTGCAGCGCAGGAAGCGCGCCCAGTCCTCGCCGCGGCGATCGCCGTACGACGTGAACAGCCCGATCGCCTCGTCGCACAACTCCAGCGCCTGGGGCGTACGGGCGTTGCCCGCGTCCACCACCGCGAGCTCCAGGCAGGTCCAGGCCTCCCCGTGGGCGACGCCGATGCGCCGGAAGTCGGCGCGGGCGTCCACCAGCAGTTGGCGGGCGAAGCCGGAGTTGCGCAACGACCCCGTCTGCGCGGCCCGTTGGTCGCGGGTCGCGCGTGCCGAGTGGTGCCGGGCGCAGGCCAGGCCGTAGACGTCCCGGATCCGGGAGAACATCGTGCGGGAGCGTTCCAGCTCGCGGACCGCCAGGGTCAGGTTGCCGGTCTCCTCCAGGGCCTGGCCGAGGTAGTACACCGTCCACGCCTCGCCGCGCGCGTCCTCGTTGTCACGGTGCCGCGACGCCGCCTGGCGCAGGCCGTCGACCGCCGCCGACGGGTCGCCGGCGATCAGGCGGGCGCGGGCCAACTGGGTCAGGGCCCAGGCCTCGCCGCGGGCGTCGCGGGTGCGGCCGTACAGGTCGAGGGCCGTGCGCAACTCCTCTTCGGCGCGCGGGACGTCGCCCATGCGCAGGCCCAGTTGGCCGAGCTGGAAGTGGGCCCAGGCCTCGCCGTGGACCGATTCGCCGGCGCGGTGCAGGAGGAGGGACTGGGTCAGCAGCTCCATCGCCTCGGACAGGTGGGCCCGGTCGCGTTCCACGGCCGCCAGCGCGTGCATCGTCCACGCGCGGTCCGTCGCCAGCTCGGGGGCGGCCTGGAGATCGAGGGCCTCCCTCAGCTTCGCCGCCGCCTCCGTCAGGTTGCCCTGGTGGTGGAGCGTGATGCCCAGCGAGCACAGGGCCCGGGCCGCGCCCGCGTCGTGGTGCGCCTCCATATAGAGGTCCACCACCGATGTCAGCGTCGTCCGTGCCTTGTCCAGCTCGCCCAGCTGCCGCGCCGCGATGCCCGTACGCCACTGCACCGAGCGGACGAGCAGGCCCTGGTCGACGGCCTGTGCCAGCTCGCTGATCTCGCCGAGGCGGTAGAGGTCGCCGCGCAGCAGGCAGTAGTCGCACAGGGCGCCGAGCAGGTTCAGTACGGCCGCCTGGTTCACGCCCTCCGCGTGCCGGAGCGCCGCCGTGATGAAGCTCGACTCGTCGTCGAGCCAGCGCAGCGCCTCGTCCAGGGAGTGGAAGCCGTGCGGGCTGAAGCGGTCCGAGCGGGTCGACATGTTGCCGTCGACCAGGCGCAGCACCGAGTCGGCGAGGTCGGCGTAGTTCACGATCAGGCGTTCCTGCGCCGCCGTACGCTCGGAGGGCTCCTCCTCGTCCAGGAGGCGGGCGTGGGCGAAGGCGCGGACCACGTCGTGCAGTCGGTAGCGGCTGCCGCGGACGTGGTCGATGAGGCCCGCCCGGGCCAGGGCGACCAGGTGGCGGGTCGCCTCCGTCTCGTCCGTGGCCAGCAGGGCGGCGGCCGCGGCGGCGCCGAGGGAGGCGCGGCCGGCCAGGGCGAGGCGGCGCAGCAGCCGGCGGGCGGTGTCCGACTGGTCGGTGTAGCGCAGCCAGAGCACTCTCTCGGCGGGCTCGACCGGGCCGTACGCGTCGAGGTCCGTGGCGAGCTGTCGGGGTGAGCGCGGGCCGAGCGAGGAGCCCGCGATGCGCAGCGCGAGCGGCAGGCCGCCGCACAGCCGGCCGATCCGGTCGGTGGATTCGGCGTCGTAGGGGCCGGCGGTCTCCTGTGCGGCCGCGCCCAGCAGCTCCTCCGATCCGGCCGGGCCCAGGGCCTCGACGGACAGCTCGTGCACCCAGGCGGCCACGTCGGCCGGCAGGTCGAGCAGGCCGCGGGCGGTGACCAGGACGAGGCTGTCGGAGCGCTCGGGAATGAGGGTGCGGACCTGCTCCGGGTCCGAGGCGTCGTCCAGGACGATCGTGACGGGCAGCCCGGTCAGATGCTGGTGGTACAGCTCGCTCAGCCGCTTGACCTGCTGGTCCGCGGAGGAACGCTCACGGAACAGGAGCTGCTCGCGGGGGGCGCCGAGGCGGTTGAGGAGGTGCAGCAGCGCGTCGCGGGTGGACAGGGGCTGCTCCTCCGGGGTGTAGCCGCGCAGGTCGACCACGCACGCGCCGCGGAAGTAGTCCCTCAGGTCGTGGGCGGCGCGCACCGCGAGTGTCGTACGACCGCTGCCGGGCGCCCCGTGCAGGACGACGACCGTCGGCCGGGTCTCGGTGCTCGCGCGGGCCGCCTGCACCCACTGCCGGATCCGCGCCATCTCCTGCCGGCGGCCCGCGAACGGGCCCACCGGCTCGGGCAGTTGACCGAACGACTGCTCCAGCACGTTCCGGCCCCGGGCCGCCGCGCTCTTGTCCCTGCCCTTCAGCCGCGGACCCGTCTGCTTCGGTCCGGTCGAGGCGTTCCGTACCCGCTGCTGGTCGAGGTAGGGGCGGATGCCGCGCACCTCCAGAGCCGTCAGCCACTGCAGCCGCAGCTGCTCCGGGCCGCCGGGCTGGCCGAGCGCGCCCGCGCGGTGGTGGGCGGCGGGCAGATGCGAGCCGGCCACCTTCACGACCGTCGCCGCGGCGCCCACCACTCCCACGGTCACCCCGGCGCCGAGCGCCGTACCCGCGCCGGTGCCGAGCGCCAGGTCGGCGACGGTGGCCGCGACCGCCGCGACGCCCGCCACCAGCAGCGGAGTACCGCCGCCCTCGCGCGCGTACCGCTGCCCGAACGTGAGCTGACCGGCCTCCGCCTCCTCCAGGGCGCGCCGGTACGCCTCGTACTCCTCCGCGGCGGTCTGCGCCATCGAGTCCAGCGCCCCGCGCGCCCGCGACAGCAGCACGGTCCCGTCGGTACGCCCGCCCGACCGCCGTACCTCTTCCTCCACGGCCCGCGTCAGCAACCGCTCGGCCTCCGCGCGATGACTGTCCCGCATGTCACGTCCCCCTCCGGCGGCAACGGCTCTTTCTCAGTGCTTCCTTGGTGGTCCTTGATGGTTCCTTGGTCAAGTGTGCTGCGGACGGCGCATTGGTGCGAGGGGGCGGTGGGTCCGGAAAACTCAAGGTCACTGTCCGGGAGACGCCTGCCGCGTGACAGGCGGGGTACTGCGGCAGGATGGACCCCATGCCGAACCGACTGGCCCATGAGACGTCCCCCTACCTCCTCCAGCACGCCGAGAACCCCGTCGACTGGTGGCCGTGGTCGGCTGAGGCCTTCGAGGAGGCGC
The DNA here is from genome assembly GCF_059026085.1 of Streptomyces sp. a15. Taxonomy (NCBI): domain Bacteria; kingdom Bacillati; phylum Actinomycetota; class Actinomycetes; order Kitasatosporales; family Streptomycetaceae; genus Streptomyces; species Streptomyces sp. A15. The sequence goes on along the minus strand of NZ_JBWLKM010000001.1, from coordinate 314,528 downwards.
GCAAGCGGGGCGTGCCCGTGCTGCTGAGCGTCGGGTACAGCAGCTGTCACTGGTGTCACGTCATGGCGCACGAGTCCTTCGAGGACCAGGAGACCGCCGACTACCTCAACGCCCACTTCGTCAGCGTCAAGGTCGACCGCGAGGAACGCCCCGACGTGGACGCCGTCTACATGGAGGCCGTCCAGGCCGCCACCGGGCAGGGCGGCTGGCCCATGACGGTGTTCCTGACGCCGGACGCCGAGCCCTTCTACTTCGGCACCTACTTCCCGCCCGCCCCGCGCCACGGCATGCCGTCCTTCCGGCAGGTGCTGGAGGGCGTCCGCAGCGCCTGGACCGACCGGCGGGAGGAGGTCGCCGACGTCGCCGGGAAGATCGTGCGTGACCTGGCGGGGCGGGAGATCTCCTACGGCGACAGCCAGGCGCCCGGCGAGGAGCAGCTGGCCGCGGCCCTTCTCGGGCTCACCCGGGAGTACGATCCGCAGCGCGGCGGGTTCGGCGGGGCGCCCAAGTTCCCGCCGTCGATGGTGGTCGAGTTCCTGCTGCGCCACCACGCGCGGACCGGCGCGGAGGGCGCCCTCCAGATGGCGCAGGACACCTGTGAGCGCATGGCCCGCGGCGGGATCTACGACCAGCTCGGCGGCGGGTTCGCCCGGTACTCCGTCGACCGCGACTGGATCGTGCCGCACTTCGAGAAGATGCTGTACGACAACGCGCTGCTGTGCCGCGTCTACGCCCACCTGTGGCGGGCGACCGGCTCCGAGCTGGCCCGCCGGGTCGCCCTGGAGACCGCCGACTTCATGGTGCGGGAACTGCGCACGAACGAGGGCGGGTTCTCCTCCGCGCTCGACGCCGACAGCGACGACGGGACCGGAAAGCACGTCGAGGGCGCCTACTACGTGTGGACGCCCGAGCAACTCCGCGAGGCGCTCGGGGACGAGGACGCCGAGCTCGCCGCCCAGTACTTCGGCGTCACCGAGGAGGGCACGTTCGAGCACGGCTCGTCCGTCCTGCAACTCCCGCAGCAGGACGTGTTCTTCGACGCCGAGCGCATCGCCTCCGTCCGAGAGCGGCTGCTGCACAAGCGGAGTGAGCGTTCCGCGCCCGGCCGTGACGACAAGGTCGTCGCCGCCTGGAACGGGCTGGCGATCGCCGCGCTCGCCGAGACCGGCGCCTACTTCGACCGTCCCGACCTGGTCGAGGCCGCGCTGGGCGCCGCCGACCTCCTCGTACGGCTGCACCTGGACGACCATGCCCGCCTCGCCCGCACCAGCAAGGACGGCCAGGTCGGCGCCAACGCCGGGGTGCTGGAGGACTACGCCGATGTGGCGGAGGGCTTCCTCGCGCTGGCCTCCGTGACCGGCGAGGGCGTGTGGCTCGACTTCGCCGGGTTCCTCCTCGACCACGTCCTCACGCGGTTCGCCGACGACTCCGGCAGCCTCTACGACACCGCCGCCGACGCCGAGAAGCTGATCCGCCGGCCGCAGGACCCCACCGACAACGCCGCCCCCTCCGGCTGGAGCGCCGCCGCCGGCGCCCTGTTGAGCTACGCGGCCCAGACCGGCGCCGAACCCCATCGCACCGCCGCCGAGAAGGCGCTCGGCGTCGTCAAGGCCCTCGGCCCGCGCGTCCCCCGCTTCATCGGCTGGGGGCTCGCCGTCGCCGAGGCGCTGCTCGACGGGCCGCGCGAGGTGGCGGTCGTGGGTCCGAGCCTGGACGACGAGGGCACAAGGACCCTGCACCGTACGGCTCTTCTCGGCACCGCCCCCGGTGCGGTCGTCGCCGTCGGCACCCCCGACAGTGACGAACTGCCCCTCCTCGCCGACCGTCCCCTGAGTAACGGTGAACCAACCGCGTACGTCTGCCGTAACTTCACTTGTGACGCTCCGACGACCGATCCCGATCGGTTGCGCACGGCGCTGAGCGGCTGAAACGGAAGAGGAGTACACCCTTCCGTAGCTGAGATGCGCCCACGTGTTCGGATAAGTCCCAGAAGTCACATCACTGTTACGAAACACGCTATTTATCAGAAGAGTTCCCACACTTCACAGTTCCCCCTTAATCTCTGCACAGTGACGCGACGGGGGTGACTCACCGTCGCGACAGGGGGTTTGGGGCCTGGGGGGTCTGTTGCTGACGTCTGTAGTTATCGCTGCCGTTTCGCTTGCCTTGTTCTGGATGGCGGCCTTCACCTTGTGGTGGCAGATGCACGCGTGGCGTACGCCCGAGGTGCTCGCCTCCACCCGATTCCACCGACCGGACGGCGGGGAGAGTCTGTCCTTCTCGCTGCTGCTTCCGGCGCGCCACGAGCAGGCGGTGCTCGACCACACCATCCAGCGGTTGCTGGAGTCGAGCCACACCGACTTCGAGATCATCGTGATCGTCGGGCACGACGACCCGGAGACCACGGCGGTCGCCTGCGACGCCGCGGAGCGCGACCCGCGCGTGCGGGTCGTCGTCGACACCCACGAGAAGAAGAACAAGCCGAAGGCCATGAACACGGCGCTGCCGCACTGCCGCGGCGACGTGGTCGGGGTCTTCGACGCCGAGGACCAGGTCCACCCGGAGCTGCTCGCCCACGTCGACCACGCGTTCCGGACGACCAAGGCGGATGTCGTGCAGGGCGGCGTCCAGCTGATCAACTTCCACTCCAGCTGGTACAGCCTGCGCAACTGCCTGGAGTACTTCTTCTGGTTCCGCTCCCGGCTGCACCTGCACGCGCAGAAAGGATTCATCCCGCTCGGCGGCAACACCGTCTTCGTACGGACCGACGTCCTGCGGGAAGCCGACGGCTGGGACCCCGACTGCCTCGCCGAGGACTGCGACCTGGGCGTGCGGCTCTCCAGCATCGGCAAGAAGGTCGTCGTCGCCTACGACTCCGACATGGTGACCAAGGAGGAGACCCCCGGTTCGCTGATGTCGCTGCTGAAGCAGCGCACCCGCTGGAACCAGGGCTTCCTCCAGGTTTACCGCAAGAAGGACTGGAAGCAACTGCCCGGCTTCGGGCAGCGGTTGCTCGCCCGCTACACCCTCATGACGCCGTTCATGCAGGCCTTCACCGGCGTCATCATCCCGCTCAACGTGGCGATCGCACTCTTCCTCGACGTGCCTGTTGGCATCGCCTTCATCACCTTCCTGCCGCTCGTCACCGCCATGGTGACCTTCGTCTTCGAGCTCGTCGGACTGCACGACTTCGGCAAGCAGTACGGGCTCCGCGTCCGCTTCGTCCACTACGTCAAGCTCGTCGTGGGCGGCCCCTTCTACCAGGTCCTCCTCGCCGGGGCCGCGATCCGCGCCGTCTGGCGCGAGCAGCGCGGCCGCAACGACTGGGAGCTGACCACTCATGTCGGCGCGCATCTCACACCGTCCGAAGTGACCCGAGAGGACGTCCCTGCGTGACCTCCACCCTTCCCGCGGTGACCACTCCCCAGGTCCCCGCGCAGCGGCAGCCTGCGCCTGATACCGGTTCGGCCGGTCGAACGGCCCCGCCGAGCCGGCTGCGTTCCTCCCGCACCGACCTCCTGCTGTGCGGCGCGCTCCTCGTCGCCATCCTGGTCGTGCAGGGCTGGAACATCGCCGACTACCCGACGCTCAGTGACGACGAGGGCACCTACCTCGCCCAGGCCTGGGCGGTCCAGGAGGGCAGGGGCCTGGCCCACTACACCTACTGGTACGACCACCCGCCCCTCGGCTGGATCCAGATAGCCCTGCTGACCTGGATACCCTCGATGATCAGCCCCGAGTCGATGACCGTCGGCTCGATGCGCGCGACGATGCTGGTGATCAGCGGCATCAGCGCGGTGCTGGTCTACGTCCTCGGCCGGCGCCTCTCCCTGCCCCGCTGGGCCGCCGGGCTCGGCATGGTCCTCTTCGGACTCTCGCCGCTCTCCGTCGTCCTCCAGCGGGAGATCTTCCTCGACAACCTCGCGGTGATGTGGACGCTGGTCGCGTTCACCCTCGCCGCCTCCCCGAGCCGCCACCTGTGGCACCACTTCGGAGCGGGCATCGCGGCCGCCACGGCCGTGCTCACCAAGGAGACGATGCTCGTCATCCTGCCCGCGCTGCTGGTCACCATGTGGCGGCACAGCCACAAGGACACCCGGAAGTTCGCGGTCACCGGCGCCATCACCGCCTGCGTGCTGATCGGCTTCTCGTACCCCCTCTTCGCCCTCCTCAAGGGCGAGCTGCTGCCCGGCGGCGGCCACGTCTCCCTCTGGGACGGCGTCAAGTACCAGATGACCAGGCCGGGTTCGGGCTTCATCCTCGACCAGGGCTCCGGCTCCTGGGGCGTCTTCCAGTCCTGGCTCTACTACGACCGGGTCCTGCCCCTCGGCGGCCTGGCCGGCGCGCTTCTGCTCCAGGCCACCTGGCGCTGGTCGGTCACCGCCCGGGCGCTGGCCGGTCCGGCCCTGACCGTGGCGATCCTCGCCGCGCTGGCCCTGCGCCCCAACGGCTACCTGCCCGCCATGTACGTCATCCAGGCGCTGCCCTTCCTCGCCCTGGTCCTCGCCGGAGGCACCGCGTCCGTCGCCCACGCCGTGCTGCGCAGATGGCGTGACCCCGACGAGCGGCGGTGGCAGACCGGCGGCCGGTACACCCTCGCCGTGGTCCTCGCCATCTCCGCCGGCGCCTATGTCGTACCGCGCTGGTACGACGGTGCCCGCACCGCCGTCACCGTCGACGCCAACGCGCCCTACGAGGCCGCCTCGAAGTGGCTGAGCACCGAGGTGGCAGACCCCGAGGACACCCGGGTACTCGTCGACGACGCGATGTGGCTGGACCTGGTGCACGCCGGGTACCGGCCCGGACTCGGCGTCATCTGGTTCTACAAGGCCGACCTCGACCCGGCGGTGACCAAGACGATGCCGGGCGGCTGGCGGGACATCGACTACGTCGTCGCCTCCCCGACGGTGCGGCGCGACGCGGTCGACCTGCCCAACGTCAAGGCGGCCATCCAGCACTCGAAACCGGTGGCCGTCTTCGGCACCGGTGAGGACCGGATCGAGATCCGGCAGATCCAGACCACCGGCACCGCCGCGGGAGGCGCCCGATGAGCCAGGAATCCACCGTCCCCGGAGAGCTCGACGATCCGGCCGTACGCGCGGCGGAGGTCCCGGAACCGGGCGCCGTCACCATCGTCGTACCGACGTTCAACGAGTCCGCCAACATCCGCGAACTCCTGCACCAGATCACCGAGTCGGTGCCGTCCCGGCTGCCCTGCGAGGTCGTCTTCGTGGACGACTCGACCGACGACACCCCCGAGGTCATCCGCGAGGCCGCGAAGGACTGCCCCTTCCCGGTGACCGTCCTGCACCGGGACGAGCCGGTCGGCGGGCTCGGCGGCGCGGTCGTCGAGGGCATCAAGGCGGCCGGGTCGGACTGGATCGTCGTCATGGACGGCGACTGCCAGCATCCGCCCTCGCTGGTACCGGAGCTGGTGGCCACCGGCGAGCGGGCGGGCGCCGGCCTGGTCGTCGCCTCCCGCTACATCAAGGGCGGCAGCCGCGCCGGACTCGCGGGCAACTACCGGGTCGCCGTCTCACGCGGCGCGACCTGGCTGACCAAGTCGCTCTTCCCGCGCAAACTGCACGGCATCAGCGACCCGATGAGCGGCTTCTTCGCCATCCGGCGCAGCGCGGTCACCGCCGACGCGCTCCAGCCCTTCGGCTACAAGATCCTGCTCGAACTGGCGGTGCGCAACCGCCCGCGCCAGGTCACCGAGGTCCCGTTCGTCTTCCAGGAACGGTTCGCGGGCGAGTCCAAGTCCAGCGCCCAGGAGGGCTTCCGCTTCCTGCGCCACCTGAGCGGACTGCGCACCGCGTCCCCGGTCGCCCGCATGGTCGGCTTCGGGCTGATCGGCGCGACCGGGTTCGTGCCGAACCTGCTCGGCCTGTGGGCGCTGACCGCGGCCGGCATGCACTACCTGCCGGCGGAGGTCCTCGCCAACCAGCTCGGCGTCGCCTGGAACTTCGTGCTCATCGAGCACCTGCTGTTCCGCGACCGCCGCCGGCACCGGCAGTGGTGGGACCGCGTAGGCAGGTTCGCGCTGCTCGCCAACGCCGACCTGGTGCTGCGGATCCCCTTGATCGCGTTGTTCGTCCACCGGTTCGGCATGGGCGCGCTGTCCGCGACCGCGCTCGCACTGGTGACGACCTTCGTCGTGCGCTTCGCGGGGACCGAAGCGCTGGTCTATCTCCCGCGCAGGGGGCTGCGCGGGAGCTCTACAGCAGGGAGAGCCGCGTGAACAGACACCGCAGGAGATCCGCCCTCCTGGCCGTGACAGGCCTGACAGCAGGCCTGCTCCTCACCGCACCACAGCCCGCGTCCGCCGCCAACCTCATCAAGAACCCCGGCTTCGAGACCGCCGGCACCGACGGCATGCCGTACTGCTGGGAGAAGTCCGGCTGGGGCGACAACGACTTCACCTTCACCACGACCGCCGACGCCCACTCCGGCACCAAGGCCATGAAGGTCGAGCTGACCCGCCGGGCCTCCGGCGACCGCAAGGCGCTGATCACCGAGTCGACGGCGTGCGCGCCGGTCGTGACGGCGGGCAAGCAGTACGACCTGGGGCTCTGGTACAAGACCACCACCCCGGACGCGTCCCTCACCCTCTTCCGGCACGACACCACGGCGGGCTGGCAGTACTGGACCGACCTCAAGACGCTGGAGCTGGCGGGCGCCTGGACCCAGGCGTCGGTCCGCACCCCCGAGGTCCCGGCCGGCACCGACCGCATCTCGTGGGGCGTCTCGGTCTACGGCACCGGCTCGGCCACCACCGACGACTACACGATGGACCAGGTCGCCGACCCGGTACCCCAGCCCGTGTGCACGGGCACGGCAGCGGAGTGCGCCAACGGCAGGTGGGACGTACTGCCCACCAAGAACCCGGTGCGCTCCATGCACTCCGTCGTCCTCAACAACGGCAAGGTGCTGCTGATCGCGGGCTCCGGAAACAGCGAGGAGCAGTTCAAGGCGGGCACGTTCACCTCGGCGGTGTACAACCCGGCCACCGGCACCTACAAGGTCATCCCCACGCCGAAGGACATGTTCTGCGCCGGGCACGTCCAGCTCCAGGACGGGCGCGTGCTGGTGATGAGCGGCAACAAGGGCTATCCGTCCGCGGACGGCACGATCGGCTACCAGGGCTACAAGGACTCGTACATCTTCGACCCGGTCACCGAGACGTACATCAAGACCAACAACATGAACGACGGCCACTGGTACCCGTCGGCGACCGCCCTCGGCAACGGTGACGTCATCTCCTTCGGCGGGCTGAAAGAGGACTCGACCGGCTCGGTGACCGCCGAGCTGTGGTCGGACGCCGAACAGCAGTGGCTGCCGACGTGGAAGGTCAACCAGACCTGGTCGTACTGGGGTCTGTACCCGTCGATGATCCTGATGCAGGACGGCCGCCTCTTCTACTCGGGCAGCCACACCTTCGGCAACAACATCCCGGGCACCGGATCGGCGATCTACGACTACGACGCCAACACGATCACGCAGACGCCGGGCCTGCAGAGCAAGGACGAGCGCGACCAGTCGGCGAGCGTGCTGCTGCCCCCGGCGCAGGACCAGAAGGTCCTCACCCTCGGCGGCGGCAACATCGACTCCAACCCGGACGCCAACCGGCTGACCGACGTCATCGACCTCAAGTCCGCCAACCCGGCCTACGTGGCAGGTCCGCCGATCCCGCAGGGCACGGTCGACCTCGGCAACGGCAAGGTGGCGCAGACCGGCAACCAGGGCAAGATGTACGTCTCCGCCGTACTCCTGCCCGACGGCAAGGTGCTGGAGACCGGCGGCGCGCTGCACAACCGGGCCGACCCGGTCTTCGAGTCGTCGATCTACGACCCGGCGTCGAACACCTTCGACCCGGTGGCCGCCGACCCGCAGGCGCGCGGCTACCACTCGTCCTCGTTCCTGCTGCCCGACGGCCGGGTGATGTCGACCGGCGACAACCCGGGCAACGGCACCTGGAACCACAACGTGTCGATCTACACCCCGCCCTATCTGCTCAAGGGCACGCGTCCGTCGATCACGTCGGTGATCGACACCGAGTGGAACTACGGCGACACCCAGCGGATCACCGTCGACCGCCCCATCGCCAAGGCCGAACTGATCCGCCCGGCCGCGGTGACCCACTCCTCCGACCCGAACCAGCGGTTCGTGGACCTGCCGCTGTCGGTGGACGGCAACAACATCGACCTGAACGTGACGAGCAACCCCAACATCGCCCCGCCCGGCTGGTACATGCTCTTCGCGGTCGATGCCAACGGCGTGCCGTCGGTGGCCAAGTGGGTGCACCTCCAGGGCCCGCAGGCCCTGAGCGCCACCGACGCCTCGGCCCACGTCCACTCCTTCGCCGACTCCCTGGAGGGCACGGTCCAGGAGCCCGGCAAGAAGAAGACCTCGCAGAAGGTCAGCCCCACCGTCTCCGGCTGCGACCCGCACTACGGCTCGATCAACGTCTGCGTGCCGACCGCCTTCCCGGACGAGGTCAAGAAGACCACGGCCGCCCGCTGTGCCTGGCTGAAGAAGAACGACTACGGCCGCCTCAAGATCAACGGAAAGGACGACCCGCTGAAGCTCGACCGCAACAAGGACGGCATCGCCTGCGGAAAGGCTGATGTGAAGAAGCGTTAGCCCCGGTCAGTTCCGGTCGGCGAACTCTTCGAGGGCGCGCTCCACGATGGCTTCCAGCTGCTCGTGGTGCGCGCCCTTCCAGTACGCCCGGCCGCACTCCCGGCACTGCGCGAAGACGTCGTACGACCGCTGCGTCCCGCCCTGCAGCTGGTCGGCCACCTCTTCCTTCGTGGCCTCCCGCAGCAGGCCGTTGCAGGCGATGCACCGGGTCCACGGGTGCAGCTCGGGGCGGAACCGGTCCAGGACGTCCCGGAGCTGGGCCTCGGGGCGGGTGCTGTAGATGAACGCGCCCGCCCACAGTTCCCGGCGGCGCAGGAGGCCGCGGTCGCGGCTGAGCATGACGCGCCGCTCGGCGGCCGAGCGGGTGGCGAGGGCCGGGTCGCCGATGTCGGTCGACTCGTACGCCGTGTCCACGCCGAGCAGGCGCAGCCGGCGGGCCAGGGTGCCGAGGTGGACGTCGAGGAGGAAGCGCAGGGGAGCGCCGGGGACCCGCTGGGGGCGCTCGACCGGGCGTACCCGCACCGACTCGCCCGCCGCCGGGAGGTGCGACACGGTGACCTCGCGGCCGTCCACGACCAGGGCGCCGACCTCGGTGAGCGGGACGCCGAGGGACTCCACGACATGGCCGAGGGTGGAGACACCGTCGGTGGCGACCGGGGTGGTGCCGGACCGTCGTCCGTGGGGGACGAACAGGGCGAGTTCGGGGGCGAATTCGACGTGGATCTCCGGTGCTGCGGTCACCGGGTCAGGATGTCACGGCCGCGGGCACCGGCCTCAGGAGATTTCCGGGGAGAGGCCGTGTTCGATGACGTCCAGGGCCCGGTCGAGCAGCTCGGTCAGGTCGTCCCGGAAGTCGTTCTCGGCCCAGTACAGGGAGATCTCCGCCAGTCCGCCGATCAGGGACATCGCGTAGACCCGCACCTCCAGGCTGTCCTGAGGGCGGCCGGTGCGGGCCGCGACGGCCGAGGCGAGCAGCCTGCCGGTGACCGACATGCTCTCCATCATCCGGGAGCGCACCGCGGGCACCTGGACCATCAGGTGTGCGCGCAGCCGGGTGACCTCGGGCTCCTCCGCCCTTGCGAGACCGATGGCCCGGCGCATGACGTACCGCAGGGAGTCCGCCCACGGCTCGTCCGCCGGCCGGGACCGCAGCTCGTCCAGGAGCATCGCGTCGTACTCGTCCGTGAGGACGATGTCCTCCTTGGTCGGGAAGTACCGGAAGACCGTGGACGGCGACACCTCGGCGCGCTCGGCGATCTGCTCGATCGTCGTGGCGTCGTACCCCTGCTCCTCGATCAGCGCGTACGTCGCGTCGCGGATCGCCGTCCGGGTCTTGATCTTCTTCCGCTCACGAAGTCCCAGCTGGGGGAGGTCGGTGGGGGGAGAGGTTCGTGCGGGCGTCATGAGGTCATTGTCGGGCATCGACCTGCGCGGGAGCCATGTCCGGGGTCTCGGAGCTCGTGGTCACGGGGGTGTTCGGCAGGAACGCCGCCGCCAGCAGTGCGGAGACGAGGGCCGCGACCCCGCACACCAGGAGCACGACGCCCATGCCGTGGACGTACGCGCTGTTCGCGGAGGCCGCCAGATCGGCCGCGCCGCTCTGCCGGGCGACCAGGTGCGCGGCGACCACGGAGTCCCCGGCGGTGTCGGCGGCCCGCGCGGACAGCCCCGTGACGTCGAGCCGGTCGCGATAGGTCTCGGCGAGCAGGCTGCCGAGCAGGGCGATGCCGATCGCGGCACCGACCTGGCGGAGCGTCATGATCAGCCCGGAGCCGCTGCCGGCCCGGTCGCGGGGCAGCGCGCCCAGGGCGCCGTTCATCGCCGGGACGACCGAGAAACCGAAGCCGACGCCGGCGATCGAGAGCCACAGCGCGGTGAAGCCGTAGCCGGAGTCGACGGTCGTACGGCTGCCGAGCAGCGCGGCGAAGGCCAGCACCACCAGGCCCGCGCTGACGGCGGCCCGCGCGCCGAACCGCTCGACCACCGGCTGTGCGGTCCTCGCGGCGACCATCAGTCCGCCCATCATCGGCAGCAGACGCAGACCGGTGCCGAAGGCGTCATGCCCGAGCACGGCCTGGAGGTAGGGCGGCAGGACGAACAGCAGGCCCGACAGGACGAACATCACCAGGGTCGCGGCGAGCGTGTTGAACAGGAAGCCGCGCTGGGCGAGCAGCGTCATGTCCAGCATGGGCCGCACCATCCGCCGCTCGCGCAGCACCAGCCCGGCGAGCAGGGCCACGGCCGCACCGAACATCCCCAGCACCAGCGGGTCGCCCCAGCCGCGGGTGGGCGCCTCGATGATCGCGTAGATGAGCGCGCCCAGCCCGCTCGCGGTGAGCGCGGTGGAGACGGTGTCGACCTTGGGGGAGGACGGGTCACGGGTCTCGGGCAGTAGGAAGACGCAGGCGGCGATGCCGATCGCGGCCATCGGGACGTTGACCAGGAAGACCGAGCCCCACCAGAAGTGGTCGAGCAGCCAGCCGCCGATGATCGGGCCGAGCGGCAGGCCGAGCGCGGAGGCGGCGGAGATGATGCCGACGGCCTTGGTGCGCTCCTCGGGCCCGAACAGCGAGGGCAGGACGGAGAGCGCGAGCGGGGTGACCAGCGCGCCGCCGACGCCCATCACGGCGCGGGCGACGATCACCGCGTTCACGTCCCCGGCGAGGGCTCCGACCACGGAACCGGCCAGGAAGACGCCCAGCCCGGCGATCAGCATCAGCCGCCGCCCGAACCGGTCGCCCAGCAGGCCCGCCGGGAGCATCAGCGCCGCGAAGACGACGACGTACGCGTCCGCCATCCACTGCTGTTCGCCGGTGGTGGCGCCGAGGTCGCCGGCCATCGTCGGCAGCGCCACGTTGAGGATCGTCATGTCGAAGCCGAGGGTCAGCATGCTGGCGACGAGGGCGGCGAGCGCCCACCAGCGGCGGGGATCGGGCTGCGCCTCGGAGGAGGGAGTGACAGTAGCCATGAAATGAGAGTAGCTCTCAATATCTAGTGACTGTCAATCTCTGGAGCGGCCGGAGGCTCTCGGGCACGCAAAGAGGGCCACGGCTCGAAAGCCGTGGCCCTGAGGCGAGAGGGTGCCTAGGCGTGCTGGTACGCCACCAGCGAGATCCCGACGTAGTGCGCGATGAACGCCGCCAGCGTGAGGGAGTGGAACACCTCGTGGAAGCCGAACCAGCGCGGTGACGGGTTCGGGCGCTTGATGCCGTAGATCACTCCGCCCGCGCTGTAGAGCAGGCCGCCCACGATGACCAGCACGAGGACGGTGATGCCGCCCGAGCGCATGAAGTCGGGCAGGAAGAAGACGGCCGCCCAGCCCATCGCGATGTAGCAGGGCGTGTACAGCCAGCGCGGGGCGCCGACCCAGAAGACGCGGAAGATGATGCCCGCGGCGGCCGCCGCCCAGATGCCCCACAGCAGCCACTGACCCTTGGCGCCCGGCAGGAGCAGCATCGTCAGCGGGGTGTAGGTGCCGGCGATGATCAGGAAGATGTTGGCGTGATCCAGCCGTCGCAGGATCCCGTCCATGCGAGGGCTCCAGTTGCCCCGGTGGTAGAGCGCGCTGACGCCGAAGAGCAGGCAGGCCGTCAGGGCGAAGATCCCGCAGGCGAGGCGGCCTCTGGGGGAGTCCGCGAGGGCCGTGAGTACCAGGCCCGCGATGAGTACGGCCGGAAACATGCCCAGGTGCAGCCAACCGCGGAGCATGGGTTTGACCGGATGCGGCAGGGAGGTCGCGACCGGACCGCGGCCTGCGGCCGAGGTGTCCGTGGTCGCGTCGGGGACGGACGCATTCATGCGGGGCATCGTACCTACGGAACCGTAAGTTGCGGGTCGGTGCGACCCGTTGACCGATGAAGAGTGGCCATCATCTCACGGGGGTTTGACGGGAGTCTCGTCGATGTCGATTCAAAGATGCTTCAGCTGAATCCCAAGTAGACGCAAAGTGGCGATTTTACACGTGGTGATCCTCACTCCGCTCATCTGTACGTCCCTCTGGACAGATGGGCGTACTCGTCGGATGATCAAATGAGTGCGGTCGACACCGGATGAGCGCCAGAGGGAATCGACGCGAAGCATCCGGGTCGCGGCCCCCACGGGGCAACAAAGGACAAAATCCCTCACTTAGGAGCAATCGTGGCGCGCGACATCGCGGCTCCCCCCGTCATCCCCACCACCCACAAGGAACTGGTCTCGTGGGTGAACGAGATCGCAGAACTGACGCAGCCGGACAGCGTGGTCTGGTGTGACGGATCCGAGGCCGAGTACGAGCGCCTGTGCGAGGAGCTCGTGGCGAAGGGCACCTTCAAGAAACTCGACCCGATCAAGCGGCCCAACTCGTACTACGCCGCCTCCGACCCGACCGACGTCGCCCGCGTCGAGGACCGGACCTTCATCTGTTCCGAGAAGGAAGAGGACGCGGGCCCGACCAACCACTGGAAGGCCCCCGCGGAGATGCGGGAGATATTCCAGGGCGAGAAGGGCGTCTTCCGCGGCTCGATGCGCGGCCGGACGATGTACGTCGTCCCGTTCTGCATGGGCCCGCTCGGCTCGGACCTCTCCGCGATCGGCGTCGAGATCACCGACTCCGCCTATGTCGCGGTGTCCATGCGCACCATGACCCGCATGGGTCAGCCGGTCCTCGACGAGCTCGGCTCCGACGGCTTCTTCGTGCGTGCTGTGCACACGCTCGGGGCGCCGCTGGAGGAGGGCCAGGAGGACGTCCCGTGGCCGTGCAACAGCACCAAGTACATCTCGCACTTCCCGGAAACCCGCGAGATCTGGTCCTACGGCTCCGGCTACGGCGGCAACGCCCTGCTCGGGAAGAAGTGCTACGCCCTGCGCATCGCCTCCGTCATGGCCCGCGACGAGGGCTGGCTCGCCGAGCACATGCTGATCCTCAAGCTGACCCCGCCCCCCTCTGCTTCCAGCCAGGTTGAGTCCAAGTACGTCGCCGCCGCTTTCCCGAGCGCCTGCGGCAAGACCAACCTCGCCATGCTGGAGCCGACCACCCGAGGCTGGACGGTCGAGACCATCGGTGACGACATCGCGTGGATGCGGTTCGGCGAGGACGGCCGCCTGTACGCGATCAACCCCGAGGCCGGCTTCTTCGGCGTCGCGCCCGGCACCGGCGAGCACACCAACGCCAACGCGATGAAGACGCTGTGGGGCAACTCCGTCTTCACCAACGTGGCATTGACCGACGACAACGACATCTGGTGGGAGGGCATGACGGAGGAGACTCCGGCCCACCTCACCGACTGGAAGGGCAACGACTGGACGCCCCAGTCCGAGACCCCGGCCGCCCACCCGAACGCCCGCTTCACCGTGCCCGCCTCGCAGTGCCCGATCATCGCGCCCGAGTGGGAGGACCCCAAGGGCGTGCCGATCTCGGCGATCCTCTTCGGCGGGCGCCGCGCCACCGCCGTACCGCTGGTGACGGAGTCCTTCGACTGGAACCACGGCGTCTTCCTCGGTGCCAACGTGGCCTCCGAGAAGACCGCCGCCGCCGAGGGCAAGGTCGGCGAGCTGCGCCGCGACCCGTTCGCCATGCTGCCGTTCTGCGGCTACAACATGGGCGACTACATGGGCCACTGGGTCGACGTCGCCAAGGGCAAGGACCCGGCGAAGCTCCCGAAGATCTACTACGTCAACTGGTTCCGCAAGAACGACGAGGGCAAGTTCGTCTGGCCCGGCTTCGGCGAGAACTCCCGCGTCCTGAAGTGGATCGTGGAGCGCCTGGAGGGCAAGGGCGAGGGCATCGAGACCCCGATCGGCATCCTGCCGGCCAAGGGCGCCCTCGACACCGACGGCCTCGACCTCTCCGAGTCCGACCTGGACTTCCTGCTCACGGTCGACAAGGAGGTCTGGCGCGAGGAGGCCGCCCTGGTCCCCGAGCACCTCAACACCTTCGGTGAGCACACGCCCAAGGAGCTGTGGGACGAGTACCGCGCCCTGGTGCAGCGCCTGGGCTGAACCGGCCCTCACAAGACGCCGCGGCCGGCTCCGATCGTGCCCTGACCAGCAACATCGTCACGGGCCGGCCGCGGTGGCGGCACCCCGGACCGGCGAGACTTCGTACAACGGCGTGCGGGGTCCTGGGCCTGTTGTCGCGCGGTCCCGTCTGCCCCGACGGGCGGAGCGCGACGACAGGCCTTCGCCTGTGCTCACTCTGTGCTCACTTGGAGCGGTCCTCCAGGTACCGCGTGTGCGACTCCTGCCGCCGGGCCTCCGTCTCCCGCAGGCCCGTGGCCAGCCGCTCGGCCTCCTCGTGCAGCAGTGTCAGCTGCCGCTCCAGGTGCCGTTCCGGCGACTCCTGACCCGGCGCGAGCCGCGTCCACCACCGGGTCCGTACGAACGTGTCGACGGCCTCGGGCACGTCCTGCCGTACGGCCCGCGACAGCGTGTGCACGCCCTCCGGGTCCTGGACTAGCACCTCGGTGACCCAGCCGGGATCCAGCAACGCGGCCAGCAGCTCGGTCAGTTCGGTGAGCCGGCCCGCGGCGGCGGGCGGCAGCTCGACGTCCGCGAGATAGTCCTTGAGCCGGTCGAAGTCGTTCCGGATCTCGTCGAGCTGGGCGGACGGGTCCGGGAAGTCGGGCAGCGCCGGCCGTTCCGGCGGGGCGATCAGGGCCCCCGCCCCGTACAGACCGCCCACGACCACGGGCCAGTACGGGCCCTCGACCCCCACGAAGGTCAGCGCCAGGCCGGCCAGCCCGCCCGCGCTCCCGGCGATGTTCTTGCGGGACTCGAGATAGCCGAGCAGCTTATTGGTAGCCACGGATCTCCTCGAAGGCGCCGTCCAGCGAGCCCTGCTGGGCGTCGAAGAGGCGGCCGCCGGTCAGTTCGGCGATGTGCTCCAGTTCGGAGCGGTCGGAGTCGCCGAAGAGGATGGGGAAGACGGGCGTCTCCCGCTGCGCGGCGCCGAGCCCCGCGTAGAAGTCGTCGAACTCCTCCGCCTTCGCGCCCGCGGTGTTCTCGCCGTCCGTCATCAGCACGATGGACGTGAAGGTGTCCCGGCCGGCGTCGAGATGCTCGTACGCCTTCTCCAGCGAGGTGTAGATCGCGGTGTCGCCCTCGGCGGTGAGCGCCTCGGTGTCCTCGCGGATGGCGTCGAGGCCGGCCTGCGGATCCGCCGGGTCCACCACATGCGTGCGTACGCTCTTCACGCCCGACCCGAACGGCATCAGCGTGACCTCCTCGCGCTCCCGGAAGTCCCCGGTGAGGTCGGCGAGCGCGTCCTTGAGCCCTGCCAGCCGGTCGCCCTCCATCGAGCCCGAGGTGTCGAGGACGTAGACCGTCCTGGACGGGCGGCGCAGCTCGTTCTGGTACGAGTCGAGGAGGCCGTCGGCGACGGAACGACTGCCGGGGAAGGGCAGTTCGCGTCGGCGGGTCGTGTCGAGGCCGGACGCGGGCCGCACGGAGGCGACGACCGGGCGGCTATCTTCAGGGTGCCGCGGTTCTTGTCGAGGACGGCGAGCCCGTTGGCGGCCAACACCTCGGCGGCGCCGCGGTGGGCCACGACGACGAGCGGCGAGCACAAGGGCACCGGCAGTGGCTGCCTGGCCCTGTACTTCGCGGCGAGCTCGTCGGCCGTCGCCTGACTGGACGGGAAGGCGAGGTCGTACCGTTCCTAAAGACTGAGCGGGAGTGAGTCCTGTTGCCAGGATTCATGCTCAGCCGAACGTCCCGAACGGTGTTGGGCGTTCTGGTTGCCCGCATTCGCTCCGCAGTCCGGCGGCACGCATCTGGTGCGTGGTCCGGGAACGGGAGGGCGGGGTCCCTCACGCCCAAGAACACACCGGTCGGCCTGGACGGTCCGATGCCCCACACGATCGCTCCGGTCGCGTGGGGGCGGTGTCGTCCGTCGCCGGATCGGGTGTCCTTGGGCGCGCCGTCCGATCGCCACGGCGGCAACGTCGTGGCGAGTCGTCTTACGGGTCTTGCTGGTGAGGGGCTTCTGCCAGTGCTGGGCGCCCCACTTGGAGGTGTAGGCCGGATCGACCGCGATGATCGCGATACCGGTCTGGTCGGCCATCGAGGTCAGGCGGGCGCGGAGCCTGCCGGTGGGCATGCCGGAGATCAGCTGCCGGAACCGCTTCTTGCGGCCGTGTTTCTCGCGGGTCTTCTCCGCGGTGAAGTCGAGGTCTTCGACAGCGATCGCCTTGACGCCGCCACCTTTCGCCCAGTGCAGCAGCCGGGTGAGGGCGTGGCGAACCTGGGCATCGCGGTGGTCGGCGGGTCCGGACAGGTCGAAGGCGAAGCGGCGCGGGTTTCCGATGGGGTTGCCGTGGGCGTCGAGGCGCCAGGCGGCGAGGTGGTCGGCGTTCATGTCGACGCCGATCACGCCATCGGCCAGGGCCGCGACCATCGGGATGATCCGGGATGCCGGGATCTGCCAGGAAGCCGTCAAGTACCAGCGCCCGCGGCCCGTGTCCAGGTGGATGCTGTAGGCCACCGCCCGGTTCGCCTCGACCCGGTCCGCCCACTCCTGCCCCCGGTGCGGGAAGCCGACCCGGCAAGCCAGGACGTACCGGCCGTGCGGGGCGTTGGCCAGGTCGGCGAGCGGGGCCGGGAGCTTGATGCTGACCTTGCCGTCCGGGCTGACGCGGAGGGTCTCGTTGCCGTACCTCTTGCCGGATTCGCCGTCGGCCTGCAGGAACCAGCGCCCGGCTTCCCACTGCTGGCGCCACTGGGCTTCGGTGAGCTGCGCGGCATGCAGATGGTGGCGGGTGCGGGCCAGCCGTTTCCCGCCCCGCACCACGTGCACGGTTCCGGCGTCGCGGTCGGCGCGCTCGCGCTCCAGCCGGTCCTCCAGGACGTGCAGGCGGCGGGACTTGGCGTGCCACTCCTGCCTGCTGCGGTAGCCGCCGGGCGCCTTCTTCGAGCCCTTCGCGCCGACCGGCAGCGACAGCCGGTGCGCGAGGGTGCGGATCCCCGCCTCAAGGGACTGGATGTGGGCGAGCTGGCAGCGGCGGGCGAGCGCCCACTGATCGTGCGTGGCCTTGGTGATCGACCCGGCCCAGCGGGACGACGACACAGCCGTCAGAGCCCGCTTACGGGTCGCCCAGGTGTCCGCGGAGTGCTCCAGACCATCCGCGCACCGCGCCTTCAAGTCCCGGGAGGCGAGCGCGCCGAGGTGCGCGCCCACCAGGGCGAGGACCTTCTCATCGGCGGGCGTGAGCTGCTTCAACCGGGTACGGACCGCCACCCCCGCAGGACCGGGCACGACAAACGACGCCGCAAGCTCCCGCAACCCGCCCACCCCCACACCCCCCAAACGGCCCGTCGAAAAGCCGGTCATCACACCCAACGAGCACCACCCGGAAAGGTCACACATTCGACGGACGAACTCTGATTCCCATCCGGGAAGAGCAGCGCCCAGCCGACGACCGAGAGCGTCAGTGTTCACTCACACGCCTCAGAACGCACTCGTACTCAGTCAAACCCCAGCCGTTCCCAACCCCTGCGGCGACGCACCGCATCCGACCGGCACTTCACAACCGGCGAGAACAACAACCGCCGCTCAAGTCAACGCAGTGCATGGCACCCGGTCCGCGCCTCGCTAAGGGTGCACGCGGACCGGGGCCGTCATGGGGAGCCCGACGAGGGCTCAGCGCTCGGCGACGGCTCAGCGCGCCGCGAGTTTCCGCGGCTCCAGCGCCGCCGCATGCGCGTCCATCCGCTCGGCGGACAGGATCGCCGCCGCGGTGTCGGCACGGGACGCGGCCACCACCAGCGCCCGGCCCGCGAGCGTGTGCGCCCGCCGGTGCAAGGGCGCGAGGTCGGTCCGGCCGGCCGCCGTGAGCGGCGCTCGGGCCGGCGCACGGCCTCCCCGCAGCCGGGTCACCTGCTCGGCGAGCCGGTCGGCCGCGGTGTCCAGGTCGGCGGACGGTGCCAGCGCGCGCAGCTCGTCCGTGACGGTGAGCAGCGCGGCGAGATGGCCCGCGAGCTGGATGTCCAGCTCTTCCTCACGGGAACGGTGCGGGAAGTCCGAGGTGGTGCCGGCCATCGTGCTGTGGACCGACTTGGTGCGGATCGGCTCGTACATGGATGGCCTCCTGTGCTGTCAGGAAACCATCCTAGCTTAGATCTCGTCTAAAGTTGAGCGTCGCACAAAAAACTCGGTCAGGGCTGGCTGTAACCGTCCAGGAAGTTCCCGATCCGGGTGATCGCCGATCGCAGATCGCCCGCCGTCGGCAGGGTCACCACCCGGAAGTGGTCCGGCTCGGGCCAGTTGAAGCCGGTGCCCTGGACGACCATGATCTTCTCCTGCCGGAGCAGGTCCAGGACCATCCGCCGGTCGTCCTTGATCTTGAAGACCTTGGGGTCGAGGCGCGGGAAGAGATACAGCGCCCCCTTCGGCTTCACGCAGCTCACCCCCGGGATCTGGGTCAGCAGCTCGTACGCCACGTCCCGCTGCTCCCGCAGCCGCCCGCCCGGCAGCACCAGGTCGTTGATGGTCTGCCGGCCGCTGAGCGCGGCCACGACCCCGTGCTGGCCCGGCATGTTCGCGCACAGCCGCATGTTCGCCAGGATCGTCAGGCCCTCGATGTAGGAGTCGGCGTGCGCGCGCGGCCCGGAGATCGCCATCCAGCCGACCCGGTAACCGGCGACCCGGTACGCCTTCGACATGCCGTTGAAGGTGAGGGTGAGCAGGTCGGGGGCGACCTTGGCGGTCGGGGTGTGCGTGGCCTCGTCGTACAGGATCTTGTCGTAGATCTCGTCGGAGCAGACCAGCAGGTTGTGCCGGCGGGCGATGTCCGTCAGCCCGCGCAGCATCGCCTCGTCGTACACCGCGCCCGTCGGGTTGTTCGGGTTGATGATGACGATCGCCTTGGTGCGGTCGGTGACCTTCCGCTCCACGTCCGCGAGGTCGGGCATCCAGTCGGCCTGCTCGTCGCACCGGTAGTGCACGGCGGTGCCGCCGGAGAGCGAGACGGCCGCGGTCCACAGCGGATAGTCGGGGGCCGGTACGAGGACCTCGTCCCCGTCGTCCAGCAGCCCCTGCATCGCCATCACGATCAGCTCGGAGACGCCGTTGCCGATGAAGACGTGCTCGACGTCCGTCTCGATGCCGAGGGTCTGGTTGTGCATCACGACGGCCCGGCGTGCGGCCAGCAGGCCCTTCGCGTCGCCGTAGCCGTGCGCCGACGAGACGTTGCGGAGGATGTCCTCCAGGATCTCGGGTGGGCACTCGAAACCGAACGCGGCCGGATTGCCGGTGTTCAGCTTGAGGATGCGGTGACCTGCCGCTTCCAGGCGCATCGCCTCCTCGAGAACCGGGCCCCGGATCTCGTAACAGACGTTGGCGAGCTTGGTCGACTGGATCACCTGCATGTCTGGGAGCTTACGGCCCGGTAACGCTTCGTGGGCCGTGTTTTCCGCCACGTGAGACGCGGTGGTTTGGGTGGATATCGCCGACGGCTGTCCCATGGGCCCCTCCCGTCTCTACAATGCGCGGTCATGTCCAGGCCACCTCAGTACGACAACGGGGCGTACGGCGCCGACGGTGCGACCGGCGTCCACGGCACGGGTGCGGGCGGCGAGCCGCAGGAGGTACCGAAGGTGTACCTTCCGCGGGCCGAGCCGACGCCCCCGTACGAGGCGTACGTCGATCCGGCCGTCGCGCACGGCTGGCAGAACGCCTACGACGAGACGGCCGAGCTGCCCCCGGTGGCGGTCGCCGGGCCGGTGCCGGGCGGCGGGCCGGTGGTCGGTGCCGAACTGGTGCCGGTCCGCGGTTCCGGCCAGGGGCACCGGCGGTCACGGCGGAAGCCGAGCCGGTGGCGGTCGCGCCGCGTGGTGGTCGCCGCCGGTGCGGCCGGCGCGGTGTCCGCGGCGGCGCTGATCGCCGGGTTCTCGTTCTCGGGGTCCTCCTCGGACGGACCGCAGGGCAAGGGTGACGGGACGAGATCCGCGCGGGACGACGCCGCCGATCCGACGGGCTCGTCCCCTTCGGACGGCCCGGCGTCTTCCGGTTCCCCGGACACCGCGGGGCCGGGCGGTACGGCGACGGACGGGTCGGACGCCTCGAAGGGCGCCTCGCCGGACGAGAAGAAGTCCGGCGGGCCCTCGGCCACGTCGTCGTCCACGGACCCGGCCACCACCTCCACCCCCACGGCCACCTCCACCGCCTCCCCGGGCGACTCGGCTCCGGGCAACTCCGACGGCAAGGGACGCGGGCCGGGGAGCACGAAAGGGCCGAAGTAGCCGCCAAGCCGGGGAGGCGTTTTCGGCCCCGTCCCCAGGCCGAAAACGCCTCCTTGCCCCCAGCACCCCTCCATTCACAATGCGCATGACAAAACAGCGGGTGACCGGAAGATCTCCGGTCACCCTCGTCATGCAGAGGGGACCCCCACATGAGAAAGCCTCTCGTCGCCGCACTCTTCGCCCTGGTGATCGCCGGGGCGGGCGCGGCACCCGCTGTCGCGGCACCCGCGCCCACCGCACCCGCGGCCAAGGCGGACACGAAGACGGCCGCGTCGCCCACGCTCCAGGCCGTGACCCTCGCCGGGACCGTCGCGCTGAGCAACTGTTCCGGCTCGGTCGTCCGCTTCCCGAACTCCCTGGACACCGCCCCCGCGCTGGTGCTCACCAACGGCCACTGCCTGGAGAGCGGCTTCCCGGAGCCCGGCGAGGTGATCGTCAACCGGGCGTCGACCCGCACCTTCGGCCTGCTGAACTCCGCCGGTACCCGCGTCGCGACCCTGCGGGCCAGCAAGATCGCCTACTCGACGATGACCGACACGGACGCCACGATCTACCTCTGATCTTGGCCAGTGCTCCGCCCTTCAGGGCGGGGGTGAAGGTCATCCTTGGGTCGGAGGCGCGGAGCGCCGGAGTGCTCTGCGCCTCCGGGGTGGCGGTCAGACGGGGCGCTGTTGGTTTTCGATGTACTGCTTGACGACGGTCAGGGGTGCTCCGCCGCACGATCCGGCGAAGTAGGAGCCGGACCAGAAGTGTCCGCCCCACAGGTACCGGCGGACGTGGCTGTCGTACTCCTGGCGCAGCCTGCGGGAGCTGACGCCCTTGAGGGAGTTGACCAGCTTGGAAAGCTGCACCTTCGGCGGGTAGTGCACGAGCAGGTGCACGTGGTCCTGTTCGCCGTTGAACTGTTTCAGCTCGGCTTCGAAGTCGGCGCAGACCTCCCGCATGATCTCTTCGGTGCGGGTCAGCATGGCGTCGGTGAACGCCTTCCGCCTGTACTTGGTGACGAAAACCAAGTGAACGTGCAGGTTGTAGACAACATGGCGCCCGGTTCTGACATCGGGATTAGGCTTCCAGCGCGGTGACATGAACCAATGCTAGGTTCTCGATTGTGAGTCAAGACACCCTGGTCAAGCGGCAGTTCGGGCACCGTGCCCGGCTTGTGCTGTCTCCTGCCGGGGTTCGCGCAGCGGATGATCAGGCGCACGCGGCCCGCACCATGTGGAACCTGCTGCACGCCTGGTGGCGGATGATGCCGAAGGAAAAACGGACTCTTGCGAACGCGGATGCCGCCATACGCCAGGCCCGCGAGGACATCGACTTTCTCGCCGTCCTGCCCGCGCAGGCCGCGCAAGCGGTGCTCAAGACGTATTTCCAGGCGTGGAAGAACTGCTGGGACGGCCGTGCCGACGCCCCGAACTTCAAGGGCCGGTTCCGCACGGTGATGTCCGTGGACATTCCGCAGGGCCGGGACCTGAACATCACCCGTGTGCACCGCCGGTGGGGCATGGCCAACATTCCCAAGGTGGGCCGGGTCCGGTTCCGGTGGACCAAGGACCTGCCCGTGGGTAAGCACGCCAGCACGGAGAACCGGGTCACCGGGGCGCGGCTGATCAAGGACGCGCTCGGCTGGCACATCGCCTTCCGTGTCCAGACCCTGGAGGTCAGGCCCGGGCCCCACCAGGGGCCGGACATCGGCATCGACGTGGGCGTCACCGTGCCCATCGCCCTCTCGGACGGTGAGACGTACGAGCACGGCGAATGGCTGACCGGCAAGGAGAAGGCGAAGCTCCTGCACTTGGAGCAGCGCGCCGCGCGGCGTAAGCAGTACCGCAGGCCCGGCGAGCGCGCCAGCCGCAAGCTGCACCACACCTACGACCAGATCGCAGGACTGCGCGCGAAAGCCAAGCGCCGGGCCCTGGACTGGCAGCACCAGACGACCACCGCCATCGCCCGCACCTACGGCACAGTCGTGGTCGAAGCACTCACCATCACGAACATGGTCAAGTCGGCCAAGGGAACCATCGAAGAGCCGGGGAAGAACGTCGCCCAGAAATCCGGGCTGAACCGCTCCATCAGCGGGGAGGCATGGGGCCGCACGGTCACCATGCTGGCGTACAAGACCGCCCGGCACGGCGGCGCCCTGCACAAGGTCCCGGCCCCCAATACTTCCCGGCGCTGCTCCGCATGCGGCTTCATCACGCCCGGCAGCCGGGAGTCCCAGGCCGTGTTCGTGTGCAAGAACCCGGACTGCGGCTGGTCGGGCAACGCCGACTGGAACGCGGCCCGGAACGTGTTGCATCTGTACCGGATGGGCCACGCGCTCATCCCGGCTGCCGGGAGGGCAGTCGTCAGGCGCGCGCAGCGCGTCAAGCCCGCTGCCGCAAGGTAGGCAGGAATCTCCCGGCTTCAGCCGGGAGAGCACTTCAAAGCTGCAGCATCGACGGGTTCGTGCACACCATGAAGGAGGGCGACTGGACCTGGAAGGACTCGGTCCGCTACACCTCCGCCTGCGACACCATCGGCGGCACCTCGGGCTCGCCGGTCGTCGACCAGGCCACCGGCAAGGTCGTCGCCGTCAACAACACCGGCAACGAGGACGGCGAGCGCTGCACGGTGAACAACCCGTGCGAGGTCGACGCGAGCGGCAACGTCACCGTCCGCCAGGGCATCAACTACGCCCAGGAGACGTACCAGTTCCCGGCCTGCTTCACGACCGGCAACCAGCTCAGCCTGAGCGCGAGCGGCTGCGTCCTGCCCAAGCCGTAGAGCCGTAGAGCCGTAGAGCCGTAGAGCCGTAGAGCCGTAAGGGTCAGGGCGTCCTCCGCACCGCCCGCCCCGCCAGTACGTCCGTCCGCCGGCCGTCATCGATCACGAAACGGCCGTCGATCAGCACGTACGGGAGGCCCGTGGGCAGCACGCGCGGGTTCTCGAAGGTCGAGCCCGCCGCGACCGTGGCCGGGTCGAACAGCACGAGGTCCGCCCTGTACCCCTCGCGGACCAGCCCGCGGTCCGGCAGTCGCAGCCGGGCCGCCGGGCGTGCGGTGAGATGGGCGACGCACTCCTCCAGGGACAGCACGCCCAACTCCCGTACGTACCGGCCGAGATACTGCGGGAAGGTGCCGTACGCCCGCGGGTGCGGCTTGGCGCCCTGGAGGATGCCGTCCGAGCCGCCGGTGTGCACGGTGTGTCGCATGATCGCCCGGACGTTCTCCTCGTGGCCGACGTGCTGGAGGATCGTCGTGCCGAGCCGGTCGTCGAGGAGGAGCCGGCGGGCGGTGACCCAAGGGGCCTCACTGCGCAGCTCGGCGGACTCCTGGACCGTACGGCCGACGAAGTCCGCGAGCCCCGGATCCGTCACGCCGGAGATCTCGATCGTGTCCCACTCGACGGGCACCCCGTGACAGCCGTCCGCGCCGACGACCTCCAGATGGTGCCGGATGCGTTCGGCGCTCTCCTCGTCGGTCAGCCGCTTGAGGATCTCCTCCGGGCCGCCCTCGCTCGCCCAGCTCGGCAGCAGCGCCACCAGCGTCGTACTGCCGGGCGTGTAGGGATACGTGTCGAGGCTGATGTCGGCTCCGGCGGCCAGCGCGTCGTCCAGGAGGGTCAGCAACTCGGGCGCGCGGCCCTTGTTCACGCCGAAGTTCATGGTGGCGTGCGCGAGATGCAGCGGGCAGCCGGCCTCGCGCGTGAGGTCCACCATCTCCTCGTACGCCTGCAGCGCCCCGGCCCCGTACGAGCGGTGGTGCGGGCAGTAGTAGCCGCCGTACGAGGCCACCACCCGGCACAGTTCGGTGAGTTCGGCGTCCTTGGCGTACATGCCGGGGGTGTACGTGAGCCCGGACGACATGCCGACCGCGCCCTGCTCCATGCCCTCCGCGACCAACTGCCGCATGCGGTCCAGCTCTTCGGGCGTCGCCTCCCGGTCCTCCCACCCGACGGCGAGCGCGCGGACCGTGCTCTGGGGAATGAGATAGGCCGCGTTCACGGCGATCCCGCGATCCAGCCGGTCGAGGTACTCGCCGACCGACCGCCAGTCGAAGTCGACGTCGTCGCCGTGGCCGTTCCAGCCGGTGATCGCGCGGCGGACCTCGGCGAGTGTGCGGTCGTCGACGGGCGCGTACGACAGCCCGTCCTGGCCGAGGACTTCGAGGGTGACGCCCTGCGCGGCCTTGGCGCTGTGGTCGGGGTCGCGGAGGAGGGCGAGGTCGCTGTGGGCGTGCATGTCGATGAAGCCGGGGGAGAGGACGAGCCCTTCGGCGTCCAGCTCCCTGACCGCCTTCGGCCGTTGGCAGCCGGCCGCCGCGGCCTCCTGGACGATCGACACGATGCGGCCGTGGTCGATCACCACGTCGGCGCGGTACGAGGGACCGCCGGAGCCGTCCACGACGTCCGCGTCCCGGATGACGAGCTCTTCCACGCCGGACCTCCTAGAAGAACGTACGGATGTAGTCGACGACCGTGCCGTCCGCCTCCGCGACCGGGATCAGCGGCCACTTGTCGAAGGACGTGCACGGGTGGGACAGGCCGAGGCCGAGCCAGTCGCCGACCTCCAGGTCCGCCTCCGGGGCGGTGCGCAGCCAGGCGTGCTGGTCGGACAGGCCCGTCACCTCGATGCCGGTGGCCGGACGCTCGACGCCGTCCCGGCGGACCACCTGGGCGAAGGGCAGGTCGAGGTCGTACGCCGCGTCCCGCTTGCCCGCGTTGGTGAAGGCCTGCTCGGCGGAGGGCCGGGACACCACCTGCGTCCAGAGCCGGAAGGCGGGCTCCAGGGCGCCCTCCTCGGGGACGCGGTTGAAGGGGGTGATCTTGCGGTAGTGGCCGTCGTCGTGCGAGACGTAGGCGCCCGAGCGCAGCAACTTCAGTACCGGCACGGAGAGTTCGGGGATCTCGGCGAAGACGTCGGCGACCGCGTCGAACCAGGCGCTGCCGCCGGCGCTGACGACGATCTCGTCGGTGTGCGCGAACCGCCCCGCCTTGTCGAAGTCGACGGCGAGCGCGATCAGCCGCCGCAGCCAGGCGTGCACCCGCTCGGGGTCCGCTCGGGGGACCTCGCCCTCGTAACCGGCGACGCCGACGAGGCGTAGTGCCCCCGCCCCCGCGACCGCGTCCGCGACCGCCGCGCACTCCGCCTCCGTACGGACACCGGTGCGGGCGCCCTCCCCGGCGGCGAGCTCGACGACGACGTCCAGGGGGCGGCGGGCGCCGTGCAGGGCGGCGTCCATCAGCTCGACGCCGCGCACGGAGTCGACGTAGCACAGGAAGCGGAAGTCGTCGTCGGAATCGAGCTGCCCGGAGATCCAGCGCAGGGCGGCCGCGTCGACCAGCTCGTTGGCGAGGAAGACCCGCCGGACGCCGAAGGCCCGGGCCACCCGTACCTGGTGCGGCACCGCGAGCGTGATGCCCCACGCCCCGTGCTCGATCTGGCGCCGGAAGAGCTGGGGGGCCATGGAGGTCTTGCCGTGCGGGGCGAAGGCGAGTCCGTGGCGGGCCGCGTACGTCTCCATGAGCCGGAGGTTGTGCTCCAGGCGCTCGGCGGAGAGGGCGAGCACGGGGGTCGCGAAGCCGTCGGTGAAGAGGTTGCGGCGCTGGGCGGCCAGCTCGCCGACGGTGAGGCCGTCGGTGTCCGGGGGGAGGCCCTTGAAACGGTGGTCGACGCGTTCCTCCGCCAGGCGGGCAAGCGCTTCGCTGGCCATGGAGCCTCCCTGATCAGGTGCGTTGCGCTAACTGCAACGCTCATTGCATATATCGCTTACTGCTGTCTAACATCTCGGCCAACGCGGGGTCAACGGAGCCGCCGCCCCCCGCACAAGGTTCAGGAGCTACGACGATCGTGACCATCAGCGGACCCTGCAATGCCCCCGACGTCGTGGACGTCGTCGCGCTCGGCGAGTCCATGGTCACGTTCCTGCCCTCCCGGCCGGGCCGCCTCGCCGATGTTCCGTCCTTCGAGCGGGGGATCGGGGGCGCGGAGTCGAACGTGGCCTGCGTGCTGGCCGCCGCGGGGCACTCCGTGCGGTGGGTCAGCCGGGTCGGCACGGACGGCTTCGGCGACCACCTGGTCGAGATGATCGGAGGCTACGGCGTCGACGTCTCCACCGTGCACCGGGACCCGACCCGTCCGACGGGCATCTACTTCCGCACGGCGGGCGACCGCTCCACCGACGCCCACGAGGTGGCGTACTACCGGGCGGGATCGGCGGCCTCGGCGATGTCGGTGGGCAACGTGGACCCGGGGGCGGTGCGGGCGGGCCGGGTGCTGCATCTGTCGGGGATCACGGCGGCCCTGTCCGAAGGCTGCCTGGACCTCCTGCGCGAGCTCACCGCCCGGCGCCCGGACCGCCCCCTGGTCTCCTTCGACGTCAACCACCGCGCCGGCCTGTGGCAGGACACCGACGGACCGAGGGTGCTGCTGGAGTTGGCACGCGGCGCCGACATCGTGTTCGTCGGGGAGGACGAGGCGGAGGAGGCGTGGGGGGTCGCGGGCGGACCGGAGGCGATACGGGAGGCGCTGCCGGAGCCGGAGGTGCTGGTAGTGAAGGAGGGGGCGCAGGGGGCAACGGTCTTCGAGGCCGCGGGCGCGGACGGCGCCCAGCCACGCCGCCCATCCGCGGGCAGTCGTGCCGCTGGGGCGATGGGGGTCCCCCCGCTCGAGCGAAGCCGAGAGTGGGGGAGGGTGGGCGCGGACGGCACCCCGCAAGCGCCGGGCCGCGCGACCCACCCCCCGGCAGCAACCCCGGGTGCCGAACAGCCCACTACCTTCGTCCCGGCCCTGAACGTCGACGTGGTCGCACCCGTCGGCGCCGGTGACGCCTTCGCCGCCGGTTTCCTCTCCGCCACCCTCCGCGGACTCCCCGTGCGGGACAGAATCCGCCACGGCCACCTCTGGGCCGCCGCCGCCCTCACGGCCCCCGGCGACCTGGCGACGCCCCCCACCCGCCCCCACGCCGACCGCCTCGCCGCCCTCGACGACGACGCGTGGGGGAGACTTCGACTCGGCCCCGGCTGGACACAGGCCGCACAGCGGGCCGAGGAGGAGGTACGTACGCCATGAGCCAGACCGTCGACCGCGCGCTGAACATCCTGCCGCTGCTCGCCGAGGGCCCCGCCGACCTGGGGCAGGTCGCCGACCGCCTCGGGGTGCACAAGTCCACCGCGCTGCGCCTCCTCCGCACCCTGCATGAGCACGGCATGGTCTACCGCCAGTCCGACCAGCGCTACCGCCTCGGCGCCCGCCTCATCGCCCTCGCCCAGGAGGCGATGGAGAACCTCGACATCCGCGAGATCGCCCACCCCCACCTCGTCCGCCTCAACCAACAGTGCGGACACACCGTCCACCTTGCCGTCCACGAGGAGGACGAGGTTCTCTACATCGACAAGGTGGAGAGCCGGTACCCGGTGCGGATGTACTCCCGGATCGGCAAGCCCGTCGCCATCACCGTCGCCGCGGTCGCGAAGCTCCTCCTCGCCGACCTGCCCGAACCCGAGCGCCGCGCCCGCGCCGACAAGCTCGACTACCCCATGTACACGGCCCGTTCGACCCCCAACGCCCCCGCGTTCCTGCGGGAGCTGGACAAGGTGCGCGAACAGGGCTGGGCCACCGACCTCGGTGGCCACGAGGAGTCCATCAACTGCGTCGCCGCGCCGATCCGCGGGGCCGACGGCCGGGTCGTCGCCGCGATGTCGGTCTCCGCGCCGAACGTCGTCGTCACCGCGGACGAACTCCTCACCCTGTTGCCGCTGGTCCGCCGCACCGCGGACACGATCAGCGGCGAGTACTCCGGCAGAACCCCCGTCAAGGAAGCCACCTGATGACCGACATGACCGAGAAGACCGCGCTCACTCCGAAGACCCACACCACCCCGCCCGCGAAGTTCTCCCACGGCGTGAAGAAGGGCAACATCCTTCAGGTCGCCGGCCAGGTCGGCTTCCTCCCCGCCGAGGAGGGCAAGCCGCCCACGCCCGCCGGGCCGACCCTGCGCGAGCAGACCCTCCAGACCCTCGCCAACGTCAAGGCGATCCTGGAGGAGGGCGGCGCGAGCTGGGACGACGTGATGATGATCCGCGTCTACCTCACGGACGTGGACCACTTCGCCGAGATGAACGCCATCTACAACACGTACTTCGAGGAGCAGGCCCTCACCGCGCCCCCGGCCGCCCGCACGACGGTCTACGTCGGCCTTCCCGCCGGGCTCCTCGTCGAGATCGACGCACTCGCCGTCCTGGGCTGAGCCCGGCTGACGCCCCCTCAACTCCCGCACGCCGTACCCGGCACGGCGCCCTCCGGGGTGCCGTGCCGCGATCCCCCCTGCCCGGCTGTGCCCTCTGGGGGGAGACCCCCAGACCCCCTGAGTATGTGCTTACGCAGAGGACCCCCAATGTCCTATCCGCTCGCGGCGACCCCCACCCCCGAGACCCCACCCCACACCGGAGGCCTGCTCCTCTGGATCGACGGCACCGCAGGTCTCCTGACCGTCGCAGCCCTCGGCATCGCCCTCCTGCTGTTCCTGATCATCAAGGCCCGCCTCCAGCCCTTCGTCGCCCTCCTCGCCGTCTCCATAGCCGTCGGCCTGCTCGCCGGGCTGTCCGTCACCGAACTCTTCGGCACGGTCCAGCGGTCGGACGCCGTCTCCACCATCGAGTCGGGCATGGGCGGCATCCTCGGCCATGTCGCGATCATCATCGGCCTCGGCACGATGCTCGGCGCGATCCTCGAAGTCAGCGGCGGGGCGGAGGTGTTGGCGTCGAGGCTGCTCAATCTCTTCGGCGAGAAGCGAGCCCCCCTCGCGATGGGCCTGACCGGCCTGATCTTCGGTATCCCGGTCTTCTTCGACGTCGGCATCTTCGTCCTGGCACCGATCGTGTACGCCGCCGCCAAGCGCTCGGGCAAGTCGATCCTGCTCTACTGCCTGCCGTTGCTCGCGGGCCTGTCGATGACCCACGCGTTCCTGCCCCCGCACCCCGGCCCGGTCGCGGCTGCCGGTCTCCTGCACGTGGACCTCGGCTGGGTCATCCTCATGGGTATCGTCTGCGGCATCCCGGCCGTGCTGGCCGCCTGGGCGTTCTCGGCGTGGATCGGCCGGCGGATCTTCGTCGCCGTACCGCAGGACATGGTGGAGGCGGCGGCGGAGGCCAGGCTCGCCGTCGTCAACGAGCAGCGGGAGACGGGCGTGGAGCCCCGGGAGACCCCCGTACCGCTCGGCACGGTCCTCGGCATCATCGGTACGCCGCTGATCCTGATCCTCGCCGCCACCTTCTCGTCGATCGCCCTGGACCCCTCCACCGGTCGCTCGGTGATCGAGTTCTTCGGCCACCCGTTCGTGGCCCTCACGATCGCCCTGCTGCTGGCGTACTACCTTCTCGGCATCCGCCGCGGCTGGTCCCGCAAGTCCCTGGAGACGGTGTCGACGGCCTCGTTGAAGCCCGTCGGCAACATCCTGTTGGTCGTCGGCGCGGGCGGCGTCTTCGGCGCCGTCCTCAAGGCCAGCGGCGTCGCCCAGGCCCTCTCCGACACCTTCAACGACGTCGGCCTCCCGGTGATCGCGCTGTCGTACCTGATCTCGGTGGTCCTGCGGGTCGCGCAGGGCTCGGCGACCGTGGCGATCGTGACGACGGCCGGCATCGTGCCCCCCCTCCTCGCCGAGGGCGACCACTCCCAGGCCTTCGTCGCCCTGGTCATCATGGCCATCTCGGCGGGCTCGATCTTCGCCTCGCACGTCAATGACGGCGGCTTCTGGATGGTGGCGAAGTACTTCGGCATCAGCGAGCGGGACACGTTGAAGACGTGGACCGTGCTGGAGACGGTGCTGTCGGTGGTGGGCTTCGTGGTGGCGGCGGTGCTGAGCCTGTTCGTGTAGCGGTCGTGCGGTGGGCCCACGCCTCGCACGGGCCGGGCCCACCACTCGAACGTGCGTAACAGAATGTGCTCATGTGAACACGTACTGTTTCACTGGCGCCGAGGTCGTCGAACGAAGGCGCCTTCTCCGAACGCGTGACCGAGGGAGAGAAGAAACAGTATGAAGATCGAGCGCAACACCCTGAAGCGAGCGGCCGCACCGGCTCTGGTCGCGGGCTTCCTCCTGCCCGTGTTCGCCACCCCCGCCGTCGCCCAGGAGCCGCCCGGCTCCACGGCGGCCCGCTTCAACGGCAGCGTTCAGCTCAACGCCCGTTGGGGTGTGCCGAACGCCGTCACGGTCCGCGTCGAAAACAATCGCCTGATCATCACGGACAGCGCAGGTGTCGCGGCCGGCCCGGGCTGCACGCGGCCGAACCCCAACGACAACACCATTGTCGACTGCGGCCCCCTCCCCGTCACCCGCCTCAACGTCGCCCTGCGCGACCAAGGGGACAGCATCTTCGTCGACGCCCCGGTCAACACCAGCGTCGACGCCGGGACGGGCGACGACACCGTACGGACCGGCAGCGGCAACGACTCGGTCAACGTCCGCGACGGCAACCCGCGCGACACGGTCGACTGCGGCGAAGCCCCCGGCGACTTCGACAGGGCGACCGGCGACCCCGGAGACGGCATCGTCGCGACCTGCGAGCAGCGGGCCACCTTCTAGGCCGCCGGTTGTAGTCGTCTGATAACGAAGTGGGGGCTGGCTGTGTACGACACAGGATTGTCGACCATACTGCCCGCTGTGGAGCAGCGCATAGGTTCGAGCAGCCAGCCCCTGGAAGGCGCCGGATTCGATCCGGCTTTCGTCCCCGGGCTCACCTCACCCGTGTCCGGCGAGAAGCCGGCGGACGCCAAACCGGAAGAGGCCGAGGAGGTCGCTTCGGAGGAAGCCGTCGCAGAGGAGGCCGCCCCCGAGGCGCCGGAGGCGTCGGACGACTCCGACGAGATTGACGGGGCCGACGAGGAGGAGACCCCCGGCGGCCCTGTCTTCGAGGCGTCCGACCGCCGCGCGAAGTTCGTCGCCGACCACAAGGGCGTACGACTGTCCCTGGACGACCAGAGTTGCGAGTTCCGCTGGGACGAGATCGGCGCGGTCGAGACGGAGTCCCCCCGCTTCGGCAAGCGGTTCACCATCACGGTGCACACCCCCGACCGCCGCTGGTACCCGATCGAGATCGAGGCGGCGGCCAGGGCACGTTTCGCCGAGTGGGAAGCGCAGTTGGACGCGGTCCTCGACGCGTACTTCGAGGACGACGCGGAAGCCACCCCCGAACCGGACGCGGAAGCCGACGTCGAAGCGGACGCGGAAGCCGACGTCGAAACGGAAGCGGAGCAGGCGGACGAGGCGAAGAAGGCGGACAAGGACGCCGACTGAGTACGGGTACTCAGGCACGGCCCGGCGCGGCCCGCGCCGGGCGTGAGCACGCCCGGCGCGGACCCTGCGGCCGGCACGTCAGAGCGACGCACTCAACTGCAGTACTGCGCTTCCTTCCCGATGGACCGGTACATGCAGTCGGCGTTCTCCAGCAACTGCAACACCGCATCCCGGTTCCGAGAGGTCTCCCGCTCGATCACCTCGTCGGGCGGGTAGAACCCCCCGCCCCCACTGGACGACGGATACATCTCGAACGTGTACCCGAAGATCTTCTGGTTGCCCCACAGCCAGTCGTCGATCGACCCGTCGGTGATGTACAGGTCGCTCGACTGCTCCGGCGTATAGCCGTTGCTCGCGGCCATCTTCCCGCCGACGGTCGCGAAGGCGTTCCGGTCGTCCGCGGTCATCCCGGTCGTCGTGTCGGCGGTGGTGTACCCGAACGGCCACAGCACCAGCTCGCTGTAGGTGTGGAAGTCGATGGCCGCCGTGATCTGCTGCGTGCCCCCGACCACCCGGCTGCGCACGAAGTCGGCGACGACCTTGACCTCCGGCGCCGACTCGGCGGCGGTGCCCCGGTAGGTGTCGGAGGACGGTGACCCCGAGGACCCGCCGCAGCAGCCCCACCGGTAGTTCCAGTTCCGGTTCATGTCCGTACCGACGTACGAGGAACCGCTGTTGGGCTGCCGGTTCTTGCGCCACGACCGGTACGACCCGCTGGCGATGTCGTACTCGCCGCCGTCCGGGTTGAGGTCGGGCACGATCCAGATCTCGCGGTTGTTGACCATGCTGGTGACCCGGGAGTCGGAGCCGTAGCCCGCGCCGAGCTCGCGGATCAGGTAGAGCGCCATCTCCACCGTCAGGTGCTCGCGGGCGTGCTGGTGGTGGGTGAACAGCACCTCGGGCTCGGACTCGTCCGTCGTCACGTTGTCGCTGATCTTGATGGCGACGATGTCCCGGCCCTGGTACGACTTCCCGATCACGCGCCTGCTCATGATGTTCGGGTACGCCGAGAGCCGCGTGGTGATCTCCGCGTTCATCTCGGTGTAGTTGTGGTAGCGCGAGTCGGCCGAGGGGAAGTCGAGGAGCCGTACGTCGTCCTCGCCGTTCGACCGGTCCGGCACCGCGCCCATCGGCGTGACGTCGTAGCCGAGTTGCTTCAGCTTCTTCACCTGGTCCGCGCGGCCGGAGATGTAGACCGATTCGTCGTCGGCGTCGTCCACGGTCACGCCGGACTGCTGAAGCGCCGTACGGGACTTGGAGTCCGAGTGCATGTGCACCTCGTACTGGCGGATGTCGTCGGCCGACGGGGCCGCCTTCGGGGCGCTGTCGGCGTTCGCGGAGAGCGGGGCCGCGAGGGCGAGGGCCATCAGCGAGGCGACGGCGGCGACGGCGGCGCGCCGTCTGCCGGGGCGGGCGCCCGAGCCGCGTATGCGAAGTCGCATGAAGTCTCCTAGTTTCTCCAGGACTTCCGGGATCTCCGGAAGGGGGGAGTGGAGCGGGGGGTGGTTCAGCGACGAACTGGTGCGGGTGTGCCGCTCATCGTCTGCGTATGGCATGAGCAGGTCAAGGGTGAATAAAGACACGATGGCGTGAAGTGTTCGGTAGGAAAAGTTCGGTAGGAAAAGCCGTGCAGTGTACGCGCGTTGGCGCCCCGGGGTGCGGTCCTCGGTGAAGTGCACTCGCGGGTGTGACCCCCGCGTGCATATATGCCGGACTCCGGAGAAAGTGAGGATTCGGCAACGGGAGGCTGATCATGGGCGGATCAGCGCCAGGACGG
Organism: Streptomyces sp. a15; assembly: GCF_059026085.1. NCBI lineage: Bacteria > Bacillati > Actinomycetota > Actinomycetes > Kitasatosporales > Streptomycetaceae > Streptomyces > Streptomyces sp. A15. The sequence continues at coordinate 280,622 of NZ_JBWLKM010000001.1, read as the reverse complement.
GACGGTCAGCTGCCGGTCGAGACCACCAGCTTCGTCGACCGGCGCCGCGAACAGGCCGACGGCCGCGAGCTGTTGGCCCGGGCGCGGCTGGTCACGCTGACCGGACCCGGCGGCGTCGGCAAGACACGCCTCGCCGCGCGCATCGCGGCCCGCGTCGAGCGCGCCTTCCCCGACGGCGTGCGCTTCGTGCACCTGGCCGACCTGTACGACCCGGCGCTCGTCCCGCTCGCCGCCGCCGACGCCCTCGGCCTGCACGACCACTCCGACCGGCCGCCGCTGGACGCCCTCGTCGCACACGTACGGGACCGGCGCCTCCTCCTCGTCGTCGACAACTGCGAACACCTGCTGCCCGCCTGCGCCGAACTCGCCGCCGCCCTGCTGCGCGGCACCACCGGCGTCCGCGTCCTCGCCACCAGCCGGCACCGCCTCGGCCTCACCGAGGAACACCTCCTGGACGTACGGCCGTTGCCGGACCCCGACCCGGACGGCGACCTCTCCGCCGCCCACGGCTACCCGGCCCTCGCCCTCTTCGCCGACCGCGCCGCCGCCGTCGCCCCCGGCTTCCGGCTCACCGCCGGCAACCGGGCCGCCGTGGCCCGCCTGTGCCACCGCCTCGACGGCCTCCCGCTCGCCATCGAACTCGCCGCCGTCCGCATGCGCGTCCTCGGCGTCGAACAGCTCCTGGAACGCCTCGACGACCGCTACCGCCTCCTGTCCGCCGGCAGCCCCGCCGTCCTGCCCCGCCACCAGACACTGCGTGCGGCCGTCGACTGGAGCCACGACCTGTGCACCGCGCGCGAACAGCTGGTCTGGGCCCGGCTGTCGGTCTGCGCCGGCGGCTTCGACCTGGAGACGGCCGAGGTGGTCTGCGCCGACGGCGAGCGGATCCGGTCCTACGACGTCCTGGAGGCCGTCGCCGGCCTGGTCGACAAGTCCGTCCTGTGCCGCGAGCCCGGCCCGGACGGTGTGCGCTACCGGCTCCTGGACACCCTGCGCCACTACGGCCTGGACCGACTACGGCAGCTGCCGGGCGAGGAACCCGCCACCCGCCGCCGCCACACCGACCGCATGCAGGCCCTCGCCACCGCCTGCGAACGCGCCTGGTTCGGCCCCGGCCAACGGGAGATCGTGGCCCGGCTGCGGGCCGACCAGGACAACCTGAGGGCGGCGCTGGACTTCAGCCTCACAGCGCGGGGGGAGGCCCTGGCCGGACTCCGTCTCGCCGGCACCCTCTGGTTCTACTGGCATGCCTGCGGCGCCCCCCGCGAGGGCCGTTACTGGCTCGACCGCGCCCTCGACGCCAACCCCGAGCCCACCCGCGAGCGCGCCCGGGGCCTGTGGGTGGCCGGGCTGCTCGCCGGGTGCCCCGAGGACCTCACCCGGGGCCGCCGCAGAGCCGAGGAGGCCCGCGCCCTGGCCAGACGCCTGGGTGACACGGCCGAGGCCGCCCACGCCGACTACGTCATCGGCGTCATCCGGCTCTTCGCCGACGACCTCCCCGCCGCGCTGGCCCACTTCGAGGCGGGCGTCGCCCGCGGCCGCGGTCCCGGCCAGCACCTCAGCCTCGTCGGCCTCGGCCAGGTCGAACTCGCCTGCGCCCTCGGCTTCCTGGGGCAGGCGGACCGGGCCGTCGACGTCTGCCGCCAGGCCCTGCGTCTCTGCGATGAACACGGCGAGGAATGGGTGCGCTCCTACGTCCTGCGGATGCTCGCCCTCGCCCACACCGTGAAGCGGGACTGGCCGCGCGCCGAACGGCACGCCCGCGAGGCCCTCCGCCTCAAACTCGCCGTCCACGACCTCATCGGCATCGCCCTCACTCTCGATCTGGCCGCCCTCATCGCCACCCAGGGCGGCGCCCACGAACGCGCGGCCGTCCTGCTCGGCGGCGCCGACCGCGTCTGGACCGCCGTCGACCGCGACCGCTGGGGCTCGCCCGCCCTGAGCACCATCCGCCTCGACAGCGAACGCCGCGCCCTCGACGCGGTCGGCCGGTCCTCCTTCCAGCAGGCCTACGACCAAGGCGCCGCCCTCGGCCTCACCGAGATCGTCGGCTACGCCCTCCAGGAACCCGACCTCCCCGAACACCCCTCCGCCCGCACCCCGTCGAACGCCACCCCCGAAGTCCGCCTGACCCGCCGAGAGGCCCAGGTCGCCGAACTCGTCGCCGAAGGCCTCGCCAACCAACAGATCGCCGACCGCCTGGTGATCGCCCGCCGCACCGCCGAAGGCCATGTGGAACGCATCCTCACCAAACTCGGCTTCAACAACCGCAGCCAGATCGCCGCCTGGGTAACAGCCCAACGCTGACGATCCGCAGCCGCCGCAGCCGGCATGGGCTGCGGGCCGTCGCAGCCGTCGTAGCGGCCGTAGCTGCGGACGGTCGCGGCCGTCGTAGCGGCCGGAGCTGTGGGCTGCGGTAGCCCGCAGTAGTCGCCATGGCTGCGGACGGTCGTAGCCGCCGCAGCCGCCGTAGCTGCGGGCAGTCGTGCCGCTGGGGCGGCTCCCGACCCAAAGAGGCGCGGCACCCCGCAAGCGCCGGGCCGCGCGACCCACCCCCGCCCAGCCCCCGCCCCGCGCACCGTCACACCCACCGCACGGGTGGCCGCACCGGCGCGCACCCGCAGCGCCGGGCCGCGACACCAACCCTCACCCCCCCCACACCGTCACACCCACCGCACGGGTGGCCGCACCGGCGCGCACCCGCAGCGCCGGGCCGCGCCACCCACCCTCACCCCCCACACCGTCACACCCACCCCACGAAAGGGACGACCCACGTGACCCACCAACCCGCTCCCGCCCCCACCCCCCACACCTTCGACCACCGCATGACAGTCTTCGGCGCCGACGACGACTTCCTGGCCACCGCCCTCCCCTTCCTCACCGAAGGCCTCGCCGCAACCAACGAATCCCCACCCGTAGCCATCGCCGCCCCCGACAAGCTGGACCTCCTGCACAACGCCCTCGGCCCCGACGCCAAGGACGTCGCTCTCGTCCCGCACACCGACTGGTACACGGGATCCGCCGCCAACGCGGTAGCGCAAGGCGCCGGTTACCTCGCCGCACACGCCGCCCCCGCCGGCCGCATCCACCTCCTCATGGAACCCGTATGGAACGGCCGAGCCGGCCGCTCCCCGCGCGAGTCCGCCGAGTGGATCCGCTACGAGGCCCTCGCCAACCTCCTCTTCGCCCCGTTCGCCACCACCGCCCTGTGCGCCTACGACACCCGCACCGCCGGCCCCGCCATCATCGACGCGGCCCGCCGCACGCACCCCGACACCGGCGTGTACGAGGACCCGGCCCGCATCGCCGCCGAGCTGGACGCCGTACCCCTGCCACCACCCCCGGCCGACGCGGAACCGCTCGCACGGCCGGACGCCGAAGGGGTACGCCGACGGGCCCGGGCACGTGGACTCGCCGTCGCGGACGCGGAGCTCTTCGCCGAGTCGGTCACCGCCGCGGCGGCCTCCGTCGGCCCGGTCACCGGCACGCTCCTGTGGGGCGAGGCCCCGTCCTGCGTCTGCGAACTGCGCATGGCCCGCCGCGTCGACGATCCCCTCGCCGGCTTCGTCCCGCCGCCCACCGACGAACTCGACCCCGCACAGGGACTGTGGTTCGCCCGCCAGGTGTGCGCGTACGTCGACGTCCGCGACGAGGGCGCCGGGTCGACGGTCCGCCTCCAGTACGCGTAGCCGTACCCACGCAACCGCGTAGCCGTACCCACGGAATCAGCCGTACAGGTACGGAATCGGGTAGTCCTCCCCGTGTCCGACCAGCCCGGGGAGGCCACCCTGAAAGCATGCTGCAACTCTCCGGGGGATCCCTCCCGGACCCCGACCCCAGATACGGCGCCTACCCCCAGCCTCCCCTGGGAGCAGGCCATCTGAGCGTCGAGTACGACCCCCGCCCCTCCGCCGTCCGCGAGGCCCGCGCCGAGGTCCGCAGGCAGTTGGAACGATGGGGACTGGCGGACCGCGAGGAGGTGCTGGACGCGGCGGAGCTCCTGGTCAGCGAGTTGGCCACCAACGCCCTGCTGCACTCCGCGAGCCGCTTCAGGCTCACCCTGACCGCCGCCCACGGCGTCCTGCGCTGCGAGGTCGCGGACTCCGGCCGCCGCACTCCCCAGGTGCTCGCGGCGGGCGCCTCGGAGAGCGGCCGGGGGATGTTCCTGGTGGATGCGCTCGCCCTGCGCTGGGGCTGCCACCAGGACGGGCCGGGCAAGACCGTCTGGTTCGAGCTCGGCACGTGCGGGTCCGACGGCTGCGGTCGGCGACAGCCGTAGCATCCGCGAGTTCCGGACGCCCGGGACAACCGTGCCGGGCTGCCCACCCCGGAGCCACAGACCGGGCCCCGGCGGCACGCCCAGCCTCCGGGGCCCGTCCCGGACCACCCTTTTCCTTCACCGCACGCCCCCTTGTGTCCTCGTCCGCTTTGCGCTTTCTTGATCGGCATGGCGGACACCACGGACAACACAGCGACAGGGACGGCAGCCACCCCAGCCCCCCGCAAGTCCAGTTGGAAATACATCGGCCCCGGAATCGTCGTCGCCGCCACGGGCGTAGGCGCCGGCGACCTCGTGGCCACCCTCATCGCGGGCAGCAACTTCGGCTACACCCTCCTGTGGGCCGCCGTCATCGGCTGCCTCGTCAAGATCTCCCTCGCCGAGGCGGCGGGCCGCTGGCACCTGTCCACCGGCCGCACCCTCTTCGAAGGCTGGGCGAGCCTCGGCCGCTGGACGACCTGGTTCTTCGTCGTCTACGTCGTGATCTGGGGCTTCGTCTACGGCGCCGCGGCGATGTCGTCCAGCGCGCTGCCGCTCCAGGCGCTGTTCCCGGACGTGATGGACCTCAAGTGGTGGGGCATCGCCTGCGGCCTGGTAGGCCTGGTCTTCGTCTGGTTCAACAAGTACGCGGTCTTCGAGAAGGTCATGACGGTCCTGGTGGGCGTCATGTTCGTGGTGACGGTCTACCTGGCGATCCGCGTCACCCCGAACCTGGGCGACGCCTTCGCCGGCCTCCTCCCCGTCCTCCCCGACGAGAAGGACTCCATCCTCAACACCCTCGGCCTGATCGGCGGCGTCGGCGGCACCATCACGCTGGCCGCGTACGGCTACTGGGTCAACGCCAAGGGCTGGACCAACACGGGGTGGATGAAGGTGATGCGCCTCGACAACCGCGTCGCCTACGCCACCACCGGCATCTTCGTCGTCTCGATGCTCTTCGTGGGCGCGGAACTCCTCCACTCCGCCAACGTCGCCATCGCCAGCGGGGACAAGGGCCTGATCCAGCTCAGCGACATCCTGGAGGACGAGTACGGCACGGCGACCGCCAAGTTCTTCCTGATCGGCTTCTTCGCCACCTCCTTCACGTCCCTGATCGGTGTCTGGCACGGCGTGAGCCTGATGTTCGCGGACTTCGTGGCGCGCTATCAGAAGCGCGGCGAGGTGAAGGGCGAGGAGGTCGCGTCCGGGGCGCGGGAGAAGTCGTGGCCCTTCCGTGCGTACCTGCTCTGGCTGACTTTCCCGCCGATCATCCTCCTCTTCCAGGGCCAGCCGTTCCGCCTGATCATCCTGTACGGCGTACTCGGCGCCGCCTTCCTCCCCTTCCTGGCCGGCACGCTGATGTGGCTGCTGAACTCGGCCCGCACCCCGCGCGAGTGGCGCAACGGCGCCCTGAGCAACGCGATGCTGGCGACCGCGGGCCTGCTGTTCCTGGTCCTGTGCGTGAAGCAGGTCTGGGACCAGCCGTGGTCGGAGTTCTTCTGAGCCCTTAACGCAGCGCGTCCCACTTCGGGCTGAGGGCGATCTCCCGAAGCTGCGCGATGGTGAGGGCGGGCGTCTCGCGGGTCGCGTCGCTGTTCTGGCCACCGGCGTTGAAGGCGCTGATCACGACGCGGAAACCGTCCGCCCGCATGGTGTCGGCGGTCCACATGACGACACCTGACCCGGCCTTGTCGTCGCCCGGGCCCTGCCGGATGGTCACCCGCGTACCGTCGGGCAGCGTCTCGGAGCCGGAGCCGTAGAGCTGGTCCGCGACGTCCCGCATGTCGGGTTGGACGTTGACCTGGACGAAGCTCTTGCCCTTGCCGTCATCGACGACGAGATAGGCGTACTCGGTGTCCTGCCCGCCCTTGGCGAGCACCTCCACTCCCTTCGGAAGCAGAGCGGCGAGGGTCTTCCTGATGGCGGCTCCGTCGGCACCCGCCGGAGCGGTCTCCGTCACCGAGGGATCCGGCTTCGTGGAGTCCGCAGGCATCGCGTCGACGACCTGCCGCCACACACCGGCCGACACCAGGGCCTTCAACTGCGCCTTCGACAGCGGCGGGTTGGGCCTGCTGACCGGCGCGTCCTTCTCGGCCGCCGCGTTCCACTCGCTCACGCCGACGTAGTGCCCGTCCGGCGTCACGAGATCAGCGGTCCACAGCTTGGTGTCGACGCGCCGGTCGGGATACTCGTACCCCTGGAAGATCTTGAGCAGCGAGCCGTCCGCCAGCCTGCTGGAGCTGCAACTGTCGTACGGCGTCAGCACCTTGTCCGGACACTCGGCGATCTGCCGGGCGTGATCGCTCCCCGGCTCGACCCGGTCGAGGCTCATGGAAATGCTCGCGGCGCCCTTGCCGTCGTCGAACACGACACGTGCGTACGGCGGCAGCTCCTCGCCCGTGCCGCGCGCGTCGGATTCGCCGAACTGGCCCTCGGGGAGCAGCTCCTGGAACGTACGGATCATGTCGGCCCGGGAAAGGGACAGAGGCGTGGCGGTCGGTGTCGGGGCGGCGGTCGTCCCGGAGGCCACGGAGCGCTGCTGCGGCTCCTGGGAGTCGTCACCGGGCAGGAGCAGTGCCCCGCCGACCCCGATGAGCGCGAGACTCGCGGCCCCGCCCGCGACCGCGGCCCGGCGCCGCCGCAGCCGGAGCCTGCGGCCGCGGGCATGTCCGGCGGCGGCGAGCGCGGCGCCGTCGTCGGGGTCGAAGGTGTGTCCGGCCTGACGCAGCGCGGTGCCGAGCCGGTCCTCGAAGGGGTCGCTGTGCTGTTCTACGGGCATGACAAACCACCGTTTCGGCGTGGTTGGAGGCTGGAGAAGGTCGTTGGTGAACTGTGGGTCAGGGACTGACGTACTCGGCGAGGTCCTCGCCGAGGAGCTCGCGCAGTCTCCCCAGGGCACGGGTGCAACGGGTCCGTACGGCGGCCGAGCTGGCGTCCATCGCGTCGGCGGTCTCCTCGATGGACCGGTCCTCCCAGTACCGCAGGACGACCACCGCCCGGTCCTTGGCGGGCAGCCGCGCCAGCGCCTCCATCAGCGTCAGCCGCAGCGAGACGTCGCCGTGGGCACCGTCGGCCCGCTCGGGCAGCACGTCCGTGGCCCGCTCGGTGCTGCTGCGGCGCCGCTGGTGGGTGAGGAAGGTCCGGGTGAGGACGGTCTGCGCGTACCCGGCGGGGTTGCCGACGCGGGCCACCCGGTGCCAGCTGATGTAGAGCCTGCCCAGGGTCTCCTGCACCAGGTCCTCGGCGAGATGCGTGTCCCCCGCGGTGAGCAGACACGCGGACCGGTACAGATGCGCCGCGCGCGCCGCGGCGAACTCCGCGTACTGATCCGCCAGGACCTTCCTCATGTGCTCCCCCTGCGCTGTGCCCCGACTGTGCTCTCACCCCTATTGATGCGGTGGGCCCCCGGAAATGTTTCACGACGACTTCACGGGCTGCTCGGCGGGAGGGTCCGGCGGGCGACGGGAGGGTAGGTTGCGTCCGAACCATCGGTGAGGCGCGAGGAGCGGACAGACCATGAACGACGGGGCGACGAACGGACCGCAGCCGCCGTACGGCCACCAGCCCCCGCCGGGTTTCGGCCCACCGCCCCCGCAGTACGCGTACGCGCCGCCGCCCCAACCCGTCGTAACGGGTCCGGAGTTCCTCGCGGTCGACCGCCACAGCTCGATCGCGATCGAGGCCTCGGGCGTCGTCTTCGAGATCAACGGCCACGAGGCCGAGTTCCCCTGGCCGGAGGTCCGCAGCGTCCACTACAAGGCGAGCCCTTCGGGCAAGTCCCTCATGATGGCGGTCGTCCACGTCGACGGCGGCGTGTACGAGTGCGTTGTGGACGCGAAACCGAGGGAGCTGCTGGGGGAGTGGTTCGGGCAGCTGCCGGCGGTGCTGGGGTATTACCGGCCGATGGGGTAGGTCGGGGCGGGCGGGTCGGAGGGGGCGCGGTCAGAGGAGGTGGTCTGCCTTCCCTGCCTTGATGTCGAGGATCATGGTGCGGAGCGCTTCGCGGGAGTCGGTGAGGTAGGTGTCCTCGGAGCCGGCTATGGCGATGTAGGCGTTGCCTTGGGGGTCGGTGCCGAGGCGGAAGCAGGAGTTTCCCTCACCGCAGAACGGCTCCTCCCACGTGATCTCGATCATCGGGCTTCTCCTCACAGGTCGGTGGCGATGCCCCGGATGAAGTCGCGCGATGCTGCAGGCGACAGGGCGATGCCCTCCATCCAGTCCAGGTGGGCACGGTACTTCGCCAACTGGGCCTCCGCGTACAGGAAATCGGGTCCGTGAGAGTTGTCGATCTGAACGGTGTCCAGCTGCGGCACGGGTCCCTCCGCGTACAGCACGGTCTGCCCGGCCCCGGGAAACGCACCTGCCTCGAACGGGATGACCAGCAGCGTCACGTTGTCCTGCTCGGACTTCTTGACCAGATAGTCGAGTTGAGCTCTGGCAACCTCCGGTCCGCCGAACCGCATCCGGAGCGCGGCCTCATGCACGATGGCGACGAAGTCGGGCGCGTTGTCGCCGTCCAGCACCTGCTGCCGTTCCACGCGGTGAGCAAGACGCAGGGCGACCTCGTGGTGCGGCAGCTCCGGAATGACCACCCGGAAGATGGCGAGTGCGTGGTCGGAAGTCTGCAACAGCCCCGGGATGTGCACGGAGTAGGCGGCCCGCATCCGGACGGCGTTCGCCTCCAACTCGGCGATGTCCAGCAGCCCTTTGGGAAGCGCTCCGCGGTACTTGTCCCACCAGCCTCGCTGGCCGGTGCGGGCCATCTCGACCAGTGCATCGACGTACCGCTCGTCCTGGCAGTCGCAGTTGCAGGCGAGGGTACGCACGCGCTCCCCGCTGATGCCGCGGATACCCGTCTCGATGTTGGAGATCTTGGCCCGGTCCACTCCAAGCAGCCCGGCGGCGTACTCCGCCGTCATGCCCGCTGACATGCGCAGTCTGCGCAACTCGGCGCCAAGTCGCTTCTGACGCTCCGTCGGTGAAGTCCTCGCTGCCATGCCGATCCCTCCGCGTGCGGTCGTAGGAAGTCTGCCGCCTGACCGCGCGGCGGAAGCACGGAAGGATCCAACTTTCACCATCAGGGAACAAAATAGCCCCCGCCTTCGGTGCATTGAGTAGCGCGTCAGCTACACCTGGCAACCGGAAGCGCATCGCGCGAGCCTGCCCGCAACCTCCTTCCCTGGGAGGGGTGGGCCCGCGCCAGGGAGACAAGCCACCGGCCGCCGTCATCACCGCACGACAGTCCCCGCACACATTCGAGGAGTCCCGCCATGCCCATTTCCCGCTGCCCCGTGGCCCCCACCTTCGCGGCCGACCCCACCGCCCCCGTTGCCGAAACCCTGTCCTACAGCTTCACGCTCCCGGCCGCGTTGGCCAGCCCCGCGCTGGCGAGAGCGGCGACGAGGGAGATCCTCAGGGCTCACAACCTGCAAGACATGTTGGACCCGGCCCTACGAGCAGTAGGCGAACTCACCGCAACGGCCGCCCAGTTCACGGAGTCCCCAACCTTCTACCTCTCCCTCCGCTACCGCTCCTCCACCCTCCGCCTGATCGCCTACGACAGCCACCCGCGCCACACCCAGCCCCACCTCGCCACCGCCTGCGACACCCGCCGCCGCGCAGCCCTCCGCGTCCTGGCCTGCGTCTGCCGCGCCTGCGACGGTATGTGGGGCTTCGGCGAGGCACGAGAACCCGGCGGCGGGACGCGGATGTGGGCGACCCTGCCAAGGGCGAGTGCCGTGTTGTACGGAGCGTAGGCTGGACGCCGGCCCTACCTTCCGCCCCGGGCAACGGGGCCACGATTGGAGGGTTTGGGCCATCAGCGCGTTTCATAGCGCCTGCTCAACGGCCTCTCGCAGCCGCACGCCTGGCCCAAACCCGCCAATCTCCCAGGACGACCGGGTGGGCGTTGAGCATGTCGGTGTACCAGTCCGCGAAATCCTCATCTCGCGCACATCTATCGTGGTTCAGGGGGAAGCGAATGAGTTTGGATGAACAGGCAGATCTCGTGAGAACGCGCGAGGACTTCGCCCGATTCCTCGCCGATGCTCTGGCTGATCTCCAGAATCGACCTAAGGATCGGGAGAACGGCACGCTCGAAGGGTTCCTCGAAGCGTGGGCTGCCTGGGTGGTGGACATGCCCGGCTGGTACAAGAACCGTGATGAGCGGGTTCCGGACCAGCCGGACTGGAACCTCCTGGCGAACATGGTCATGGCGGCTCGAATATGCCGCGAACTCGGCGTGACCAGGTCACGGGGAGCGGTTGGCGCGAGCGCGGACAACGCCGCCGCGGAATCATTTAATGCGGCCCGGAAACGGAAGACCCTGCAGGTCAGCTCGATCACCTTCGAGCAGCGAACGGATACGCTGGCCACTGCCGCATAGCAAAACGGTGTCCACCACGCAGGGTGAAGCCCCGGGTGCCGCTCCGAAGAATCCTGCGACAGTCTACGGCAGCGCGTGCACGTGCGGCCCCACCGCGTTGGACCACGCATTCCCCGCAGCCGCATCCCAGTTCGTCGACCACGTCATGGCGCCCCGCAGCTCCGGGTAGGTCCTGGCCGGCTTGAAGGTTCCGCACCCCGTGCCCTTCGCCAGGCAGTCCAGCGCGTTGTTCACCACGGACGGAGACACATACCCGCTCCCCGCTCCACTCGGCGAAGCCGGCACCCCCAGCCCCACCTGTGACGGAGCCAGCCCGCCCTCCAGCTGGATGCACGCGAGGGCCGTCAGGAAGTCCACCGATCCCTGGCTGTACACCTTGCCGTCGCAGCCCAGCATCGAGCCGCTGTTGTAGTACTGCATGTTGACGACCGTGAGGATGTCCTTCACGTTCAGGGCGGTCTGGAAGTACGCGTTGGACGTGGACTGCATGTCGATGGTCTGCGGTGCCATCGTCAGGATCAACGACGGGCCGGCCTTTGCGGACAACGCCCGCAGCGCCTGGGTCATGTAGGTCGCGTTGAGCCCGTTCTCCAGGTCGATGTCGACGCCGTCGAAGCCGTACGTCTGCATCAGCGCGTACACCGAGTTCGCGAAGTTCGTCGCCGAGGCCGAGTCGTTGATCGACACCGTCCCCCGCTCGCCGCCCACCGAGACGATGACCTTCTTCCCGGCGGCCTGCTTCGCCTTCACGTCCGCCTTGAACTGGTCGACCGTGTAGCCGCCCAGCCCGGCGGAGTCGAGGTTGAAGGTCACGGCGCCCGGTGTGGTCGTCGCGTCGGCGAAGGCCACCGCGATGATGTCGTACTGGGACTGGACGTCGGACAGCTTCTGGACCGTCGCTCCGTTGTTGAAGTTCTGCCAGTAGCCCGTCACCGCGTGTTTTGGCAGCGAGACATCACCACCGCCCGGAGACGCCGTGGTCGTCCCCGTCACCGCCGCCGACTTCGCCGACTCGCCCGCCGCGTTCGTCGCCGTGACCTGGAAGGAGTACGACGTCGACGCCGCGAGGCCCGTCACGGTCGCCGACGTTCCCGTCACCGCCGTCACCTTCGTGCCGTTGCGGTAGACGTGGTAGCCGGTCGCGCCCGGGACCGTGCCCCATGACAGGGAGACCGACGACGCCGAGGTTCCTGCCACCAACAGACCGCTCGGTGTCGCCGGGATCGTCGGGGCCGGGTCGCCGCCCCCGCCGCCGTCCGGGCCGTACACCGACACGTCGTCCGCGAAGTACGCCGCCTGCCCGTACCAGCCGTGCGTGTACACCGTCACCGAAGTTGTGGACGCGCCCGTCTTGAAGGTCGTCGTCAGCTGCTTCCAGGAGGTGGAGTCCGGCGTCCACGTCGACACGTCCGTCGTGCCCGTGCCCGTCGCGCCCAGATAGGCGTACCCGCCCTGCACCCACGCGCTCAGCGTGTACGTCGAGTTCGGTTTCACCGCCACCGTCTGGGCGCACCGCGCGTTGTCCTGCCCGGCCGGCGTCGCCTTCAGCGCGGTCGAGCCGCCGTGCACCGGCGAGGGGACCGTCGTACCGCTGCCCGCGGAACAGGTCCAGTTGGTCAGTCCCGACTCGAAGCCGGCGTTCTTCGCGTTGTTGACGTCCGCGGCGGACGCCGGGCCCGCGCCGGCCACGGCCAGTGCGAGGGAGAGGGCTCCGGAAAGGAGCAGCAGCCGGGTGCGTCTGGGTATGCCTGGTACGGGGTCCACTTGGGCCTCCGGTGGGGGAGAGGGGCGGAGAGGAGAGGACGACGGTGGCCACCGCTGGCGTACAAGTTGGTCCAGACCAATTCACCTGTCAAGAGCTCGGGAGGGGTAGGGGTGCTTTTGCGGGGTCAACTCCCCCCGCAGTAAAAGATCACGTGGCACATGCGCCCCATCTGGACTGAAATAGCCCCCTTTTGTGCTCCCAACAGGACCAGGAAGTCACAGAAACGCTGTTCTCCGGTCACAGGGGCGTGGATACAGTGCTCAGGTAGTCACGCAGTGAAGTCGACTGGGTGCGCCGGGGTAGGGCCGGGCGGGCCGACGGGCATGGGATTCGGGGAGCTGCGCGTGCCAACTGCCATCGCCGTGACCAGTGCCGACATGGCGCTGCCACCGCAGGATCAACGGACCATGCCCGCCGTGGTCCTGCCGGACCTGGACAGCGAGCCGCTCGACCGGTCGCTGGCCGTCCTGCAGTCACTGATCGACCAGCACGGACATGTGATCGTCGTCTGCTCGCAGGCGGTGTCACAGCAGACCGAACGGCGGCTGCACACCGTACGGTCCCTGCTGGAGAGCGACCGTATCGCCCTGTTCCGTCCCGAACTGCCGCCCCTCGGACTCGCCGTCCTGGCACGTCAGTTGAGGCAGCTCGCCTCCTGCGACCTCGGTCCGGGCGTGCTCGCCTCGGCCGGCCGGCTGCTCACCCACTACATCCACGCGGGCGCGCTCCTCGGCACCGTCACCAAGCTCGACCGGGTGCCCGTGGGCCTGAAGTCGCACGCCAAGTCCTGGGTGCCGGGCAGCCAGTTCGCGGTGCTCGCCCATCCGCAGCCGCAGCTCGAGCGCATCGGGCCCGGGGCCACCCTCGCGGGCCCGGAGTTCGCCACGTCGATGCTGGTGGCCAGAGGCCAGCTCCAGTCCGACTGGGTCAACGACTCGCTGGCCAAGGCGTGGAACGTACAAGGGCTGCGCGAGTGCCCGCTGCCGGCCGAGTCCGCGCGGTGGTGGGGGACCGGCAGGCTGATCGAGTTCTGCAGTTTCCTGCCCGACCTGTCGGTGCTTTACCAACTGGTCACCTCGGTACGGCAGAACATCTGTCACTGGTGCGGAATCGACCTCATCGGCGACCGCTGCGTCTTCTGCTCCGCGACGGCCCCCGCACCGGCAGGACCACACGCATCACCGACGTCAGCTGTGTCACCCCGGTACCAGAACCGGAACCAGAACCAACTTCCCGCTGGGTAACCCCCCGAAGGCCGCCCGCACCCACCGACTCCGCTCGACCGAACCCCCAATGAGGTTGCACGGTTCATGAACTCCCGTCAGCGCCGCGGCGTGATACTCCTGCTTCTGTCGGTCCTGTGCGCCCTCGGCGCCTTCGCCGGCGTGCTGTCCGTCATCAACGACGTGAAGTCCAAGGTCGGCCCCGAGGTCACGGCGTACCGGCTGAAGTCCGACGTGCAGCCCTACACCAGCCTCAGCGCGGGCCAGTTCGAGAAGACCGAGATGCCCGAGCGCTGGCTCTCCGAGACCGCCGTCACCGATCTCTCCCAGATCCGCGGCAAGATCGCCGTCACCACGCTGAAGACGGGCTCCCTGCTGCAGAGCGACATGATCGTCGACCAGCCCGCCCTGCAGCCCGGCCAGCAGGAGGTCGCCATCATGATCGACGCGGCGACCGGAGTGGCGGGAAAGATCACGCCGGGTTCCTCGGTCAACGTGTACGCCACCTTCGAGGGGCAGCGCGAGGGTGACCCGGCCCAGTCGAAGATTATCGTGACGAACGCCAAGGTCCTCGACGTCGGCAAGCTGACCGCCCTCAAGCCCGACGAGAGCGACAACACCCGGCAGGAGACGGACGCCGTCCCGATCACCTTCGCGCTCACCACCGTCGACGCCCAGCGCATCACGTACGCGGAGTCGTTCGCCGAGGAGGTCCGGCTCGCGCTCGTCGCGCCCGGCACCGACACCACCGTCCCGGAGCAGGACCGCACCTACGAACTCGCCAAGGACAAGTGAGAGGCCGCCATGCCCACGAGGATCCTCCCGGCTGTCGGCGACGCGGACGCGGTCCGGTCCATCACCACACTCCTCAGCCAGCTCCCGGACGCCGAGCCGGTGGCCCCGGTGACCGACTCCACGCAGCTCATCGACACCCTCGCCCGCCTCGCCGCCGAGTCGATCGACGAGCTGCCCGAGGTCGTCGTCGTCCACGAGCGCATCGGACCGGTTCCCGCCCTGGAGCTGATCCGCGAGGTCGCCCTCCGCTTCCCGGCCGTCGGCGTCATCCTCGTCACCTCCGACGCCAGCCCCGGCCTCTTCCAGGCCGCCATGGACTACGGCGCCCGGGGCCTGATCGCCCTGCCGCTCGGGTACGAGGAGCTGGCCATCCGCGTCCAGGCGGTCGCCCAGTGGTCGGTGGGCGTACGGCGTCACCTCGGCGCGGGCGGCGACGTGTTCACCGGCGTCGGCGGCACCGTCGTCACGGTCAGCGGGGCCAAGGGAGGCGTGGGCGCGACCCTCACCTCCATCCAACTCGCCCTCGCCGCCCAGGCGTCCGGCCGCAGCACCGCCCTGGTCGACATGGACCTCCAGACCGGGGACATCGCCTCGTTCCTGGACGTCCAGTTCCGCCGCTCGGTCGTCGACCTGGCCACCATCACCGACATCTCGCCCCGCGTCCTCGCCGACGCCGTCTTCCGCCACGACACCGGCCTCGCCCTGCTGCTCGCCCCCGGCGAGGGCGAACGCGGCGAGGAGGTCACCGACCGCGCCGCCCGCCAGATCGTCAGCGCCCTGCGCTCCCGCTACGAGATCGTCGTCGTCGACTGCGGCTCCCAGCTCAGCGGCGCGGGCGCGGCCGCCGTGGAGATGGCCGACACCGCGCTGCTGGTCACGACACCGGACGTGGTGGCGGTCCGGGGCGCCAAGCGCACGGTACGGATGTGGGACCGGCTGCAGATCCGCAAGGCCGAGGAGACGACGGTCGTCGTCAACCGCCACAGCCGCGGTACGGAGATCCAGCCCCCGCTGATCCAGAAGATCACCGGCACGGCCGTCGCCGGCACCGCGATCCCCGCCAACTTCAAGGAACTCCAGAGCGCGGTGGACGCCGGCCGCGTCCACGAACTCGACAACCGCAGCACCGTGAAACAGGCCCTGTGGGGCCTCGCGGGCGAACTGGGCCTGGTCAAGGGGGCCGAGTCGCCCGGCCACCGCGCCGGCCGGCTGCGGAACGGCGACCGGTCGGCGATCGGCTTTCGGCGGCGCAGAGAGCTGGGGAGGTAGGGATGCGTCATCCCGGGCGGAGGCGCTTCGCCGGTCGGAGGGACGACGGCCAGGTCACCATCGAGTTCCTCGGCATGACCCCGCTGATCATCCTCACGCTGGTGCTGATGTGGCAGTTCGTGCTGCTGGGATACACGTACACGCTCGCGGGGAATGCTGCGGACGAGGCGGTACGGGCGGCGACGGCGGCGGACCCGGGTGCACGGCAGGGCGCGTGTCAGCAGGCGGGCCTGGACAAGCTGCCGGACGCGTGGAGCGGCACGGTGGAGTGCGACACGGCGGGCGGCTATGTCACGGCCGACGTCACGCTCGAGGTCCCCGTCCTCTTCCCGGGCTCCATCGGCTTCCCGTTCGAGGTCGAGGGTCACGCGGGTGCCGTGGAGGAGGAGAAGGACTGAGATGTCGTACGACGGGACAGGACGCCTCCGTACAGGACGCCTCCGCACAGGCCGCGACCGCGGTCAGGTCGCCCTGGAGTACCTCGGTTTCATCCCGATCCTGATCCTCGTCGCGCTGGCGGGGGTACAGATCGGGCTGATCGCCTACACCGCCCAGCAGGCCGGGACCGCCGCCCGGGCCGGAGCGCGCGCCGCCTCGCTGGACCTGGGCGCCCAGGACGGCTGCCAGAACGCGGTCAGCGACTGGCTGGCGGACGGAACCACGTGCACGGAGGCGCGCGGCGCCGACGAGGTCACCGTCACGGCCACCGTCGACATCCCGTCCGTCGTCCCCGGCTGGGACTTCGACCCCGCCCGGAAGACCGCCACCATGCCGCTCGACCACTGAGGACGCACCCATGAGCCTGCGGTCACGCATCAACACCCCGGAAGAGAACGGCAGCCGGGGCGAGGACGGCCACCTGGTCGCCTCCTACCGGGCCAAACTCCTGGAGGAGATCGACCTCGCGGAGATGAGTTCGCTCGCGGCGGCCGAGCGCCGGGCGCGGCTGGAGCGGGTGCTCGGGCACATCATCAGCCGTGAGGGTCCGGTCCTGTCGACGGTGGAGCGCTCCCAGCTGATCCGCAGGGTCGTCGACGAGGCGCTCGGACTCGGCATCCTGGAGCCGCTGCTCGAAGACGCGTCGATCACCGAGATCATGGTGAACGGCCCGGACGCGATCTTCGTCGAACGCGGCGGCCGGGTCGAGCAGTTGCCGCTGCGCTTCCCCTCCCACGACCAGCTGATGCAGACGATCGAGCGGATCGTCTCGACGGTGAACCGGCGGGTGGACGAGTCGAACCCGATGGTCGACGCCCGCCTCCCCTCCGGCGAGCGCGTGAACGTGATCATCCCGCCGCTGTCCCTGACCGGCGCCATCCTCACCATCCGCCGCTTCCCCCGCTCCTTCACGCTCCAGGAGCTGGCGGGCTTCGGCTCCCTCGACGACCACATGCTGTATCTGCTGGCGGGCCTGGTGCAGGCGAGGTTCAACATCATCGTCTCGGGCGCCACGGGCACCGGGAAGACCACGCTCCTGAACGCCCTGTCCGGTCTCATCCCCGACACCGACCGCATCATCACCATCGAGGACTCGGCCGAACTCCAGCTCCAGCAGCGGCACGTGGTCCGCCTGGAGTCTCGCCCGCCGAACGTGGAGGGCCAGGGCCGGGTCACCATCCGCGACCTGGTCCGCAACTCCCTGCGGATGCGCCCCGACCGCATAGTCGTCGGTGAGGTCCGCGGCGGCGAGTCCCTCGACATGCTCCAGGCGATGTCGACCGGCCACGACGGCTCGCTGGCCACCGTGCACGCCAACAGCGCCGAGGACGCGCTGATGCGGCTCAAGACCCTGGCGTCGATGTCCGAGGTCGAGATCCCCTTCGAGGCGCTGCACGACCAGATCAACAGCGCGATCGACGTGATCATCCAGCTGACCCGGTTCGCCGACGGCGTCCGCCGCATCACCGAGATCGCCCTGCTCGACAGCCACGGCAGCGAGCCGTACCGCATCGCCACGGTCGCCCGCTTCAACGCCCAGCCGATGGCGGCCGACGGCCGGATCTACGGCCGCTTCGAGTACTTCCCGATCCCGCGCCGCACCGCCGACCGCCTCTACATGGCGAGCCAGCCCACGCCCCAGGCCTTCGGCGTGGCCCAGTCCGCAGACCAGCTAGCCACCCGAGTAGCCAGGTAGGAACGACCCCATGGATCTCGAGACCCTCGTCACCCTCACCACCGGCATCGCGCTGCTGACCTGCGTCCTCGCCGTGATCGGCGTCCACACCTACGCCAAGGGCAAGGCGCAGCGGGCCGCACTCGTCGAACGCCTGTCGGCCGCCGGCCAGATACCGCTCACCGGCCGCCGGCGCCGCTTCCGCAACCTGGACCGCAGGCTGCGCGGCACCAATCTCGGCCGGAAGCTGGAACTCCGCCTGGCGGCGACCGGCCTGGACATCACCCCCGGCGAGTTCTTCGCCGCGATGCTCGCCGCGGTCGCCGGCCTCTGGCTGGTCGGCCAGGCCACCCTGGCCCCCTTCTTCGGCCCGATCGCCGGGCTGCTCGGCATCTGGGCGGCGGTCCAGTTCCTCAACTGGCAACGCCAGAAACGCATCGAGAAGTTCATCAACCAACTCCCCGAAATGTCCCGCATCCTGGCCAACGCGACCCACGCGGGACTGGCCCTGCGGACGGCCATCGGTATGGCGGCGGAGGAACTGGAGGCCCCGGCGGGGGAGGAACTCGCCAAGGTCGCCAACCAGTTGGCGGTGGGCGCGACGATGGACGACGCGCTGGGCGAGATGGCCGAACGCCTGCCCTCCCGCGAACTGGTCGTCCTCGTCACGACCCTGGTCCTGTCCAACCGGGCGGGCGGCCAGGTGGTCAGCGCCCTGCGGAACCTGACCGAGACGCTGGAGGAGCGGAAGGAGACCAGGCGCGAGGTCCGTACGCAGCTGTCCCAGGTGAGCATGACGTCGTACGCCGTCCCGGTCCTGGGCGTCGGCTCGCTCTTCCTCATGAACGGCGTGAAGGACGGCGCGCTGGACCGCATGACGGGCTCACCGGTCGGCCAAGGGGCGGTGATCATCGCGTTCGCGCTCTACGCGGTGGGTTTCATCCTCATCCGCCGCCTGTCCCGCATCGACGTCTGAGCAGCGGGGGATCACATGATGGCACTCTTGCTCGCCCTGCTGATGGGCCTCAGCGTCTGGGGCATCTTCGCCGGCATCCGCATGTACCGGGCCGACGCGAAGCTCCCCAGCGACCTGGCGCTGGCCCTGGAGGTCGGCTCCACCCGCACCGGCGCGGTCGACTCCCTCATCGACCGCATGGGCATGCGCTACGCCCCCGCGGTGCTACGGCTGATGGGCCCCAAGCAGGTCGCGAAGTACCGCCGCAAGATCGACCTCGCGGGCAACCCCGGCGGCCTGACCATCGACCGCTACGCGGCCCGCCGGGCGGTCTACGGCTTCCTGGGCGCCGTCGGCTTCCTGGTCTTCCTGCTCCGGGGCGACCTCCTGGTGGCCCTCCTGCTGCTGGCCTTCGGCGCGTTCTGGACGGAGGTCGGCATCTGGTCGGCGATCCGGATCAGGAAGGACGTCATCGAGCGGACCCTGCCGGACTTCCTGGACGTACTCGCGGTGGTGGTGAGCGCAGGGCTGGGCTTCCGGCAGGCACTCGATCGGGTGGCGTCGAAGTACGAGGGCCCCTGGGCGGACGAACTCCGCATCACCCTCCGCCAGATGGACCTCGGCATGAGCCGCCGCCAGGCCTTCGCGGAACTGCGCCGACGCAACGACTCCGAGCAGGTCGCCATGTTCGTGACGGCGTTGCAGCAGGGGGAGGAACTGGGCGCCCCGATCGTCGACACGCTGGTGTCCCTGGCGAAGGACATGCGCCGGACCGACGCCCAGAACGCCCGCCGCAAGGCGGCCCGGGCGGTCCCCAAGGCCACGATGATGATCACGACGTTCATGGTCCCGGCCACGATGATCCTGCTGGGGGCGGGGTTGCTGCTGGGCTCGGGGACGGACTTCGGGTCGATTACGGGGGAGTAGGGCCATGTTGAGGGTGAAAGGACGCGCAGCCGCCGACGGCGGTCGGCCCCCACAGGGGCCACCCGCACCCGACGACGAAAGCAGTACGGGTGGTGCGGGTGGGAACCCCAAAAACCCGGCCGAAGGCCGGGTGCACCCAAACGCTCCCGCACCCGCACCGGCACCCGCACCCGCACCCGCCCTGTCGGTCCAGGTGAACGCCTTACAGGCAATGTGCCGCCAGGTCTTCGGCTTCCGCCTGGCGATGATCGCCGTAGCCGCCCCCGCCGCGCTCCTCAACGCCAACCCCGGCCTGGGCGTCCGTCTGGTCGGCGCGGCCGTAGTGGTCACCTTCATGACCTCCTACGTCCTCTTCAGAGACTGGGAACGCTTCGGCCCCCTACTCCTCCGCCACCCCACTCTCCTCGCCGCGGACACCCTCCTGGGCTCCCTGCTCCTGATCTCCGCGGGCCCGGACACCACCCTGGCCTACGTCAGCGTCTGTACACCCCTCCTCGCCGGCATCGTCTACGGCTGGCGCGGCGCCGCCGTCTTCGCCTCGCTCCAGTCCCTGATCCTCCTGCTGGTCCACGCGACCCTGAAGGACGGACCCGATGTCGGCCTGGCGGAGCGACTCCTCCTCCCCGGCCTGTGCGTCATCACCGGCGCCGTGGGCTCCACCCTGCGCAACCTGATGCTCCGCTTCGGTACGGCGACGCAGGCGCTGGCCACCGTCAGGGCCCGCCTCGCCGTCACGGAGGCGGTTGGCGCCGAACGGGCCCGCCTGGCCCGCGAGATGCACGACTCCGTGGCCAAGACCCTGCACGGCGTGGCCCTCGCGGCGGACGGCCTGGCCCACACGGCGGGGTCGCCGGACCTGGACCCGGCCCGCGTGAAGCAGCAGGCCGAACTCGTCGCCCGAGCCGCCCGCCGCGCCGCCGCCGAGTCCCGCGAACTCCTCACCGACCTGCGCCGCGAGTCGGACCCGGCCCACGCCACGGACGTACTGTCCGAACTGGCCGCCAGCACCAAGGACTTCACCGCCCGTACGACCCTCCCGGCGACGTACCACCCCACCGGCGAGACCACCGAGCCACCCCTCGTCCCGCCCGCCGTGGCCCGCCAACTCCTCGCCATCGCCACGGAAGCGATGGAGAACGCCCACCGCCACGCGTCCGCGACACACGTGGACGTCCACGCGGGCGTCGTCCAGGGCGACCTGCTCCGCATCAGCGTGTACGACGACGGCCGTGGCCTCCCGCCCGACACCACCCTCGAAGACCTCCGCAGATCGGGCCACTTCGGTCTGGTCGGCATGGTCGAGCGCGCGGCGTCCGTGGGCGCCCGCATCGAGATCGGCCGGGTGGGCCACGCGAAGGGCACGGAGGTCCGAGTGGAACTGCCCCTGGCTGCCGTAACACCCACCCCACCCCCCACTCCTTGAGAGGAGGCCGAAAGATGCCGGACCAGCAAACGCCGCCCCGCACCCACCTACGGGTCGTAGTGGCGGACGACAACCCGGTCGTACGCGCAGGCCTCACCGCCCTGCTCTCCGGCCGCCCGGACATCACCGTCGTCGCGGAGGCCACCAACGGCCAGGAGGCCTGCGAGGCGGCCCGCGACCACCGCCCCGACGTGGTCCTCCTGGACGTCCGCATGCCCGGCATGGACGGCATCTCGGCACTCCCGTACCTGGTGAAGATCGCCCCGGTCCTGATGCTGACCTACAGCGCGGAGCCGGAGACCGTCCGCGAGGCGATGCGCCGAGGTGCCGGGGGCTACCTGGTCCATGGCGAGTTCACGGTGACGGAGCTTGTCAGGGCCGTACGAGCGGCGGCTGCGGCGACCCATGAGAGTGCTACTGCATACGAAAATGTGGACGCGCTCATTCCGCAAGTGAATGATGAACTACCAGCTCCACCAGGCGATGTCGCCCTGCGAGCCATCCCGGCCCCCCGCAATTTCCCCAAAGTGCTTTCGCAACTGCAACCAACTGTGGGACAGTCGTCGAGGTCGCGGTTCCAGCTGAGTACGAGGGAGGCGGAGATCATGGACCTCATCGCGTCGGGGATGAACAACCAGCAGATCGCCGCCGCCTGCTTCATCAGCGAGAAGACGGTCAAGAACCACATCAACCGCATCTTCGCCAAGCTCCACAGCACCAGCCGCTCCCAGGCCGCCGCGAAGTGGCTCGGTACGGCACCGAGTTCGTACCGGGAACTGGGGTGAGCTGTGTTGACGGGGAATTGGGCCCAGGGGCCCTCGGCAGGGCGGGGTGTTCCGGCTTACGGTTCGCATGTCGATGGCGACGACAGCGGAGGGGAACACCATGAGCAACTGGATCAACACGACCATCGCGTACCTTCAGGCCCGCGCCGCCCGCGACGACAGGGGGCAGACCGCGGTGGAGTACCTGGGGATCATCGCGGTGGTGGTGGCGATCGTGTTGGCGATCACGGGGACGAGCATCGGGCAGACGATCTTCGACGCGATCACGGACAAGATCACCGAAGTCACCGGTGGTTGATGTGGTCACCGCCCCATAGGTGCACTGACGCAGGGCAGGCCTTTCCCATCTACATCATGGTGGTGGCGGGTCTGCTCTTTCTCGCGTTCGCCTACCTAGCCGTCGGCCAGGCCGCGGCGAATCGGAACGGTGCCCAGACTGCTGCCGACGCGGCGGCGCTGGCAGCGGCCCTGGACACCCGGGACCAACTCGCGGGTCAGTGGGTCGAGGACGTACTCGATCCCGCTCAGTGGCAGGACATTTTCGACGGTGAGGTACCGGGGCTCGTCGACTCCTGCTTGCGTGCTGACCAGCTTGCCGCGCAGAACGATGCCGTCGTGAACGACTGCTGGTCGCCGACGCCTCTGGAGTACACGGTCGAGGTGCAGACCAACAAGCCCGTCGGGGACTCGATCGTTCCTGGTACGGATGATCTGAAGTCCACGGAGTCCGCCTCCGCGGTGATCGAGGCGCTGTGCACGTTCGAACTTCCCGGGGAGGATGCCGGGGACGACGTGCTACCAGAGCTCTCGTGCAAGGACGCGAACTGGGAGCTGGACCCGGACGACCTCACCGTTCTGCCGGAACCCGAGGACCTCTTCGACGTCCATCTGGCCGACTGACGCGAACGACGAGTGATGAAGGAAGCGGAGAGATGAGCATTCGGTTCACTACGAGGGCCCGCAGGAGGATGGTCGCGTTGACCGTTGCGGCCGGTCTGGCCATCGGCGTGGCCGGCTGCGGTGGAGGCGGGGACGACAAGAAGCCGGAGTCGTCGCCATCGGCTCCTCAGGGCAACGGTTCCCAGCCGAGCGCTCAGGAAGGGCAGTCGGATTCCCCCATGGCCGAATTGAAGGGGCCCAACGGGTTGGTGCTCGAGATCACCTCGGCCAATCGCGATTCCGGCGGCTTCGTCACGGTGGGTGGCAACCTCAACAACGACGGTGACAAGTCACTGACCATCCCCTCGACGTTGAGTGGCAATGAGACCGAGATCCTGAGGAACGGCCGTTCCTTCGGCGGAGCGACGTTGGTGGACTCGAAAGGCAAGAAGCGCTATTACGTCCTGCGCGACACCGACGGTCGCCCTCTCACGACGACCGGAGTCTCGACCATCAAGTCGGGCGAGACCATCCCCGTGTTCATGCAGTTCCCCGCGCCGCCGGCCGATGCGTCCGAGGTGTCCTTCCAACTCCCCATGTTCGCACCCGCGGACATCACGATCTCTGGGTGAGGCCTACATGAACCCCACGGCCCCCCGCCTCGCCCTGACCCTCACCGCCGCCTCCCTCATGGTCGCCGCGAACCTCCTCACCGTCACAACCGCCCACGCCGACGACTCGCCCAGCGTCCCCCCTGGCACCGAACCCTCCGCCTCCGCCCCCGTCAACGTCGACGCCAACGACCCCGACCTCAAGCTCCCCGAGGGCGCCACCCTCGCCGAGGCCAAGGTTCTCGACATCAAGCAGGTCGTCGAAGACCAGAGCGGTGACGAACGCCGCGAGGACACCAACGCGGACGTGAAGTTCGCGCTCCAGGCGGAGGTGCTGTTCGGCAAGGACAGCGCGAAGCTGAGCGCGGAGGCGAGGGCCCGTATCTCCGCGATCGCCGAAGAGATCAACACCCAGAACGCGACGAAGATCCGCGTCTTCGGCTTCACGGACAACCTCGGCTCCTCCGCCCACGGCGACGTCCTGTCCAGGCAGCGCGCCAACGCCGTACAGGCAGTCCTGGACCAGGAACTGAACGACCCGAACGTCACCTTCGAGGTGCGCGGCTACGGCGAGCAGTACCCGATCTCCTCGAACGCGACGGAGTCCGGCCGTAAGAAGAACCGACGGGTGGAGGTTTCCTTCCCGCGAACGGAGAGCTGAGAAGCGCCTGGCGTGTCCGCCATGCATACTCACGGCATGCCCGACGTCATGATTCGCGTGCCCGCCGAAGTACGTGACCAGCTCGCCGCCGTGGCGGAGGCTCGTGGGATCAGTCTCCGTGCCCTGATGCAGGAGATAGCCGCTCAGACCTTGACCCCCGAGCAGATCGGGGAGCGGGCCGACCGCACCCGTGCCCTCCTCGCCGAGCTGTTCGGGCACGAGGTGACGGACGAGGAATCCGCAGTGATGCGGCGCAGGATGCGGGAAGCCGCCGCCGCTCACCGGGCCGCTCTCGCGGAGGCGAAGTCGCCCCGTTGAACCAGACCGAACCGATCCACCCGGCTGCGGATCTCCTCGTTCGAGTGACCATGCTCCAGAGACGAGGCGCGTGCTTCGAAGGACTGCTTACGTTCGATGGGTGATCGAACCGTACGTGATCGAGTTGGAGCCGGAAGTCAAGGGCTGGCTGGAAGGTCTCTCCCCGCAGCACTACCGCCAAGCGGAAGAGAAGGCCGAGCTTCTCACCCGGGCTCCGACGACCCTGGGCGAGCCTCACTCTCGTAATCTGGGAGAGGGAGTGCGCGAACTGCGGTTCGTCCTGAGCGGTAATGCCACACGGGTGACGTACTGGCTGGCGCCCGGTCGGCGGATCGTCCTGCTCACGGTCTTCCGGAAGACCAGAATGCGTGAGGAGGCGGAGGTCAAACGTGCCAAGCTGGCGAAGGAGCTGTGCGAGGCACAGCATGGACCAGCGCATGATGAGTTCAGTCGTGATTTCCGGGAGGTGTTGTGAACCACACCCGCTGGAAGCTGTCGCGGGACCGCGGAGCCGATGAGGACTGCGTCGAGCCCTCAGAGGTGGTTGCGGAGCGTGAGCAGATTCGTCTGGCGCTCGCACTGGGGCAGCTGGTGTACGACCGTCGTGTGGCCCTTGGGCTGACGCAGTCGGCCTTGGGTGAGCGCCTTGGGATGACCGCCGACGAAGTGGAAGCCGTTGAACTGGGTGGCTTGCTCCCGATCACCGCGGATCTGCTGGTCAGGCTGGCGGCGGCACTCGACGTCACGGTCGACCTGCATGTGGTCTCCGACGGGAGCAACACCGTGGCGTTCGAAGAACACGCGGCCTGAGTGGGGGTCGGCGCCGCGGCCTGCGTCACCAGCACGTGCAGCGAGCGCAACGGTGTCATTCCCAGGTGGTCCGTCCGAACTGACGTCGCCATGACGTGTCAGAGCAGGTGATCCACCTTGCCGGCCTTGATGTCCCGGATGAGCGTACGGAGGGCATCGCGGCTGTCGGTCAGGTGGTGCTCCTCCTGTCCGGCGACGGCGATATAGGCGTTGTCGTCGGCGTCGGTGCCTATGCGGAAGCAGTTGTTGCCCTCGGCGCAGAAGGGCTCTTCCCAGGTGATGTCGGCCATGGTGGTGACTCCTCAGATTTGGCGGGCGATGGCGTGGATGAAGTCCCGTGATGCCTGCGGGTCCTGCGAGTTGGCGTGCCACCAGTCCATGTGCGCACGGTACTTGGACAGCTGTGCCTCGGCGTGAGTGAACTCTCCGCCATGTGCTGAGTCCAGTTGCACGGTGTCGAGTTGGGGTACGGCACCGCGGGCGTACAGCACCGCATGGCCGGCTCCTGGGAAGGCTCCCACTTCGACTGGCAGTACCCGCACGTCGATGTTCTCCCGTTCGGACATCTCGCACAGGTGCTGAAGCTGCTCCCGGGTCGCACGTCGCCCGCCGAACTGCATGCGCAGCGCCCACTCGTGGATGTACGCGACGTACGAGACGGGGTCGTCGTTCCGTTCCAGGACCTGCTGCCGCTGCATGCGCTGCGCCACCCGTAGCTCGACCTCCGATTGGGGCAACGGCGGCAACGCGGAGTCGAAGATGGCGCGGGCGTACCCGCTCAACTGCAACAGTCCGGGTACGTGCACGGTCTGCAAGGTCCGCAGCTGCGTGGCGAACCACTCCAACTCGGCGACGTCCAGAAGCCCCTGGGGGAGGTTCCCCCGGTACTGCTCCCACCAGCCCCTCTTGCGTGAGTCGGCCATGGCGACCAGAGCGTCGATGTAGGCCTGGTCCGGGCAGTCGTAATTGCTGGCGAGTATCCGGATGCGTTCGGGTGAGATGGCGCGAATGCCCGACTCCATGTTGGAGACCTTCGTACGGTCCAGCCCGAGCAGCCCCGCGGCGTACTCCGTGGTCTTGCCCGCCGCGAGCCGCATCCTGCGCAACTCCGCGCCCAGACGCCGCTGTCGCTCGGTCGGTGTGGGCCGTGTCGGCATTCTGCACCTTCCTCCCCGCTTGGTGGGAGGTCAGTCTGCCCTGGCGCCCTCCACCGGTCCAACCTGATGGAGGCAATGTTCTGAAGTGTGTGGCACACGTGCCACAAAATCACGTACAGTCGGTGACGGGTCGGCTACGACCCGCTGTCAAACCGGAAGCGCATCGCGCGAGCCTGCCCGCAACCTCCTCCCCTGGGAGGGATGGGCCCGTGCCAGGGAGACAGGCCACCGGCCGCAGCAGTCCCAAACCACCGCCACACCAAAGGAGTTGCTGCCATGCCGCCCACCACGTTCACGTCCTGCCCGCCCTCGACTGCGACGGAGGGCCTGCCCCTCATCCCGCCCACCCCCGAATCCCTCGCTTACAGCCTCACGCTCCCCGCCTCCGCACAGAGTCCGGCGATCGCCCGTGCAGCGACCCGCACGATCCTGCTGGCGCACGACCTCGACGACGTGACGGATGCGGCCGTGCAGGTGGTCAGCGAACTGGCGTCCTGCGCCTGCCGTTTCACACCGACCACCGATGTCTACGTATCCCTCCGCTATCGGGACGGGGCCCTCCGAGTGATCCTCTATGACGGCCACGCCCGCCACACCCACCCCCGCCTCGCCTCCGCCTGCGAGTCCCGCCGTCGCGCGGCCCTGCGCGTACTGGCGTGCGTGGTCAAGGCGTGCGGCGGCGACTGGGGTTTCGGAGACGCGCGTGAACCGGGCGGCGGTACGCGGATGTGGGCGGTCCTGCCGAGGGAGGGAGCGCAGGCGTACGTCTGAGGGTTCGGGTAAGCGAACTCAAGAGGCGAAAGTCGTTGAGGGTGCAGCCGTGAAGGGCTAATCTTGCCTTCGCGTTAGCGAACACATTCTTGCATGGGGGAACCGGGGGCCCGCGTGACCGTACTGATGGCGGCTGCCGCGCTGTACGGAGTCGTCCAGCTCTGCGTGCTCTCCTGGCTCACACGCTCCGTACGCCTCTCCACTGTGCTGCTGGCCGTCCTCGTGGGTATGTACGCCTGCGGAACGGCCACGGCGCTCCTGGAACTCGCCTACACGCGAACGATCGCCGCCCAAACCGGCCGCTCACTGACCGAGGTCGTGAACACCACCGCCTACACCACAGCACCGTGGGTGGAGGAACTGCTGAAGGTGTCGCCTCTCCTGCTGGCAGGCCTGTACGCAAAGGTCCGTCGTCAGTGGGGCCTGACGGACTTCACCGTCCTGGGAGCCGCACTCGGTGCCGGCTTCGGCCTGCTGGAAGCACTCCTGCGCTACTCCCTGGACGCGGACCGCGCCCTCTCCCGCCACGGCGGTTGGCTGGTCCCCGACAGCCTGTCCCCTCCGTACATCCCGGGCCCCGGCGAGGTGTTCACGTCCTGGCTCCCGTCCCCTGCGGCCACACTGCAGCTCGGCCGGACAGGCGAGGTCACGGTGGCGACCTTCACGCACCTGACGTGGAGCGCCTTGGGAGGACTGGCAGTTGGCGTCATGTGGCGAGCCCGGAGCCGGTGGAAACCATTGGCGGCCGTCCCCTTCGCCGCAGCGGTGGCCCACCACACGCTGAACAACTACGTCGCCGCGCACCCGGTCGGCGACGCCGACAAGTGGCTGGAAACGCTCAGCGGCCACTTATGGGCGGCACCCTGCTGGCACTGCTCGTCGCGATGACGGCAGACCTGACCTGCCTGCACCGGGGAAAGCGAAGACTCCCCGGCGTACTACTGGCGCGG
This sequence comes from Streptomyces sp. a15, assembly GCF_059026085.1. Taxonomy (NCBI): domain Bacteria; kingdom Bacillati; phylum Actinomycetota; class Actinomycetes; order Kitasatosporales; family Streptomycetaceae; genus Streptomyces; species Streptomyces sp. A15. Next base: position 252,567 of record NZ_JBWLKM010000001.1, on the reverse strand, counting down.
GAGCGGACGGACGGCGACACCGCAGCCACACTGATTCGCTACGCGGCCTGGCGCCTTCCCTGGACCCCGCTGATAGCTGTGCGCTTCATACGCCTACGCCGAGCCCTCTGCTATGCGGCACCCGCGACGCCATTTCCCGACCTCGACCCCCTGCACCGGGCAGTGGCCGACACAGCCGCCCGGATCGACGCCACCGACCGTCCACAGCCTTGGCATGCGGCCGACATACGCGCGCACATCAGAGCCGCCCGAGCCGGCACCGTCCGCCGCAGAAGACGCCTCCTGAACCTGATCCCCTTCCTCCTGCTGCTCCCGTCCGTCCTCTTCCTGGGCGTCGGTTCGTTCAAGTCCACGGCCGAACTCCAGGAGTACTTCACGACGGGCGCCGGCCCGAAGATTCTCCAGGCCTGCGCGGCAGCCGCCCTGGCCTGGACGGCCTGGCTGTTGACGATGTTGCTCCGCACCTGGCGCCAAGCAGCCGCCCAACCCCTGGCCGAACCCCTCGCCGCCCACCGCTTCCGCTTCTCCTCGGCGGTGGCCTCCGCGACCACCGGAACGCTCCTGCTCTGGCGAAGCGCAGGCCCAGTCGGCCTCGACGGCCGGATCATCCCCACCACTCACCTCCTCGAAGCCCTCGACCACTTCCTCGCCTACCTCGGCTTCGCCCTGCTCCTCCTCTCCCTCCTGGCGCTCTTTCCGCCAGGAGCCGGCCTCGCCCTCGCCGGAGGCGGCACCGTGGGCGGACTCACTGCGCAGGGCGTCCTGTTGGCCACGCGCCTCGGTGTCGCGGGGATCGCCCTGATGGTTGCGGGATCTGCTGGTGCGGGAATCGAACCACCCGACGGAGGAGCGTCATCGTCCAGGGACAAGCGGACGCACTCAACAGATCCCGAGCGCGCGGAGCGCATTGGGGCCGCCCGTGAACAGAAGGTCGCGGAACTGACCGACGGCACGATTCCTTCCGGAGCTCCGGGCAAGCCCGGCATGAAGGTGACCAAGCCGGGCGCCGGTACGACCGACGTCGATGTCATCGGTGGAGACGGGTCGTATATTGCCGTGGGTGGACCGGCCAAGGCCAGGAACCTCGCCAAGTTCGGGGAGAAGTGCCACATCCTGAAATACGCGGCGGAACAGCAAGGCGTACGGGCTCAGGTCTATCTCGAAGAAGGGACGCCGGAGCCTGCTCTTCGACTCGCCAGAAAGATACTGGGTGATGGAAATGTGCACACGTTCACGAGGTGAGTCGATGTGAGTGACGGTTTCTACTACTGGTACCGAGCGGCTCGACCTGCCATCGGCGTGGAGCGCCTCGTGGAAACGCTTGAGGGCAACGGTGTTGTGCTCGCCAACCCGTCGACCGGTGCAATTACCGCCATCACCAATGGGCCCGAGTCATGGGGGGAACAGGTTCCGGTCGAACGATCCGAGCTGTTCGCTTCTCTGGCACTGCATACTGCCAGAGAAGTCAATTTCCAGCTGTGGCTCGATGGCGATACGGATGTTTTCACGAGATTCCGCAGCCTGGGAGACGAGGCGACCGTCGTCGAGTTCGGGCTCGACGGAATGACAGCGGCGGAAAGGGAAACGGTGATCTTCGCCGTCTCGCAGGCCGTTGAGGCCGACCGAAAGGACACGATCGGCCTGGTGGTCGACCGGCGTGGCGGCACCGAAGACGCGGACTGGGACGCCCTGGTGATGGGTGCTGCAACGCTGCTGGAGAACTGGCCCGATCTTCTGGGGGTACGCCCTGAGGTGGCGGCTCGACACCCGCAGCTGGCTCGGTTGCGGGGCCAGATGAAGCCCCCCTTGGTTGTTTTCTCGACTGACGCGGGCAAGTTCTGACGCCCTCAGGGGGATCGTGATCGTGACCTCCGCTGCGAAATCCCGGAATACCGGCCCGAGATGAGCACGCATCATCAGGTGTTCATCAGTCCCGGACACCCGCGCCGACGCCTTCTCCATGACATCGGTGCGGCGTGCGGGGCCGCTCTGGAGTCGGTGGCCTACGAGTTCACCGACTACGCGGCGAACCTCGGGCACGCGGCGGTCGAGGTGGAACTCTCTCATGAGTACGAAGAAGACCACGGCATGCCGTTCGAGCGGTACGACTCGCTGCTCACCGTCCGCGATCTCGACTCGAACCCGGAACGCCAGGAGGCGACAGCGAGACAGATCTTCGAGCATCTGTCCGCCCTCGGCCGCTACGACCTGATCCTCGTGCGGGACCTGCAAGAACTGCTCGCCTCGTCCGGGCCGTCGTCGGAGTGAGGGCCGGAAACCCGTACACCGATCATCCGGTTCTTCGGTAAATACTGGGTTTCGAGGCGACGCCCACCGGCCGGCCGTCGACGTGGAGCGAGCCCTCGTGGAATCTGCCGGGCCTGCCATCCGGCCGGGGTGTCGGCAAGTACACCGTCGGCCGGGTGGGCAGAGCCATGGTGAGGCGACCAGGGTGTTCGTAGCCTCGTCGGCATGGCAGACAACGTGACTCACAACGACAGGCCCACGCGGCGCCACACGCTTCGGCTCGCCGCATCGGCCGGCGGTGCCGCCCTCGCGGTCGGCGTTGGCGCGGGTACGGCGCGGGCGACCGACTTAGGCCGCACGACGGAACGTACGCACCGTGCCGTCCGTACGTACGTCCTCGTCCACGGCACCCACAGCGCGGGCGCGTTCTGGACGGCGATCGGCAGGGAGCTGGCGCTGCGCGGGCACCGCGTCGTCGCGGTGGACCAACCGCTGCACGGCACCGAGAAGTTCATCCCGAAGGCCTACCAGGCACAGGACCTGCGGGCCCTCGCGACGGAACCCTCCCCGGTCGCCGCGCTCACCCTGGATGACTTCGAGCGGCGGGTGACGGGCGCCGTACGCCGTGCCGCGCGTCTGGGCGGTCCGGTCGTGCTGGTCGGGCACAGCCTGGGCGGCGTCTCGGTCAGCAGGGTCGCGGACGCCGTACCCGAACTCCTGGCGCACCTCTGCTACCTGGCCGCCTTCTGCCCGAGCCGCAGCATGCCGTCCCCGGACGCGTGCACGGCGTCCCCCGAGGGGCAGCGCTCCATCACCCCGCTGGAGCAGATGGTCGGCGACTCGGAGAAGCTCGGTGTACTGCGCCTCAACTGGCGTACGTCCAATCCCCGCGACCTCGCCGTGTTCAAAGAGATGATCTGCGCGGACTACACGGACGCCGAGTTCCTGCGGGTGCTGGAAGGCATGCAGACGGACGAGTCGGTGACGGCGTACGCGGGCCGGGCGGTGGGCCGCGCGCACACGTGGGGCCGGGTTCCCCGCACGTACATCCGGTGTGGCAAGGACAGGACCGTGTCCCCGGAGCTCCAGGACCGCATGATCGCGGAAGCCGACGAACTCACCCCGGACAACCGCTTCACGGTCCACAACTTCCCGAACGCCAGCCATCTCGGCCCTTCGGACCCGACGCGGGTGACGGACCTTCTGCACGGCCTGCTGCCGTAGTGCTCCCAGGTGCTCCCATCGAACCAGTTGCCGGCTCCTACTCCGCCTTCACCTCAACCGCCACCCGAACCCCGACCCGCAGCCCCCACCCCGCCATCACCCCGGCCTCCGCCTCCAGCACATGCCGGGCCCGTACCCTCGGCAGGCCCAGTCGCCCCGGCTCCATCGTGCGTACGGCGATGACCTTGAGCGTTCGGTCCAGGTACGCGACATCGATGGGCATGCGCATCCGGAAGGTGTGGACGCTGCCGGCGGGGGAGAGGAGCATCGCCCCGTCGACAGAGTCCCGGCCGAGCAGGCCCTTCGTACGGGCCCGGTACGACGCGGCGATCTCCAGCGGCACCCTGACGACGGCCCCGCCCTCGCCGGGTACGACCAGCTCCCCCCGCCCGTTACGCCACCGACCCATCGCGAGCCACCCACCTCTCCCTCTGCGCCTCCCTATTCATACGCGACACAGCGACTACGGTGGTCGCCGATTGCCGCGACGAAGAAGAACTGCACCGGCACTTCAACGACCTGCTCCCGCACATGGGCGCCATCCTGTACGGCCGGGTGACCTACGAGGTCATGACCGCGTTCTGGCCCACCGCCGACTCCGACCCCGAGGCCACTGAGGCCACCGTCGAGTTCGCCCGTGTCTGGCGGGACATCCCGAAGGAGCGCGACCGCACCGCCGACCAATGATCGGGCGTCGACAGCCGCCCCTGCTGCACCTCCGACCGCCGGGGAACACCCTTGGTCAGCTCCTTGGTCAGCCCGGCCGGTGATCCCCCGTAGCCCCGTCGATGAGCTCCCGCAGGATGTCCATGTGGCCCGCGTGTCTCGCGGTCTCCTCGATCATGTGGACCAGGACCCAGCGCAGGGACATGGAGTCCCCCTCGCGCCAGGCCGGACGGCCCAGCTCGTCCAGGGGCAGGGCGGAGATCATGCGGTCGGCGGCGGTGCGGGCGCGGCCGTAGAAGTCGACGATCCGGGACGTCGGCTCGTCCTCGCCCACCACCATGTCCTCGTACGGGTCGAACCACAGTGGCTCGACCTCGCCGCCGAAGGCCTCCACGAACCAGCCGTACTCCACCGACCCCAGATGCTTCACCAGGCCGAGCAGGTTCGTGCCGGACGGGGTGACCGGCCGGCGCAGCTGCTCGTCGTCCAGCCCCTCCAGCTTCCACAGCACCGCGTCCCGGTGGCGGTCCAGGCTCGCGCGCAGGGTCTCCTTCTCCCCGCCCGCGTACGGCGTGCCCGAAGCGTCCTGTACTCCCAGTACTTCTGGTACTCCCTGAACACCCTGACTCGTCATGGTGTGAAAATTAACAGCGGCCACTGACAACGCCCTGGGACCATCTCCCCATGGCAGAGCAGCACGGCACGACGGACCCCGCCACGACGGTCCACGGCACGCCGAAGCACGGGCGGCGGCGACGCGGCTTCGAGGAGCTCCTCGAAGAGGGTGTCGCCGTCCCCACCGAGGGCTGGGACTTCTCCTGGTTCGAGGGGCGGGCCAGCGAGGCGCGGCCCTCCTGGGGCTACGCGCGCTCGGCGGCCGCCCGGCTCGCCGCCGCGACCGCCGCGCTCGACCTCCAGACCGGCGGCGGCGAGGTCCTGGACTTCGCCCTCGGCACAGCCGCCCCGGAAGCACCCGCGCTCACCGTCGCGACCGAGGGCTGGCCGCCGAACCTCACCAAGGCCACCGAGCTCCTCCGCCCGCGCGGCGTCGCCGTCGTGGCCTCGCCGGAGGACGCGCCGCTGCCCTTCGCGGACGCGGCCTTCGACCTCGTGGTGAGCCGGCATCCCGTGAACCCCAACTGGCCCGAAATCGTCCGTGTGCTGGAGCCGGGCGGCACCTACTTCGCCCAGCACGTCGGCTCCCGCAGCGTGTTCGAGCTCGTCGAGTACTTCCTCGGCCCCCTGCCGCCGGAGATCAGCGCTGACCGCCACCCCGATCGCGAACGCGCCGCCGCCGAGGCCGCCGGCCTGGAGGTCGTCGACCTGCGCGCCGAGCGCCTCCGTATGGAGTTCCACGACATCGCGGCCGTCGTCCACTTCCTGCGCAAGGTCGTCTGGATGGTCCCCGGCTTCACCGTCGAGGCGTACGAACCCCGACTTCGCGCCCTGCACGAGCGAATCGAGTCCGAGGGCCCCTTTGTCGCCCACAGCACCCGGCACCTCTTCGACGCCCGAAAGCCGAAGCCATGAACCCGACGCCGTTGCGTCACGCGTGCGGCCCCGCCGTAACCTCACCCACCACCAACTCCGCCTTCGCCTCCAGCACTTCCCCCACCCGCTCCGCCTGCTCCCCCAACTCCCGCTCCTGCCGTGCCGTCAGACGCCCGAGCGGCTCCACCGTGACGGTCGTACGCCGTCCCCGGCGCCGCTGGTGCCACACCCCCGCCACCACCCCGTCGACGAGCAGCACGGGGAAGTTCCCCGCCTGGCCGCCCGCCAGCGCCCGCCGGTACGCGGCTCCCGGGAACAGCAGCTCACGGGGCTGCACGGCGATGCCGTACGCGTCGAAGTAGGGCAGCAGCCGTACGCCCCGGACCGGCCCGTCGGGGAAGGCGGTGTCGCCGGCCGCCACCCACCCCGGTGCGCCCTCGAAGGCGACCTCCTCGATCTCGCCCGCCTCCGCCAGCTCCCGGAACAGCCCGCCGGCCCAACCGCCCGGTGCGGCGAGCCACTTGGCGAAATACGCCGGTGTCGAGGGGCCGTAGGCGCGCAGATAGCGCCGTACGAGCTCACGCACCGCCGCCTGGGCCGGCAGCGGGGCGAAGTGCGGCGGGCGGGTGTACGTCACCTTGCGGCCCCGGTTCGGGCCGAAGCACAGGGCGCCGGACTGGCCCGCCCGGTGCATCACCTGCCGCCAGCGCGGCCACATGTCCTGGAAGGCGGGCATCACCGGGTCGCCGGCCCAGGGGCCGGTACGGGCGACGACCTCCTCGCTCAGCTCGTCGATGGTCAGACACACGCCGTCCAGGGCGTCCCCGATCGCCGCCACGATCTGCCCCGCCTGCTCCTCGGTGACCCGGGCGTCCGGTGCGAAGGGACTCGCCCCGGACGGTACGGCCGTCAGCGCGGCACTCCACAGCGGCAGTTCCCGCGCGGCGAGCAGATGGACGGTCCCGCGCGGACCGTGCGTCTTCACCAGCGAACGGTCCTCCCACAGTGCGGCCCGTACGTCCGCCCGGGTCGTCCCCGTGCTCCGTACGCCCACCGACGCCTCCGCCGCGGACAGCACCTGCGCATGCGCGGCGAGCATCGCACCCACGATGTCGGCGGCCGAGGTGCCCTCCTTGGCAGGACTGGCCAGGAACTGACGTTCCAGCCGCCGTGCACTCGCCTGGTCCCACGTGATTCTCACGGTCATGCGGCGAGGGTAGGACGGTACGAGGTCAGATCCTGTCCTAGTTCGGAGTGTCCGAGTCCTCCATAAATGCTCAGTCGGGCTGTGCGCCCCGTATATCCATGCCTCCACAGGGTTTCCACATTGTTATCGCAGGCGGCTCGCCCCTACCTCACATCTCACGTAAGTTCAGACCAAGGTAATTCGCGTGAGCAAAGCTGCGCGGGCGGTACCGTGCAGTGGAGGGGGCTGAGCGGTGCCGCGGCCACCGCCGACACTCCCGGCGTCAAAGACGCGCTCACCACGGCGTCACCCGGAAGAGGGAAGCGCACCGAACCTCCCGGATCTCCCCGCAACCTTCCGATTCCCCTGAGAATCCGCTGTGTTCCGGCCATGAACCCGCCTCTGAGAGGCCCTCGAACGGCCACCGGGCCGTCGCTGCGCGACTCCGGAGAGTAGTTGTGGCACGCCGATGCACGCAGCATCACTTACGAAGGGTTATGGTGGAAACCCCCCCTCGGGCCGGTCCGTATCCCCCCCACGGACCGGCCCGTTTTTTGTTCTCACAGGGGGCACCCGTAGGAGATGCGGGGCCACCTCCCCAGGGGGCGAGCCCGCCGCCACAGGCGCCGCAACCCTCCCGCACCCCACACCACACGCCCGCGATACCCTTCGCTCCGCGGGGACCGCCACCGTACGGAGGGGCTGACAATCACGTGAACCTGCGCGACAAGCTGCGCAGCCTGCTCGTCAGGCTGTACGCACGCCGGGTGGAAGGCCACCTGGACCACGCCCAGGTGCCCAAGCACATCGGTGTCGTCATGGACGGCAACCGGCGCTGGGCGAAGGCCGCGGGTTCCACCACAGCCCAGGGTCACCGCGCCGGTGCGGACAAGATCGAGGAGTTCCTCGGCTGGTGCACCGAGACGGACGTCGAGGTCGTCACCCTCTGGCTGTTCTCGACGGACAACTTCGACCGGCCGCAGGAAGAGCTCGTCCCGCTCTTCGGGATCATCGAGGACGTCGTCCGCTCCCTCGCCGCCGACGGCCGCTGGCGCGTGCACCACGTCGGCACGCTCGACCTGCTGCCGCAGGGCATGCAGCGCACCATCAAGGAGGCCGAGGAGGCCACCGAGAAGGTCGACGGAATACTGGTCAACGTCGCCATCGGCTACGGCGGTCGCCAGGAGATCGCCGACGCGGTCCGCTCGATGATCCTCGACGCCGCCGACAAGGGCACCTCGATGGAGGACCTCGCCGAGTCCGTCGACGTCGACATGATCGGCCGCCACCTCTACACCGGCGACCAGCCCGACCCCGACCTGGTGATCCGTACCAGCGGCGAGCAGCGGCTGTCCGGATTCATGCTCTGGCAGACGGCCCACTCGGAGTACTACTTCTGTGAGGTCTTCTGGCCGGCCTTCCGCAAGGTCGACTTCCTGCGCGCCCTGCGCGACTACGCAGCGCGCCACCGCCGTTACGGCGGCTAGCCGACCGCGTTCCGGCAGTCGGGGCGGCCAACCCGTCGAAGGGCGCCCGAATACCCCGTTTGGGGCGGAAGTAACAAGGAGTTCACCAGCGCGCCGTCATATGCACTGGCATGGCGGCGCATGTTCGAGGGCATAAGCCAAGCAGGTCGACGCCCGAACCACGGGTGTCGTATCTCAGCGGACGGCACGGGGCCGTCCGCCCGGGAGGCCCTTTGCACCAGCCCGACCGTGCGGTCACAGCGCGGACGACAAGGCGGAGGGCCGGTTCTCGGTCCGTGCAGAGCGGCCGACGACCGGTCCAGCTCCACTCCGTCGCTCCCCGACCTCATCCGAGGGGGTACGTCCTTCCGTGGTGACCAGCACAAAGCGCCACAAGCCAGACCGGCGCACTTATGTTCTCGACACCAGCGTCCTGCTGGCCGACCCGCACGCCCTGAACCGCTTCGACGAGCATGAAGTCGTGCTGCCGATCGTCGTGGTCACGGAACTGGAGGCCAAGCGGCACCATCCCGAACTCGGCTACTTCGCCCGGCAGGCCCTGCGCCTGCTCGACGAGTTCCGCGTCCAGCACGGCCGCCTTGATGCTCCCATCCCGATCGGGGATCTCGGCGGGACCGTCCGTGTCGAGCTCAACCACTCGGACCCCAGCGTCCTGCCCAGCGGCTACCGCCTCGGGGACAACGACTCCCGCATCCTCGCGGTCGCCCGCAATCTGCAGGCCGAGGGATTCGACGTCACGGTTGTGTCGAAGGATCTCCCGCTCAGGATCAAGGCCTCGTCCGTGGGGCTCCTCGCCGAGGAGTACCGCGCCGAGCTCGCGATCACGGACGCCTCCGGCTGGACCGGAATGTCCGAACTGACCCTGCCCGGCGAGCAGGTCGACATCCTCTTCGAGGAGGGGCAGGTCTACGTCCCCGAGGCCGCGGACATGCCCGTGCACACGGGGCTGATGATCCAGTCGGAGCGCGGCAAGGCGCTCGGCCGGGTCACGCCCGAGGGCAACGTCCGGGTGGTGCGCGGGGATCGCGAGGTCTTCGGCATCAAGGGCAGGAGCGCCGAGCAGCGCATCGCGCTCGATCTGCTCCTCGACCCGGACGTCGGGATCGTGTCCATGGGCGGCCGGGCCGGCACCGGCAAGTCGGCGCTCGCGCTGTGCGCGGGGCTCGAGGCGGTCCTGGAGCGCCGTCAGCACAAGAAGGTGATGGTCTTCCGGCCGCTGTACGCGGTGGGCGGGCAGGAGCTCGGCTATCTGCCCGGCTCCGAGTCCGAGAAGATGAGCCCCTGGGCGCAGGCGGTCTTCGACACGCTGTCCGCGGTCACCAGCCGCGAGGTCATCGAGGAGATCAGCGCGCGCGGGATGCTGGAGGTGCTCCCGCTCACCCACATCCGCGGCCGCTCCCTGCACGACGCGTTCGTGATCGTGGACGAGGCGCAGTCGCTGGAACGGAACGTCCTGCTGACCGTTCTGTCCCGGATCGGCGCGAATTCACGGGTGGTTCTGACCCACGATGTGGCGCAAAGGGACAATCTGCGAGTCGGCCGCTACGACGGTGTCGTCGCCGTCGTCGAGAAACTGAAGGGGCATCCGCTCTTCGCCCATGTCACGCTGACGCGGTCCGAGAGGTCCCAGATCGCGGCCCTTGTGACCGAAATGCTGGAGGATGGGCACATCTGAGAAGCTCGGTCCAATTAGGGCCGGTTACGCGGTAGTTGGCGCCGTTCGGAAAGGCAGTGAGCCTAGCCGGGCGGCGCCTTCGCGCGTGGAGCTTTCTCGGAATCCCCTGGCCCAAACGAGATGTGAGCTTTCACACGCAACTCAGAATTGCCTTGCGGCGTCCGGTTACGGCAGAGTCTCACTCCTGTCAGGCCCCGCATACGGCACACCTGTACCCCCAGCGGTACGGCACTACAGAAGCACCACATCAACTCCATACCGTCGCCGTATGCCGCCCGCTCACCACGCGGCGCTCCCCCCAAGGGAGTTGCCCACCGGGCCCGCGCCTCCGTGACCCCGCAGTTGGGAGGCCAGTGCCAGGGGCACGATTGCGTCCGCCAGGGTCACCGAAGCGGGCGGTGCTGGAAGGAAACCGTGTGAGCCCGATTTCGGTCCGGGGATTCGCAGTGGCCTCTGCCACGGCGGTCACCGCTGTCGGAAGCGTTGTTGGAGTTGCCTCGGGCAGCACCGCGCAGAACAACGACGCCGAGGCGACTGCAGCCGACTCGACGCTCCTCGCAGACATCCCCGCGGGTCAGCAGGCCCAGGTGCAGACCGCCTCGCTGACACAGCAGGCGGACGTACAGGCCATCGCCGCGGACGCGAGCGCCAAGAAGGTGGCGGAGGAAGCGGCCCGCAAGGCTGCCGCCCAGACCGCGATAGAGAAGAAGGAAGCTGCCGAGAAGGCTGCCCAGGAGGCCAAGGAACGCGCCGAGGCGGAGGCCAAGGCCAAGGCCAGCCGGGACTCCTCCAGCTTCCCCGTCCAGAACTCCTACACCATCGGGCAGATCCAGGCGATGGCGCAGGCGATGGTGCCGAGCGGCCAGTGGCAGTGCTTCAGCAACATCGTGGACCACGAGTCCGACTGGAACTATCGGGCGGTCAACCCCTCCTCCGGGGCCTACGGTCTCTTCCAGGCCCTGCCGGGCTCCAAGATGTCGTCGGTCGGCTCCGACTGGCAGACCAACCCGGCCACCCAGATCAAGTGGGGCCTCAACTACATGGACAGCCGCTACGGCAGCCCCTGTGAGGCCTGGTCCTTCTGGCAGGCCAACAACTGGTACTGAGCCCGCAACGCTCAACCCCGCGCAGCCCCTCCCCGTCCTAGGGGGAGGGGCTTTCGCCATGTACGGTCGGTGCGGACGACGCCAGGGGGAGTGGTGGGGACAGACGGGGAAAAGGGACGGATCATGTCACCAGTGCCAGGGTGGCTCGGTCGGATCGGCGCCAAACTGACCGACATGGGTGAGCGGTTCGGCGAGCGCCGGGCCGAGGCGGAGCGCGAGCACGCGGAGGCGGAGGAGCGCGACCTGCCGCCCGACCACCGTCCGCCGCCCGCCGATCCCACGCCCCCGGTCGCCGCGGACCGCCCGGATCCCGCCCTCGCCGTGCCCTGGGGCGTCCGGGTCGCCGCCGAGGCCGGCTGGCGCCTGCTCGTCCTCGCCGGCACCCTCTGGGTCCTCATGCGGGTCATCAGCGCCGTACAACTCGTCGTGCTGGCGTTCGTGGCGGCGCTGCTCATCACCGCGCTGCTCCAGCCGACGGTGGAACGGCTGCGGCGGCTCGGTTTCCCCCGCGGCCTCGCCACCGCCCTCACCGCGATCCTCGGCTTCGTCGTCATGGGCCTGATCGGGTGGTTCGTGACCTGGCAGGTCATGGAGAACATCGACAACCTCTCCGACCAGGTCCAGGACGGCATCGACGAGCTGCGCAAGTGGCTCCTCAACAGCCCCTTCCACGTCACCGACAAGCAGATCAACGACATCGCCGAGAACCTGCGCGAAGCGGTCGGCGCGAACACCGACCAGATCACCTCGGCGGGCCTGGAGGGCGTGACGGTCGTGGTCGAGGCGCTGACCGGCATACTGCTGGCGGCCTTCTCGACGCTGTTCCTGCTGTACGACGGCCGGCGCATCTGGGAGTGGACGCTGAAGCTGGTGCCGGCGGCGGCCCGGCCGGGTGTGGCGGGCGCCGGCCCGCGGGCCTGGCGGACACTGACGGCGTACGTCCGCGGCACGGTGATAGTGGCCCTGATCGACGCCATCTTCATCGGCCTCGGCATCTACTTCCTCGACGTCCCGATGGCCGTCCCGCTCGCCGTCTTCATCTTCCTGTTCGCCTTCATCCCGCTCGTCGGCGCGGTCGTGTCCGGGGCGTTGGCGGTCGTGGTCGCGCTGGTGACGCAAGGCGTCTTCACGGCGGTCATGGTGCTGGCGGTGGTCCTGGCGGTCCAGCAGATCGAGGGCCACATCCTGCAGCCGTTCATCCTGGGCCGGGCGGTCCGGGTGCACCCGTTGGCGGTGGTGCTGTCGGTCGCCGCGGGCGGCATGATCGCCGGTATCGGGGGTGCGGTGGTGGCGGTGCCGTTGGTGGCGGTCACGAACACGGTGGTCGGCTATCTGCGCTCGTACTCCCACGAGGCCGCGCTGAAGCAGTCGCCGAGGCCGAGGGGCGCCACGGCGGTGGAGACGGCGCCGACGGAACCGCCCCCGGCGTCGTAGTCCGCGCACCACCCGTCTCGGCGGGGTGAGAGCCGAGGTCTTGGGCCACTTCTTGTCCGACCGAGACGGGTGGTGGGTGGGCACAGGCCCGGGGGTCTGGGGGGGGGGGCAGAGCCCCCAGCCGACGGCAACGACAACGCCGGTAGTTGTCAAATGGGCGCTGTGCAAAGCCAGTTGGGCAACCGGAAGGCTCAACTAACGCCAGTCGGCGACAGCTCGGAATACCGCGTCCGGAATATGCGCCCGGCCTGATACACATGCCTCCCTCGGTGATGCTCACAGAGATAGGGGAGTCGGACACATGGACCACATGGATCACATGGACCACAAAGCCCTGGCGCTGGAAATGCGCGGCCTGCGCGAACAGGTCACCGGGATCACCGACACCGCCGTCGCCGCCGCCGACGGACTGCTGATCGTCGCCGACACCGCCGACTCCATCGACCCGGAGGGCCTCGCCGCCCTCGCCGCGGCCGGCCTCGGTCTCGCCCGCCGTACCGCCGAGGCCACCGCCCGCGGCAGCCTGCGCCGGACGGTGACGTACGGCAGCCACGGTTGCGCCGCGGTGTACGCCGTCGGCGACACCGCGCTGATGGTCGTCCTGGGCGACGAGGGGATCGACGTGGACGAGCTCCACCGCGCGACCCAGCCGACTCTGCGCCGTATCGGCTCGATCCTCACCGACCGGGAAACAGCCTGAAGGAACCGGCGGGCCGCGCGGGCTACTCCGTGCGCAGCCCGTCCGGCCGCATCAGCCTCAGCAGCGGCGGCAGACTGAGCAGCGTCACCACCAGGACGACCGCGGCACCGACGCCGGTCATCGACAGCACGCTCGGCCAGTCCACGCGCACCCCGGTGCCCGCCATCCGCAGCAGGACCGCGCCCAGCGTCAGCCCCACCACCGAGGCCAGCAGCAGGCCGAGCGCGATCGGGATCGCCGTCTGCCACAGCACCGACAGGCTCAGTGTGCGCCGCCGGGTGCCGAAGGCGACCAGCGCCGACAACAGCCGCTTGCGCTCGCGGAGTTGCTCCAGCTGCGAGACCAGGAGGCTCGCGCCGATGAGGGCGAGCACGCAGGCGGCGCCGACGAACAGGCCGGTGCGGATCGCGGTGTAGCGGTCGGCCCGCTGGACCGACTGCCAGACCATGGGCTCCTTCAGCGGGTCGATGGTCGCCGCCGTGTTCCGCACCAGGTCGCGGACGTCCGGCACGGACTCGTCGAGCTTGAGGTAGAGCTGTCCCTCCAGGACCGCGCCGGCCGCGGCCGGCAGCGCCTTCGGGGTGATCAGGAAGCCGCCCCGCTCCGACCCGGTGGGGTCCGGGCGGGTCTGTGCCTGCTTCATACCCGACGGCACCACCCAGGGCACCTCCGAGTTCTTCACGTCGCCCTCGTAGGACGGGTCGAGGTACAGCGTCTGTCCGGCCTTCGCCAGCTTCAGCGTGTCGGTGTCGTAGTCGGCACCCCGTACGGCGAACACGTCGCCGTCCCGGCACGAGGGCAGCGTGGCCACCTCCCGCAGTGACGCGCAGTCCGCGACGGTCACCTGGGTGCCGAGGACCGGATCCGTGCGCCGCTCGCCGAGGTATCCGTCGGAGTACGCGTAGACCTGGCGCACGCCCTCGGTCCGCCGGAACTTCTCGACGGAGGGGCCGAGCGGTTCCCCGTCCCCGAGAGTCACCTGCATCTGCGCCAGCGAGACGTCGTAGCCGGTGTTCTTCGTGTAGTCGCTCTCCACCCCGGCGAACAGCATCTGCAGCGCGATCGCCCCGGCCACCGCCACCGCGATGCCGTTGACCATGCGGGCGGCCGTACCGCTGCTCATCTGGAGCCTGCGCACGGCCAGTTGCCAGGCCACGCCGCCCGAACCCAGCCGGGCCACGACGGCCTCGACGATCCACGGCAGCAGCGCGGTCACGCCGACGAGCAGGAGGACGACACCGCCGGTGACGAGGTACTGGTTGAAGTCGCCCTCGTCGCGGCCCTGTCCGACCATCGGGTAGAGCATCGCGAGCCCGCCCAGCGGCAGCAGCAGCCGCCACCACAGCCGGCGCCGCGCGGGCTTCGCCGTACGCACCACACCGAGCGGCTCGATGACCACCCCGCGCAGCGCGAACAGCGTCACCAGCACGGCGGCCGCCGGCACGGCGAGGCCGACCAGCAGGGCGAGCGCCGGGGACGGGTTGAGGTAACTCGGGTACACGCTGATGTCGAAGACCTCAACAGAGCCCGCCACTTGACGGCCGATCAGGAAGAAGCCCGCCCCGAAGACCAGCCCGAGCACCGTGCCCGCGAGCGCCTCGCCGGCGGCGATCCGCCGGGTGGACCGGCTGTCGGAGCCCACCAGCCTGAGCGCCGCGAGGCGCCGATCGCGCCGCTCGCCACCGAACCGTACGGCCGCGGCGATGAAGACGGCGACCGGCATCAGCAGGACGACGAAGACGACGAGGATCAGGAGGAGCAGGACGGGGTCCATGTCCTCGGAGGCCCCCCGGGAGAGTCCGAACTGTTCGATCCGCGCCGCCCCGCCTCCGCCGAGCCGCTCGGCGAGGCCCTGGCCGCCCCGGTAGAAGGCGAGCTCGGCCGAGCCGATCAGCCCGCTCTCGCCGATCGTGCCGACGATCCGCTGCGGCAGCCGCTCCCGCAGCAGCTTCCCGGAGTCGGACTCCAGGAGGTCCTTCAGGGCGGGGGAGACCACCATCTCGCCCCGCGCCGGGAACTTCTCCACCCCCGGCGGCAGCGGCGCCCGCGGCCCCTCCGGCTCCAGCTCCCGCCCCCGGACGTTCTTGTCGCGGAAGGTCGTACCGGCGTTCGCGATCAGGAGGGAGTGGTCCGACCTGGACACCTTGGTGTCGGTGTCGCCGTAGTAGAGGTCGTTGCGCGCGGCCTCCCGGTCGTCCCGGACGGCCAGTGCGTTCGGCAGCGCGGTCGTCAGCAGCAGCAACGCCACCCCGAGCCCCACGCCGACGGCCGTCAGCACCGCCCGCGTCCACCCCTCGCGCCCCCCGGCGAACGCGAACCTGACCCCCATGGCCAGGTCCCGCCCCCACTGCCTCACCTTCATACGACGCGCTCCATGTCCCGCGACTTCCCGTCCCGTACGACGATCTCGCGGTCGGAGTACGCGGCCACCCGCGCCTCGTGCGTGACCAGCACGACGGCGGCGTTGGTGGACCGGGCGGCGTCCGTGAGCAGCTCCATCACCCGCTCGCCGTTGAGGGAGTCGAGCGCGCCGGTCGGCTCGTCGGCGAACAGCACCCGCGGGTTGGTGACCAGCGACCGCGCGACGGCGACCCGCTGCCCCTGCCCGCCGGACACCTCGCCGGGCCGCTTCTTCCTCAGGTCGTCGACCTCCAGCCGCTCCATCCACCCGAGCGCGGTCCGCTCGGCCTCCTTGCGGGAGATGCCGTTCAGCCTGAGCGGCAGAGCGACGTTCTCCACACAGGTCAACTCGGGCACCAGCTGCCCGAACTGGAAGACGAACCCGAAGTCGCTGCGCCGGAGCGCACTGCGCTGGGCGTCGTTCATGGTGGCCATCTCGCGCCCGTTGTACGTGATCGACCCGGAGTCGGGCGGCACGATCCCGGCGAGACAGTGCAGCAGGGTCGACTTGCCGGACCCGGACGGGCCCATCACGGCGACGACCTCACCGGGGTGGATGGAGAACTCGGCGCCGTCGAGGGCGACGGTCGGGCCGTACGCCTTGCGCAGCTCGTCGGCCGCGAGCAGGGAACCGGCGGGGGCGGTCACTTGGTCACCACCTCGGCAAGCTTCTCCAGCCGCGCGGCCGTCAGTTCCAGCCAGCGCAGATCGGCCTCCAGATGGAACAGCGCGTGGTCGCAGATCAGCTGGTCGGCCAGATCGCCCCTGCGCTTGCGGTCGGTGAGGATCCGCATCATGCGCAGGTGCTCGGCACGCTGGGTGTCGAGGATGTCGCCCGCGTCGCGCCGGGTGAGCAGCGCGAGGACGACCTTGGTGTACAGCGTCGACTGGAGGTACGGCTCGGGTTTCTCCGGGGTGGCGAGCCACCGCTGTACGTCGGTGACGCCGGCCTCGGTGATGGCGTACCGCTTGCGCTCGGGCCCGCCGCCGGGTTCGATCCCGTCGACCTCGACGAGCCCGTTCTTCAGCAGGCGGGACATCGTCGAGTAGACCTGGCCGTAGTGCAGCGGCCGGTCGTGACCGAACTTCTCGTCGAAGGCCCGCTTCAGGTCGTAACCATGACAGGGGCCGGACTCCAGGAGTCCCAGGAGGGTGTGACCGATGGACATGGGTGGGACTGTACATGGGGTGTATACCCCGCATGTATACCTGGAGTGTGTACGTCATGGCGGGGTGTACGGCGGCGCAGGTGGGAGCCGATTGTCACGGTTCTGCGACAGGCCCCGAACCCCCGGGCGGACGCCCCCGGCGGGGCAGGGGCCCGGTCTCCTTCGGCAGCCGCCCCGCGTCGGCCAGCGCCTTCCGCAGGAGGAACTCGATCTGCGCGTTCGCCGAGCGCAGCTCGTCCCCGGCCCACCGGGCGAGCGCCTCGTACACCGACGGGTCCAGCCGCAGCAGCACCTGCTTGCGCTGCTGCGGCCGACGCTGAGGGGCCGAGCCCTCGGAGGGATCCGTCACTGGTAGAGCGTCCCCGTGTTGAGGACCGGCTGCGGAGCCCGGTCGCCGCACAGCACCACCATCAGGTTGGACACCATCGCCGCCTTCCGTTCGTCGTCCAGCTCCACGATGCCCCGCTCGGAGATCCGGGCGAGTGCCGCCTCGACCATGCCCACCGCTCCGTCCACGATTTCCCGCCGTGCCGCGACGACCGCCCCGGCCTGCTGCCGCTGGAGCATCGCCGAGGCGATCTCGGGGGCGTAGGCGAGGTGCGTGAAGCGGGACTCGATGATGGAGACGCCGGCCGCCTCCACGCGCGCGTGCAGTTCGACGGCGAGCTTCTCGGTGATCTCCTCGGCGTTGCCGCGCAGCGAGAGGCCGTCCTCGTCATGGGCGTCGTATGGGTACTCGATGGCGATGTGCCGGACGGCCGCCTCGGTCTGGGTGGAGACGAACTCCAGGAAGTCGTCCACCTCGAAGGTGGCCTGCGCGGTGTCCTCGACCCGCCACACCACGACCGCGGCGAGCTCGATCGGGTTGCCGTAGGCGTCGTTGACCTTGAGGACGGCGGTCTCGTGGTTGCGGACGCGGGTGGAGATCTTCTCGCGGGAGGTGAGGGGGTTCACCCAGCGCAGCCCGTCCTCGCGGATCGTCCCCCGGTAGCGCCCGAAGAGCTGGACCACCCGGGCCTCGCCCGGCGCCACCGTGTTCAGACCGCACATCGCGATGAAGGCGGCGAGGGCGATCACGATGCCGACGACGATCAGAGCGGCCTTGGCGCCGGTCGCGGCGACCGCCGTGGCGGTGACGACCATGCCGATGCCGAGCAGCAGGCCTATCAGGCCCAGCAGCAGCGCGAGCGCGCCGCCGATGCTGTGCGCGGCGAACTCGCGCACGCGTGGACCGGGCATGCGGGGCACGTCGGAGGTGGGTGCGGAGTCGTGTGTGGACATGGGGTCCCCCCGTTTGTCTAGCGTCGTTCTAGCTAAGTGATATCACTTTACCCCGTCACGACAACCCTGACCCCCTCTCAGTGGTCAGGTTCCATGGACTCGGGTGCTGATTCTCACGTCCGTAAAAGACCGGATCGAAGGCCCTTTGTCACAGAGAGCGGTGTTAGCTTTCTGAGCTGACTCGGGCCAGCAACCTGTGTGACAGCCGAGAACGAAGCGGAGCGAGCGGACTCATGGGACGAGCGGAAGAGAGACGAGCGCGGCAGCGCGGTGGTCGCCGCGCGGCGCCCAAGAGCCGCCACTCGTCGGCCGCCGCGGGCGGCAAGCCCGGGAAGAGCGGCATACGCAGGTTGTTCACCTGGAAGAAGATCCTCGGCACCTTCTTCGGCCTGTGCCTGCTCGGCATCGGCGCCTTCATCGCGCTGTACATGATGGTCGGCATACCCAAGGGCAACGCGGCCGCTCAGCAGCAGAGCAACGTCTACGAGTACAGCGACGGCACGATCCTGGCCCGCGTCGGCGAGACCAACCGCGAGATCGTGGAGCTCAGTGAGGTCCCCAAGTCCGTCCAGCACACCTTCGTCGCGGCGGAGAACAAGACCTTCTACACGGACGCCGGCGTCGACCTCAAGGGCACCGCTCGCGGCCTGCTCAACACGCTGTCCGGCAAGGGCAAGCAGGGTGGCTCGACGATCACCCAGCAGTACGTCAAGAACTACTACCTCAACCAGGACCAGACCGTCACGCGCAAGCTGAAGGAACTGGTCATCTCGTTGAAGGTGGACCGCACGACGTCCAAGGACGACATCCTCGCGGGCTACATCAACACCAGCTACTACGGCCGCAGCGCCTACGGCATCCAGGCCGCCGCCCAGGCCTACTACCGCGTCGACGCCAAGGAACTCAGCGTCGCGCAGGGCGCCTACCTCGCCGCGCTGCTCCAGGCGCCGAGCCAGTACGACTGGCAGGCCGCGACCGACACCGGCAAGGCACTGGTGAAGGAGCGCTGGAACTACGTCCTGAACAACATGGTCGAGGAGGGCTGGCTCACCAAGGCCAAGCGCGACGCCATGGAGTTCCCGGTGCCGAAGGAGCCGAAGGGCGCCCCCGGCCTGGACGGGCAGAAGGGCTACCTGGTCAACCTGGCCAACACGCAGCTCGAGGACCAGCTCATGAAGGAGCAGGGCATCTCGCGGGACGAGGCCGAGGCGCAGGTCGAGAACCAGGGCTGGACCATCACCCTGAACATCGACAAGAAGAAGCAGGCCGAGCTGGAGCAGGCGGCCAAGACCCAGCTGACCAGCAAGCTGGACCCCGAGAAGCGGTCGGTCGACAAGACCATCCAGGCCGGCGCGGTCTCCGTGGACCCCAAGACGGGGAAGGTCGTCGCCCTGTACGGCGGCGTCGACTACTACAAGCACTTCCGCAGCAACGCGACCCGCGCCGACTACCAGCCCGCGTCGACGTTCAAGCCGGTGATCCTCGCCGCCGCGCTGGAGGAGAACGCGAAGACGCAGGACGGCAAGCCGATCACCGCGAGCACCATCTACGACGGCACCAGCAAGCGCCCGGTCGTGGACAACGGCACCAAGGTCGGGTTCGCCCCCGAGAACGAGGACGACCAGGACTACGGCGACGTCACGGTCCAGACCGCGATGAACAAGTCCATCAACTCCGTCTTCGCGCAACTCGGTGTCGACGTCGGCATGGACAACGTCCTCGAGGTGGCCGGCAAGCTCGGCATGGACACCACCGACCTCAAGGCGGTCCCCGCGCAGACCCTCGGCACCATGGGGGCCAGCCCGCTGCAGATGGCCGGCGTCTACGCCACCCTCGACAACCACGGCAAGAAGGTCACGCCGACCATCCTCAAGTCGGCCGAGCACAACACCCGCACGGTGGAGCTGCCCGACCCGATCGGCGACCAGGTGCTCAGCCGCGAGACCGCCGACACGGTCACCTCGGTCCTGACCGGCGTGGTCGACGACGGTACGGCCCGCACCTCGGTCCGCGACAACTCCGAGCGCGACGGCCAGCAGGTCGCCGGCAAGACGGGCACCTCCGACGACAACAAGTCGGCCTGGTTCACCGGCTACACGCCCGACCTGGTCACCTCGGTCGGCCTGTTCGGCGAGGACGCGAAGACCGGCGCGCAGACCAAGATGTACGGGGCGGGCGGCGAGGAGCGAGTCAACGGCGGCGGCTTCCCGGCGCAGATCTGGGCGGCGTACACCTTCGGCGTCTCGGCCAAGAACTCCAAGTTCGACCTGGACACCGACCAGGGCGCGGCGGTCCAGCCGACCAAGTCGGTGACCCCGAGCCGGACTCCCAGCCGGACCCCGACGCAGGAGCCGACCACGGAGCCCCCGACGACGGAGCCCGAGACCTCGGAACCGGCGACGACCGAGCCGCCGACGCAGACCCCGACGACCACTCCGACGACCAGACCGCCGACGCAGACCCCGACGACGTCACCTCCGGCGGACGCCACGACCCCCGAGGACCCACTGAATCCAGCGGACGACGACAACCTGTAGCAACGGCAAGGGGCGCCCGGTAATCACCGGGCGCCTCTTCAGCCTTTAGGGGGCGCGGGGCTGTGACATATGCGGCTCCGCCGCGTGGGCGCGACAAGCGCCACCGGACCCGCAGCCGCCCTACGCCCAAACCCCCGCGGCGAAGGCGAGAGAACCCCCGCCCCACCGCCGGAGGCATCAGGCATCAGCTGCTGTTCAGCTCGAACCAGACGACCTTCCCCGTGCTCAGCCGCGTCGCCCCCCACCGCCGGGCCAGCCGGTTCACCAGGTACAGCCCGCGCCCGCCCTCGTCCGTGGCACGGAGCGCGCGAGCGCCCACCGGGCCAGCCGCCGGGCCAGGCCGGGAAGGGCGTCCGGCCACGTTGTGTTCGCCTACTGTTCACTCGAATGTCGCTCTGAAGAGCCTGATCGGCGGTATCGGCCTATGGTTGTGCCATGTTTTGACCCTATTTCCCGGCGGCGCCGTCCGGCGCGCACCATGAAAGGTGGCACGAGCATGGACAGTTCTCTTCGAGAGCTCGCCGAGTGCAAGGTCGGCACACGTGACTTCAGCGTCGGCCTCGCACACGACCCGGAGAACACCCTCGCTCGTCTCGACCGCGCCACCGGGGTTTCGGGATCCGAATCAAGGCAGGAGTCTCCCGCTGAACGCTGCGCTTCGCTGTACGACGCCATACGCGACATGAGCGCGTACGGATCGGTCATAGAAATGGATCGGTCATAGAAGTGGAAAGGTACAGGAACAACGGTGACGACCTCCTGCGTAGCCGGCGGGAGGGTGAGGTGCCGAGGAAATGAGCCGCATGAACGCGGCTCAGTGAAAGTGGCTGCCGACGGGTGGGGGCTTTCATGAACAGAGAAAACCCGAACGCTTTTGACTCCCACCCGGAGGAGCCCAGTGGACGCACCCTGGGGGACAAGTACTTCAAGGAGTTCATGAGGCTTGTGCACGTGAGCCTGAGGAGCGGGTGGTGGGGCGAGCCGCTGAGTGCGTCCTGCGGCGCGGCGGGGGGCGCCTGGCTGGGGCATGACGGCGACCTGCCGATAGAGGAGGCGCTGGGAGTCGCAGTCTCCATGGTGGGTATCGTCATCGGGTCCGTATTCGCCATCCTGGCGATGATCACGCGAGCCTGTGACAACAACTTTCTGAAGAAGGCAAGAAAAGCCCGCATCTTGCCCATCGTCAATTACTTGTGGCCGTTCTTCACCATTATCGCCATGGGAATTCTGTCCACTGTGTTCCTGTTGGTCGTGGCCGGAGTTTCCGAGGATGCCCCGAGAGTGTTGCCCATGGCGGCCGGGGCGGCAGCGGGATTCTTTGTCCTGTGGACCCTGGCCAGCCTTCCTCCCGCAATGGGGGCCCTCATCGTTTTCACTCGACTCATCGAGAAAACCTCTGGAATAAGCGACTGAAGGACTGAAGGCGGCGAAAAGGGCGGCGGAAAAGGCGCCGGTGCAGGGACGCGTACGGCGTCTCCTGCACCGGCGTGGTATGCCCCGCGTCATTCGTCGACGTTGAGCTCCAGGTGGACGCACCGACCATCCAGGGTGATGTAGCCGTCACCATAGGCGGAGCGGTAATGGCCGGTGCCGCCGATGATGGCGGTCTTGGCCGTCACGGGCTTGTGCGGGTTGTAAGTGATCATGTCGCTGAGCGTCAGTGTCCCCTTCTTCAGGCGCAGAACACGTGTGCACTGCGTGGTCACCTCGTGGTGCCGGACGTGGATCGCGCTGCACTCCGACTCACCGGCACCGGCGCGCAACGGCTTCCGGCTCGACTTCTTCGTCGTCTTCTCGTTCTTCGGCTTCTTCTTTTCGCTCTTCGTCTTGTTCTCGGTGTAGAGCTCCAGTCGGGTCAGCCAGCGGTCACCGGTCCGGATGTGCCGGGGCGAGGTGTCGAACGCGGTGACGCCCGTCAGCTCCACCCTCTCGATCTCGTTGTCCTTGTCCGACCCCTCGGCCTGTGCCAGCGACGGGAGAAGGGCGATCGCGGTGGTGAGGGCGGTGACGACGACGCCACGGGCAGCCGATTTGATCACGAAACCTCCAGGCCGAACAGGGTGCCCCAGGCGTTCCGGAGCATGGGCGAGTCATTCCACGCAGTGTGTTCCTGCAGTGCGACGGGCCCCGCGTGGCCGGACCGAACGCACCGCTCGGCCGGCGGGACATCCGTCCCGCGGCCAGCCGCGGTGTGCCGGTCAGTCATCGACGTAGAGGTCGAAGTGGACGCTGTCGCCCGTCAGGGTGATGTAGCCCTCTCCTTCGGCGTCGTTGTAGATGCCCGTGCCGCCCGCGATGGCGGTCTTGGCCGTCACGGGCTGCCTGCCCTCCCGGGTGATCAGGTCGTGGAGGGTGATCTCCCCGTTCTTCAGACGCAGCACCCGCGTGCACTGGGTGGTCACCCGGTTCTCGTGGGCCTCTACGGCGCTGCACCGCGAACTGGCGTCGCCGGCGAACTTGTGCTTGGGGGTGTACAGGTTCAGGTAGGTGACCCAGCTGTCGCCCGGAGCGATGAACCTGGGGCTCATGTCGAGTGCGGTGACGCCGGTGTACTTGACGCGCACGATGTCCTCGTCCCCGGCATCCGCCGAGGCTTGTGCGGACAGCGAAAGAGTCAATGCGGTGGTCAAGGCGCCGACGGTCACGGCGCGGCGGACGGTGGCAGAGGGCATGCATCCTCCTGGGGGTGACTGCGGGCGCTCGGACCTTGGGAGCACCGGCGAGTCATTCCAAGCTCAGGAACCCTGCCACGCAACGCGCCATGCGCGGCGGTGCCGCACATGCCACCCGAACAGGGGAACGACCGGCACCACTTCCGTGGTCGTCCGCACCAAGCGGACGACCAGGAAGCAGTACTAGCTAGTGCCGTGGCAGGCAACGTTCGCCCCGTCGCGACGCCCGGCACGCTCCACCACTGCCTTAAGGGCGTGGGAGGGGCCCCCACTCGCCGCACCGGCCGAAGACCCAAGTACGTCCAGTACGAGGGCCCCCGGCCGGCACTCCCCCAGAGGGGGGACCCCCAGAGCACGCACCGGACGCCGCTCCTTCACGGGCAAACGTCGCCTGCCACGGCACTAGGAAGCGGACGGCACCCCGAGCTCGAACCAGACCACCTTGCCGGTGGAAAGCCGGGTCGCCCCCCACCTCCTGGCAACCTTGTTCACCAGGAACAGCCCACGACCGCCCTCGTCCGTGGCGCGAGCCTGCCTGAGCCTCGGCAGCTGCGGAACGTCGTCCCCGACCTCGCAGCGCAGCACATCCGTCCGCAGCAGCCGGAGCGTGATCGGCCGGGTCGCATAGCGCACGGCGTTCGTCACGACCTCGCTGACCAGCAGTTCCACGGAGTCGGTGATCTCCTCCATGCCCCAGCGGGCGAGCGCCCGCCGGGCCAGCCGCCGGGCCCGGCCGGGGGCCGCGTCCTCCGGCTCCAGGAACCAGTACGCCACGTCGCTCGGCGCGATCCCGTCGAAGCGGGCGGCGAGCAGGGCGATGTCGTCGTCCCGGTCGCCGGGGCCGAGCATGTCGAGCACCTCGTCGCACAGCGCTTCGAGGGGCGGCGGATGATCGGGTCCGGTCAGCTGCGCGGTGGCGGCGAGCTTCTCGCGCAGCTGCTCTATCCCGGTCCACACGTCCCGCAGACGCGACTCGACGAGCCCGTCCGTGTAGAGGAGCAGGGTCGCTCCGGCCGGTGCGTCCAGCTCCACGGCCTCGAAGTCGACACCGCCGACCCCGATCGGCGCGCCCGGCGGCACCCGCAGTACCTCGGCGCGGCCGCCCAGGTGCAGCAGGACCGGCGGGGGATGGCCGGCGTTGGCGATGGTGATGCGGTGCGAGACCGGGTCGTAGACGGCGTACAGGCAGGTCGCCATGCGGTCGGTGCCGAGCCGCTGGGCCTGTTCGTCGAGGTGGTGCAGGACCTCCTGCGGCGGCAGGTCGAGCCCGGCGAGGGTCTGTGCGGTGGTCCGCAGCTGGCCCATGATCGCGGCGGACGTCATGGAGTGCCCCATGACGTCGCCCACCACCAGCGCCACGCGGCTGCCCGGCAGCGGGATCGCGTCGTACCAGTCGCCGCCGACCCGGGCGGTCTCGGCCGCCGGCAGGTAGCGGGACGCCAGCCGTACGCCCGTGGGCCGCGGCAGCGTCTCCGGCAGCATGGTGCGCTGCAACTCGTCGGCGATGTACGCCTCACGGCCGTACAGCACCGCCTTGTCGATGCCGAGCGCGCTGTGTGTGGCGAGCTGGGCGGCGACCAGCAGGTCGTCCGGCTCGAAGGCGATGCGCTCCGGGCGGCGCAGGAACAGCGCGGCACCGATCACCCGGCGCCGGCCGCGCAGCGGGGCGAGGATCGCCCGCTGTCCGGCGGGTACGGTGAACTCGCCGCCCTCGCCGAGAAGTTCGGTCAGTGCGGCGCGTACGTCCGAGGTGTCCGTGAACACGGGACGCACCCCGCGCAGCACCTCGGCGAGCGCGCTGCCGGGCCGTACCTCGCACAGCTCCGTGCCGATCGTGTCCAACTCGGGCTGATCCGGGACCGGCACCGGCAGGATCCCGTCCTCCAGGTCCCGCTCCTGCGGGATCCGGTCGGTCCGGCGCAGCCGCAGCACGAGGGGCCCGGTGGGCCGCTCGTCGCCGACCGGCAGCGGGTCTCGCAGATAGACGAGGATCGCGTCGGAGAAGGTCGGCACGGTCGCCCGGCACAGCCCCATCACGATCTCGTCGAGGTCGATGCCGCGGGCGATCCGCCGGGTCGCGGCGCCCACGAACCGCAGCCGGTCGCCGTCCCGCCGCATCGGCGTGGGCCGGCCGGGCGGCAGCCCCTGCCCGGTACGGCGTTCCTGGCTCTTGGCGCTCTCGGTGCCCGGCTGGGCCGGGATCGCCTCGGGCACCGGCCGGGGACGGTGCGTGTCCGGCTCGGCGGAGACGGCGGGCTGGGAGTGCTCGGGGTCGGTACCTACGGCTCTGGTGTCCTTACCGCTCGATGTCGTCGTGCCGGGACCGGCGGGCGGCGTCTCGCCGGCGCGCGCCTGTGCCGGTAAGGCTCCCGCGCCGGGCGCGTGCGACGGCGTGTCCGAGCCATGCTCGGCACTGTGCGGGTGCGACGGCGCCGAGGTACGCAGGAGCGCCCCGCGGGGATCCGCGGGGTCGGCGCCCGGCTGGGGCCGTTCGAAGGAGGTCGGCTGCTCCGTCACGCGTGTCGAATCCGTCCGTCCGGCGCTGGGTACCGCGCGTGCAGTTGGTCCCGCCGAAAACCCGATACCCGGAATACATGTCCCAGGAACGGATTTCCGGCGTGGCCAGAGGCTGTTTCTGTGCCACCGGCGGGGGCGTTGCCGTCCACACCGGTGTTGCCCTCGTACCTCTCGCTCACGTCCTGCCGCCCCTCGGTGACGATCGGTCAAGCCCAGCGCGTACCCCGCTAGTTGTCACTGCGCGCCCTTGCGGAGGACGATCCTACGTTTCTTGCCCGGGGGCGCATCAAGGGTCTCATGAGGACATGTGCGCGGGCGTACGATCCCAGTCCTCCGGCAGGGTAGGGACACTCCAGGACGGATCGGGACGCCAGTGCTGCCAGCCGTCCGAGAACGGCGGCCCCCAGGCCCGGATCACCTCCACGGCGGACCGTCCCGCCTCCCGTACTTGTTCGGCCAGTTGAGCATCCATCAGCCCGTCCCGCTGGGCCTGCGCGAACTCGTCCTCGTCCCGCCAGTGCCAACTTCGGTCGGGATGTACGGAGATGTCCAGGAAGTGGTCCTCGGAATCAACCCCGCCGTCCCAACGCGTCAGTGGCTCCTCCAGGTTCACGTACCAGTTCTTGAACCGCCAGCCCGGATCCCAGAAAAGCCAGACCGACCAGGGTTCACCGGGTCGCGCCAGCTTCAGCACACCCGTCCCGAACCACCGGTCGCGCTGCACGGTCCGCGGTTTGGTGTAGCGGCTCTCCAACGGCTCGACGTGCACCGGCGTACCGTCCGCGAGCACCGGCTTCACACACTCGGTGCCGGGCGCCATCCACACGGCGAGCACCTCGCTGTCGTCCCGTACGACGGTGACGGGACGCGCGATGTGGAAGCGCGCGCCGCCGTTCTCCCGGTAACGCCACAGGATCTGACTCCCGGGCGCCCAGAACACCGCCGACCCGCCCGCGTCCGCTTCGGCTCTCACCGCTCCACCGTCTGCCATGCACAGATATTAGGTGCCACAGGCATACGACGCTGCGGCGCGCGTCACGGTTCACGCGCGGGGCGCGAGGCGTGCCCGATCGGTTACGGACGCGTCATCCGCAGGACATCCAACGCCTCGTCCAGCTGCTGTTCGGTGAGGTTCCCGCGCTCCACGTACCCGCCCTCGACGACGACCTGACGGATGGTCTTCTGCTCCGCCAGCGCCTTCTTGGCGACCTTCGCGGCCTCCTCGTACCCGATGTACTTGTTGAGCGGAGTCACCATGGACGGCGACGACTCGGCGTACTCCCGCGCCCGCTCCCGGTGGGCGACGATCCCGTCGACGGTCCGGTCGGCGAGCAGCCGCGAGACGTTGGCGAGCAGCCGGACGGACTCCAACACGTTCTTCGCGATGACCGGCAGCATCACGTTGAGCTCGAAGTTGCCGGCGGCACCGGCGGTGGCGACGGTCACGTCATTGCCGATGACCTGGGCGGAGACCATGAGCACGGCCTCCGGGATCACCGGGTTGACCTTGCCGGGCATGATCGACGACCCCGGCTGGAGATCGGGCAGCGAGATCTCCGCCAGCCCGGTGCGCGGCCCGGAGGCCATCCACCGCAGGTCATTGGCGATCTTCGTGAGCGACACGGCGACGGTCCGCAGCTGCCCGCTCGTCTCGACGATCCCGTCCCGGGCCCCCTGCGCCTCGAAGTGGTCGCGGGCCTCGGTGAGCGGCAGCCCGGTGGTGCGGGCGACTTCCTCGATGACGGCGGCGGAGAACCCGGGGGGTGTGTTGATCCCGGTCCCGACGGCGGTCCCCCCGAGGGGCAGCTCGGCAAGTCGCGGGAGGGAGGCCTGGAGCCGCTCGACGCCGTACCGCACCTGCGCCGCGTACCCCCCGAACTCCTGCCCCAGCGTCACCGGCGTGGCGTCCATGAGATGCGTCCGCCCCGACTTCACGACGTCGGCGAACTCCTCGGACTTACGGGCGAGGGAGTCGGCGAGGTGCTCCAGCGCCGGGACGAGATCCCGGGTGACGGCGGCGGTGGCGGCGATGTGAATGGACGACGGGAACACGTCGTTGGACGACTGGGACGCGTTGACGTGGTCGTTGGGATGTACGTCCCGCCCGAGCCGCTCGGTCGCGAGCGTGGCGATGACCTCGTTGGTGTTCATGTTGGACGACGTACCGGAGCCGGTCTGGAACACGTCCACCGGGAAGTGCGCGTCCCAGCGCCCTTCGGCGACCTCGTCCGCCGCCTCCTGGATCGCCGTGGCGACGTCCTTCTCGAGCACCCCCAACTCCGCGTTCACCTTGGCTGCGGCCGCCTTGATCCGGGCGAGGGCCTCGATATGGGCGCGTTCCAGATGCTGCCCGGAGATCGGGAAATTCTCCACGGCGCGCTGTGTCTGGGCCCGCCACTTGGCGTCCGCGGGGACGTGGACCTCGCCCATGGAGTCGTGCTCGATGCGGTAGTCGCTCATGCCGGATACAGCGATCGGAAGGCCACGGATGTTCCGGAGCCCCCAAGGTTCCACCATTCCGCCGCGCCCCCACCGACACCCGGTCACGCGTCGAACACACACCGCGAGAGACGGAGCATCCGACGACACCCTCGCCCTACGGACCGCGGGGGAGGCCGAAGGGGCCGCGGGGGACAGCTGCCTCAGGGGGTGCGGAGGTGGAGCCCCAGGGCGGGGTGCGGAGGTAGCGCTCCAGGGCGGGGTGTTGAGGCGGCAGCCGCAGGGGTGTGGCGGCGGAGTGCGGGGCGCTGCCCCAGGGGGAGGAGCTGCAGCCCCACGGGAGTGCGGGTCGTTGCCTCGGCGGGTTGCGGGGCTTCAGGGCGGGGTGTTGAGGCGGCAGCCGCAGGGGAGTGTGGCGGAGTCCGGCGGAGTGCGGGGCGCTGCCCCAGCGGGAGGATGCGCAGCCCTACGGGAGGCGGGTCGTTGCCAGGTTGTGGGGCCCCGGGCGGTGTTGAGGCGGCAGCCGCAAGGGAGTGCGGAGGCGGAGCCCCAGCGGTCTGCCGGACGTGAAGGCCGAGCCCCCGGCGGGGTGCAGGGGACGCAGTCCCCGTCGGGGTTGAAGGGGCGGAGCCCCTGGAGGATGGGACGGGTAGGGGCGGCGGGGGCGAAACCCGTTCCCGGCCGCCGCCCCGCAGGCACTACGCGAGCCCGGGCCCCCGCACCGGAATCGACGTGAACGTCGGCGCGGGCGCCGGGTCCTGGAAGAAGTCGTTGCCCTTGTCGTCCACGACGACGAACGCCGGGAAGTCCTCGACCTCGATCTTCCAGACGGCCTCCATGCCGAGCTCCTCGTACTCGACGACCTCGACCTTCTTGATGCAGTCCTGGGCGAGGCGGGCGGCGGGGCCGCCGATGGAACCGAGGTAGAAGCCGCCGTGCGCGTCGCACGCCTTGGTGACCTGTGCCGACCGGTTGCCCTTCGCCAGCATCACCTTCGAGCCGCCCGCCGCCTGGAACTGCTCGACGTAGGAGTCCATGCGGCCGGCCGTCGTCGGGCCGAAGGAACCGGACGCGTAGCCCTCCGGGGTCTTGGCGGGGCCCGCGTAGTACACCGGGTGGTCCTTCAGGTACTGCGGCATCTCCTCGCCCGCGTCCAGCCGCTCCTTGATCTTGGCGTGCGCGATGTCACGGGCGACGACCAGCGGCCCGGTCAGCGAAAGCCGCGTCTTGACCGGGTACTTGGTCAGCTCCGCCAGGATGTCGTCCATCGGCTGGTTCAGGTCGATCCTGACGACGTCGCCCGCCTCGTCCAGGTGCTCGTCCGTCGTCTCCGGCAGGAACCGCGCCGGGTCGGTCTCCAACTGCTCCAGGAAAACACCCTCGGCGGTGATCTTCGCGACGGCCTGACGGTCGGCGGAGCAGGACACGGCGATGGCGACCGGGCAGGAGGCCCCGTGCCGCGGCAGCCGCACGACACGCACGTCGTGACAGAAGTACTTGCCGCCGAACTGCGCGCCGATGCCGATCCTCTGCGTCAGCTCGAAGACCTTCTCCTCCAGCTCCTTGTCCCGGAAGCCGTGGCCCAGCTCCGAGCCCTCGGCCGGAATCTCGTCCAGGTAGTGCGCGGAGGCGTACTTCGCGGTCTTCAGCGCGTATTCGGCCGACGTACCGCCGACGACGATCGCCAGGTGGTACGGCGGGCAGGCGGCCGTACCGAGCGAACGGATCTTCTCCTCCAGGAACTTCATCATGGAGGCCTCGTTCAGGACGGCCTTCGTCTCCTGGTAGAGGAAGGACTTGTTGGCGGAGCCGCCGCCCTTCGCCATGAAGAGGAACTTGTAGGCGCCGCCGTCGGTGGCGTACAGCTCGATCTGCGCCGGCAGGTTCGAGCCGGTGTTCTTCTCCTCCCACATGGTGAGAGGGGCCATCTGCGAGTAGCGCAGGTTCAGGTTCAGGTACGCGTCGTAGATGCCGCGCGAAAGGGCTGCCTCGTCGCCGCCCTCCGTGAGCACGTTCTGCCCGCGCTTGCCCATGACGATCGCCGTACCGGTGTCCTGGCACATCGGCAGCACGCCCGCGGCCGCGATGTTCGCGTTCTTCAGCAGGTCGAGGGCCACGAACTTGTCGTTGCTCGACGCCTCGGGGTCGTCGATGATCCGGCGCAGCTGGGCCAGGTGGGCCGGGCGCAGGTAGTGCTGGATGTCATGGATGGCCTCCTCGGCGAGCTTGCGCAGCGCCTGGGGCTCGACCTTGAGGAACGTCCGCCCGTCGGCCTCGAAAGTGGAGACACCCTCGGAGGTCACCAGCCGGTACGGGGTGGTGTCCTCTCCCACAGGGAGCAGATCGGTGTACGCGAACTCAGGCATCTCGCCCATTCC
Organism: Streptomyces sp. a15; assembly: GCF_059026085.1. Taxonomy (NCBI): domain Bacteria; kingdom Bacillati; phylum Actinomycetota; class Actinomycetes; order Kitasatosporales; family Streptomycetaceae; genus Streptomyces; species Streptomyces sp. A15. Next base: position 221,958 of record NZ_JBWLKM010000001.1, on the reverse strand, counting down.
TCACTCGACAGACGGCCGCTGGCCTCCATTGGCAGCGCCCACCAGCGTAGAACCTGCCACCGACAGCACTCTTGTGAGGTAATCCTCAGTTGGCCGGATCAAGCGGGATCAAGCCGGATCGAGCCCGGTCAAGGTTGTCCACAGCCCTAGTCGCGATCTATCGCGTTTGGGTACGCTGCTGCCGTGGACCTTCAGAAGCACACCGAACCGCAGGCGCAGTCCCCCGCCGGACTGCGCGCCTCGGACGCCGACCGCGACCGGATCGCCGACATACTGCGCGAGGCCCTCGCCGAGGGCCGCCTCACCGCCGACGAGCACGCGGAGCGCGTCGAGGGGGTGCTGAGCGCCAAGACGGTGGGCGAGCTGGAGGTCTTCATACGGGACCTGCCGGCCGCCCACGAGCGCCGGGCCGCCCCTGTCTACAACCCGGCCCCCAACCGCCCCACCGACGCCATCCCGCACGACCCGGACGACAACGTGGTCGCGGTCTTCAGCAGCGCCGTCCGCAAGGGCCGCTGGCGAGCGGGCCGCCGTATCCACGCGTACGCCGTCTTCGGCAGCGTGGAGATCGATCTCAGCGAGGCGATCTTCGAGTACCGACAGGTCGTCATCAAGGCGATCTCCGTCTTCGGCAACGTCGAGGTCCGTGTCCCGGAGAACGTGTCGCTGCGCGGCACCGGCGGCGGCGTCCTCGGCAACTTCGAGGTGGACACGCTCGATTCGGCCGACCCCGAGGCCCCCGTGGTCTACGTGGACGGCTGGGCCGTGCTCGGCAACATCGAGGGCAGGCCCAAGCGCGGCAAGCTCGTCGCGGACATCCTCGACCGCGTGCACCGCAAGGTCGACAAGAGTTTGCGCAAGCACCTGGATCATTGACGGTTGTGAATTCGGCCGGGATGTGAAGCGGAAGGGATCATCGCCTGTCGCGCCCGAAGCGCGCACATCCCCACGGAATCCAGCGGTTCGGAACTCAGTGCATAGGCGCGCGCACAGCGGGTAGGCCTTGCTGCATCGTCGCTCGCTCGCGAAGCCGTCGTCAGGAGTAGACCGTGCTGCAACCGCCGCATTCGTCCCTGCAGGTAGCTGCCGTTCCGGCCCAGCGGGTGCCAGTGCGGGACAGGGACCAAGACGCACCCTGGCACACCGAGGCGGTGTGCCGGCGCGACGAGGCCGGCCTGTTCTTCGCACCGTCCAAAGAGCCCACCGCCGCCCGGCTCTCCCGCGAGCAGGCCGCGAAACGCGTCTGTTCGGGCTGCCCGGTCATGGTCGAGTGCCGCGAGCACGCGCTCCTGCAACCGGAACCGTACGGCGTCTGGGGCGGACTGACCGCCGCCGAACGCCGAGTGGTCCTGGCGAGGCGCCGCCGCCGCGACCTGGAGCTGAAAAAGGCCGCGAGGCCGGCGGAGCGCATAGCCGCAGCGGGCTGACCGGCCCGCCCGACATACGCCGATGGGGCGCCCCCACCGCACCGGGGGCGCCCCACCGACGCTGGTCGGACGTGCTTGCTTCGCCCGGACGTGCTTGCTTCGCCCGGACGTGCCTACTTGGCCCGGTCGAAGTCGATCGCGCTGTAGGCCCGCAGCTTGCTCAGCCGGTGCTCCGAGTCGATCCGACGCACCGTCCCGGACTTCGACCGCATCACGATCGAGTCGGTGGTCGCGGTCTCCGACCGGTACCGCACGCCCCGCAGCAGCTCGCCGTCGGTGATGCCCGTCGCCACGAAGAAGACGTTCTCGCCGGACACCAGGTCGTCGGTCGTCAGCACCCGGTCCAGATCGTGCCCCGCGTCGATGGCCCGCTGCCGCTCCTCGTCGTCCTTCGGCCACAGCTTGCCCTGGATCGTGCCGCCCAGACACTTCACGGCACAGGCCGAGATGATGCCCTCCGGTGTGCCGCCGACGCCGAGCAGCAGGTCGACGCCGGTGCCTTCGCGCAGCGCCAGGATCGAGCCGGCCACGTCGCCGTCGGAGATCAGCCTGATGCGCGCGCCGGTCTCGCGGACCTCGTCGATGAGGCCCGCGTGCCGCGGCCGGTCCAGGATGACGACGGTGACGTCCTCGGGAGTGGACCGCTTGGCCTTGGCGACCCGGCGGATGTTCACGGACACGGGCGCGTTGATGTCGACGAAGTCGGCGGCCTCGGGCCCGGTGACCAGCTTGTCCATGTAGAAGACGGCGGACGGGTCGAACATCGACCCGCGGTCGGCGGCGGCCAGCACCGCGATCGCGTTCGTCATGCCCTTCGCGGTCAGCGTGGTGCCGTCGATCGGGTCGACGGCGATGTCGCACTCGGGCCCGGTCCCGTCGCCGACGCGCTCCCCGTTGAAGAGCATCGGGGCTTCGTCCTTCTCGCCCTCCCCGATGACGACGACGCCGTTCATCGAGACGGTGGACACGAGGGTCCGCATGGCCCGAACCGCGGCACCGTCGGCGCCGTTCTTGTCGCCGCGCCCGACCCAGCGGCCCGCGGCCATCGCCGCGGCTTCGGTCACCCGTACGAGTTCCAGGGCGAGGTTGCGGTCGGGAGCCTCGGAGGGAACCTCGAGCTCGGACGGCAGATGATGATGCTCGGTCATCGGAGCGCACCTTTCTGATACGGCGACGGCCGGATGAGGGTATGGGCCCGACTCTATCGTCAGGCAGACAAAATGAGCAGGGGGCCCCACGGATGAGCGGACCAGGGCACCTGCGACGATAGGGACGTGGCAGGTTCGAACGGTAAGCAGAAGACGGTCCGGGACATGATCCTCTCCTTGGGGCTGATCGGGCTCATGGCGGGTGTCATCTACCTCTTCATCCCGCACGACGACTCCGCTCCGGAGATCAAGACGGTCGACTACCGCGTCGAGCTGCTCACGGCGCGCCGCGCGGCCTCCTACCCGGTGGCCGCGCCCGAGGGCCTCTCCTCGGACTGGAAGGCCACCTCCGTCCGCTTCCAGGGCGACAACTTCGACGCCTGGCACCTGGGCTTCCACGCGCCCGACGGGGAGTACGTCCAGGTCGAGCAGTCGACTCAGAAGCCGTCGACGTTCATCGACGAGGCCAGCCAGGGCGCCGAGGCGACGAAGACCACCCAGGAGATCGACGGCCGCACCTGGACGCGCTACACGGGCGGCCGGTACGACGCGCTCGTGCACCAGGGCGACGGCGTGACGACGGTGGTGGCGGGCACCGGCACGATCGGCCGGCTGGCGGAGATGGCCGGGGCCCTGAAGATGGCGTGAGCCCCCAGGACGCGAAGAAGGCCCCCGGCGTCGCAGCCGGGGGCCTTCTTCTATCCGAACCGCTCAGACGGTGGTGATGACCTCGTCGTACGCGAGACGCGGGGAGCGCGGGAACCAGGCGTCCTCGCCCGGGGTGCCGATGTTGACGACCATCAGCGGGGTGTGGTCGTCGTCCAGGAACTCCTTGCGGACACCCTCGAAGTCCAGACCGGTCATCGGACCGGCGGCGAGGCCCGCGGCGCGGACGCCGATGATGAAGTACGCGGCCTGCAGGGCGGCGTTCAGCGTGGCGGCACCCTCACGGGCGGAGCGCTCGGCGAAGAAGACGTCCTTGGCCTGCGGGAAGTGCGGGAAGAGCTCCGGCAGCTCCTCGTGGAACTCGTTGTCCGCGGCGAGGATCGCGACCAGCGGGGCGGTGGCGGTCTTCGGCTGGTTGCCCTCGGCCATGTGCTGGACCAGGCGCTCACGGGCCTCGGCGGAGCGGACCAGGGTGACGCGCAGCGGGGACTGGTTGAAAGCGGTCGGACCGTACTTGACCAGGTCGTAGATCGCCTGTACCTGCTCGTCGGTCACCGGCTCGTCGGTGAAGGTGTTCGCGGTGCGGGCCTCACGGAACAGGAGGTCCTGGGCGGCGGGGTCAAGGACGAGTGACATGCGTGAACCTTCTCGGGGACGTACGTCGGATCCGGAGAAACCGGACCGGCTGACGTCATCGACCGTACGCCAGTGAAGTTCAACCTTCAACAAAAACCGGACCGTGGTGATCCGCCTCACAGGTTCGTCTCACAGGTTCGTCTCGCAGGCTCGGATGCCCGGCGCTACTCGGCCGCCTCGGCCTCTCCCCGGTCCGCCTGCTCTTCCTCCTCCGCAAGGGCCGCGTTCAGCCGCGCCCGCGCCCCCTCCAGCCAGCGCCGGCACACCTTCGCCAGTTCCTCGCCCCGCTCCCAGAGCGCCAGGGACTCCTCCAGCGTCGTACCGCCCGCCTCCAGCCGCCGTACGACGTCGATCAACTCGTCCCGCGCCTGCTCGTACCCGAGTGCCTCATCCGTCTTGCTGCTCATTCGCTCACCCTATGCATCGACTCGAACCACGAACTCACCCTCGGCGACCCGCGCGCGCAGGACCTCGTCCCCCGTGACCTCGTCCGGGTCCCGGACGACGTGCCCGTCGGTCTTCTGCAGCACGGCGTACCCCCGCTTGAGGGTGGCGGCGGGGGAGAGGCCCACCACGCGTGCGTGCGTGTGCGTCAGCTCGGAGTCGGCGCGGTCGAGGTGATGGCCGAGGGTGCGCCGGCCGCGGTCGAGCAGGGACGCGACCTGGTCGGCCCGTTCGTAGATCATCCGGTGCGGATCCTCTATCACCGGCCGGGCGAGCGCCTGGGCGAGCCCGCGTTCCTCCCGGTCCACGAACGCCTGCACACACCGCCGGGCCCGGTCCCGCAGCAGCCGTACCCGCTCGTACTCCTCGCCGACGTCCGGTACGACCTTCTTCGCGGCGTCGGTCGGGGTGGAGGCGCGCAGGTCGGCGACATAGTCGAGGAGCGGCGTGTCGGGTTCGTGCCCGATGGCGGACACGACGGGGGTGCGGCATTCCGCGACGGTCCTGATGAGCTGCTCGTCGGAGAAGGGCAGCAGGTCCTCCACGCTGCCGCCCCCGCGCGCGACGACGATCACGTCCACCTCGTCGTTCTCGTCGAGCTCCTTCACGGCCTGGACGACCTGCGGTACGGCGTGCACGCCCTGCACGGCCACGTTGCGCACCTCGAAGCGGACGGCCGGCCAGCGGTGCCGGGCGTTCTCCAGCACGTCCCGCTCCGCGGCGGAGGCCCGCCCGCAGACCAGCCCGACGAGCTGGGGCAGGAAGGGCAGCGGCTTCTTGCGCCCGGGTGCGAACAGTCCCTCGGCGGTGAGGGCCTTCTTCAACTGCTCGAGCCGCGCGAGCAGCTCGCCGACGCCGACGGGCCTGATCTCGGCGGCCCGCAACGACAGTTGCCCCCGTGGGGCGTACCACTCGGGCTTCGCGAGGACGACGACCCGCGCGCCCTCGCTGACGACATCGGCGACGGAGTCGAACACCTGGCGATAACAGGTGACGCCGACGGAGATGTCGTACGACGGATCACGCAACGTCAGAAAAACGACCCCCGCGCCCGGTCGCCGCGACAACTGGGTGATCTGCCCCTCCACCCACACGGCCCCGAGCCGGTCGATCCACCCCCCGATGAGCCGCGAGACCTCACCGACGGGCAGGGGCGTCTCGGGCGACGTGTTGACAGCCATGCCGCGAGGGTAACGGCCCGGTACGACAACGCCCCGTCACTGGGGGCAGAGCCCCCTGGTACGGGGTCGAAGGGGCAGCGCCCCTGGGGATGGGACGGGTAGGGGCGGCGGGGGCGAAACCGCCCGGGTTCACCACCCGTCTCGCCACCAACCCGACACACACGCGATCTTTGACCCGCCGTACGCGGCCTTACGATGGGGGGCATGACTGCTTCGCCTGGCCGCCGTGTCCTGCTCGCCGCCCCCCGTGGCTACTGCGCGGGTGTGGACCGCGCCGTGATCGCCGTCGAGAAAGCCCTGGAGCAGTACGGCGCTCCGGTCTACGTCCGGCACGAGATCGTCCACAACAAGTACGTCGTGCAGACCTTGGAGAAGAAGGGCGCCATCTTCGTCGAACAGACGGAAGAGGTGCCTCCGGGCAACATCGTCATGTTCTCCGCGCACGGCGTCGCACCGACCGTCCACGACGAGGCCAAGCAGGGCCGGCTCGCCACCATCGACGCGACCTGCCCGCTGGTCACCAAGGTCCACAAGGAGGCCGTCCGCTTCGCGGGCGAGGACTACGACATCCTCCTGATCGGGCACGAGGGTCACGAGGAGGTCATCGGCACCTCCGGCGAGGCCCCCGAGCACATCCAGCTCGTCGACGGCCCCGAGGACGTCGCCAAGGTCGAGGTCCGTGACGAGTCGAAGGTCGTCTGGCTGTCCCAGACCACCCTCTCCGTCGACGAGACCATGGAGACCGTCGACGCCCTGAAGGAGAAGTTCCCGCAGCTCATCTCCCCGCCCAGCGACGACATCTGCTACGCCACGCAGAACCGTCAGCTCGCGGTGAAGCAGATGGGCGCCGAGGCCGAGCTGGTGATCGTCGTCGGCTCCCGCAACTCCTCCAACTCCAAGCGGCTCGTCGAGGTCGCCAAGCTCGCCGGCTCGCGCGAGGCCTACCTCGTGGACTTCGCCGACGAGATCGAGGAGGCGTGGCTGGAGGGCGTGTCCACGGTCGGCGTCACCTCCGGCGCCTCCGTGCCGGAGATCCTGGTCGAGCAGGTCCTGGAGTGGCTGTCGCAGCGCGGGTTCGAGGACGTCGAGCTGGTCAGGGCGGCGGAGGAGTCCATCACCTTCTCGCTGCCGAAGGAGCTGCGCCGCGATCTGCGCGAGGAGGCGGCGGCGCTGATGAAGCAGCGTGCCGCAGCCGGTGGCGAAGGTGTGTGAGAGCTGGGTGAGAGCGGCTCGGCCGCGGTGTGAACGCACCTCGGCGGAGTGACTGTCAGTCGTCCGTCGTAACGTAGGGCCATGCAGATCTTCGGCGTGGACATCGGTGGATCCGGGATCAAGGGCGCCCCTGTGGACCTGGACAGGGGCGACCTGGCGGATGAGCGTTACAAGGTGCTGACTCCGCACCCGGCGACCCCGGAAGGAGTGGCCGACGGCGTCAAGCAGGTCGTCGACCACTTCGGCTGGACCGGGCCGGTCGGGCTCACCTTCCCGGGCGTGGTCACCGGCGGCGCCACGATCCGTACGGCGGCGAACGTCGACAAGAGCTGGATCGACAAGGACGCGGGCGCGCTGTTCAGCGGCCGCCTGGGCGGCCTGCCGGTGACGGTGGTCAACGACGCGGACGCGGCGGGCGTCGCGGAGATGAACTTCGGCGCCGGCCAGGGCCGCAAGGGCACCGTCGTCCTCCTCACCTTCGGCACCGGCATCGGCAGCGCCCTCTTCGTCGACGGCGTCCTCGTCCCCAACACCGAGCTCGGTCACCTGGAGCTGCACGGCCACGACGCGGAGAAGCGCGCCTCCAGCAAGGCCAAGGAGGACGAGGAACTGACGTGGGAGCACTGGGCCCACCGCGTCCAGAGGTACCTCGCCCACGTCGAGATGCTGTTTTCGCCGGAACTGTTCATCATCGGCGGCGGCGTCAGCCGTAAGTCACAGAAGTTCCTGCACTACATCGAGGACATCAAGGCGGAGATCGTCCCGGCGCAGCTGCAGAACAACGCGGGGATCGTGGGGGCGGCGATGCACGCGGTGAAGGGAAGCTAGACCTCTTCGAGGCCGGGCCGGGCCGGGTCAGACGGGCGGACGGTTTCTGGTGGACCGGCGGTTCATCAGGCGAATCTTCCGCACCGTCGCGATCGAGCCGGCGACCAGCGTGCCCCCGTACAGCCACCCGGCCTGGGTGGCGAGTGCGGTGAAGAGGCCCATCAGGCGACCGCTGACGCCCTGCCCGCTCTCGGCCACGGGGAGGAGCCCCACGGCGAAGGCGATCGGTACGACGATGGGCGCGGTCAGCAGATCGCCCCGCCGGATCCAGACGGCGGTCACGACGCACACCGGCAGGAACAGCACGCCGTACACCGTGAGCGACGCCCCGAACAGCAGCTGGTCGAGGCAACCGAGCGCGAACATCAGAGCCCCGCAGAACAGCCCGCCGCCGAGCCCGGTGAGCCGGGGGTTGGGCATCCGCCGCACGGCCCGGACGATCGGCGGCGGCCCGGTCGGCCGTACCGCCGCCACCGGCCGCCGCGGCGCCCCGCCTGCCCGCGCCGCCGACGACGAACCGGTTCTGCCGGCCCCGCCGCCGCCCCGAGCCGCCTGCGGAGGCAGGGGTGGCGGCACACCGCGTCGCGTTCCGTCGTGCGGGGTTCGTGTCCTGTGTTGCTCCACTGGACCAACTTAGGTCGGTTTATGTGCCGAATCGGCCCTCAGACACGCCGTCGACCGGACCTTGGCCAAGCGTTCGATACGTCGCCGGGGCGGGGGCGGGCACGCCGTAGACTGGTGGATCGGCCCCCTGGGCCCTGTCGTCACATTCCCGCCTGCCCCGCGGCGCCATTGCACGCACTCTCGCCGCACCGGGCGCAGACCCGCGTACCACCAGTACGAGGGCCCGCGCCCGGCACACCGAGACCACGCTCCCACAGCCACATCAGCCGCTACCGCGGCGGGCGCGGGGCCCGCCCTCCGGGCGGACGACGGGCATGTGACGACAGGGCCCAGGGCCCGCCGCCGGGGGCACGCCTCCGGTCCTCACGCCAGCCCTCTCACTCCGGGAAGTCGCACCGTGTCGCTCACGATCGGAATCGTCGGACTGCCGAATGTCGGCAAGTCGACCCTGTTCAACGCCCTGACCAAGAACGACGTGCTGGCGGCCAACTACCCGTTCGCCACGATCGAGCCGAACGTCGGTGTGGTCGGCGTCCCCGACACCCGTCTGGGCAAGCTGGCGGAGATCTTCGGCTCCCAGCGCATCCTCCCGGCGACGGTCGACTTCGTCGACATCGCGGGCATCGTGAAGGGCGCCTCCGAGGGCGAGGGCCTGGGCAACAAGTTCCTCGCGAACATCCGTGAGTCCGACGCGATCTGCCAGGTCATCCGCGCCTTCAAGGACGAGAACGTCGTCCACGTGGACGGCAAGGTCTCGCCCAAGGACGACATCGAGACGATCAACACCGAACTGATCCTCGCGGACCTCCAGACGATCGAGAAGGTCCTGCCGCGTCTCCAGAAGGAGTCGCGCATCAAGAAGGACGTCGCTCCGAAGGTCGCGGCGGTCGAGGAGGCGAAGGAAATCCTGGAGAGGGGCGACACCCTCTTCTCGCAGGGCATCGTTCAGGGCTCCGGCAACGAGGAGCTGCTGCACGACCTGCACCTCCTCACCACCAAGCCCTTCCTCTACGTCTTCAACGTCGACGAGGACGAACTGGTCGACGACGACTTCAAGGCCGAGCAGCGCGCCCTGGTCGCCCCCGCCGAGGCGATCTTCCTCAACGCCAAGCTGGAGGCGGACCTCGCCGAGCTCGACGAGGAGGACGCCATGGAGCTCCTCCAGTCCGTCGGCACCGAGGAGCCCGGCCTCACCACCCTCGCCCGCGTCGGCTTCAACACCCTCGGCCTCCAGACCTACCTGACGGCCGGCCCCAAGGAATCCCGCGCCTGGACCATCAAGAAGGGCGCCACCGCCCCCGAGGCCGCCGGAGTCATCCACACCGACTTCCAGAAGGGCTTCATCAAGGCGGAGGTCATCTCCTTCCACGACCTGGTGGAGACCGGTTCGGTGGCGGAGGCCCGCGCGAAGGGCAAGGCACGGATGGAGGGCAAGGACTACGTCATGCAGGACGGGGATGTCGTGGAGTTCCGGTTCAACGTGTGACAGGCGGCGCGCAGCCCAGAAAAGGGGCCGGACTCCTGTGAGTCCGGCTCCTTTCAGTTGCCTCAGTTGTTTCAGGTGTTTCGGGGCGGAGTCAGCTTCTCCAGGTCGAGAGTGATCTCGAAGGGCACCGGGCGGCGGAGCGAGCCCCGGAAGATGCCGGCGGGGGCGTAGGTGCGCGTCGGCTCGTCGAGTTCGTAGACGTGGACGACCGGGGCGCCTGCCTCGTCCTCGATGCACCAGTAGTGCGGGATGCCTGCCTCTGCGTACTTGCGGAGCTTGACCGTGCGGTCCCGGTGGGCGGACTCGGGGGAGACGACCTCGATGACGAGGCGTACTTCGTCCGGGGCGAACCACGTGCGGTCGGGATCGTAGGGGGCGGTCGTCAGGAGAAGATCCGGCTCGGGGCGGTTGCGCGAGTCGAGCCGGATCGTCATCTCCCGCTCGGCCTCGAAGCCTGCCGGTGCCTGAGCCGCGAGCGTGGTGGTGAGGGCGGTGACGAGGCGGCCATGCCAGGACCGTTGTGGCGACATCATGAAGACGAGAGCTCCGTCGATCAGCTCGGTGTGGCGAGGCGCCTCGGGGAGGCGGTCCAGGTCCTCCGCGAACCAGCCTTCCTCGCGCGGCGGGCGCATCCAGTCGGGCAGGGCGGTCATGGCACTACCGTAGCGAGTCGCGACAACCCGGGCCGCGAGATCGTCGACGGGACGACCACCCTGCACGGCGCTCGTCCCGGCCGAGGCCTACGCGGCGCTGCGCGGGGGTTCGGATCTCCTGCGCTCGCCTGCGAACGTGCGGCGGCCGCTCACGGTCCGGCGAGCATTCCGCAGGACCCGCAGCGTGCTCAGCAGCGGAGGGCTCGCGGAGCCGTGCAGGAGCGCCGCTCCGCGGGCCAGTGCCGCGTCGGCGGTCAGCAGCTCGATCTCGACGAATGCGTTCAGCAGGGACAGGCCGGAGGCCGGGACCTGGGTGGCAAGCTCTTGGGCCGCCTCGCGGGCTTCCTCCAGGGCGGCCCGGGCCGCGCCGACCTCGTGCTCCACCAACAGGCGCAGGCCCGGCGACTCGTGCCCCGCCGCGAGGTCCGCCGGCGTGACCGAGAAACGCGCCAGGGTCTGAGCCGGGATGCCCGGCCGCCCTTCCGTGACGTCCTCGGCGAGATCATTGACGAAGTCCAGTCGCTGGCTGCCGTCGATGAGTGTCCGGCACATCGCCCGGTACCGTCCGTCATCGTCCTCAGGGCCCAGCAGTACCGCAACCAGCATGAAGGCGGGCAGTGAGTAGGCGTCCACGTAGGCCTGGTAGTCGGCCTCGGAGTCGAAGCCGGTGAACTCCAACTCGGCGCCGGCGGTGGACAGGTACTCCTCCACCACCCCCCGAAGCCGTGGATACGCGGCGACGGTGTGCAGCAACGTGCGGATCAGCGGGTCGTCGGCCATCCCCGTTTCCAGCGCCTCGCGCACCCGACGCTCCCAGGACGCCCACGCGGCGATCCGCTGCGGCTTCGGGCCGGTGTCCAGCAGGTTGTCCCCGTGGTGCATCACGGCCGTCGCGGCCACCACGTGCGGCAGCACCGACGGCGGCAGCAGCAGACGGGCCGCCAGGTAGGAACTACGGCGGAACCGCGCCACCAGCCGACGCCCGTCGTCGTAGTCGCTGCGCAGCTCCGGTTCCCGGACACCGGCCGCGGTCAGGCTCCGCTTCCATGTGATCATCTTCGTCACCATCCCGGGCATTCGTAGCGCCCTCGCTCCAGCGGACTGCACTCCGCCATGCCGGTGACGGTGAACTCGTACACCTGCTTGGGGTGTTCCGCGATGCCGTGCACCGCGAAGTGCTTGCCGTTGTTCGTGATGTCCTGGGTGTGGGTTCCGTCCGAGTCGACGTAGGTGACCTCGAAGGCCTTCCAGGTGCAGTCCTTGGTCCCGGACGTGACCTGGATGCGCAGGCCTCCAGGCGTGGCGCCGTTGCCGAGGTCGATCTTCTTGTGCGCGAAGTACGGCTCGCCGTAGTGCTCTTCGTCGCTCCCGGTGATCAGGGGGATGCTGGTGGAGCGCGTCACGTCGAAGAGCATTCCGCTGTAGCTGCCCTCGCCCTCACCGTGGGTGATGATCACCGTGTTGGCCTTGGCCGGGGTGCACCGGACGCCCTTCATCCGCATGCCGTTGATCACGAGGGCGGCCTGCCGGTCGCTGATGAGGTCCGCCAGCCAGGCTTCGGAGTAGCCCCACCACTCCGAACGTGTCGAGGCGTTCCAGACGTCGGAGTAGAAGACGCTGCGGGCGTCGTGCGCCTTGTCGAACGGGCCCAGGTCCGGGCGCGGGCCGAGGATCTGCCGCTTCTCCTGATCGGAGAACGGGGCGTTGTAGAGCGAGGCCTCGGGGTATTCGGTGTCCTGCCGGACACTGGCGGAGAACGCGGGCCCCTCCCGGTCGACCTTGTCGTCGGCCTCGCTCGTCACCCTCGCGTCGTGCTCCGAGGTCAGCCAGTCGATGCTCTTCGTCAGCAGGAACAGCACGAGCGAGCTGACGACCACCCAGCCCACGCTGATGAGGACCTTCCGGTTCCGCCGGCGCCGGTCCGTGTCGGCCGCGTCGGGAAGGACACTCTCGATCACGTCGTCCGCGAATGACGAGGACGCGTCGTCATTCGCGGAGCCGGCGTCCGCCGTGTTTCTGTCTTGCATGCGAGCAGCCCTGGGGAGTAAGTGGCCAACTGAAAGGGGAGGTTGATGTTATGTCACGCCCCTGTGGCCGCCCGGGGCAAGCGACCAGTGGGGCGTTGCCGGCTTCGTTCGTGCAGGGCCCTTGTGCAATTCCTTCGCAAGCCCCAATCTTTCGGCTGACGCACAAGTGCGGCACGGGGATTGACATGTTCCTGTCGCCCGGCGTCGGGCTCTGTTGCGCGTGCACCACCATCCCCACCACCGCACCATCCCCACCAGCGCACCACCAATTGAGGAGGACCCCTCACATGGCAGTGATGCGTCAAACCCGGCGAAGACTGGCCACGATCAGCGCCATGGCCACCGCGGTACTCGTCGCGGGCCTCGTCTCCGCTCTCCCCGCAGGTGCCGCTCCCGGCGCTTCCGAGGGCCGTATCCAGTACGAGGGCGCCGCGAACGCGGTCGCCGACAGCTACATCGTGACCTTCAAGGCGGACAAGGCGCGTGCCGGTACCGCCGAGGGGCGGACCCTGGCCGAGAAGTACGGTGCCGACATCGAGCGGACGTACACCAAGGCTCTGAACGGCTACGCGGTCGAGGCCTCCGAGGCCGAGGCGAAGCAGCTGGCCGCGGACCCGGCCGTCGCCTCCGTCGTGCAGAACCGCACCTTCCACATCGCGGCGACCCAGCCCAGCCCGCCCTCCTGGGGCCTGGACCGGATCGACCAGCGCAACCTGCCGCTGAACAGCTCGTACACCTACCCGGACTCCGCCGGGCAGGGCGTGACCGCGTACATCGTCGACACCGGCGTCCGCATCACGCACGGCGACTTCGGCGGCCGCGCCTCCTACGGCTACGACGCGATCGACAACGACAACACCGCCCAGGACGGCAACGGCCACGGCACCCACGTCGCCGGCACGGTCGCCGGCAACGCCTACGGGGTGGCCAAGAAGGCGAAGATCGTCGGCGTGCGGGTGCTGAACAACTCCGGTTCCGGTACGACCGCCCAGGTCGTCGCCGGCATCGACTGGGTCGCCCGGAACGCGGTCAAGCCGGCCGTCGCCAACATGTCCCTCGGCGGCACCGTGGACACCGCCCTCGACACGGCCGTACGCAACGCCGTCGCCTCCGGCGTCACCTTCGCCGTCGCGGCCGGCAACGAGAACGTCAACGCCTCCACCAGGTCGCCCGCCCGCGTCACCGAGGCGATCACCGTCGGCGCCACCACCTCCGGCGACGCCCGCGCCAGTTACTCCAACTACGGCTCGGTCCTGGACCTGTTCGCGCCCGGCTCGTCCATCACCTCCGCCTGGAACACGAGCGACTCGGCCACCAACACCATCTCCGGTACGTCCATGGCGACCCCGCACGTCGCCGGAGCCGCCGCCCTCTATCTGGCCGACAACCCGGCCGCCACCCCCGCCCAGGTCTCCGCCGCGCTGACGGCCGCCGCCACCACCGGCGTCGTCACCAGCCCCGGCACCGGTTCACCCAACCGGCTCCTGTACGTCGGCGGCGGTACGACCACCCCGCCCGGCCCCCGCTTCGAGAACACCGGGGACTACGCGATCAGCGACAACTCCACCGTCGAGTCCCCGGTGACCGTCTCCGGAGTCACCGGCAACGCGCCCTCGGCCCTGGCCGTCGAGGTCCACATCGTCCACACCTACATCGGTGACCTCCAGGTCCAGCTGGTCGCCCCCGACGGCACGGCGTACACCCTCAAGGCGTACGGCGCCGGCGGCAGTTCGGACAACATCAACACCACGTACTCCGTGAACGCCTCCTCCGAGGTCGCGAACGGCACGTGGCGGCTGCGGGTCGGCGACAACGCGGCGCAGGACGTCGGGCGGATCGACGCCTGGGCGTTGCAGTTCTGACGGTTCACCCCTTCAGTACTCGTCTTCAGTACTCGTCCTCGCGGAAGGGCCTCGGGTCCGTGACCCAGCCCGCCGCGAGGACGAGCCGCGACGCGCGGTGCACGGCGAGGAAGCCGAAGGGGCGGTCGAAGGCGGCCCGGACGGTGGTCGTGGTCCAGCGAAGGACGGGCGGAGCGCTGCCCGGGAGCGCGGCGAAGGCCGTCACCGCCGCGGCACGGAAGCCCAGTCCGCCGAACGTCGCCGTCGCGCACTGCCGGGCCGAGCCGATGGCCAGGGGGAGAGCGCTGATGCCTGGGAAGTGGCCGGTCGAGGTGTCCATCGCCGTGGAGAGGCCGAACACCCGGGGCAGCTTCAGCAGATCGTGCCGCGCGTTCAGGTGGAAGGCCGGGGTCAGCACCTCCAGCGTCGGCGGTGCCGGCCGCGCCCGGCGCTCCCTCACCACGTGCACACCCGGTCCCACCTCCCCGTACGGGAGCCGAGGCCCCGGCACGACCGGACACCGGCGGGCCAGGACGTCCACGCCCGCCCCGAGCACCTGCCCGGGCGTCATCCCCTCCTCGCCGAGCAGCAGGTGGACGTCGACGGCGGTGTCGCCCAGCACCTTCAGCTCGGTGACATGACCGTGGGGCGTGTCCGCCACGCCGACCCGGTCCAGCAGCGCGCTGCTCCGGCGCAGACCCCGCAGCACTCGGCCCTGCCAGGGCCCGGTCCGCGGCATCAGCGGACCGTCCCGGAAGGGGCGCAGCCACTCCGTCCGCAGGGCCAGCGCGCTCGCCAGCACCATCTTCGTACGGTCCGTCAGCGCGACCGGCATGCGCTCGACCATGCCGTCCGTCCGCTTGGCCGCCCACGCGTCCAGCGCCTCCTGGTCGGCCGCCGTATCTCCCGTGAGCACCCCGCGCGTCCCCGCCGGCAGTCCCGCCTCCCACTCCTTCCGCGGCTCCAGCGTGCGCTCGGTCCACAGCCCGACGGCCGTGTCCAGACCGCGGATGTGCGCCATCGCGGCGAGCAACTCCCGGGCCGTGGCGGCCGCTTGACCGGCCGGCACCCCGAGCGCCTGCGCCATTTCCGCCCGCGCCGCTCCCGCCGCCCCGTCCGCGAGAAAGGCCAGCAGCGGCCAGACGCCCGGCGCCGAGAACACCGTCCCGCCCTCCGTCGACCCCGCCCACCTCGCGGTCAGTGCGTTCGCCGCCCGGATCGTCGTATTCGTGACCGGCATTCCGCCCCCATCAGCCCCGCGCTTACCATGCGGCCTGGCGTACGTCAGTTCTGTACGGCCTCGTCACGGTCTTCGTCCCGGCCCCGCCGCCCGAACCAGGAAGCACGGTACTCGTGTCCATACCCCCGCCCTCTGGGCCCTACCAGCCTCAGGAACCCCAAGGGCCGTACCCGCAGGGCCAGTACCCGCAGGGCCAGTACCCGCCGCCTCCGCCGTCCGCACAGGGACCGTACGGCGCTCCCTACGGTCCGTACCCCCAGGCGCCCTACCAGGGCTGGGGCCAGGGCTACAGCCCGTACAACCAGCCGGCGCCCGTCAACGGGCTCGCCATCGCCGCCCTCGTCCTCGGGGTCCTGTGCTGTCTGCCGGCCGTGGGGCTGGTCCTCGGTCTGATCGCGCTGCGGCAGATCAAGAAGCGGGGCGAGCGCGGGAAGGCCATGGCCGTCGTCGGGTCCGTGCTGTCGTCCCTCGGGCTGGCCCTGTGGGTGCTGGCGCTCGCCACGAACGGGGTGTCGCAGATGTGGGACGGGTTCAAGGACGCGGCGAACAGCAGCTCGCCGGCCAAGGGCGAGTGCTTCGACTCGCCGACCGGCCTGGAGGGCTCGACGTACGACCTCGACGAGGTGTCCTGCGCGGGCGCGCACGACGGCGAGGTGTTCGCGGTCGTCGTGCTGCCGAGCGGTGACTTCCCCGGCGACGCGTCGGTCACCGCCACCGCCGAGGACAAGTGCTACGCGCTCCGGTCCGCCTACGCCATGGACGCCTGGGCCGTCCCGGACGACGTGGACGTCTACTACGTCGTGCCGTCCGCGGAGAGCTGGGATCTGGGCGACCGCGAGATCACCTGCGCGTTCGGCAACACGGACAGTGACGTGGCCATGGAGGGCGGCTCGCTGCGCAACGACGAGACGACGCTCGACGCGGACCAACTCGCCTACCTGAAGGCGGTCAACGGCGCACAGGCCGCCATGGAGTCGGTGCCCGAGGTCCTGCCTGAGGACGATCTGAAGGCCAACAAGGAGTGGGCCGCGCAGGTGGCGGCCGCGCTCGACGACGAGGCCCGGCTGCTGCGCGGCCACACGTGGCCGGCCGATGCCCAGAAGCCCGTCGAGGCCGTCGCCAAGGAGGCGGAGGCCCTGGTGCTGCCGTGGGCGAAGGCGGCCGTGGCCACCGACGTGGACGCCTTCTACCTGCACTACGGCGAGGCCCTGGAACTGGAGGACTCCGACCTGTCGGTCACCGCACGCGAGGCTCTGGGGCTGGCCACCACCCCACCGGCCCAGGACGAGGGCGGCACCGGCGGGGACACCGGGGGATCGGGCGACGACCTGGAGGTGTGACGGCCGCCATAGCGGGGAGAAAGTGCCTGCGTAAAGCCCCGCCCCCACACATGTCATCACATCGAGTGATTCTCTGGCCTTTGCTTGCATGGCCCAACCTACGGTTGCCACGCTGTTGCTGTCTGTACAACCTGATGGGAGCGGCCAGTGACATTCGGTGAGCAGCCGGCGTACCTGCGTGTCGCGGGTGATCTCCGCAAGAAGATCGTCAATGGTTCGCTGCCACCGCACACCCGCCTCCCGTCCCAGGCCAGGATCCGCGAGGAGTACGGCGTCTCGGACACGGTCGCGCTCGAGGCCCGCAAGGTGCTGATGGCCGAGGGGCTGGTCGAGGGCCGCTCCGGCTCGGGCACGTATGTGCGCGAGCGGCCCGTGCCCCGGCCCATCGCCCGCTCCGGCTACCGCCCGGCAGGCGGGGCCACACCCTTCCGGCAGGAGCAGGCCGACGGCGAGGTGCGCGGCACCTGGGAGTCGAGCAGCGAACAGGCCGAGGCGAGCGGTGCCGTCGCCGAGCGGCTCGACATCCGGCCCGGCGACCGCGTGATGTGCACGAAGTACGTCTTCCGGGAGGCCGGCGAGGCGATGATGCTCTCCACCTCCTGGGAGCCCCTCGCCGTCACCGGCCGTACGCCCGTGATGCTGCCCGAGGAGGGCCCGCTCGGCGGCATGGGCGTCGTCGAGCGGATGGCCGCCATCGACGTGGTCGTGGACAACGTCACCGAGGAGGTCGGCGCCCGCCCCGGCCTCGCCGAGGAACTCCACGCGCTCGGCGGTGTCCCCGGTCATGTGGTCCTCGTCGTCCAGCGCACGTACTACGCCTCGGGCCGCCCGGTGGAGACGGCCGACGTGGTGATCCCGGCGGACCGCTACCGGGTCGCGTACCACCTTCCGGTGAAGTAGCGCGCCTCCCGGCCGACTTGGGTGTGCCCCGTGTGAAGTGGCGCACGCCCTCCTGGCAGTTGCCCCCGGCGATCGCCCAACCGACGCCTGTTCGTACGGCGTTCGAATTCGGCCGTTTTTGCAGGTCGGCGCAGATGTGCGGGGCATGTCGCTGACCGGATGCATCGATGCGTACAGGGGGCGCGTTCGATAGTGTGCGCCCCCCGGTGCGCCGGTCTGTCTTGGCTGGTTGCGTACCTCTTTGTGAAAAGGCGTGTTCGCTGCGTAAAGGTAGGGCGTAGGCTCGGGCATATGCGGATTGCGGTTTCCTTAGCGGGTGGGGCTCGGCGCAGGCTGTGGGTGGGAAGCGGGCGGGCCGGGGCGGGAAGGAGCAGTGGGGCGCGATGAACGACGGCACGATCACTCTTCCCTGGCTCGTCATACGGCAGGACGACAACGGCAATCGCTACCGAGTGGGCAGGTACGCGACCCGCGCCGAGGCCCAGAAGATCGCCGACAGTCTCGATTCCCGCGGCCACAAGCAGCTCTACTGGGTGGAGCGGATCGGGCAGAACGGCAGCAGCTCGGCCGACTGAGCCCTCCGACTCTTCTGGCCCTTCTGGCCCCCGCGCTCCCGTAGGCTCCGGCGCATGACGGAACGGATCGTGGTGGTGGGGGCCGCCCTGCTCGACGGCGGCCGCCTCCTCGCCGCGCGTCGCAGTGCGCCCCCCGAACTCGCCGGGCGCTGGGAACTGCCCGGCGGCAAGGTCGAGGCGGGCGAGACGCCCGAGGCGGCGCTCGTGCGGGAGTTGCGCGAGGAACTCGGCGTCGAGACCGAGCCCGTCGAGCGCATCCCGGGCGAGTGGCCCCTGAAGCCGCCGTACGTCCTCCAGGTGTGGACGGCCCGCATCCATTCCGGTTCCGGCGACCCCAAGCCCCTCCAGGACCATGACGAGCTCCGCTGGCTCGCCCCGGGCGAGATCTGGGACGTGCACTGGCTGGATCAGGACGTGCCGGCGGTCCGTGAGGCGGCGACGCGGCTGGAGGCCGGGCCGCGCTGATCGCCGTACGGCTGGCAAGTCCAGGGGTGTACGGGTTCCCGCAGGTCGTCCGTCACGGGGGCGCACCGTCTCACGCGCGTCGTCCATCACCGGCGTGCGCTGATCGCCCGTACGCCGTTCGTGCCACAGTGCGCCGTCGGGGGCGGTACTGCCCGCCCGATATCGGGTATGTGCCCATTAACCCCACGAAAGCGGACATGGGTGAGCTGGCCGGCTCGGGATGTGATCGGCGTGATCGACACCGAACGCGACTGCGTCGAGTGGACGTTTCCCGCGGACCCGGGTGCCGTCCGCAGCGCCCGTGCCGTCGTCCGGGGGCAGTTGCGCGACTGGGGTCTCGACAGCCTCGCCGACCTCGCGGCGCTGCTCGTCAGCGAGCTGGTGACCAACTCCCTGCGACACGCCACCGGCCCCATCGGAGTACGGCTGGTGCGCCCCGCGGACCTGGGTGGCGTCCTGCTCGTCGAGGTCTCCGACCCCCTCCCCGACCCGCCCCGCGAGCGCGTCGCCCGGCCCGAGGACGAGAGCGGCCGGGGCCTGCAACTCGTCGCCCACTCCTCACGCCGCTGGGGCAGCCGCCCCGGCGAGGCGGGCAAGACGGTGTGGTTCGAACTCGCCGTTCCGGGATGATCCGACGGTGTACGACCGCTCGCGCTCTGTCGAGCAACTGGTTCAGGCCAGTGGCGGTTGTCGACAGGCGGGATTCGAGGACGTGTCCGCTGGTTAGAAGACTGTAGGTGTTGTCACGGTCCGGACCGAAAACCATCGGGACCGTGCTGTGATCGTGAACACCGTGTTGTGCGGCGCCGTAGTGCTGGATACTGCGGGCAGCCGCCCCCGGTGACCGGTGCCGGACGCGGTGAGCTGGAGGGGACGGTTCGCGTGAGCGAGATACCAGCGAAGGCCACGGAGTCGGAAGACCCGTCGGACGGCGCGAGGACGGAGGCGGCGGGTGGTGCCGAGGCCGTGATCCGTCCGGAAGACGTGCCGCCCGGGGACGCCATGTGGCAGAGCAGTCCGCCCGGCTCGATCTACGACTACATCAAGGTCGCGTCCTTCTCCATCGGCCCCGACGGGCTGGTCGACCAGTGGAGCCTGCGGGCCGAGCAGCTCTTCGGTATCGCCGTCGAGCGGGCCGTCGGCATGGACCCCATCGAGGCGTTCATCGACCCCGACCTCCAGGAGCGGGGCCAGCGGAAGATGGCCGAGATCCTCGACGGGCGGGAGTGGACCGGAGTGGTCCCCTTCCGGATGCCGGACACGGCATCCGGGGAGCACGGCCTGCAGGGTCTCGCCGAGGTGTACGTCATGCCGACGCGGACCGAGGACGGCGAGAAGGCCGCCGTCTGCATCGTCGTCGATGTCCGCACCCTGCGCAGCATCGAGACCGACCTCGCCGCCTCGCAGGCGATTTTCGGTCAATCTCCGTTCGGCTTCCTGCTGATCGACCCCGATCTGCGGGTGCGCCGCGCCAACCAGCAGTTCGCCAACACCTTCGGCGGCACCCCCGACGACCACCGCGGCAAGGGTGTGTACGACTATCTGCAGCGCCCCGAGGCCGAGCGGGTCGCCGCGACCCTGCGCCGGGTGCTGGACACCGGCAACTCCATCACGGACATGCACGTCACGGGCTTGGTACCGGGCTCCGACGAGCGCCGCCACTGGTCCGTCAACCTCTATCGCGTGCACAGCGGCTCCGGCCGCCCCATCGGCATCGCGTGGCTCGGACTCGACATCACCGCCCGCCGCGCCGCCGCCCGCGAGGCCGCCGCCGCCCGGCGCAATCTCGCCCTTCTGAACGAGGCCGGCGCCCGCATCGGCAACTCCCTCGACCTGGAGACCACGGCGCGCGAACTCCTCGACGTCGTCGTCCCCGGCTTCTGCGACCTGGCCACGGTCGACCTCTACCAGGGCCTGCTGGCCGGCGACGAGACGCCGCCCGGTCTCGCCGACGGCAGCGCGGAACTGCGTCGCGTCGCCTTCGCCAGCGCCGTCTCCGACGCGCCCTTCGCGGGCTCGGGCGATCCGGTCGCGGTCGGCGCGGTCCACCACTACCCCTTCAACTCGCTGTGCGCGGACGCCCTGCGCACCGCACGGCCGCAGCGCATCCCGGCCGAGGAAGGCGGCCTCGTCCAGTCCACGCTCGCCGTGCCGATGGTCGCCCACGACACGGTCGTAGGACTCGTGCAGTTCGCCCGCACGAAGGGCAGCGAGCCGTTCGGCGACCGGGACCGGGACCTGGCGGTGGAGCTGGCGGCCCGCGCCGCCGTCTGCATCGACAACGCCCGCCTCTACCGGCGCGAGCACGAGCGGGCGTTGATGCTGCAACGGTCCCTGCTGCCCCCCGGCGACCCGGTCGCCTCCGGCCTGGACATCGCCTGCCGCTACCTGCCCGGCAACTCCTCCTCCGACCGGCCCAGCGAGGTCGGCGGTGACTGGTTCGACGTGATCGAACTGCCCGGGCACCGCACGGCGTTGGTGGTCGGGGACGTGATGGGCCGGGGCCTGCGGGCCGCGGTCGCGATGGGCGAACTCCGTTCGGCCGTACGCACACTGGCCCTGCTGGACCTCGAACCGGCCGAAGTCCTCTCCGCGTTGGACGAGATCGCGCGCGGACTCGGGGCACCGGGAGGCGTCCAGCAGGCCACCCGCGCCGCCCGTCGCCCCCGCGAGGCGGACCTCTCCGAGGTGTACCTGGCGACCTGCGTGTACGCGGTGTACGACTCGGTGACCCGCAGGTGCACCTTCGCGAACGCGGGCCACCTGCCCCCGGTCCTGGTCGAACCCGGCGAGGCGGCGCTGATGTTGGACGTGCCGCCGGGCATGCCGCTCGGCGTGGGGGGCGAACCCTTCGAGGAGGTCGAGGTCGAACTCCCCGAGGGCGCTCTGCTGGCGCTCTACACGGATGGACTGGTCGAATCGCGCGACCACCCGCTGGACGAGGGCCTCCAGGCCTTCGTCGGAGCCCTCACGGACCCCTCGGCTCCCCTGGAGGACGTCTGCGACCACGTCCTCAACACCCTCGACACCCACCACGGCGAGGACGACATCGCCCTGCTCATGGCCCGCGTCCAGGGCCTGCCCGCCGACTCGGTCGGCGACTGGACGCTGCCGCGCGAGCCGCGCAGCGTGGGCAAGGCCCGCGAGTACGCCCGCGGCCAGCTGCTCAGCTGGGACCTGGAACCCCTGGTCGACACGACGGAACTGCTGGTCAGCGAGCTGGTGACGAACGCCCTGCGGTACGGCGAGGGCGAGATCAGGTTGCGGCTGCTCCTCGACCGCACGCTGGTCTGCGAGGTCTGGGACTCCGGCCTGGTCCAGCCGCGCCGCCGCCGCGCCCGCGACACGGACGAGGGCGGACGCGGACTGCAGCTGGTCGGCCTCCTCAGCGCGGCCTGGGGCTCCCGCCGGACGCCGCGCGGCAAGACGGTGTGGTTCGAACTGCCGCTGCCGGACGGGGAGAACGGGCTGGCGGACCCGGCGGAGGCGTTGCTGAGCCTGTTCTGAGAGGGCTGCGTGTCTGAGCGGGCTACGCGGAGGTGAGTCCTCGTCCGGCCCGGGTGTGCGGTCCGCCGAAGCTCGGCGGCGGGCCGCCGTCCGCGTCGTCGCCCAGGAGGATCCCGCCGAGCACGGCCCCGGCGACCCCCCTCTCGTGCTCGGCCGCACCGGCGACCGGGTTGCCGTGCACGCGCACGTCCTGCTCGGCGAGCTCACGGGCCTGCCGGGCCAGGGTGTGGGCGCGCACCAGGTCGGTGAGGGACGCGGCGTCGAGCAGTTCCCGTGCCGCCGCGAGCAGGGTGCGGGCGTCGGCGCCCACCGAGCCCCGGTGCGTGGTGACGAAGGTGTCCGCGACGGCGGTGGCGCTGCCCGCGGCGAGCCGGGCGGCCGCCGGGAGCACCCCGGCCCGCCCGGTGGCGACCGGCGCCAGGACGCGCACGATCCGGCGCAGGACGTCCAGCGGGTCGTACGGCCGCCCGCCGGTCAGCTCCTGCCGTACGGAGGTCAGCACGGTGTCGGCGTGCAGAACCCGGGACCGCAGCTCGCCCACGGGGACGCCCAGCAGGGCGGCGTCCGGGAGCCGAGGCCGCCGTGTCGCTCTCCCGTCGTCCTCCGCCGTCCCGCCCCCGCCCGTCCTCGTACCCGCCCCGGTGTCCGGCATCGCGCTCGGCCCGGCGTCCGGCATCGCGCCCGCCCCCGCGTCCTCCGCCGTCCCGCCCCCGCCCGTCCTCGTACCCGCCCCGGTGTCCGGCATCGCGCTCGGCCCGGCGTCCGGCATCGCGCCCGCCCCCGCGTCCTCCGCCGTCCCGCCCCCGCCCGTCCTCGTACCCGCCCCAGTGTCCGGCACAGCGCCCGGCCCGGGGCCGGCCTCGGCGTCCGGCACCGCGCCCGCCATGGCGCCCGCGCCCGCGTCCGCCGGCTGCTCCCACTCCCCGGTGGCCGGCAGCACGCCCCGTACCCCCGAGAGCTCCGCCTCCGCTCCGGTCAGGGCGCTCGCCACCATCCCGGCGGCGGCGCTCAGCTCCGCGGCGAGTCGGTCGATGCCGTCGACGAAGACGGCGGCCTGAGCGACGGCTCCCTCGGCGGCGCGCAGCTGCCGGACCGCTCCCTCGGCCTCGCCCGAGTCGGCGGCCTGGCGGGACCGGTTGAGGTGGGTCGTGGCGAACACCAGGCGGTCCGTGGCCTGTTCGGCGTAGCCGGTGACCGGGGCGGTGGCGGAGGGCGCGTACCGCTCGGCGAGGTCCGCGAGGGTCGTCCCGGTCGTCGCCGCGCGGCCGGCGAGTTCCCGGAAGCGGGTCTCCGCGACGGTGAGCGCCTCGTCGATCTCCCCTTCCAGGGCGCGGAGTCGGTCAAAGGCCGCCGCCTCCTCGTCCAGGCGCCGGCCCGCCTCCTGGCACCGGCCCACGATCCCGGCGAGCGCGTGGCGCCGGGACGGTTCGTCCGGCGGGACGCCGGCGTCGTACTGCCGCCGTATGCGGAAGGCGGCCGACAGTTCGGACTCCGCGTCCCGTACGGCCCGGGTGAAGCGGGCGACGGCCGCCGGGCCGGAACGGGCCTCGGCGAATCCCAGTTCCTCGCGGCTGGTTCGGATCCAGTTGTCGGCCTCGGTGAGGAGGGTGCGGGACTCGTCGTCGAGTTCCGTGAGGGGCGGGGCGGGGGGTGTGGTGCGGGTGCCGCCGGGGGTGGTGCGGGTTCTGGCCCGTCGGGTGCGTCGTAGGTAGGCGTATCCGGCCAGTGCGCCCACCGCACCCACCACGACGAGCGGCAGGACCAGGTCCGCTCCCGAGGTCTCCTCGTCCTCCGGCGCGGCGGCGGCCACCGGGGCATCGGTGCTGATCGCAACCGGAACGTCCGTGCTGATCGTCATCCCTGGCAACACCAGCCACACGAGCCCGGCCGCACTGCCCAGTACGGCATGGGCCACCCGCACGGATATGTGAGAGCGGGTGCGCCGCGGCAGGCCCCGGATCAACGATGACGTCACATTTGGGAGCGTATGAGGAGGAATGCGGGCGCGCGACCGGGGTGGCGGGTGGCCGTGGGCCGATGGGGGAGGGGAACGCCGTGACGGAACGTTCTGGGGGGACGGGGATGGAAGCGGAGCACAAGCCCGAGGAGGGTGAGACACCCGCGGTCGCCGATGGTGAGCAGGCGCCACCGGAACCGAAGAGACGGCGGG
This sequence comes from Streptomyces sp. a15, assembly GCF_059026085.1. NCBI lineage: Bacteria > Bacillati > Actinomycetota > Actinomycetes > Kitasatosporales > Streptomycetaceae > Streptomyces > Streptomyces sp. A15. The sequence goes on along the minus strand of NZ_JBWLKM010000001.1, from coordinate 197,588 downwards.
CCTGGGTCCGCTGGGTCCGGCGTACCGCCCTCGGTCTCGTACTGGTCGTCGTCCTGCCGTTGCTCGCCGGGGAGATCGCCCTCCGTGTGAACTACACCGGCGATCCGGCGGACGGCACGTACACCCGCAACAAGGACGCGATCTGGCTCGGCCACGCCTGGGTCGACGGCCGGAAGAAGGACGCCGACGTCACGGCGCTCGCCCGCCGTCTGGAGAGCACCGGAATGCGTGATCTCTACGTCCATTCCGGGCCGCTGGAGCACGACGGCACACTGCCCGAGTCGGCCTACCCGAGGGCGCGTCGGTTCATCGACGCGATGCACCGCGCCGCACCCGGCGTCCGCGTGCAGGCCTGGCTCGGTGACGTGCTCGCCAGCGAGGGCCCGAACGGCATGCGGCTGGAGCTGCCAAAGACCCGGGCCGCCGTCGTCGGGTCCGCCCGGCAGATCCTCGCCGTCGGCTTCGACGGCGTGCACTTCGACCTGGAGCCGCTGCACTCGGGCGACCGGAACTACCTGACCCTCCTCGACTCGCTGCGGCCGGTCACCCGCGCGCAGGGCGCGCAGCTGTCGATCGCCGCGCACCAGATCGACCCGGTGCCGGCGTTCCACTCCTTCTGGAACGCGCTCACCGGGCACCCGAAGTGGTGGTCGCAGGAGTTCTTCGGACAGGTCGCGCGCCGAGTCGACCAGATCGCCGTGATGTCGTACGACACGATCCAGCCGTTGGAGAGCACATACGGTGGCTATGTCGCCCAGCAGACCGCGCTGGCCCTGGAGGTCACTCCGCACTCCACCGACCTGCTCATGGGGCTGCCCTTCTACCACGAGAACCGGTTCGGCCACTGGAATCACGCCGAGACCGCCGCCGCCGCGGTCCGGGGAGTCCGGCTCGGCCTGTCCCGCACGGACGCGGACCGCGCGGGCTTCGGCGTCGCCGCGTACGTGGACTTCGCGGCCACGGAGGAGGACTGGACGGCGTACCGGGAGGGCTGGGTGCGCTGAGGACCCGGCGGTCAGAACCCGGCGGTGAGGATCCGGCGGTGAGGACCCGGCCGCCCTGAAATCCGGCTGCGGCCGGGTCCGGCCGGTGCGAGCATCCGACGATGACCACCACCCGCAGGCCCCTCACCCGCGACGACCTCACCCCCCTCGCCCGGGCGGCGACCGGCCCCCACCGCACCCTCGCCGCCGTCGCCCGGCTGCGCGGCGGCTCCAAGAAGGGCGTCTACCGGCTGACCTTCGACGACGACTCGACGGCCGTCGCCTACGTCTGGTCGGCGGACGAGGACTACTGGGACGCCGGGCCCTCCGACCCGCGCGACCCCTTCTCCCACGGGACCGGCTTCGGCCTGTTCACCGCGGCGCACGACCGGCTCGCCGCCGCCGGCGTGCGCACGCCCCGGCTGCTGTACGCCGACGCCACGCACACGCACCTCCCGGCGGACGCGGCGGTCGTCGAGGACCTGCGGGGCGGGAGCCTGGACGAGGCGCTGGAGCGGGACCCGGCCGCGGGGCGCGCCTCCCTCCAGAGGCTGGCCGCACAGCTCACCGAGCTGCACGCGCACGAGGCGCCGGCCTTCGGCAAGGTCGCCCTCGTCGACAGCGGCGGGGAGTCGTCCGCGAGCTCCTGCGAGCAGCGCGTCACCGAGGGCGCCCTGCGGGACATCGCCGAAGTCGCTTCGAGAGACGCCCGGATCACCGCCGTACAGGAAGAACTGGCGGACACGGTACGAGAGCTGGCCTCCGCGGTCCGCCCCCGCTCCCGGTACTCCCTCATCCACGGCGAACTCGGCCCGGACCACGTCCTGTTGGACACGGACGGCAACCCCGCCCTGATCGACATCGAGGGCCTCATGTACTTCGACGCGGAGTGGGAGCACGTCTTCCTCCGGATCCGCTTCCGCCGTCACTACGACACTCTCCGCGCCCCCGGCCTGGACGAGGACCGCCTCCGCCTCTACCGCCTGGCCATGCACCTGTCCCTGGTGGCCGGACCCCTGCGACTCCTCGACGGCGACTTCCCGCACCCGGAGCCGATGCGGGGCATCGCCGAGCACAATCTGCTCCGGGCCCTGGAGCTGACCGGAGGCCGGGGCGGGACGAGGTGAACATCCGGTGACCGAGACGTCATGTGCGCTTTGCCCGCAGGGGCTCTTCCGTTGGTTGTGAGCGGACTGTGAGCGGCCCTACCGTCCACGGATGCGAGCGCTACTCACCAGCAAGGCTGCCCGGCGTGCCCTGCGGCCGATCGTCGAACTCATCGACCAGCGCATCGAGCGCCAGGTCCGCCGTGCCGTCACGAACACCGTCGGGAAACCCGCCGGGAACACCCTGGCGAGCACCACCGGAACCCCCGCGCCGGACGCTTGGCAGGAGGAACTGAAGAAGCTGCGCAGCCGCCAGCGCCCCCTGGAACTGTTCTTCGACGGGACCGGGCGCGGAGCGTCCCGGCTGCCGTCCGCGCCCCACCTCAACCGCACGATCGCGGAGCTGGCGCAGGTCACCGGGGACAAGGAGGGCGCCGAGCGCAATGTCGCCCAGGCGTTCCGGCTGCTCATCGCGATGGAGGCGCTGGGGGTCGGGCGGATCGCCGGCGGCACCATGAACATCGTCGGCAAGCTGTCCGCCGTACCGCTGCTGGACCCGCCGAACGACGAGGTGCTGGAGATCGGCACCCTGTACGGGATGTTCGGCGCGGCGCTGATCCGGATGATGGAGCGGGCGGGACGTGACCCGAAGCTGACGATCGTCGACCCGCTCGCGGGGTCGCAGTTGCAGCCCGGCACCACCATGGGGGACGACTCCTCGGGCACCCCCGTGCAGGGGGCCGCGGTGCGGATCAACCTGGCCCTGGCGGGCGCGGCCGGGACCGCGGCCCGGATCCAGCAGGGCTTCTCCGAGGACCCCGAGGTGCGCGCCCTGGTCTCCGACCGTTCCTACGGCGTGGTCATCGTCGACGGCGACCACTCCGCCACCGGTGTGGCGGCGGACCTGGAGTGGGCCGAGCAGATCGTCGCGCCCGGCGGCATCGTCGTGCTGGACGACTTCGGGCACCCCAAGTGGCCCGGCATCAAGGAGGCCTTCGAGAAGCACATGGCCACGGACACCCGGTTGGGATTCCTCGGCCAGGTGGCGCACTCGGGCTATCTGCGGGCAGAAGCCTGAGGCGGTTGTTCGTCCGGGACGGCGCGGCACGCGACCCTGGTGCGGCCACGGACCCCATGATCGTCATGCACATGTACCTGGTGGTCGCGGGCGCGCTGGCCGTGGCGCTGATGGCGGGGTTCGGCATCGCGGGCATCACGACCGGCTGGGTGCTGCCGCTGGGCCGGCACCGGATCCTGCGGCCGAAGCTGTGGGGGTACGGCCAGTTGCTCGGCGCGGTCGGCGCATCCCTGTGGATGTTCCTCGGCGTGTTCCCCGCCAGGTTCGACGCGCTCCCGCTCATCGGCTGGTTCTTGTTCATGGGGAGCATCGGCATTCAGATGCTGGCCCAGCGCCCCGGCCGTACCCCCGTACTGCCCCCTACGAACTCCGCCTCCTGATCTTCGACCCCAGCCACACCAGCGGGTCGTACTTGCGGTCGACGGCCCGTTCCTTCAAGGGGATCAGCGCGTTGTCCGTGATCTTGATGCCCTCGGGGCAGACCTCCGTGCAGCACTTGGTGATGTTGCAGTAGCCGAGGCCGTGCTCGTCCTGGGCCGTCTGCTTGCGGTCGAGCCCGGCCTCCGCCGCCGCGTCCAGCGGGTGCATGTCCAGTTCCGCGACCCGCATCAGGAAGCGCGGGCCCGCGAAGGCCGTCTTGTTCTCCTCGTGGTCGCGGACCACATGGCACGTGTCCTGGCACAGGAAGCACTCGATGCACTTGCGGAACTCCTGCGACCGGTCCACGTCCTCCTGCATCATCCGGTACTCGCCGGCGGCGAGCTTCTCCGGCGGCACGAAGGCCGGGACCTCGCGCGCCTTCGTGTAGTTGAAGCCGACGTCCGTGACGAGATCCCGTACGACCGGGAAGGCGCGCAGCGGAGTGACGGTGATCGTCTCCTCGGGCGTGAACACGGACATCCGGGTCATGCACAGCAGCCGGGGACGCCCGTTGATCTCCGCCGAGCACGAACCGCACTTGCCCGCCTTGCAGTTCCAGCGCACGGCGAGGTCGGGGGCCTGGGTCGCCTGGATGCGGTGGATGATGTCGAGGACGACCTCGCCCTCGTTCACCTCGACCTTGAAGTCCTCGAGCCCGCCGCCCTGCACGTCACCCCGCCACACCTTGAACTGGGCCGTGTAGCCGCTCATTCGTACAGCTCCTCTTCGGCGAGGTACTTGACCAGCTCCTCCTTGTCGAAGAGGGCGAGCAGGTCGGGGCGGATGGGGTCGGTGGACTCACGGGTGAGGTCGATCTGGCCGCGCACCGGGTCGGTGGCCGCCAGGCCCTCGGTGGGATCGGTGAGCCGGCACAGGAGGTTGACGGGGCGCCACTTGCGGTCCATCGCCGGATGGTCCTCGCGGGTGTGGCCGCCGCGCGACTCCGTGCGCTCCAGCGCGGCCCGCGCCACGCACTCGCTGACCAGGAGCATGTTCCTGAGGTCCAGGGCGAGATGCCAGCCCGGGTTGAACTGGCGGTGGCCCTCGACACCGGCCCGGCGGGCCCGTACGCGCAGCTCGGCCAGCTTCTCCAGGGCCTGCCGCATCTCCGCCTCGCGGCGGATGATGCCGACGAGGTCGTTCATGGTCTGCTGGAGCTCCTGGTGGAGCGTGTACGGGTTCTCCGGCGGCCCCCCGGCGGGCTCCAGGCCCTCCGCGGAGAACGGCCGCAATGCTTCCGCCGCCGCCGTGTCGACCTGGGTGTCGTCCACGGGCGGGCGGTCCGGCCCGAGCCCGGTCGCGTAGTCCGCCGCGTGCCGGCCCGCTCGTCGGCCGAACACCAGCAGGTCGGACAGGGAGTTGCCGCCGAGGCGGTTGGAGCCGTGCATGCCGCCCGCGACCTCACCGGCCGCGAACAGGCCCGGCACCCCGCGCGCGGCCGCCGTGTCCGACTCGACGGCGATGCCGCCCATCACGTAGTGACAGGTGGGCCCGACCTCCATCGGCTCCGCCGTGATGTCGACGTCGGCGAGCTCCTTGAACTGGTGGTACATGGACGGCAGCCGGCGCCGGATGACCTCGGCGGGCATCCGCGTCGACACGTCGAGGAACACGCCTCCGTGCGGGGAGCCGCGGCCCGCCTTCACCTCGGAGTTGATCGCGCGGGCCACCTCGTCACGGGGGAGCAGTTCCGGCGGGCGCCGGTTGTGGTCCGGGTCCTCGTACCAGCGGTCGCCCTCGTCCTCCGACTGCGCGTACTTCTCCTTGAAGACGTCCGGGATGTAGTCGAACATGAACCGCTTGCCCTCGGAGTTCCTGAGCACCCCACCGTCCCCGCGCACCGACTCGGTGACGAGGATGCCCTTCACCGACGGCGGCCAGACCATGCCCGTCGGGTGGAACTGCACGAACTCCATGTTCAGCAGGGGCGCGCCCGCGAGCAGCGCCAGCGCGTGGCCGTCGCCCGTGTACTCCCACGAGTTCGACGTCACCTTGAAGGACTTGCCGATGCCGCCGGTCGCGATCACCACGGCGGGCGCTTCGAGGACGAAGAAACGGCCGGTCTCCCGGTCGTAGGCGAAGGCGCCTGACACCCGCGAGCCGTCCTTGAGGATTCGGGTGACCGTGCACTCCTGGTACACCTTCAGGCGCGACTCGTAGTCGCCGGTCTCCCGGTGGTCCTCCTGCTGGAGCGCGACGATCTTCTGCTGGAGCGTGCGGATCAGCTCGAGACCCGTACGGTCGCCGACATGCGCCAGGCGCGGGTACTCGTGACCGCCGAAGTTGCGCTGCGAGATCCGGCCGTCCTTCGTACGGTCGAAGAGGGCGCCCCAGGTCTCCAGCTCCCACACCCGCTGCGGGGCCTCCTGCGCGTGCAGTTCGGCCATCCGCCACTGGTTGAGGAACTTCCCGCCGCGCATGGTGTCGCGGAAGTGGACCTGCCAGTTGTCGCCGGAGTTGACGTTCCCCATCGCCGCCGCGATGCCGCCCTCGGCCATCACCGTGTGCGCCTTGCCGAACAGCGACTTGCAGATCACGGCCGTACGGGCACCGCGCTCGCGTGCCTCGATGGCGGCGCGCAGCCCGGCTCCGCCGGCGCCGACCACGACGACGTCCCATTCCTGCCGGTCGACCACGGACATCAGAAGGCCCCACTCATCTAGAAGAAGCGCGGATCGTCAAAGGCACCGGACGCGACCAGGTACACGTAGAAGTCGGCGAGCGCCACGCTCACCAACGACGCCCAGGCGAGCAGCATGTGCCGGGCGTTGAGCTTCCCCACCCACTGCCACATCCGGTAGCGCACGGGGTGCCTGGAGAAGTGCTTGAGCTTGCCGCCGACGATGTGCCGGCAGGAGTGGCAGGAGATCGTGTACGCCCAGATCAGCACGATGTTGATCAGGAAGACGAGGGTGCCGAGACCCATGTGGCCCCACTCGTAGTGCTCGTCGCGGAAGGCGAGCACGGTGTCGTAGGTCAGGATCCCGGCGACGACGATCGCGGCGTAGAAGAAGTACCGGTGGATGTTCTGCAGCACCAGCGGGAAGCGGGTCTCGCCGGTGTACTTCTTGTGCGGCTCGGCCACCGCGCAGGCCGGCGGGGACGCCCAGAAGCCCCGGTAGTAGGCCTTGCGGTAGTAGTAGCAGGTCAGGCGGAAGCCGAGCGGGAAGATCAGGATGATGATCGCGGGGGAGATGCCCCACCAGCCGCCGAAGAGATCCCAGTTGGGACCTGCGCGCATCGCGTCGCAGTTCTCCGCCAGACACGGCGAGTAGAACGGCGAGACGTACGGCGCCGCGTAGTAGTCGGCGTTCGCGAACGCCCGCCAGGTCGAGTACACGATGAACGCGAGCAGGCCGGCGGCCGTGACGGCGGGCGCCAGCCACCAGCGGTCGGTGCGCAGGTGCGGGGCGTCGATCGCGGCGCGCGTACGGGTGCGTACGCCGCCGCTCGGGGGATGGGGGTCTTCGGTGGCTGGAGGTTCCGTACCAGTGGCCAATTCATGACTCCGGTCGGGTCAGGGGGCGTGCCGGTCCCGGGCGCCGAGTCCCTCGTCGTCCGAGTCGATCCACAGTGAGTCGTCGTACGGGGTGTCGGGGATGGTGACGAGGTCGGGGCGCCTGGGTGCGGCCGGTGCCGAGGCCGCCGCGCGCAGCAGCGCGACGCTCTCGCGCAGGTGGTCGGCGTCGGCGCGGACGCGGCGCATGTCGAGCCCGCCGCTGCCGAGCTGCTGCTCCAGGCGTCCGACCGACCGGGTCAGATCGTCCAGGCAGCGCTGGACCGATGTCAGTTCGTCGTGCACGGACATGACGTGACCTCACTTCCGTGGGCGGTGGTGCCCTGGGCGGCAACGTTCATGCGCCTGCGAGTGTTGCGCGTCACACCGGTCGGTGGGAAGGGACGTGCACCGATTGGCCGAGGCGTATGGGTGCACTCCGTGGTGCGTTGCGCCGCACGGGTGACCTTCCCAGCCGTGCTCGCCGTGTCGCCGTCTGTTGCCGAACCCTTTCCTCTTCAGTGGCCGCATACATGTGATCAGCTCCATATACCGCCAAAAGTGATCATAACGCCCGCGGCACCCGGAGGTAAGCAGAGATGTCCAAAGACGGCGTCGGACTGCGCGAGGTCATGCGCTCGGTCTCCTTCCTCACCGCGGGTGCGCTCGCGGTGTCCGTGCTCGCCGGATGCAGCTCCGAGGACCAGGCGGGCAAGCCGCTCGCCGGACAGGACATCGCGCCCGCCGTCCGGGCCCGGGTCGCCGACGGCGGCACCCTGCGCTGGGCCGTGGACGCCGTGCCGGAGACGCTGAACACGTTCCAGTCGGACGCGGACGCGGCCACCGGCCGGATCGCGCAGGCCGTCCTGCCGTCGATGTACCGGCTGGACGAGAACGGGCGGCCGGAGCGCAACCCGGACTACCTGGAGTCGGCGAAGGTCGTCGAGACCGAGCCGAAGCAGGTCGTGCTGTACAAGCTGAACCAGCAGGCCGTGTGGAGCGACGGCCGGGAGATCGGCGCCGCCGACTTCGCCGCCCAGTGGCGGGCCCTGTCCGGCAAGGACACCGCGTACTGGACCGCCCGCAACGCCGGGTACGAGCGCATCGAGAAGGTCGAGCGCGGGGCGAACGACCTGGAGGTGCGGGTCACCTTCGGGCGGCCGTACGCCGACTGGCGGTCGCTGTTCTCGCCGCTGTACCCGAAGGACGTCATGGGCGCGCCGGACGCCTTCAACGACGGGGCGAGGAAAAAGCTCAAGGTCACCGCCGGTCCCTTCGCCCTGAAGAAGGTCGACCGCAAGGACGAGGAGGTCACCCTCGTCCGCAGTCCGCGCTGGTGGGGGGAGCCCGCCAAGCTCTCCGAGATCGTGCTGCGGGCCGTACCGCGCGACAAGCGGGCCGCCGCGCTGGCCGCCGGTACCGTCGACCTCGCCGAGCTCGACCCCGAGTCCGCCGGACGCGTCACCCTCGCCGCACGCGCCGGCGGCAAGGGCACGAGCACCCCCCTCCAGGGCCCCGGCGACCAAAGGGCGAACGCCAGGGACGAGAGCCGGACGGAGCCCCTCCAGGGGCCGCTTCAAGGCTTCGAGCTCCGCAAGTCGCTGGAGCCCGCCTACACCCAGCTCGCCCTCAACGGCGCCGGTGGCCCGCTCGCCGACGAGCGGGTCCGCCGGGCCGTCGCCCGCGCCCTCGACCGGGGGGCGCTCGCGAAGGCCGTCCTCAAGCCGCTCGGACTGCCCGCCGAGCCGGTCGGCAGCCACCTCGCGCTGTCCGGGCAGGCCCACTACGCCGACAACAGCGGCGCCCTCGGCGGGCAGGACACCGCGGAGGCGCGGGCGCTGCTCGCGGACGCCGGGTGGGTGCCCGGCGGGCCAGTCAAGGAGCAGAAGAAGGGCGAGAAGGCGGCCGGCGCCGAGGGGGAGGAGGCCGAGAAGGAGTCGGCGGAGGGCGACGACGGGACGTACATCGTCGGCGAGGACGACAAGGCTCCTCACGAGGCCGACCGGGAGAAGAAGCACCCGGAGAGCGGGACGAAGAACAGCGAGGAGCTCGGCAAGCACCTCGCCCAGGACGGCAGGCAGTACGCGAACCAGCTGAAGCAGGGCGGCGCGCCCGGCGCCTACGCCCCCCTGGGCACCGCCGCCCCGGCGGGCGCCGCGGCCGGGGCGCTCGCCAAGGACGGCAAGCCGCTCACCCTGCGCTTCGTGCTCCCCTCGGGGCCGGGCTCGCAGACGCTCCGCACGGTCGCCGACCGGATCAGCAGCATGCTGCGCAAGGTCGGCATCAGCACCGAGATCTCCAAGGTCGCCGACGAGAGCTACTTCAAGGACCACATCGCGTCCGGCCAGTACGACCTCGCCCTGTACTCCTGGCCCGCCTCCGCCTTCCCCGCGACCGACGCCCGCCCGATCTTCGCCAAGCCGGTGCCGGCCGCCGACGGCTCCCTGAACGTCGAGCAGAACTACACCCGCGTCGGAACCGACCAGGTCGACCAGCTCTTCGACCAGGCCATCGCCACTCTCGACGAGAGCGAGAGCCGCGGCCTCCTGCGCAAGGCGGATTCCCGGATCTGGGCGGCGGCCGGATCCATCCCCCTCTACCAGCGCCCCCAGCTCACGGCCGCACGGAAGAACCTGGTCAACGCCGGTTCCTTCGGCTTCCAGACCCCGGTGTACGAGGACATGGGCTTCCTGAAGAAGGGCGCGAATCCGGCCCCGGGCCCTTCGCGGAAGTGATCCGCGTGGCCCTGTGGAGGCCGTCTCTGCCAGGGCCACGTACCATGGGGTGAGGCCGTGGCGTGTCCAGCCCGGCAGGGTCCCGCGTAACACAGATGTACGCGCAGGCCTTCCTCACACTCCGGGAGATCGCCGCAATATGGCCACGCGCCACGACATCCGTAACGTCGCCATCGTCGCCCACGTCGACCACGGCAAGACGACCCTCGTCGACGCCATGCTCAAGCAGGCCGGGGCCTTTGCCGCGCACGCTGCCGAATCGCTCGACGACCGCATGATGGACTCGAACGACCTGGAACGTGAGAAGGGCATCACGATCCTGGCCAAGAACACGGCCGTCAAGTACCACCCCAAGGATGGCAGCGATGTCATCACCATCAACATCATCGACACCCCCGGCCACGCCGACTTCGGCGGCGAGGTCGAGCGCGGGCTGTCGATGGTCGACGCGGTGGTGCTGCTGGTCGACGCCTCCGAGGGCCCGCTCCCGCAGACCCGCTTCGTGCTGCGCAAGGCGCTCCAGCAGCGCCTGCCGGTCATCCTGTGCATCAACAAGACCGACCGCGCGGACTCCCGGATCGACGAGGTCGTCAACGAGACCTACGACCTCTTCCTGGACCTGGACGCCGACGAGGAGCAGATCGAGTTCCCGATCGTCTACGCCTGTGCGCGTGACGGCGTGGCCTCGCTGACCAAGCCGGAGGACGGCACCGTCCCCAAGGACAGCGACAGCCTGGAGCCGTTCTTCTCCACGATCCTGTCGCACGTCCCGGCTCCCGAGTACGACGAGGAGGCTCCGCTCCAGGCGCACGTCACCAACCTGGACGCGGACAACTTCCTCGGCCGTATCGCGCTGCTCCGCGTCGAGCAGGGCGAGCTGCGCAAGGGCCAGACGGTCACGTGGATCAAGCGTGACGGCACGATGTCCAACGTCCGCATCACCGAGCTGATGATGACCGAGGCGCTCACCCGCAAGCCCGCCGAGAAGGCGGGCCCCGGTGACATCTGTGCCGTGGCCGGTATCCCGGACATCATGATCGGCGAGACGCTCGCCGACCCCGAGAACCCGATCGCGCTGCCGCTGATCACGGTCGACGAGCCGGCGATCTCGATGACCATCGGTACGAACACCTCGCCGCTGGTCGGCCGTGGCGGCACCGGCAAGGGCGCCTCGGCCAAGGCCGCCGTCAAGGACCGCAAGGTCACCGCCCGCCAGGTCAAGGACCGCCTCGACCGCGAGCTGGTCGGCAACGTCTCGCTCCGCGTGCTCGACACCGAGCGTCCGGACGCCTGGGAGGTCCAGGGCCGTGGTGAGCTCGCGCTCGCCATCCTGGTCGAGCAGATGCGCCGCGAGGGCTTCGAGCTGACCATCGGCAAGCCTCAGGTGGTCACCCAGGAGATCGACGGCAAGGTCCACGAGCCGGTCGAGCGCATGACGATCGACGTGCCCGAGGAGCACATGGGCGCGGTCACGCAGCTCATGGGCGTCCGCAAGGGCCGCATGGACAACATGTCGAACCACGGCTCTGGCTGGGTCCGTCTGGAGTTCGTCGTCCCCTCCCGCGGTCTCATCGGCTTCCGTACCGAGTTCCTGACCGGCACGCGCGGCACGGGCATCGCCCACTCCATCCACGAGGGCCACGAGCCGTGGTTCGGCCCGCTGACGACCCGTAACAACGGTTCGCTGGTCGCCGACCGCGCGGGCGCCGTCACCGCCTTCGCGATGACGAACCTTCAGGAGCGCGGCGTGCTGTTCACCGACCCCGGCACCGAGGTGTACGAGGGCATGATCGTCGGTGAGAACTCGCGCGCCGACGACATGGACGTGAACATCACCAAGGAGAAGAAGCTCACCAACATGCGGTCGGCCGCGGCCGACTCCTTCGAGGCGATCGTCCCGCCGCGCAAGCTGTCGCTCGAGCAGTCGCTGGAGTTCTGCCGCGACGACGAGTGCGTGGAGGTCACCCCGGAGGCGGTTCGCATCCGCAAGGTGAACCTGGACGCCCGCGAGCGCGCCCGCTCCGCGAGCCGCGCCAAGCACGGCTGACGCCCGGCCGATGCACAGCCCGAGACCCGGTTGCCCCCATTCGTGGGGGCGGCCGGGTTTTTTGCAACCGGTTTTGGCCGCATCCGCAGAGACCCCGTGTCCGGATTGCGGTGATCCTCGCCCGGTACACATGTAACACGTCCGTTTCGCACCCATCTCGTGCCGAACAGTTTGTCCAAGTTTTGGAAGATGTACGCGTCAGCTGTGACTGAATTGAGATTTAAAGACGGTGGTCGGTGGTTGGCGCATGGCAGATAGTTAGCCGCGTAACGCTCGGGTCAATGGGTCTCGCGCCGTGGGGACGGCGCCGACTCACGAGCACCAGGGGGTGCCTGACCCTCCGTCAGGGGTGTCGGAGGTCAGACATGTGCCCCCTCCTGTTGGTGAACACGTGGAGTCATGAGGAGGAGTCCCATGCGCGGTGTCACAAGCACCAGGTGGGTCACAGCGTCAGCCGTAGCCGTCGAGTGCCCGCCACTGTACGGCGATTGCCACTGAGCGCAGGCGGCCGGCGGCTCAGCACGCCCTGGCGCCTACGCGCGTCCGGCTGCGCCTTTCCCGCCTGCTTCGCGGTGTCCTGACGCTTCTTCATGATCCGGTCCGCGACCGCGCACATCTGTGCCGGTCGCCGGCTCGGCACACCCACATCTGTGAAATGGGCGAACTGTGACAAGTCCTATCGACATCGAGGGCGGCGGGACGTCGGTCGTCGTCGACGGCGAACCGGAGCCGAAGAAGAAACCCGAGGAGCAGCAGCTGGTCGGCCGCTCACCCGGCCAGCTGATGTGGATCCGCTTCCGGCGGGACCGCGCCGGCGTGATCTCGGCCTGCGTCGTGCTCTTCTTCTTCGCGGTCGGCCTCGCGGCTCCGCTGATCTCCAAGCTGTACGGCAAGAATCCGTACACGGTGTACGCGGACGAACGTCCTGAGCTCTTCGACAGCGCGGGTGTGCCCCTGCAGCCCAACGGCGGCATCAGCGGCGAGTTCTGGTTCGGCCTGGAGCCGGGCAACGGCTACGACGTGTTCACCAAGCTGCTCTACGGCATCCGCAACTCCCTGATGATCTCCCTGGCGGTGACGGTCGCCACGGTCCTCACCGGCATCCTCCTCGGTGTCGCCGCGGGCTACCTCGGCGGCAAGCCAGACTTCTGGATCAGCCGGCTGATCGACTTCCTGCTCGCCTTCCCGTCGCAGCTCTTCTTCATCGCGAGCATGCCGGTCGTGGTGTCGCTCTTCGTGAGCCCGCGGGACGAGACGCCGGTGTACGTCCGGGTGGTCGCGCTCATCACGGTGATGTGGTTCCTGGGCTGGATGAGTCTGGCCCGTATCCTGCGCGGTACCGCCCTGGCCCTGCGAGAACGGGAGTTCATCGAGGCGGCGAAGGTGAGCGGGGCGCCGCCCGGCCGCATCATCCGCAAAGAGGTCCTGCCCAACGTGGTCACGCCGATCCTGGTGCAGGCGACCTACATGCTTCCCAACTTCGTGACCGCCGAGGCCGGTCTGTCCTTCCTCGGCGTGGGAATCGTCGAACCGACGCCGGACTGGGGACAGATGTTCTCCAAGGCGTCCACCGAACTCGTGATGCAGAACGACATCACCTACATGTTCTTCCCGGGCATCTCGATGATCATCTTCATCGTGGCGTTCAACCTGCTCGGGGACTCGGTCAGGGACGCCTTCGACCCCAAGTCGGAGCGCTGACCGCGAGATCGTGGGCATCCCGCCCGACGCGTACCGGATGGCACTTGTACCGGTTGGCAATTCATTAGCACTGGTGACACAAGATGGGTGGAATCTGTGATGGGTAAGGGTGGACGCCCCGCGTACGCCGCACTGTCACTGCTCGCGGCGGGGGCTCTCGTGCTCACCGGCTGCAGCGAAGGTGGCAGCAAGGGCAGCAGCAACGACAAGGAGAACGAGGAGAACGCCGCGCGGCAGCAGGCCGGCATCGACTTCGGCGACGCCAAGGCCTCGACCGGTCCGGCGGCCGAGATCGCCGGCGCCAAGCCGGGCGGCACAGTAACGGTTCTCCAGCGCGACAGCTTCGCGCACCTCGACCCGGGACAGATCTACGTCTCGGACGAGATGGCGCTCTCGCAGCTGATCCACCGTGGTCTGACCTCCTACAAGGCCACCAGCGACGACGGCAAGGAGCACGAGGTCGTCGGAGACCTGGCCACCGACAGCGGCAAGACCACCGACGGCGGCAAGACCTGGACGTACACGCTGAAGGACGGGATCAAGTGGGCCGACGGCTCCGCGATCACCGCCGCTGACGTACGGCACACCTTCGAGCGGATGTTCGCGCCGTTCGTCTCCAACGGCCCGACGTACATCCAGCAGTGGCTGGCCGACACCCCGGGCGCGGAGTACCGCAAGCTCCTCCCGGACGGCCCGTACAAGGGCAAGCACCTGCCGGACAGCGTCCTGTCGACGCCCGACGACAAGACCATCGTCTTCAAATTCAAGCAGGCCAAGCCCGACCTGCCGTACGCGCTGGCCATGGCCGGCTACTCCTTGGTGTCGGAGAAGAAGGACACCAAGGAGAAGTACGACAAGGCCCCGATGGCCGCGGGCCCGTACAAGATCCAGGAGTTCAAGTCCGGCAAGTCGATGAAGCTGGTCAAGAACACCAACTGGGACCCGAAGACCGACGCGGTCCGCCACCAGTACGTCGACCAGTTCAACTTCGAGTTCAACAAGCAGTACGAGGACTCGACCAAGGCCATCCTGGACGACAGCGGCGCGAACGCCACCGCGATCAGCTTCAGCAACCAGGTCGACGCGGGCAACCTGTCGAAGGTCCTCGCCGACGCGGCGCTGAAGCCGCGTACGGTCTCCGGCTACCAGCCGTACGTCGGGCAGATGAACATCAACCTGTCGCAGCCCGAGATGCAGGACAAGGCGGTCCGTGAGGCCATCGCCTACGCCCTGCCCGTCACCCCGTTCGTGCGTGCCTACGGCGGGAACCAGGCGATGGAGGTCGCCGGCGGTCTGATCAGCCCGACCGTCTCCGGCTACGACCCGACCTTCGACCCGTTCGGCAAGAAGAAGAAGCCCGGCGGTGACGCGGCCAAGGCCAAGGAACTGCTGGAGAAGGCCGGCAAGACGGGCCTGAAGCTGACCTTCGGCTACATCAACACCCCTGAGGGCCAGCAGTACTCCACCGCCATGGCGGCGGGCCTGGAGAAGGCCGGCTTCGACGTCCAGCGCCAGGAGATCCCGGCCGAGACGTACTACGACCAGGTCAGCAAGGTCAAGAACAACTACGACATCTACCACACCGCGTGGGGTGCCGACTGGCCGAGCGCGTCGACCGTGATCCCGCCGCTGTACGACGGCCGCCAGATCCAGGACGGTGCCTCCAACTACTCGCACATCAACGACGAGAAGGTCAACGCGGACATCGACCGGGTCTCGGCCATCACCGACCCCGTCAAGGCCGCGGAGGAGTGGAACAAGATCAACGAGTACATCGTGAAGGATGTCGTCTCCAACATCCCGACGGCGTACTACAAGCAGACCCAGATCGCCGGGTCCAAGATCGGCGGCCTTGTGTACGACGACGTCATCGGCGGCGTCGACCCGCGCAGGCTGTTCGTGAAGTAACCGCCCGTCCAAGCGGCGTGCAGGTGCGTCCCGTCTCGTCCCGTGACGTGATGGGGCGCACCGCGCCGCCCAGGCTTCCGACGCCCGAAAGCTGCCCTGAGATGCTGCGCTTCCTCTTCCGCCGGATCCTCGGCTCACTCGTGATCCTGGTCCTGCTGACCGTGGTCGCCTTCCTGCTCTTCTTCGGCATGCCCCGTGATCCGGCGCTGCTGATGTGCGGCAAGACGTGCACTCCCGACGCCCTGGCGAACATCCACCAGACCCTCGGGCTCGACAAGTCGATTCCGGAGCAGTTCTGGATCTTCCTGCAGGGGCTCGTCATGGGCCGCGACAACTTCCCGCAGGGGCCCTGCCCCGCCCCGTGCTTCGGCTACTCGTACCACACCAACGAGGCGGTCTGGTCGACCCTGATCGACAGGCTGCCGCTGACGCTGTCGCTGGCCTTCGGCGCCACCGTCCTGTTCCTGCTCGTCGGGCTCGGCACCGGCCTGCTGGCCGCATGGAAGCGCGGCACCCTCATCGACAAGACGTTCACCGCGGGCTCCATGGTGATCAGCTCGATGCAGATCTACTTCCTGGGCCCCCTGGCGCTGGCGCTCCTGGTGTACCAGGCGCACCTCTTCGACGAGCCCAAGTACACCAGCATCACCGAGAATCCGGCCGCCTGGTTCACCGGGCTGCTGATCCCCTGGGCCGTCCTGTCGACGATCTTCGCCGCGCAGTACACCCGTATGGCGCGCTCCGCGATGATCGAGCAGCTCCAGGAGGAACACGTCCGCACGGCCCGCGCCAAGGGCATGAGCGGTCGCTATGTCTTCTTCCGGTATGCCTGGCGGGGCTCCCTCATCCCCATCATCACCATCCTCGGCATCGACCTCAGCTCCCTGCTCGGCGGCGCGATCATCACCGAGTACACCTTCGGACTGCCCGGCCTCGGGCGGCTCGCGGTGGACTCGGTGCAGTTCAGCGATCTGCCGCTGCTGCTCGGCGTGATGCTGTTCTCCGCCGCCGTGATCCTGCTGTGCAACATCATTGTCGACGCCTGCTACGCCCTCATCGACCCGCGCGTGCGGCTGTCCTAGGAGCACTGTCGTGACCACTCTGACCAAGGAAGCCGTATCCCCGGACCCGGCGGACGCGGGCGCCTTCCTGTCGGTGCGGGACCTGCACGTGAGGTTCAGGACCGAGGACGGCATTGTCAAGGCCGTGGACGGGCTCTCCTTCGACCTGCAACGCGGCAGGACGCTGGGCATCGTCGGGGAGTCGGGTTCCGGCAAGTCCGTCACCAACCTGACCATCCTGGGGCTGCACAACCCGAAGTTCACCACCGTCGAGGGCGAGATCCTCCTGGAGGGACAGGAGCTGACCACCGCCCGGGAGTCCGAGCTGGAGAAGCTGCGCGGCAACAAGGTCGCCATGATCTTCCAGGACCCCCTCACGGCCCTGTCGCCGTACTACACGGTGGGCCGGCAGATCGCCGAGCCCTTCATGAAGCACACCGGCGCCTCCAAGAAGGCGGCCTGGGAACGCACGGTGGAGATGCTCGGCAAGGTCGGCATCCCCAACCCGAAGGAGCGGGCGAAGGACTATCCGCACCAGTTCTCCGGCGGTATGCGCCAGCGCGCGATGATCGCGATGGCGCTGGTGTGCGACCCCGACCTGCTGATCGCCGACGAACCGACCACCGCCCTGGACGTGACGGTCCAGGCGCAGATCCTGGACCTGCTGAAGGACCTGCAGAGCGAGTTCGGCACGGCGATCGTCTTCATCACGCACGACCTCGGGGTCATCGCCGACATGGCCGACGACATCATGGTGATGTACGCGGGCGGCGCGGTCGAACGCGGCACGGTGAACGAGGTGCTGCGCTCGCCCCAGCACCCGTACACCTGGGGCCTGTTGAACTCGATGCCCCGTCTGAACTCCGACCTGGACGCCCCGCTCGCGCCGATCCCCGGCGCCCCGCCGTCGCTGCTGACGCCTCCGTCCGGCTGCCGTTTCCATCCCCGCTGCACCTTCCGGGACCGGGTCGGCGGCACGCGCTGTGTGGACGAACGCCCGCTGCTGGGTCCGGACCGCGACTCGGCCTGCCACCTCACGGCGGAACAGAAGCGGACCATCTTCATCGAAGAGATCAAACCCCGCATGGGGTAGGACGACATCGTCGTGACGGACATGGTCGTGACGGACACGGCAGTGCCGGACACGGCCGTGGCAGACACGGTCGTGACGGACATGAAAGAGGAGTCATGAAAGAGGATCTCGTCCTCCCCGCCCCGCGCGAGGCCGCCACCGGCGGCGCCGGGGAGCCGCTGCTCGTGGTGGAGGGGCTCACCAAGCACTTCCCGGTCAAGGGCGGCTTCCCGATCCGGCGGACCGTCGGCGCCGTACAGGCCGTCGACGGCATCGACCTGACCGTGAACGTCGGCGAGAGCTTCGGCCTGGTCGGCGAGTCGGGCTGCGGCAAGTCGACGACCGGACGCCTGATCACCCGGCTCCTGGAGCCGACGGCCGGCACGATCTCGTACCGCGGCCAGGACATCAGCCATGCCGGCCGCAAGCAGCTCGCGCCGATCAGGTCCGAGATCCAGATGATCTTCCAGGACCCCTACTCCTCGCTGAACCCGCGGCAGACCGTCGGCAAGATCATCTCCGGTCCGATGGAGATCAACGGGATCGAGCCGGACGGCGGCCGGGAGAAGCGCGTCCGCGAACTCCTGGAGATCGTGGGCCTGAACCCCGAGCACTACAACCGCTTCCCGCACGAGTTCTCCGGCGGCCAGCGGCAACGCATCGGGGTGGCACGGGCGTTGGCCCTGGAGCCGAAGCTGATCGTGGCCGACGAGCCGGTGTCCGCGCTGGACGTGTCGATCCAGGCACAGGTCGTGAACCTGCTCAAGAAGGTCCAGCAGGAACTCGGCATCGCGTTCCTGTTCATCGCCCACGACCTGGCGGTGGTACGGCACTTCTCGCACCGCGTGGCGGTGATGTACCTCGGCAAGATCATCGAGGTCGGCGACCGCAACTCCATCTACACCCGCCCCCGGCACCCCTACACCCACGCCCTGCTGTCCGCCGTACCCGAGGTGGACCTCACGGACGCCGGGGCCGGCCGGCGCGAGCGCATCCGCCTGGCCGGCGACGTCCCCTCACCCATCGCCCCGCCCTCCGGCTGCCGCTTCCGCACCCGGTGCTGGAAGGCACAGGACAAGTGCGCGACCGAGGAGCCGCCCCTGATCCAGATCTCCGGCAACACCGGCGGCCACCTGACGGCCTGCCACTTCCCGGAGGACCCGACGATCGAGGGGCGGGACGAGGACATCGTGCTGGATCCGGCGTTGGCGGCGCTGGAGGAGGACGCGGAGCGGTAGTAGGCGGCGGTCAGTGGGCGGCTTTCGCGGCCCGGGCTCGCGGAGCCGTCACACGCCCTCAGCCCGCTCGCCCTCGCCCTCGCCCTCGGCTTCCGCGCACGCCGCGCACGCGGCATCGAGGATTCGGCCGATCTCGGCCGCGATGCTCCGGGCTTCCTCAAGGGTCTCCGTGGTAGCGGCGCGCGCTTCCAGGGAGCGCAGCCGGGCGGCTCGGTCAGGATGCCGTTCCAGTGCCACGTACACCGCCCACTGCCTCACGAAGCGGCGTGTCGGAGCGGCACTGACCTGCTCGCGTGCCTGCTGGAGTGCCGTGGACCGTTCGGCGTCGAACGTGTGCAGGGCGTCGGGCGCCAGCTGCGCGAGGGCGGTCCGCAGGTCTTCCGGGGTGCTGGTCGGCTGGGGGATGACGGCGCCGGAACCGGACTGTGCGGCGGTGCTCATGCGCGGTCTCCTTGGGGCGGTGGGGCGGTCTGCCCACTGCTCGCAGCAGTTCGGGCCGCGTCTGTCCGGATGCAGTCTCAGGGATCAGCGGTTCAGGTCGACGACACGGGAGAAGCGCTTCTCGTAGAGGTCCGGTCGGACCGTTGCGACGAACGGGTCCTCGTACTCCTCGCCCACACGGAGGGCGGCCTCGATCGCCGCCGCCGTTCCGAACGGCAATCCGTCCGTGTGCAGTTGGCAGCAGGAGACAGTTGCCGTGTAGTCGAGGTCGACCGTTGCGATGCCGAGTTGACCGATGTGGAGGGCGAGGCCGGCGCGCTCACGTTCGGCTTCGATGATCGAGAGCACCGGCGCGTGGAGGAATACGTTGGGCTCGAGCCGGGCGGCGTGGATCAGCCCGGAGACCTGACGGTGCCCACCCAGAGCCAGCAGTGTGTCGGAGTCGAGAACGTAGTGCTCTCGGATCACGCGGCGCCCTGCTCTTCCGCGTGCTGTGCGATGACCTGGCTGCGTACCTTTCGCAGCACCTCGGTGCTGCTCTCGTCCGTGACGGTGACGCCGAAGTGCTCGGCGAGGTAGTCCGCGGTGCGAGCGGCACGTTCCCTGAGCTCGGCCGGCGTGAGCGTGCTCTCGGCGAACTCCTCGATAAGGGCCCGCATGGTCGTACCACGGGCTTCCGCCAGGACGGCGAGACGGTCGCGGGTCTTCGAGTCGACCTTGATCGTGGTGTCCATGGCGCGAGTATACCGAGGGGAATACCGTCGAGTGGTGGTGTGTTCCTTGGCCTTGACGGGGAGGGGAGCCTGTCCCGGATAGCTCACGACGGCTCCTTCGGCGCGACGCTGAACCACACGGCCTTGCCGTGCGGGTAGCTGCGCACGCCCCACTGGTCGGCGCACGCCTCGACGATGCCGAGCCCACGGCCGCGCTCGTCGCGGTCGGAGGGGTTGTGGGGAGTCGGCGTACCGGGGCCGTGGTCCCACACCGTGACGCGGAAGTCGTCAGGCATGCGGTCCATGCTGACGTAGGTCTCCATGGCGGAGCCGCGGTAGGCGTTGGTGACGACCTCGGAGACGAGTAGTTCCACGGTGTCCGCGATGCAGTTGAGCTTGGCGGCGGCGAGGATGCTCCGGATCGTCGCCCGGACCACTCGGACGGCTCGGGGGTCGTGGGGGATGGACAGGCCGTAGGTCCAGAGGGGTTGGGGGGTTTCGGGCGTGCGCATGTGCAGCCTCCAGTTGAGTGCCTGCTGTGACTGACTCAACACGTAAGGTAGCGAAAAAAGTCGTAGTCCTACAACCTCCTTGTGGAAGCTGGCGATTGGGGAATACTGCTCCGGTGTAGAGCGAGGAGGGGCGAGTGGGACTGAGGGCCAATCCGACCTACCGGCAACGGCGGTTCGGTGCCGAGGTGCGGGCGATTCGTGAGCGTGCTGAGCTGACGGCGGGTGGGGCGGCTGCGGCTATGCGGATGCGAGCGCCCCACATCAGCAATGTGGAGTCGGGGCGAACGTCCCTGTCTCCGGAACGGCTGCGCCTGTTGGCTGAGGCGGCGGGCTGTAAAGATACAACCTACCTTGATGCGCTTGTGGAGCTGGGGCAGGCCTCAGGCAAGGGCTGGTGGACGGCGTACCGGGACCGTGTACGTTCCTCGTTGCTCGATCTGGCGGAGCTGGAGGACGCGGCGGTCGAAGTCATCAACTACGAGCCGATGTTCGTGCCGGGGCTGCTGCAGACCCGGGCGTACGCCGACGCCATTCACCAGCGCGGATACGCGCGTGCCACACGCCAGGAGCATGAACTCGCCGTCGAGTTCCGCATGCGACGTCAGCGTGTCCTCACGGGCGAACGACCGCCGCGTCTTCATGCGATCGTGCACGAGGCCGCTCTGCATCCGTCCCTGGGCGATCCGGGCATCATGCGAGAGCAGCTCCAGCGGTTGATCGAGCTGTCCCGTCTGCCTCATGTGACGGTCCAGGTACTGCCGTTCGACGGGCCGGTGCCGTTCGGTACGTCGTTCACCCTCGTCGTCCCCTCCGTACGACGGCTCGGCACGGTGATCGTGTCGCACATCGAGAAGTCGCTGTATCTGGGGGAGGCCGAGGCCCTTGCCAGATACGAAGAACTGTTCGCTAGCCTTCGGACGGTGGCGCTTCCTCCCGTGGACGCGGAGGTCCCTCCTGAGGAGCACGCCGCCAGGGACTCGCTGGGACTGATCCAGCGGCTTCTGTATCCGCTGCTGTAGGAAGGCCCGCATGGCTCAGCTCAGGTGGCAGAAGTCCAGTTTCAGCGAAGGGGGAGCCGACACCTGTGTCGAAGTCGCGCTTGACCTCACCGGACACCTTCACCTCCGCGAGAGCGACACCCCCGTCACCGTCATCACCGCGGAGCCGTCCGCTCTTGCCGCGCTGATCACCAGGGTCAAGGGCGATATACCTCCGGTCGGCTGAAACGGGCTTCGTGAGCCTCAGGCGGGCTGAGCCACGATGATGATCTCGGGGCTCGCGGGCGTCCACGGCCCCCGCCCCCAGTCGCCGTACTGCTCGACGATCCTGAGGCCCGCCTCGCCGAGGAAGCGGGACAGGGCGTCGGTGTCGAGGAACCGCAGGGTGGTCCTGCTGATCGCGGTCCGCCGCCAGGGGCCGCCCTCGAACGTCTCGGTGAACGTCACCCGGTCCCCGAGGACGGGCTGATCGACCTCGTGCCACACGCGTACGGGGGCGCCGTCCGGTCCGGTGATCTCGTACACCCGCTCCGGTGTCCATCGCTCCCAGGCGCGGGCGGCGGGGTTCCGTGTCTCGAACACGAACCGCCCCCCGTCCGCGAGCGCGGCCCGTACGGCCCGCAGCGCGAGCCGGATCTCTTCGTCGCTGACGAGCACCTGGAAGGCGTGCCCGGTCATCACGACGAGATCGAACTCCCCGTGCCAGTCCCGCGTCAGCAGATCGCCGAGCACCCATTCCATCCGCGGTGCACTGCGCCGCGCGAGCACCAGCATGGCGGCCGCCGGATCGAGCCCCACGAGCCGCCCCTGGTGTCCCGCCTGCCGGGCCTGCCTGAGCAGCCGGCCGGTGCCGCATCCGACGTCCAGCACGGACCCGGCGGACATCACGAACCCGAGGCAGAAGTCGTCCCCCGCCCGCCACGGATTGAGCGTCTCGTACAACGCGGCGAGCTCGGGATCCCCGAACGACCGATCGACCATCGCGGCAGTCTGCCACAGCGGGGTGCCTCGGGTGACAGGATCGGGGGTTCGTACGGCCTTGCCGGTTCGGCCTTGGTCGTACGGCCTTGAAGGGGGCGGGAGTTGCTGCATCACGTGGAGCTGTGGGTGCCGGATCTGGAGCGCGCGGTCGGCTCCTGGAGATGGCTGCTGGAGCGGCTGGGCTACGAGGAGTACCAGAGCTGGGCCGACGGGCGCAGCTGGCGGATGGCGGACACGTACATCGTCCTCGAACAGTCACCGGCGCTGCGGGCCGGCGAGCCGTACGACCGCATGCGGCCGGGGCTGAACCACCTGGCCTTCCATGTGCCGAGCCGCGAGGACCTCGACGCGTTGGTCGAGTCCGCGCCGGAACACGGCTGGACCCTGATGTTCCCGGACCGGCATCCGTACGCGGGCGGGCCGGAGCACTACGCGGGCTACCTGGAGGACGGGGACGGGTTCGAGGTGGAGCTGGTGGCGCGGAAGGACTGAGTGAACTCACCGGGCGGCCCGCAACGCAAGCACGAGGTCGCTTAATGGTTCGACACGCGGCCGCCGGTCCAGGAGCATCCTCCTCGATGACGAGAACCGACACTCCCCCCGCGTGGGACGAGCGCACCCAGCTGACCACCTTCCTCGACTACGCCCGCGACACCGCCCGCGCCAAGTGCGAGGACGTGTCGGCGGAGAACGCCCGCAAGGCCCCGCTGCCGGGTTCGCCGCTGATGACCGTGAGCGGACTGGTCAATCACCTGCGCTGGGTCGAGTACTTCTGGTTCCAGGTGGTCTTCCTCGGTGAGGAGGACGAGGGGCCCTGGACCGACGAGGACCCCGACCGCGAGATGCGCATCGCCGTCGACTTCCCGCTCCCGGACCTCCTGAAGGAGTACGCCGAACAGGCGTCCCGCTACCGCGAGTTGGTCGCCGCCCACGACCTGGACACCAA
The DNA here is from genome assembly GCF_059026085.1 of Streptomyces sp. a15. Classification (NCBI taxonomy): domain Bacteria; kingdom Bacillati; phylum Actinomycetota; class Actinomycetes; order Kitasatosporales; family Streptomycetaceae; genus Streptomyces; species Streptomyces sp. A15. The sequence continues at coordinate 174,152 of NZ_JBWLKM010000001.1, read as the reverse complement.
GGCCAAGCGCTCGAACAGCGACGGCCGCCAGGTCGACCTCCGCTGGATCCTCCTCCACCTGACCGAGGAGACGGCCCGGCACAACGGGCACCTGGACATCCTGCGGGAACTGGTCGACGGTACGACGGGCGTGTAGGCGACGAACGGCCGTAAAGGTGAAGGCCCGCGCCTGGGTGGGCGCGGGCCTTCGTCCCCTGGAGCGGACGTTCGTGGGCTCGGGTCAATGGGCCGGAAGGTCCGTTCCGATGTGGAGGCGGCTGACGGTAAAGGGGTGTTGTCAGACCGCCGCCTGGGGGTCCTTGGAGAGGCGGGGGGCCGGAACGGATCCCTCCGACTCGGGGTAGTGGCAGGCGGTGAGGTGGCCGGGCTTGTTGCCCTCGACCTGGACCAGCGGCGGGGCCTCGCTCGCGCACTTGTCCGTCGCCTTCCAGCAGCGGGTGCGGAAGCGGCAGCCGGAGGGCGGGTTGATCGGGGACGGCACGTCGCCCTTGAGGAGGATGCGCTCACGGGCCGGGACGTCGTCCGCGGTGGCCTCGGGTACGGCGGACAGCAGGGCCCGCGTGTAGGGGTGGCGCGGATTGCCGTAGAGGTCGTCGCGGTCGGCGATCTCCACGATCTTGCCGAGGTACATGACCGCCACGCGCTGCGAGAAGTGGCGGACGATCGCGAGGTCGTGGGCGATGAAGACGAAGGCGATGCCCAGGTCCTTCTGGACCTGCTGGAGCAGGTTCACGACCTGCGCCTGGATGGAGACGTCCAAGGCCGAGACCGGCTCGTCGGCCACGATCAGCTTCGGTTGCAGTGCCAACGCGCGGGCCACACCGATGCGCTGGCGCTGGCCGCCGGAGAACTCGTGCGGGAAGCGGTTGTAGTGCTCGGGGTTGAGGCCGACGATCTCCAGCAGCTCACGGACGCGTTTCTCGCGGCCGCCCGCCGGGTTGATGTCGTTGATCTCCATCGGACCGGCGATGATCTTGCCGACCGTCTGCCGGGGGTTCAGGGACGCGTACGGGTCCTGGAAGATCATCTGGATCTCGGACCTGATCGGCGCCAGCTCCTTGCGGCCGGCGTGCGTGATGTCCTGGCCGCGGTACGAGACCTTGCCGCCCGTCGGCTCCAGCAGCCGCGTGATCAGGCGTCCGGTCGTCGACTTGCCGCAGCCGGACTCGCCGACCAGGCCCAGGCTCTCGCCCTCGGCGACCGAGAAGTCCAGCCCGTCCACGGCCTGCACGGCACCGACCGTGCGCCGGATCGGGAAGCCGCCCTTGATCGGGAAGTGCTTGGTCAGACCGCTGACGTCCAGGAGGGGGTTCGCGTTGCTCATGATCTTGAAGTCCCGTCTCGTGTCCGTCAGTTGTGCCGGGCTACGGCGAAGTCGGCGAAGAATTCCCGGCGCTGGTCCGGCGTGAGGTGGCAGGCGGAACCCCGGCCCGCCACGACCTCCAGGGCCGGCTGCTCGGTCGAGCACAGCCCGCCCGCGACCTTCTCGGCGAAGGTGCACCGCGGGTGGAAGCGGCACCCCGACGGCGGGTTGAGCAGCGAGGGCGGCGAGCCCGGGATCGGCGACAGCGGCACGTCCACCGGACCGTCCAGGCTCGGCATCGAGTTCATCAGGCCCAGCGTGTAGGGGTGCTGCGGGCTGCGCAGCACCTCCTTCTTGGTGCCGCGCTCCACGCACCGGCCGCCGTACATCACCAGCACGTCGTCCGCGATGTCGGCGATGACACCGAGGTCGTGCGTGATGAAGACGATCGCCGTCCCGAACTCCTGCTGGAGATCCTTGAGCAGATCCATGATCTGCGCCTGGACCGTCACGTCCAGGGCCGTCGTCGGCTCGTCCGCGATCAGCAGCTCGGGGTCGCAGACCAGCGCCATGGCGATCATCGCGCGCTGGCGCATGCCGCCGGAGAACTGGTGCGGGTAGTCGTCCACCCGCATGTCCGGCTGCGGGATCCCGACCCGCTTCAGCATCTCGATCGCCCGCGCCCGCGCCTCCTTCTTGGAGGCACCCGTGTGCTTGCGGTACGTCTCGCCGATCTGCTTGCCGATGGTGTGGTACGGCGACAGCGAGGCCAGGGCGTCCTGGAAGATCATCGCCATCTTGTTGCCGCGCAGCCGCTCCAGCTCCCGCTCGGAGGCGGTGAGCAGCTCCTTGCCGTCGAGCAGGATCTCCCCGTCGATCGCGGTGCGGGCACGGTCGTGCAGGCCCAGGATCGTCAGGTTGGTGACGGACTTGCCGGAACCCGACTCGCCCACGATGCCGAGCGTCTTGCCCTTGGCGACGTCGAAGCTGAGGCCGTCGACGGCCTTGACGATGCCGTCCTCGGTGGAGAAGTGGACTTTCAGGTCCCTGACGGAGAGGAAAGGCTGCTGATCGGTGCTCGTCACGGGGACGCTCCTGAGGGGGTGATGCGAGGTCGCCGGGTGGGGCGGTGGGAGGAATATGGCTGGGGCGGAGGTCAGGCGAGCCGGATCCGCGGGTCGATGAGGGCGTAGACGGCGTCCACGATGATGTTGGCGAAGACGATGCCGGCGGCCGCGACGACCGTGACGCCGAGCAGCATGGGCAGGTCGCTGTCGGTGACCGCGCGGACAGCTAGCGTGCCGATGCCCTGGAGACTGAACGTCGACTCGGTGATGATCGCGCCGCCGATCAGCGTGCCCATGTCGATGCCGAAGATGGTCACGATCGGCCCCATGGCACCGCGCCAGGCGAAGCGGAAGAAGACCGAGCGCCGCGACAGGCCCTTGGCGCGGGCCGTGCGCACGTAGTCCTCGCTCAGCTGCTCCACCAGCTGCGAGCGGGTCATTCGGGTGTAGTTGGCGGTGAAGATGATGGACAGCACGATCCACGGCAGCAGGAGGCCGGAGACCCAGGCGCCCGGGTTCTCGGTGAACGGCGTGTACGAGGGCTGGCTCAGGATGCCGGCCTGCTGCACCAGGAAGAACATCGCGATGTAGCCGACGAAGTAGATCTGCATCGACGAGCCGAGCAGCGAGAACGAGCTGGCGATCTTGTCCAGGGCCTTGCCCTGCTTGACCGCGGCCACCATGCCCGCGCCGATACCGACGATCAGGAAGAAGAAGGCCGCACCGAAGGCGAGGGACAGCGTCGTCGGGAAGCGGTCCATGATCGTGCCGAAGACCGGCTCGCTGTTGGTGAACGAGTAGCCGAGGCACGGCGCGTCGCAGTGCCCGACGCCCGTGTAGTCACGGCCCACGAAGATGCCCTGCAGCCAGTGCCAGTACTGGACCGGCATCGGGTCGGCGATCCCGAGGTTCTGCCGTACCTGCGCGAGCAGTTGGTCGTCACAGACCTTGCCGCAGGCCATCCGTGCCGGGTCACGCGGGATGGCGTAGAAGAGGAAGAAGGTGACGGCGCTGATGATCAGCAGAATGACGAGTGCGCCGAGCACTCGGCGGACCAGGAAACGGAACATGGGGTGAGACTTTCCGGACGGGGCGCCGTCGCCGGGGGTGTGGGGAGCGTGGACGGGGCCGGGGCGGCGGTCGCTAGAACCGCCGCCCCGAGGAGACGTCAGGCCTTGGCGAAGACCTTGCCGATGGCGACGCAGGTGTCGCCGGCGTTGTAGACGACGCCGCCGACCTTGGAGCCGTAGAAGTAGTTGCGGACCGGGTTGTAGTCCGGGACGCAGGCCGCGAGCTCCATGATCTGCTTGTCGATCGCGCCCCAGGCGGCGTTGGCCTTGTCCGGGTCGGTGATGGCGGTGGCCTCGGTGATGGCCTTGTTCACGCTGGTGTTGTTCAGCTGCGACCAGTTGACGCCGCCGTCGGAGATCTGGCTGCCGTCCCAGCAGGGCTGGATGACCGCGTAACCGGCCGGCCAGTCCGGGCCCCAGCCGGCGGCGAACATGTCGAACTTGTTGTCCAGCTGGCCGATCTGGCTGTAGAAGGTCGTCTTGTCGACCTGCTGGGTCACCACGTCGAAGCCGGCCTTGGTGAGGGCGGTCTTGATGGTGACGGCCGACTTGACGGCCTGGTCGGACTGCTGGAAGGCGATGACGATCTTCTGGCCCTCGGCACCGGCCTCCTTCAGGAGCGCCTTGGCCTTCTCCGGGTCACCCATCGGCTTGGTCTTCTTGCCGTACAGGTCGAAGTCCGTGTGGCCCGGGGTGAGCGGGGAGATGATCGTGGTCGCGGTCGCGGTCACGGCCGAACCACCGCGCAGCTGCTTGAGCTGAGCCGCGGGCCACGCCCAGTTGAGGGCCTGGCGGACCTTGACGTCCTTGACGCGGGTCAGGTTGATCGGGAAGTAGTAGCAGGTCGTGTCGACCTGGGTCAGCACGCGCTTCTTCAGCGTGGCGTCGCCGAGCACCTTCGAGATGCGCTCGGGAGCGACCTCGTTGAGCAGGGAGAGCGAGAACTGGTCGTTGCCCGAGTCCGCGATGTAGCGGTCCGTGGAGGCCAGCGCCTGGAAGCCGAACTGCATGACGACCTTGTCCGGGTAGCCGTTGCGGACCGGGTCCTTGTCGGCCTCCCAGTGCTCGTTGCGCACCAGGGTCAGGGACTTGTCGATGCTGCGGGACTGGATCTTGTACGGGCCGCAGGAGTAGGGGCGCTTGTCGTACTTCTTCTGCGTGTCGTGCTTCTTGGGCACGATCGCGAAGCCTCGCATGGCCAGCATGAACGGGAAGTCGGCGTGCGCTTCCTTCAGCCGGAAGGTGATCGTGCTGCCGTCGATCTCGAGCGAGGACAGGTGCTTGCCGTCGTAGGGGCCCTTGTACTTGTCGCCGCCCTCGAGCCAGCCCTGCGGGTAGCGGGGACCCTCGGTGACGAAGGAGGCGAAGAGGCGCTCGAAGGTGTGGCGGACGTCGTCGATGGTGACGTCGGCGCCGTCCTCCCACTTCACGCCGTCCTTCAGCGTGAACGACCAGGTCTTGCCGCCGTCCTTCACGGTGCCCGCGTCCGTGGCGAGGTCGCCGACCAGGGTGGTGTTGCCCTTGGAGTCGACCCGGTAGCCGGTCAGACCGCGCAGGAACAGGACCGAGCCGGCACCCGTGTACGACGAGTAGATCTGCGCCGGGTCCAGGTGGTCGAAGTCGATCTGGTCGAGGGTGTAGATCGTGCCGCCCTTGACCGCGCCCGGCATCTCCGGGGCGGGGCCCGCGGAGTCGGCCTTGGTGCCGACGGTGATCTGGGCAGCCTTGCCCTGGGGTGCCTTGGTGGAGCTACCGCCGCTGCCACCGGCGTTGCCGCTGCTGCACGCGCTCAGGACGGTGGACGCACCTGCAGCCACGGTGGTGGCTATCAGGAAGTTTCTGCGGGAAAAGGACATGGCTACCTGCCTAGACGTGATGGATGAGAGAGACGGGCTACGAGCTGTCGGCGACCGGACGACGATGACCGGGCCGGGTAGGACTCAGCGCTTGGACTTCGGGTCGAGTGCGTCGCGTACCGAGTCGCCGAGCAGGTTGAAGGCGAGGACGAAGATGATCATCGAGACGCCCGGGAAGATCATGAAGGTGATGTCTTCCGTGTAGAACTGCGCGCCGCGCTGGATCATGACGCCCCAGTCCGGGGTCGGGTCGATGATGCCGACGCCGAGGAAGGCGAGGCCCGCCTCCGCGGTCACGAAGGCCGGGAGGGCGAGGGTGGACTGGATCAGGATCGGAGTCCACAGGTTGGGCAGCAGTTCCTTGAAGATGATGCGGGCCGGCGAGGCCCCGGTCACCTTCGCCGCCTCCACGAACTCCCGCTCACGCAGGGCCAGTACCTGGCCGCGCAGCAGGCGGGCGATGGACGCCCAGCCGAAGGCCGTGAGGACGAGGATCAGGCAGGTGGCCCGCAACGAGGTGGGGATCTCGTCGTCGGGGGCGACGAAGAGGCCGTACACGACGGGCATGAAGGCGATGAAGAACAGCGTGGACGGGAACGACAGCAGGATGTCGATGACCCGGCCGATGAGGTAGTCGGTCCTGCCGCCGAGGTAACCGGCGGTGATGCCGATGACCACGCCGATGATGGTGACCAGGACCGTGGTGGCCGTTGCGATGAGCAGCGAGGTGCGGATGCCGTACAGGAGGAACGTGAAGACGTCGCGGCCCAGTGCCGGTTCGATGCCGAACCAGAAGTCGCCGTCGATGCCGCCGTTCGGCTTGAGCGGGAAGCCGGCCTCGTTGAGCAGGCCGGTCTGCTCCTGGCCGTACAGCGTGTACGGGTCCTTGCCGTAGAGCGAGGCGATCAGCGGAGCACATATCGCGATCACGAAGAAGAAGATCACGATGCACGCGGAGATCACGCCCGTCCGGTCCCGCTTGAAGCGGGTCCAGGCGAGACGGCCCGGGGAGCGGCTCTCGGCGCCCTTGAGGGTGGAGGACGCCACAGGCTTCTCGACGGTCTCGTCGGTCACCTCGAGCGGGGCAGCCGCAGATGTTGGGGGGGTCATGGTGCTCCTGGCCCACGGAAAAGTCTGATGACTCCGCAGGGCACTCCCCTACGGGCTACGCCGGACTTTTTCAACGCAATTCGTTCAAGGTCAATAAAATCTGGGTCGACTTGGGTTTCTCTTTACGTTCTTTGCCTTTCAATGACTCTTCCGTAGCTACGCGTGTAGCGTGCCGTGATCGACTCGTGTCTTACATCGGACTAACTGGACCAATCGGTCAATGAGTTCGATATACGGACGCCGGTGTGTCGGAATGCGTACACCGGGACGTTCCTTTCCAACGGTTCGGTATCGCTTGCCGAAGATCCATTGCGCCTCATGGTGAAGATCCATTGCTTCGGAACCGGATCGTCCGCTTCAGTGTCCCGTTCGGGTGCGTGCATCCGGATGGCGCGTACCTCCAAAGGCCCGAGCCCGTGTGCGGTATCCATCCTTTGCCCCGATATTTGCCGATAACGGACCGGCATTCAGAGGAGGCACTCCATGCGTGGAGCCACGCACGCCAGATGGGCCGCCTGCGCGGCGGCGGCAGCGCTCGCCGCGACGGCCTGCGGGGGCGGTGACAGCGACACCGGCGGCAGCGGCGACACCGGCGCGGTGCTCAGTTCCTCCTGGGGAGACCCGCAGAACCCGCTGGAGCCGGCCAACACCAACGAGGTGCAGGGCGGCAAGGTCCTCGACATGATCTTCCGGAGTCTGAAGAAGTACGACCCGGAGACCGGCAAGGCCGAGGACATGCTCGCCGAGAAGATCGACACCTCGGACTCGCAGAACTTCACCGTCACCATCAAGGACGGCTGGACCTTCAGCAACGGCGAGAAGGTCACCGCCAAGTCCTTCGTCGACGCCTGGAACTACGGCGCGAGCCTGAAGAACAACCAGAAGAACGCGTACTTCTTCGGCTACATCGAGGGCTACGACAAGACCCACCCCGATGACGACGGCGACGGCGGCAAGCAGAGCGCCGACACGCTCTCCGGCCTGAAGGTCGTCGACGACAGGACCTTCACGGTCAAGCTCAGCCAGAAGTTCTCGACCTTCCCCGACACCCTCGGCTACCCCGCCTACGCCCCTCTCCCGCGGGCCTTCTTCGACGACCACGACGCCTGGGTGGCGAAGCCGGTCGGCAACGGGCCGTACACCATCGACTCGTACACCAAGGGCTCGCAGATGTCCCTGCGGGCCTGGGACGGCTACCCCGGCACGGACAAGGCGCAGAACGGCGGCGTGGACCTGAAGGTCTACACCGACAACAACACCGCCTACACCGACCTGATGGCCGGCAACCTCGACCTGGTCGACGACGTCCCCGCCGCCCAGCTCAAGAACGTCCAGAACGACCTCGGCGACCGGTACATCAACACCCCGGCCGGCATCATCCAGACCCTCTCCTTCCCGTTCTACGACGACGCCTGGAACAAGGCCGGGATGGAGAAGGTCCGCACCGGACTGTCCCGGGCCATCAACCGCGAGCAGATCACCGAGACGATCTTCCAGAAGACCCGCACCCCCGCCACCGACTGGACCTCTCCGGTGCTCGGCGAGGACGGCGGCTTCAAGGAAGGTCTGTGCGGGGACGCCTGCGAGTACGACGCCGACGCCGCCAAGAAGCTGATCGAGGAGGGCGGCGGGCTCCCCGGCGGTCAGGTCAAGATCACGTACAACGCGGACACCGGCTCCCACCGGGAGTGGGTCGACGCGGTCTGCAACTCCATCAACAACGCGCTCGACAACGACAAGGCCTGCGTCGGCAACCCGATCGGCACCTTCGCCGACTTCCGCAACCAGATCACCGACCGGAAGATGCCCGGCCCGTTCCGCGCCGGCTGGCAGATGGACTACCCGCTGATCCAGAACTTCCTGCAGCCGCTGTACTACACCAACGCCTCCTCCAACGACGGCAAGTGGACCAACAAGGAGTTCGACCAGCTCGTCGACGAGGCCAACGCCGAGACCGACCCGGCGACTGCGGTGGAGAAGTTCCAGCAGGCCGAGGAGGTCCTCAGGGACGACATGGGCGCCATCCCGCTCTGGTACCAGAACGGCAGCGCCGGCTACTCGGAGCGGCTGTCCAACGTGAAGCTCAATCCCTTCAGCGTCCCGGTCTACGATCAGATCAAGGTCGGCTGAGGCGCCGGCATGGGACGGTACGTCGTCCGGCGGCTGCTCCAGATGATCCCGGTCTTCGTCGGGGCCACCCTGCTGATCTTCCTCATGGTGAACGTGATGGGCGACCCCATCGCCGGCCTGTGCGGCGAGAGGCAGTGCGACCCGTCCACGGCCGCCCAGCTGGAGAAGGAGTTCGGCCTCGACAAACCGGTCTGGCAGCAGTACCTGACCTACATGGGGAACGTCTTCACCGGCGACTTCGGCACCGCGTTCAACGGCCAGGAGGTCACCGAGCTGATGTCGACGGCGTTCCCGGTCACCATCCGGCTGACGATCGTCGCCATCCTCTTCGAGATCGTCATCGGCATCACGCTCGGGGTCATCACGGGTCTGCGTCGCGGCCGCCCCGTCGACACCTCGGTCCTGATGTTCACCCTCGTCGTGATCTCGGTCCCCACCTTCGTCACCGGTCTGCTGCTCCAGCTCCTCCTCGGCGTCGAGTGGGGCTGGATCAAACCGTCGGTGTCGGCGGACGCCACCTTCGGCGAGCTGATCGTGCCGGGCCTGGTCCTCGCCTCGGTCTCCCTCGCCTACGTCACCCGCCTGACCCGGACCTCCATCGCGGAGAACAAGCGGTCCGACTACGTGCGTACGGCGGTCGCGAAGGGGTTGCCTCGTCGCCGGGTGATCACCCGGCACCTGCTGCGCAACTCGCTCATCCCCGTCGTCACCTTCATCGGCACCGACATCGGCGCCCTGATGGGCGGAGCCATCGTCACCGAGCGCATCTTCAACATCCACGGCGTCGGCTACCAGCTCTACCAGGGCATCCTCCGCCAGAACACCCAGACCGTCGTCGGCTTCGTGACGGTCCTAGTCCTGGTTTTCCTGGTCGCCAACCTGATCGTCGACCTCCTGTACGCCGTACTCGACCCCAGGATCCGCTATGCCTGAGCCCCTCCCGCAGGAGCCGTACCTGTCCGGCGGGGGCCGGGCTCCCGAGGACGGAGCGATCGCCGCGACCGGCATGGGCGGCGCGATGGACCTGGCCACCAGCGAGGGCGAGACCCTGGAGAAGCGCCCCGGCGGCCCGGACGGCACGGGCCCTTGGGACCGGCCCCGCTCCCTGTGGTCCGACGCCTGGCGCGACCTGCGCCGGAACCCGGTCTTCATCATCTCCGGCCTGGTGATCCTCTTCCTCGTCGTCATCTCGATCTGGCCGTCGCTGATCGCCTCCGGCAGCCCGCTCAAGTGCGACCTCGCCAAGGCCCAGGAGGGCTCCCAGCCCGGTGCGCCGTTCGGCTACGACGGCCAGGGCTGCAACGTCTACACCCGTACCGTCCACGGCGCCCGTACGTCCGTCACGGTCGGCGTCTGCGCCACGCTCGGGGTGTCCCTGCTCGGCTCGGTGCTGGGCGGGCTCGCCGGGTTCTTCGGCGGGCTCTCCGACTCGTTCCTGTCCCGGATCACCGACGTCTTCTTCGCGATCCCGGTCGTCCTCGGCGGTCTTGTCCTGCTGTCGGTCGTCACCAGCAACACCGTGTGGCCGGTGATCGGCTTCATGGTGCTGCTGGGCTGGCCGCAGATCTCCCGCATCGCCCGCGGCTCCGTCATCACCGCCAAGCAGAACGACTACGTCCAGGCCGCCCGGGCGCTGGGCGCCTCCAACTCCCGGATCCTGCTCCGGCACATCATGCCCAACGCCGTCGCGCCGGTGATCGTCGTGGCGACCATCGCGCTCGGCACCTACATCGCGCTGGAGGCGACCCTGTCGTACCTCGGCGTCGGGCTGAAGCCGCCGACCGTCAGCTGGGGGATCGACATCTCCGCGGCCTCGTCCTACATCCGCAACGCCCCGCACATGCTGCTCTGGCCGGCGGGAGCGCTGGCGCTCACCGTGCTCGCGTTCATCATGCTGGGCGACGCGGTGCGCGACGCCCTCGATCCGAAGCTGAGGTGAGCCGCCGTCATGCTGCTCGAAGTGCGTGACCTGCACGTGGAGTTCCGGACCAGGGACGGGGTCGCCAGGGCCGTCAACGGTGTGAACTACGGCGTGGACGCGGGCGAGACCCTCGCCGTGCTCGGCGAGTCCGGCTCCGGCAAGTCGGTGACCGCGCAGGCGATCATGGGCATCCTCGACATCCCGCCGGGGCGGATCACCGGCGGCGAGATCCTCTTCCAGGGCCGGGATCTGCTGAAGCTGAAGGAGGAGGAGCGGCGGAAGGTCCGTGGCGCCGAGCTGGTGATGATCTTCCAGGACGCGCTGTCGTCGCTGAACCCCGTCCTCTCCGTGGGCGACCAGCTCGGCGAGATGTTCGTCGTCCACCGGGGGATGTCGAAGAAGGACGCGCGGGCCAGGGCCGTCGAGCTGATGGACCGGGTCCGCATCCCCGGCGCCGGGGCGCGGGTGCGCGACTACCCGCACCAGTTCTCCGGCGGTATGCGCCAGCGCATCATGATCGCGATGGCGCTGGCCCTGGAACCGGCGCTGATCATCGCCGACGAACCGACGACGGCCCTGGACGTGACGGTCCAGGCCCAGGTCATGGACCTGCTCGCGGAGTTGCAGCGCGAGTACCACATGGGGCTGATCCTCATCACCCACGACCTGGGCGTGGTCGCGGACGTGGCCGACCGCATCGTCGTCATGTACGCGGGCCGGATCGTGGAGTCGGCGCCCGTGCACGACATCTACAAGGCGCCCGCGCACCCGTACACCCGGGGCCTGCTGGACTCCATCCCGCGCCTGGACCAGAAGGGCCAGGAGCTCTACGCCATCAAGGGCCTGCCGCCCAACCTCATGCACATCCCGCCGGGCTGCGCCTTCAACCCCCGCTGTCCCATGGCCCAGGACGTGTGCCGCACCGACGAACCGCCGCTGTACGAGGTGTCGGACGACCGGGGCAGCGCCTGCCACTTCTGGACGGAGTGCCTGCATGGCTGAGCCGATTCTGGAGGTCAGCGGGCTGGTCAAGCACTACCCGCTCACCACGGGCATCCTCTTCAAGAAGCAGGTCGGCGCGGTGAAGGCCGTCGACGGCGTCGACTTCACCCTGAACCGCGGTGAAACCCTGGGCATCGTCGGGGAGTCCGGCTGTGGCAAGTCGACGGTCGCCAAGATGCTGGTCAACCTGGAGCAGCCGACGGCCGGTTCGATCAAGTACAAGGGCGAGGACATCGGCAGGCTGTCCGGCCGCGCCCTGAAGGCCGTGCGCCGCAACATCCAGATGGTCTTCCAGGACCCCTACACCTCGCTCAACCCCCGGATGACGGTGGGCGACATCATCGGGGAGCCGTACGACATCCACCCCGAGGTGGCCCCGAAGGGCGACCGCCGCCGCAAGGTCCAGGAGCTCCTGGACGTCGTCGGCCTCAACCCCGAGTACATCAACCGCTATCCGCACCAGTTCTCCGGCGGCCAGCGCCAACGCATCGGTATCGCACGGGGGTTGGCGCTGCGCCCGGAGGTGATCGTCGCCGACGAACCGGTCTCGGCCCTGGACGTCTCGGTGCAGGCGCAGGTCATCAACCTGATGGCGAGCCTCCAGGACGAGTTCGACCTCTCGTACGTCTTCATCGCGCACGACCTGTCGATCGTCCGGCACATCTCGGACCGGGTCGGGGTCATGTACCTCGGGCGGATCGTCGAGATCGGCAAGGACGCCGAGATCTACGACCATCCCACGCACCCTTACACCCAGGCGCTGCTGTCCGCGGTCCCCGTGCCCGACCCGGAGGCCCGCGAACACCGGGAGCGGATCATCCTGGCGGGCGACGTGCCGTCCCCGACCAACATCCCCTCAGGCTGCCGCTTCCGCACCCGCTGCTGGAAGGCGCGGGAGCGGTGCGCGGTAGAGGTGCCGGCGCTGGCGGTCCCTGCCGAGTTCCGCCACGTCCCCGGCCCGGCGGCCCACGACTCGGCCTGCCACTTCGCGGAGGAGAAGCAGGTCGTGCCCCCGGACGATCACACAGAGGGCGCGGCATAGTCGTACAAATACACAGCAATCGCGTTTACAAGCAGGCAACTCGGCCGACCCGATCCCGATATACGGACGCGTCAGTCTGAACAACGTACGGCCGTGCGGGTGCCGTAAACGGGCCGGAGCGCGCCATGTCGCTCCGGCCCGTTGCCCTTTTTTGCGCCTAAACCGGCGCCGCTCTCGCGGACCTGGCTGGTGCTTCGTCGTGGTTCCTCAATTGTGGGTTGCGGTGCTCTGCGGAGAGTTGAGGCTCAGCCCAGCCCAAGAGTGCGCCGAAGGAAGTCCAGTTGAAGCCGCAGCAGGTTCTCGGCGACCGCCTCCTGCGGGGTCATGTGGGTCACGCCGGACAGTGGCAGCACCTCGTGCGGGCGGCCGGCGGCCAGCAGGGCCGAGGACAGCCGCAGTGAGTGGGCGACCACCACGTTGTCGTCCGCCAGGCCGTGGATAATCATCATCGGGCGGTGCGGTTCCGCGGCGTCGACCAGACCCGCGTCGTCGAGCAGGGAGTTGCGGCGGTAGACCTCGGGCTGCTCGTCGGGGTGGCCCAGGTAGCGCTCCTGGTAGTGGGTGTCGTACAGCCGCAGATCCGTGACCGGGGCGCCCACCACGGCCGCGTGGAAGACGTCCGGGCGGCGCAGGGCCGCGAGCGCGGCCAGGTAGCCGCCGAAGGACCAGCCGCGGATCGCGACCCGGTTCAGGTCGAGCGGGAAGTCGGCGGCGAGGGCCTGGAGCGCGTCGACCTGGTCCTGCAGGACCACCTCCGCGAGGTCGTCCCTGACCGCCTTCTCCCAGGCGGGGGAGCGGCCCGGAGTGCCCCGGCCGTCCGCGACGACCACGGCGAACCCCTGGTCGGCGAACCACTGCGAGGTCAGGTACGGATTCTGCGCGGCGACCACCCGCTGGCCGTGCGGACCGCCGTACGGATCCAGCAGCACGGGAAGGGGAGTGTCCCCGTCGTAGTCAGTAGGCATAAGCACGGCGCACGGGATTCGTCGTGCGCCCCCCTCGGTGAGCGTCACGCGCGGGGACATACCAGGATCTTCGGCGTATGAGGTGACACTCGCCACCGGCTTGCCGTCGCGCAGTACCTGGACGCGGGCGCCCGGCCGGTCCAGTGCGGCGGACACCAGCACGGTCACGCCCCCGGCGCGCACCGCCGAGTGCACGCCGGGTTCCTGTGAGAGGCGCTCCAGGCCGAGCTCGTTGACCCGGTAGACGTGCACCTCGCCGGTCTCCGGGGACTCGGCGTCCTCGCCGGCCGACGCGGAGACCAGCACGTCGTCGTCGGCGACGTCTAGCACCGCCCGCACGTGCAACTGGGCTCCCGTCAGCGGCCGTTCACCGACCGCCAGAACCCGCGCACCTCCTTCGTCGGCGATGCGCACCAGCTGTCCGGAGGGGCTCCAGGACGGCACTCCAGGGAAAAGATCCAGCCAAATTGGATCTTCGTCCGCGTGCACCATCCGGGTCGTGCCGGTCTCCGGATCCACGGCCAGATACAGCTGACTGCGCTGGTCGCGCGCCTGTACGAGCAGCAGTGGCGCACCCGCCGCTGACCAGTGCACATGCGCCAGATACGGATAGCGCGCCCGGTCCCAGACGACCTCCGTGCGCGCCCCGTCCAGGCCGATCACGAAGAGCCGTACCTCCGCGTTGTCGGTGCCCGCCGCCGGGTACGGCACGTGGTGTGGCTCACGCTCCGGGTGGGCCGGATCGGAGATCCACCACCGCCGCACCGGCGTGTCGTCCACGCGCGCGACCAGCAGCCGGTCCGACTGCGGCGACCACCAGAAGCCTCGCGAACGGCCCATCTCCTCGGCCGCGATGAACTCCGCCAGACCATAGGTGACCTGCTCCGACTCGCGTTCCGTCAGCGCCCTGTCCCCCTCGCCCTCCGCGCCCACGACCCGCAGGGCGCCCTGCGCCACGTACGCGACGTGCCGTCCGTCGGGGGAGGGGCGCGGGTCGATCACCGGTCCGGGGACGTGGAGTTCGCGTGCCGTGCCGGCCCGCAGCTCCGCCGTGAAAAGCCGCCCTGACAAGGCGAAAGAGGCCAACTCGACGGCGGAGTCGGTGGCGTAGCCGACCACGCCGGCACCGCCCTCACGGCTGCGTTCGCGCCGCGCCCGCTCCTCGGGCGAGAGGTGCTCCTCGGCGCCGCCCAGGAGGGCGCGCGGGTCCGCCGCGACGCGCTCCCCGGCGTCCGGAAGGTCGAGGACCCAGAGCGAGTTGGCCCGGTCCGTGCCGGAGCTCGAACGCAGGAAAACGACACGGGAACCGTCGGGCGCCACGGTGAACGCGCGTGGCGCGCCGAGCGTGAACCGCTGGGTGCGGGCGTGCCGACGGGGGAAGGAGTCAGGCTCGGTCGTCATGCCACGACCATATTGGCCGTGCGCCCCCTTGTGAGGCCGTGCGCCGATCGATGCGCACGTACGGATAGTTATGATCACTAGCGCATAGTGGGTATCAACCTGCTGGCATCTTGTATGGATTTATCTGCCCCCATAGTTCCGTTCCCCGTCCGACCCCCCACGTCCCTGGGTTCTTTGGAGGTGAGCCGCCGTGGCACTCTCGATTTCGGCGGTGGTGCTGCTGGCGATCGTCGTCTTCCTTCTGATCAAGAAGTCAGGGCTGAAGGGAGGTCATGCGGTCGTGTGCGTCCTGCTCGGCTTCTACCTGGCTTCGTCCACGGTGGCCCCGACGATCAGTGAGCTGACGACGAACATCGCGGGCATGATCGGAAGTATCAAGTTCTGACCAGCCCTTTAGAGTGGCCCCATGACGGAACTGCCCGCCCGGCGTCTGCTGCTGGTGCACGCGCACCCGGACGACGAGTCGATCAACAACGGCGCGACCATGGCCAGGTACGCGGCCGAGGGTGCCCGGGTGACACTGGTCACCTGCACCCTCGGTGAACGCGGCGAGGTCATCCCGCCCGGGCTCGGGCATCTGACCGGCGCCGCCCTCGGCGAGCACCGGCTGCGCGAGCTCACGGCCGCGATGCGTGAGCTCGGCGTCGAGGACTTCCGGCAGCTCGGCGGCCCGGGGCGCTACCAGGACTCCGGAATGATGGGCCTCACCGACAACGACGACCCGGGGTGCTTCTGGCAGGCCGACGTCGACGAGGCGGCCGCGCGGCTGCTCGAGGTGATCCGCGAGGTACGGCCGCAGGTCCTCGTCACCTACGACGAGAACGGCGGCTACGGCCACCCCGACCACATCCAGGCCCACCGCGTCGCCATGCGCGCGGCCGATCTGGCCGCCGAAGCGGGCATCGGGATCGCCAAGGTCTACTGGAACCGGGTACCGCGCTCCGTCGCCGAAGACGCCTTCGCGCGGCTCGAGAGGGAGCTGCCCGGCCTCCCCTTCACCAAGGCGGCGGTCATCGACGACGTACCGGGCGTGGTGGCCGACGAGCGCGTCACCGCCGAGATCGACGGCACCGCCCACGCCGCCGCCAAGGCCGCCGCGATGCGCGCGCACGCCACGCAGATCACGGTCGCCGACCCGTACTTCCTGCTCTCCAACGAGCTCGCGCAGCCCCTCTTCACCACCGAGTACTACGAGTTGGTGCGCGGGGAGCGGGCGGCGTCCGGCTCGCGGGAGACCGACCTGTTCGCCGGTGTCGAGGAGATGTCCGGTATCGAGGAGACGTCATGAGTGACCGGACGACCTCCGCGCTGGCCCAGCCCCTGCAGCGGCCCTCCTTCGGGCGGGCCGCCGCCTACCTCGGGCTCCTCGTGCTCGGCGCACTGGTCGGCGTGGCCGGGTCGCTGGTGCAGTCCGGCTGGTTCCCGGGCGGGCTGCTGCTCGGTCTCGCCGGCGAGGCCGGGCTCTGCCTCGGCGGAGCGAGAGCCACCGGCAGCCGGGCCGGGGCCGTCGCGCCCGCCGGCGGCTGGATCGTCGCGGTCATCCTGCTCACCGCCAGCCGGCCGGAAGGCGACTTCGTCTTCGCCGCGGGCAGCGGGTCCTACCTTTTCCTGCTCGGCGGGATGGCCGTTGCTGTGATCTGCGCCACGCTTGCCCAGGGGCGGCAACCGGACGGCGATGGCGTCCGACTTGGGAAGTGACGTACCACTTCGCCGTACGGAGCGCGTGGGAGTCCGGTGATGGTTTCCCCGGCGGTCGTGGGATACACGCCAGAAGTGGCCAGTATGGTGGTGCGCGCCGCCGAGCCGCCCGAGAGAGGTCGTAACGCGGGCGGCGGAGCCAACCGGGAGAACCTGCCTTGAGTCGTGAAACTGACAGTCCGTCCTCCGGGCCCAACGGGCGCGGCGGAGCCGCATACCCCTCGGGCACGCCGCCGTACGGGACGCCCACGGCTTCCGACGGCGGTGCGGACGCGGGCCGTTCGGCCGCGCAGCCGGAGGAACGCAAGACCGAGACCACGCTGACCACCAGGATCCGGATCAACATCCCCGGATCTCGGCCCATTCCGCCGGTCGTCGTGCGCCAGACCGTCCCCGATGCCGAGGGCTCCGACGGCAACGGCACGGACGACGCCGAGGCGCCGGCGCCGGGCGCCGCCATGTCCACGGGCGTCGTCGAGTCTCCCGCCGAGGGTGCCCCGGGCGCCGACGAGAAGACGAGCGACTGGTTCGCGCCGCGCAAGTCCGGGCCCGCCAAGGGCAGTCCGGGCGGGGGCTCCACCAACGGGGCCGGTACGCCGGGCGGTTCGGGTGCTGCGGGTGCTGGGGGCGCTGCGGGCGCCGGTACGCGTCCCGGTGGTGCCCGGCCCGGTGGGGTGGTCGGCTCCATGAGCGTGCCGGGCGGCTCCCGGTCCGGCGGAGCGAACGGCTCCCGCCCGGGTGGCACGAACGGCTCCGGAGCCCCCGGTGGTGCCACCGGCGGCCCCGTCGCCCCCGGCCACGGCGGCGGCACCGGCTCCTTCGACGTGACCGAGGCGCTGTCCGCGGGCGGCCCCCAGACGGGCGGCTCCCGCCCCGGCCCGGGCCGCGACGACCTGCCGTACTTCTCGGAGAACGGCAACGGTCAGAACGGTGCCGGTCCTCACGGTTCCGGTCCTCACGGTTCCGGTCTGAACGACGGTGGTCAGAACGGCACCGGCGGTCAGAGCGCGCTGAGCGGTTACGACACCGACCTGAGCAGCTACGGCGGTCCGAACGGCCAGAGTCCCTACGGCGGCCCGAGCGGCCCCGGCGGCCCGAGCGGTTTCAACGGCCCGAACGGCCCCGGCGGCCCCGGAGGCCCGGGCGGCGGGCAGGGCCCCGCGGGCCCGACCGGCGGTCCGGTCACCGGCGACGGTCCGATCGTTCCGCCCGTCGGCGGGGTGAGTGACACCCTCGGCGGCTCCTACGACTTCAACGGGCCTGACGGCATCGGCGGGCCCGGTGGCCCCGGTGGTCCCGGCGGTCTCTCCGAGGGCCGCGGCCCGGGCGGTCCCGGCGGTCCCGGTTCTCCCTCCGGGCGTTCCGGACCTGCCGGCCCGGGTGGTCCCGACAGCCGTGGCGGACCCGCGGGTCCCGGCGGCCCCGGTGCGCCGCAGGCCTTCGGGGGTCCGAACGGCCCCGGCGGTTCTCCTGCGCTCGGCGGCCCGACCGGTCCTGGTGGATCTCCTGCCCTGGGTGGTCCGACGGGTCCGGGCGGGTCTCCCGCCCTCGGTGGTCCCACCGGCCCCGGCGGCACTCCTGCCCTCGGCAACCCCGCCCTCGGCGGCCTCGGCCCCGGCGGCGGTATGAGTGACGACACCGCGATCCTCACCCCGCAGAAGCCCGCCCCCGAACCCGGCGGCCACGGCTTCGGCGGCGCCTCAGACAACGTCTCCGGGCACACCGTCACCAGCGGCATCCCCGTCGTGCCGGCGGACCGCAACGGGACCTTCCCGCCGGGCGCCCACACCGACGCCCCGGTGCCCCACGCGGCCCCGAAGCCCGAACCCGGCCGGCAGGCCGCGCCCGCCGCGTCCAAGAAGCCCAAGAAGCCCAAGAAGAAGGGCCGCAACAAGCTCGCCCTCCTCTGCACCGGCGTGATCGTCATCGCCGCGGGTGCCTACGGCGCCGGGCTGCTGATGAACAGCTCCGACGTGCCCAAGGGCACCACCGTGCTCGGCGTCGACATCGGCGGCGGCACCCGGGACGACGCCGTCGAGAAGCTCAACAAGGCCTTCGACGGCCGGGTGAACAAGGACCTGAAGCTCACGGTCGACGGCAAGAGCGTCACGCTCAAGCCGGAACAGGCCGGGCTCCAGTTCGACATGGCGGCCACCGTCAGCGGGGCGGCGCACAGCGACTACAACCCGGTCTCCGTGATCGGCTCGCTGTTCGGCAACCACCGGGTCGTCGACCCGGTCATGCCGGTCGACGAGGAGAAGCTGCAGGCCGAACTCCAGGACACCGCGGGCGGCACCGGCTCGGCGACCGACGGCACCATCGAGTTCAAGTCCGGCAAGGCCGTGGCCGTGTACGGCAAGGCGGGCAAGGGCGTCGACGTCGCCAGGTCGACCGAGGCGGTCGAGGAGGCGTACCGCACCCAGGTGGAGACCGGCACGGCCCCCGCGGTGACGCTCCCGACGACCACCAAGCAGCCGACGATCTCGAACGCCGAGGTCGACCGGATGATGAAGGAGTTCGCGGAGCCGGCGATGTCCGAACTCGCCATCGTTCAGACCGACGCGGCGCACAGCATCAAGTTCGGCTCCCTGTCACTGCCGAAGATCCTCGGCTTCAAGGCCGTGGGCGGCAAGCTCGTGGAGACGTACGACCTCGAGGCGCTCAAGGAGGCGTACGGCACCACCTTCGAGGGCGTGCAGATCGACGGCGCGAGCGGCAAGCGGGACGTCCTGCCGCAGGACGTCGCCTCCGCGCTGGGCAAGGCTCTGCGCGGCAAGACGGCGGCGGAGCGCACCGTAGTGATCGACACCACCCCGAACTAGCGGAGCACGACCGCACGAGAGGGCACCCGGCACCCGCCGGGTGCCCTCTCGTCGTACGGAGCCGAGGCCGTCGTATGACATCTGTCATCCGGCACTCGGGATCACCGACACTGCCGGGCGCCGGGCCTGCACTGCCACCCTGGCTCCCATGACGACAACAACGGCGACCACCACCCCGGTGGTCGCGTTCGACCAGGTGAGCAAGGGCTACGGGAGCGTTCGGGCCGTGGACGGCCTGACCCTGGCCCTGCATCCGGGGGAGACCGTGGCCCTGCTGGGCCCGAACGGCGCCGGCAAGTCGACCACCCTCGACCTGCTGCTCGGCCTCAGGAACCCGGACAGCGGCAGCGTCCGGCTCTTCGGCACCACCCCGCGCGAGGCGATCGTCACCGGGCGCGTGGGCGCGATGCTGCAGAGCGGCGGGCTGATGGACGAGGTGACGGTCGCGGAGCTGGTGCGGCTGGCCTGCGCCCTGCATCCGAGGCCGTACCAGCCTTCCGACGTACTGTCCCGCGCCGGCATCTCCCAGCTCGCCGACCGCAAGGTCGACAAGCTCTCCGGTGGCCAGGCCCAGCGCGTCCGCTTCGCCCTCGCCACTGCCGGCGACAGCGACCTGATCGTCCTGGACGAGCCGACCACCGGCATGGACGTCACCACCCGCCAGGCCTTCTGGGCCACCATGCGCGAACAGGCCGAGCAGGGGCGGACCGTCCTGTTCGCCACCCACTACCTCGAAGAGGCCGACGCCATCGCCGACCGGGTCCTCGTCCTGCACCGGGGCCGGCTGCTGGCCGACGGCACGGCCGCCGAGATCAAGGCGACGGCGGGCGCCCGCCGGATCTCCTTCGACCTGGAGGGGGCGATCGACGAGGCCCCGCTGCGTACCCTGCCCTTCCTGACCTCCGTCGACGTGTCGGGCCAGACCGTCCGCATCCAGTCCTCCGACGCCGACGCGACCGTCCACGCCCTCTACGGCCTCGGCCTCTTCCCCCGCAACCTCGAAGTCGCCGGGCTCGGCCTGGAGCAGGCCTTCGTCGCCATCACCACCGCCGAGGAGGCCAAGCGGTCATGAACAGCCTGATCAAGCTGGAACTCACCCGCGCCCTGCGCAACCGCAAGTTCCTGTTCTTCTCCGTGATCTACCCGTCGGTCCTGTTCCTGATCATCGCGGGCAACGCCGACAGCACGACCGAGGTCACCGGCACGGACCTGACCCTCCCGACCTACATGATGGTCTCGATGGCCTCCTTCGGCGCCCTGACCGCCGTCCTGATGGGCAACAGCGAACGCATCGCCAAGGAGCGCGAGAGCGGCTGGGTACGGCAGCTGCGGCTGACCGCGCTCCCGGGCCGCGGCTACGTCCTGGCGAAGACCGCGAGCGCCGCCGTGGTGAGCCTGCCGTCGATCGTCGTCGTCTTCGTCGTGGCGGCGGCCGTGAAGGACGTACGGCTGGACGCCTGGCAGTGGCTCGCCCTCACCGGCGCGATCTGGGCCGGCAGCCTCGTCTTCGCCGCGCTCGGCGTCGCCATCGGGTACCTGGCGAGCGGGGACGCGGTCCGGCCGATCACGATGATCACCTACTTCGGCCTGTCGATGCTGGGCGGACTGTGGATGCCGACGACGACGTTCCCGTCCTGGCTGCAGGACATCGCCGAGTGGCTGCCCACGCACGCGTATGTTGCCCTGGGGCAGGCGATCGAACAGAGCCGGGCCCCGCACGCCCAGGACGTCGCCCTTCTCGCCGTCTTCTTCGTCCTGTTCACGGGCGGCGCGGCCTGGCTGTACCGGAAGGACACGCTGAAGGCGTGAGCGGCATCGGGATCAACATCGGGCAGCGGCCGCAGAACCGCAGGCAGAGGGTGATCAAGCTCCTCTGGACCAGCATCTGGCTCGCGTATCTGAGCGCGCCCGTGGGCGACCTGCTGCACGGCGGCCACAGCACCGGCGTCCAGGTTCTCGGCTCGCTCGGTGTCGTGGCCTTCATCGCCTGGTACTTCGCCCTGATCTTCCGCGCCGGACGCGGCAGGGCCACCGCCGTGGTGCTCGGTTCGCTGGCCGTCCTCACCGCCCAGTCCACGATTCTCGCCCTCAGCCTCGGCCGCGAGTGGCTCGTCCTGTTCGTGTACGTGTCGGTGGCGTCCGGCGCGGCGCTCCCGACGCGGCTCGCGCGCCTGGTCATCCCCGCCGTGGCCGCCCTGCTCACACTGATCGCCCTGGCCGTCCCGGGCGGCACGGCGTTCCTGGCCGGGCTGCTCCTCCCGGCCCTCCTCGGCGGTTTCTCCATGTCCGGCGTACGCGAACTCATCCGTACGACCGTCGAGTTGCGCGAGGCCCGTGCCACCGTCGCCCAGCTCGCCGCCAACGAGGAGCGCCTGCGCCTCGCCCGTGACCTGCACGACCTGCTGGGCCACTCCCTCTCCCTGATCACGCTCAAGAGCGAGCTGGCGGGCCGTATGCTGCCCGCCCACCCCGACAAGGCGGCCCGGCAGGTCGCCGACATCGAACAGGTCAGCCGACAGGCCCTGGTCGACGTCCGAGAGGCGGTCACCGGCTACCGCCGCCCGCGCCTGCCCGCCGAACTCGCGGGCGCCCGGGTCGCGCTTACGGCGGCCGGCGTCACCGCGAACCTCCCCGCCGACCCCGACCTCGCCGGCATCCCCGAGGAGAGCGAGTCGGCCCTGGCCTGGGCGCTGCGCGAGGCCGTGACCAACGTCGTACGGCACAGCGGCGCCCGCCGCTGCACGGTGGACCTCGTCCGCCGCCAGACCCTCGACGGCCCGGTCCTCGAACTCTCCGTGGAGGACGACGGCACCGGCGGCTCGGGCACCGCCCCCGGCAACGGCCTCACCGGCCTCACCGAACGCCTGGCCAAGGCGGGCGGCTCCCTGGAGGCGGGCGGCACCCGGCACGGATTCCGCCTGCTCGCCCGCGCCCCCGCCGACTCCACCGCGGACGTAGGATCCGCCCCATGACCAGCCGCACGATCAAGGTCCTGCTCGCCGAGGACCAGTCGATGGTCCGCGAGGCCCTGGCCGCCCTCCTCGGCCTGGAGGACGACATCGAGGTGGTCGCTCAGGTCGCCCGCGGCGACGAGGTCCTGCCGGCCGCCCGCGAGCACGACATCGACGTGGCCCTCCTCGACATCGAGATGCCGGGCGCGACGGGCATCGAGGCGGCGGCCCTGCTGCACAAGGAACTCCCGGCCGTGAAGCTGGTCGTCCTCACCACCTTCGGCCGCCCCGGCTACCTCCGCAGCGCCATGGAGTCCGGCGCCGACGCCTTCCTGGTCAAGGACGCCCCCGCCTCCCAACTCGCCGCAGCGGTACGCAAGGTCCTCGCGGGCGAGCGCGTCATCGACCCCACACTGGCGGCAGCGGCCCTGGCGGAGGGCGCGAACCCTTTGACGGACAGGGAGCGGGAGATACTCCGCGCGGCGGAAGACGGCTCCACGAACGCGGAATTGGCAGCAGCCCTGCACCTGTCCCAGGGCACGGTCCGCAACTACCTCTCGACGGCGATCCAGAAACTGGCGGTGCGGAACCGGGCGGAGGCGGTAAGGATCGCGAGAGAGAAGGGCTGGCTGTAAACGCCGGTCAGGGCCAACACCCCAGGGGCGCGGGGCTGTATCGATGTGCGGCTCCGCCGCGTGGGCGCGACCAGCCACGACGCACCCGCAGCCGCGTGACAACGGTCAATTCAACATTGCTCGCGCGGCATGAGCCTGCTGCCGAACCCGAGCCGCAGCAGCCTTATCCACGGCCCTCACCAGCTCCGCATACGCCTCCAACTCCGCGGCCCCATCGACGAAGTCACCCCGCTGCACAAGCAACTGCGCCCGCTCATACCGCAACCGCGCAGGATGCGAAGGCAACAGCAACGACAACTCCACCGCCCACAACGACACATCCGACCGCTCCGGCCGAGCCGCAGCCCACGCCCGCACGTTGTTCAGGATCCGCAGCACCACCTCCAAAGGCTCCGCAGGACCGAGCATCGACGGATGCAGCGACGCCCCCGTCGCCCCCGCCACCAGCACCTCCGCATCGCCCCCGGTCAGCACCCGCCCCCCGTCGAACGGATCGGCGAGAACCTGCTCGTCCGGCGGACCGAAGCCGACGACGAAATGCCCGGGCAGCGCCACCCCGTACACATGAGCCCCGGCCCGCCGCGCCACCTCCATCCACACCACGGACAGCAGGATCGGCAGCCCGCGCCGCCGCCGTAGCACCTCGTGCAGCAGCGAGGACTCCAGCCGCTGGTAGTCGACGGGGGCGCCACGGAAACCACACCGGTCCCCGAGCAGCTCGCGCAGCGCCACCGCCCAGGACCGTGGCCCGCCGGGCCGGAACGGCAGCTGTCCGGCCAGCCGGTCCAGCTCGATCTGCGCGGCGTCCAGGCCCGCCTCGTCCAGCGTGCCGTCCGCCTCCGCGCCCACCAGCAGGCACAGCGTGGACAGGTCGGGCCGCTCGGAGCGGGCCTCCTCGGCGAACCGGCGGCGCAGTTCGGCGGAGCGTTCGGGGGGTGGTGGATAGGGGGGACGCATAGCTGGCTCGTGCCCTTTCACGGCGATCGCTACCGTTCGTTCGTGCCGTTCGTGCCGTTAGCTGTCACTCGCTACCGTTCGTTCCCGGCGCTCCGGGTGCCCGGTAGTGGTGGTACGCATGATGCGCGGAGAAGCCCATCCCGGCGTACAGCGCCCGCGCCCCCGCGTTGTCCGTCTCGACCTGGAGCCACGACGCCGAGGCACCCTCGTCGAGGGCACGCCGCGCGAGCGCGGCCATCACGGCGGAGGCCAGCCCCCGTCGCCGTAGCGCGGGATCCACCTCGACGGCGGCGAACCCGGCCCACCGTCCGTCGACGACACACCGCCCGATGGCGGCGGGAGCCGCACCCTGCGACGAACCGGGCACCGTGGCGAACCACACCGAAGGCCCGCTCCCCAGCACCCTCAGGGCCACCTCGCTCACCCCCTTGCGCTGATACCGGGCAAGCCAGGCCTCGTCCGCCTCCCGGGACAGCACCACCTCGGAGGCCTCGGCCAGGTCGGCGATCGGCGCCAGTGCCCCGGTCCACAGCTCGGCGGTTACCTCCCGCGTCCAGTCCCGCCGCTCCAGCTCCGCGCACAGCAGCTCCTGCGTGCCCTCGGCGCCGGTCGCGGTCTGGACGTACGCGGGCAGATCACGGTCGCCGTACCAGCGTCGTACGACGGTCAGGGCCTCGTCGAGCGGCAGGCCCGGGTCGCCGAGCGGCAGCACCGAGTTCGCGCGCCGCGTGAAGCCGGCGGCAGCCCGCAGCTCCCACTCGCCGAGCCGCTCGCTCTCCACCGGCCGCCAGGCCCGGGAGGAGACGCGCGCCAGCTCCTCGTACGAGGCCGCGGGACCCCGTCGGCGGGCCGGGGCGGGCGGTACGATCTTGCCCGCGACCAGCGAGGATTCCGGAATACGGACACTCTCGCCGTCCCGTCGAGTGATCAGCAGCACACCGTCGTCCCATGATGTGAGAACACCCACCGTGTCGGTGAACTTCGTGTCCGTCACCCCAGGTTCCGCCAAGCGCCGTACGGACACCCGTTTACCCACGTCAGCAGCGGTGATACGGACCACGAGACGTCCGGTCGCGGAGATTTCCACAGGTCGGTCCACCCCTCCTGTTCGGATCATGCCCAAGAACGGAGATACTAGGGGCGGGCATCGACGACGCCGCGCTCCCGCGCGCCAGGTGGCGGAGCCTGAAGACGGCTCGCCAGCGCCCTATCGAGGAGGAACGACAGCGTGACCTACGTCATCGCGCAGCCTTGTGTCGACGTCAAGGACAAGGCGTGCATCGAGGAGTGCCCGGTCGACTGCATCTACGAGGGCTCCCGGTCCTTGTACATCCACCCGGACGAATGCGTCGACTGTGGTGCCTGTGAGCCGGTCTGCCCGGTCGAGGCGATCTTCTACGAAGACGACACTCCCGAGGAGTGGAAGGACTACTACAAGGCGAACGTCGAGTTCTTCGACGAGCTGGGTTCTCCCGGCGGTGCCAGCAAGCTGGGTCTGATCGAGCGCGACCACCCCTTCATCGCCGCGCTGCCGCCGCAGAACGGCTGAGAGCGGCCCGCGTCACTCGCGCCGCCTCGGTCCCGTACGGCCTGATCGCCTTGATCGCCGTACGGGGCCGAGGCGTTTGCCGTACCGAAGAAAGTGAGCCGAGTACCGTGTCCGCAGTCTCCGACCGTCTCCCCACCTTTCCCTGGGACAAGCTGGCGCCGTACAAGGCGACGGCCGCCGCGCACCCGGACGGCATCGTCGACCTGTCCGTCGGCACCCCGGTCGACCCGGTCCCCGAGCTGATCCAGAAAGCCCTGGTCGCCGCGGCGGACTCCCCGGGCTATCCGACCGTCTGGGGCACGCCCGAGCTGCGCGACGCGATCACCGGCTGGCTGGAGCGCCGCCTGGGCGCCCGCGAGGTCACTCACCGGCACGTCCTGCCGATCGTCGGCTCCAAGGAACTCGTGGCCTGGCTCCCGACCCAGCTGGGCCTCGGCCCCGGCGACCGGGTCGCGTACCCGCGCCTGGCCTATCCGACGTACGAGGTCGGCGCCCGCCTGGCCCGCGCCGGCTACGAGGTCTACGACACGGAGACATTTGCGGCTACCGCCGCGGGGACGGACCTGGACCCGGCCGGCCTGAAGCTGCTCTGGCTGAACTCGCCGTCCAACCCCACGGGCCAGGTCCTCTCCAAGGCCGAGCTGACCCGGATCGTCGCCTGGGCCCGTGAGCACGGCGTCCTGCTCTTCTCCGACGAGTGCTACCTGGAGCTGGGCTGGGAGGCCGACCCGGTCTCCGTCCTGCACCCCGACGTGAACGGCGGCTCCTACGACGGCATCGTCGCCGTCCACTCCCTGTCCAAGCGCTCCAACCTGGCCGGCTACCGCGCCGCGTTCCTGGCGGGCGACCCGGCCGTCCTGGCCCCGCTCCTGGAGATCCGCAAGCACGGCGGCATGATGACGCCCGCGCCCACGCAGGCGGCGGTGGTGGCGGCCCTCGGCGACGACACCCACGTCCGCGAACAGCGCGAGCGCTATTCCGCCCGCCGCACGGCCCTGCGCGAGGCGCTGCTGAGCCACGGCTTCCGCATCGAACACAGCGAGGCCAGCCTCTACCTCTGGGCCACCCGCGACGAGCCCTGCTGGACCACGGTGGCCCACCTGGCCGACCTGGGCATCCTCGTCGCCCCGGGCGACTTCTACGGCGAGGCGGGCGAGACCTTCGTACGCGTCGCGCTCACGGCGACGGACGAGCGGGTGCAGGCGGCGGTGGAGCGGCTCACGTAGCCGCTACGGCTACCACGCACAAAGGCGACTACAAAGGCGACCACAAAGGCGACGGGGCCCAGGAAACTCCCTGGGCCCCGTCGCCGTACAGCCGAGCTGCGGCTGAGGTCAGCCGACCGGCAGGCTCTGCACCGGCAGAGAGTCCGCCGCCGGCAGTCCACCCTTGGTGAGGGAGTCCGTCGGCAGCCCACCCTTCGTCGCCGTCGACGCGGTGTCACCGAGGATGTCCCCGGCGGAGCCCGCGGCCTCGCCCGCGGTCTTCTGCGCGGCCGGGGCCGCCTTCTTCACGGCCTTGCCACTGGTCTTGCCCGCGGCCGGCACGGCCTTCTGGACGGCCTTGCCGCCGGTCTGGCCGGCGGTGCCGGTCAGGTTCTGAGCCGCGCCGTCGACCGTGTTGCCGACGCTCGCCCCGTCCAGGGCGGTCAGCCCACCGAGGTTCGGGGTGGCCGGCAGCTCGGGGGCCGCACTGGCGGAACCGGCCGCACCGACCCCGGCAGCCGCTCCCGCAGCGACGAGCAGCGCGGCACGGGCGATCCGTCGGGTCAGGGGGAGGGACATGTTGCTCCTTTGACGGAAGAGAACGATGAAGTGTCCGACCGTGCCCGGCAGTTGACCGACTGGCTGTCGGTCCGGCTGTTGATCTCCGGGCCTCGGACGCAGTGACTACCGCTCGAAGCCCGGGAAGGTTGCGGCGGGGCAACGTAAAGAGTTGGCAATGCGTCGCATTATCGGCTGCGGATAAAAACGGACAAAAAGTTCCCGGTCCGAAAGTCTGCCGAATCCTTACAGCCCTTTGTTCTCAAGGGTTTCGACGGATACGGGGGTGACGCACCGAAAACCTGCGCACAACCGCGCCCGAACCCGCCGGACGTAACCCTTCCGAGTGAGTACCCGTACTACTGCGCAGTGACGATCCGGACCGCCCCGGCGTCCTGCTCCGCGCCCGCGGCGCCTTCCGCGCCGGCCGCACGCCACTGGCTGTCCGTGTTCCCGGCCGTCCACTGCCGTCCGGCGTACGAGACACGTTCGATGTGCAGCGCGG
Organism: Streptomyces sp. a15; assembly: GCF_059026085.1. Lineage (NCBI taxonomy): Bacteria > Bacillati > Actinomycetota > Actinomycetes > Kitasatosporales > Streptomycetaceae > Streptomyces > Streptomyces sp. A15. The sequence continues at coordinate 146,405 of NZ_JBWLKM010000001.1, read as the reverse complement.
AGGCGTTGGCCACGGCCCAGTGCGCCAACTGCCAGCCGCGCTGCCGAAGGCTGCGGTCGGAGCCGGAGCCGGAGCCCGTCTCGGCGGTCACGGGCAGCGTCACGGTCCGCCCGCTTCCGCTCCCGCTCACGGAGGGCGTCGGCGTGGGCGTCACCTCGGCGCCCGCCTCGGCCGACGCCGACTTCAGCACGTCCTGCCCGAAGTCCCGTACGAGCGCCGTCCGCACCGCGTCGGCACCCGCGGCCTGCGTGGCGGCGGGGCGGCCCGCGCAGGTCAGCGTGGCCGCCGACTGCCCGGTGAGAGCGGCGGCGAGCAGCGCGGCGTCCGGTTCGTGCTTGGCGTACGCCGTCGGAAAGCCGCTGCGCTGCACCTTCTGCGCGGCGACGGTCAGTGGCAGCTTCGTGTAGTCGGGCACCTTGGCCAGGTGCTTGTAGAAGCTGTCCGCCGAGTACGTCGGGTCCAGGATCTCCTTCGGTGTGCCCCAGCCCTGTGAGGGCCGCTGCTGGAACAGGCCGAGCGAGTCGCGGTCGCCGTAGTCGATGTTGCGCAGCGCCGACTCCTGGAGCGCGGTGGCGAGCGCGATCGTCACGGCCCGCTCGGGCATCCCGCGCCCGGTGCCGACGGCCGCGATCGTCGCCGCGTTCACCGCCTGCTCGGGTGAGAACTCATAGGTGGCTCCGTCGCCACTGCCCGAGACGACCTTGCACCCCGGGCCCGCGCCTCCGGTGACGTACTGCACCACGAGGTAACCGGCGACGGCGCACATGACCACGAGGGCCGCCCCGAAACGGAGGAGGCGGCCGCGACGCTTGGAAGGAGGGGACAGCTCTGGCATTCGCCACAAGATACTGGAGAGTACGGTGCGGCTGTGCCAGGTGGGGAAAGTCGGGCGGCGACCCGGCGCGTTAGGGTCGACAGCATGGCTGACACCCCACTTGACCTGACGCTGGACGCAGCGAAGCTCACCGCGCAGCTCGTCGACTTCCCTTCCGAGAGCGGCAACGAGAAGCCCCTCGCGGACGCGATCGAGATCGCGCTGCGGGCGCTGCCCCACCTGCGGGTCGACCGGTTCGGCAACAACGTCGTGGCCCGGACGAACCTGGGCCGCCCGGAACGCGTCATCCTCGCCGGCCACATCGACACCGTCCCGATCGCGGACAACGTCCCCTCCCGGCTCGATGACGAGGGCTACCTGTGGGGCTGCGGTACCTGTGACATGAAGTCCGGGGTGGCCGTGCAGCTGCGCATCGCGGCGACCGTCCCCGCCCCGAACCGCGACCTCACCTTCGTCTTCTACGACAACGAAGAGGTCGCCGCCCACCTCAACGGCCTGAAGCATGTGGCCGCGGCCCACCCCGAGTGGCTGGAGGGCGACTTCGCGATCCTGCTGGAGCCGACGGACAACCAGGTCGAGGGCGGCTGCCAGGGCACGCTGCGGGTGTTCCTGAAGTTCACGGGACAGCGGGCGCACTCCGCGCGCGCGTGGATGGGCTCCAACGCGATCCACGCGGCCGCCCCGGCGCTCGCCAAGCTCGCCGCGTACGAGCCGCGCAAGCCGGTCGTGGACGGCCTCCAGTTCCACGAGGGCCTCAACGCCGTACGCGTCGAGGGCGGTGTCGCCACCAACGTCATCCCCGACGCCTGCACCCTCGTCGTCAACTTCCGCTACGCGCCCGACCGCAGCGAGGCGGAGGCGGAGGCGTTCGTGCGCGAGTACTTCGCGGACTGCGGTGTCGACGAGTTCGTCGTCGACGACCACACCGGCGGCGCCCGCCCCGGCCTCACCCACCCCGCCGCGCAGGCCTTCATGGCGGCCGTCGGCGGCGAGGCCCGTCCCAAGTTCGGCTGGACGGACGTGGCCCGTTTCAGCGCGCTCGGGGTACCCGCCGTGAACTACAGCCCCGGCGAGCCGCTTCTCGCCCACAAGGTGGACGAGCGGGTGAAGGCGTCCCTCATCCCGGAGGCGGAGGAGCGGCTGAGGTCGTGGCTGACAGCATGAGGGGGCGGAAAGAAGCCGGGAGCGTGCTTGACCGCGCTTCATGGCGGACATGCTCACGTCCCCCGTCCGTAACCCGCGTAGATCTACGCTGAGGTGGAAAGACGGCAAGCGGAGGGAGCGCACATGGCTACTGGCAACCCCGAGGGCAAGAAGCGGCCACCGGAGGAGCAGCGCCTGGGACCCGTCCTCCGGAGACGGGATCAGGTCCAGGCGAGCACGACCGACCAGCGTCTGCTGGACGCGGGCGGCCCCTCGGACTGGGTCCACACCGACCCGTGGCGCGTCCTGCGCATCCAGTCGGAGTTCATCGAGGGCTTCGGCACGCTCGCCGAACTCCCGCCCGCCATCAGCGTGTTCGGCTCCGCGCGTACGCCCGTGGACTCGCCGGAGTACGAGGCGGGCGTGCGGCTCGGCCGGGGTCTGGTGGAAGCGGGCTTCGCGGTGATCACGGGCGGCGGCCCGGGCGCGATGGAAGCCGCCAACAAGGGCGCCTGCGAGGCGAAGGGCATCTCCGTCGGCCTGGGCATCGAGCTCCCCTTCGAGCAGGGCCTCAATCCCTACGTCGACATCGGGCTCAACTTCCGCTACTTCTTCGTCCGCAAGATGATGTTCGTGAAGTACGCCCAGGGCTTCGTGGTCCTGCCGGGCGGCCTCGGCACGCTGGACGAGCTGTTCGAGGCGCTCACCCTCGTCCAGACCCAGAAGGTCACCCGCTTCCCGATCGTCCTCTTCGGTACGGAGTACTGGGGCGGGTTGGTGGACTGGCTCAAGAACACGCTGATCGCCCAGGGCAAGGCCTCGGAGAAGGACCTGCTCCTGTTCCACCTCACGGACGACGTGGACGAGGCGGTGGCGTTGGTGTCGAAGGAGGCGGGCCGCTAAATCAGCCCGTCTGGGGGTCCCCCCTCTGGGGGAGTTTGAGGACGAGGCCCTTCGGGCCGAAAGCGGGGGTCTGGGGGCGCAGCCCCCAGGGACGGGACGGGAAGGGGCGGCGGGGGCGAGGAAAATCCCTACGCCAGCCCCCTCCGCGCCACCGCCGGTGCCCGGTGCCCCGCGATCGACGCCACCATGTCCAGCACCTGCCGGGTCTCGGCGACCTCGTGCACCCGGTACACCTGAGCACCGAGCCACGCCGACACGGCCGTCGTGGCCAACGTCCCCACCACGCGCTCCTTCAGCGGCTTGTCCAAGGTCTCGCCCACGAAGTCCTTGTTCGACAGCGACACCAGCACCGGCCACCCGGTGGCCACCATCTCGCCCAGCCGCCGCGTCGCCTCCAGACTGTGCCGCGTGTTCTTCCCGAAGTCGTGCCCGGGATCGATCAGCACGGACTCCCGGGGCACCCCCAACGACACCGCCCGCTCGGCCAAGTCCACGGTCACCCGCAGAATGTCGGCCATGACGTCGTCGTACGTCACCCGGTGCGGCCGCGTACGAGGCTCGGAACCCCCCGCGTGCGTACACACCAAGCCCACCCGGTACCGCGCGGCGACCTCCGCGAGCCCCGGATCCACCCCGCCCCACGCGTCGTTCAGAAGATCCGCGCCCGCCTCGCACACGGCCTCGCCGACCTCGGCCCGCCAGGTGTCCACGCTGATGACGACATCGGGAAAGCGCCGCCGGACCTCCGCGACGAAGCCGACCGTGCGCCGTGCCTCTTCCTGGGCTGTCACCTCTTCGCCCGGCCCGGCCTTGACCCCGCCGATGTCGACGATGGCCGCGCCCTCCGCCACCGCATGCTCCACGCGCGCGAGAGCGGGCTCGTCGCGGAACGTGGCCCCCTGGTCGTAGAAGGAGTCCGGGGTCCGGTTCACGATCGCCATGATCACCGGCTCGTGCGCGCCGAATTCACGCCTGCCCAGCCTGAGCATCCCCTGTGACCTCTCCTCGTACGTCGTGGTCCTCGGCGTCTGTGGCCGCCTGCGACCCTAACTGTCAGACTCGCATGGCACGATCGGACCCTGACACATTCGACGCCGGCGCCCAGCACGTCGGCACCGACCATGGGGACCTCAGCGATGGTTATGTTCTTGTTCCTGGTCATCGCACTGGCCGTGGTGGTCGCCGCGGTGACGCTCGCCGTCGTGGGCGGCGGGGAGAGCGACGGCCCGCTGCCGGAGGCCGCGCCCGAGCGCCTGCATGACCCGCTGCCGCTGGACCGCCCGGTGAACCGCGCCGACATCGAGACCCTGCGCTTCCCGCTGGCCGCCCGCGGCTACCGCATGGCCGACGTCGACGACGCGCTCGGCCGCCTCGGCGCGGAGCTCGCCGAGCGGGACGCCCGGATCGCCGACCTGGAATCCGCACTGGCCGGCGCGCAGGCCACCGCGACCCACCTCTCCATGGAGAAGCCCGCACAGGAGGAGCGTCCGTGAGCGACGGCTCCGCCCTCCCCGGTCCGGACGGCGCGCTGCGCTGCCCGTGGGCCCTGTCGGCCGAGGAGTACGTGACGTACCACGACGAGGAGTGGGGCCGCCCGGTCCACGGCGACGACGCGCTCTTCGAACGGCTCAGCCTGGAGGCCTTTCAGTCCGGCCTGTCCTGGATCACCATCCTGCGCCGCCGCCCCACCTTCCGCGCCGCCTTCGCCGGCTTCGAGATCGCCAAGGTCGCCGTCTTCACCGACGACGACCGCGAGCGTCTCCTCGCCGATCCGGGCATCATCCGCAACCGCGCCAAGGTCGACGCGACACTCGCCAACGCGCGCGTGCTGGCCGACTGGGCCCCGGGCGACCTGGACGACCTGATCTGGTCCCACGCTCCGGACCCGGCCGCCCGCCCGGTCCCGAAGACCCTCTCCGACGTCCCGGCGGTCATCCCCGAGTCGACGGCGCTGTCGAAGGCCCTCAAGAAGCGGGGGCTGCGTTTCGTCGGGCCGACGACCGCGTACGCGCTGATGCAGGCGTGCGGCCTGGTGGACGACCACCTGGAGGCCTGTGTGGCGAGGCGGGGCTGAGCCCCGCCTCCCGGCTCACCGGCCCCGCGCCTGCCTGCTCACCGCCCCAGGTACTTCGGCTTCTCCTTGTTCACGAACGCCTGCACCGCGATCGCGTGGTCCTCGGACCGGCCCGCCCGCGTCTGCAGTTCGTCCTCCTTCTCCAGGGTCTCGGCCAGGGAGTGCGACAGCCCGTAGGCCATCGCCTCCTTGATCGCCCCGTACGCCACCGTCGGCCCCTCGGCCAGCGCCCGCGCCACCTTCTCCGCCTCGCCGCGCAGGTCCGCCGACGGCACGACCCGGTTGGCGATCCCGAGGTCGTACGCCTCCTGTGCCGTGATGCTGCGCGGGAAGAGCAGCAGGTCGGCAGCCCGGCCCGGTCCGATCACCCGGGGCAGCGTCCAGGAGATGCCCGAGTCGGCGGTCAGCGCGACGCCCGCGAACGACGTGTTGAAGGCCGCCGTGTCGGCCACGATCCGGTAGTCCGCGGCCAGCGCGAACCCGAACCCGGCCCCGGCCGCCACCCCGTTCACCCCGGCCACCACGGGCTTGCGCATCTCCGTCAGCGCCCGCGCGACGGGGTTGTAGTGCTCCCGCACGGTGCTCATGGTCTGCCCGGTCCCCGCCTCCCGGTCGGCGGCCAGCAGCCCGATGTGCTCCTTGAGGTCCTGCCCCACGCAGAACGCCCGCTCGCCCGCGGCGGTCAGCAGCACCGCCCGTACGGCCTCGTCGGCGGCCGCGGCCTGTACCGCGTCCCGGAGAGCGACCTTGGTGGCGATGTTCAGCGCGTTCATCGCCTCCGGGCGGTTCAGCACGATCGTCGCGAGTCCGTCGCTCACCTCGTACAGCACGGTGTCGGCCATGGCGTATCCCCTCGGGTTCGCGGCTCGGACGTACCCGTCGGTACGTCCCTGTGTCCGAAGGACAGCATGGCGGAGATCACCGTGCGGGGACCGGACCGGACGTGTGACCTGCGTCAAAGAATTCCGCACCGTATTCGCTCGGCGGATGTCCGCGGGGCGGCGCAGTATCGCAGTCACATCGCCGAATTGAGTGGTTTTGCTCGCGCGCGTTGCCCAAGCGATGCCGACTGATGTTGGTCATCGGGTGCTGAGATGCGGGATAATGGCCTGGAAGCAATGTGTTCGATGCCGGTGTCGTGTGTCCCACCCCCGGGAGACGCGTGCCCTCCAGGGCCGTCGGCTTTGACGATGAGCTGGTTTCAGGAAGGGGAACGAGCATGGCGGCCATGAAGCCGCGGACGGGCGATGGCCCGCTCGAGGTGACCAAGGAGGGGCGGGGCATTGTCATGCGCGTTCCGCTCGAAGGCGGCGGGCGGCTCGTCGTCGAGCTGACCCCCGATGAGGCCGACGCGCTCGGTGACGCCCTCAAGAAGGTCGTCGGCTGACGCGGACGCGACCATACCCTTTCAGCGACCCCGGGCACCGCATGCGGTGCCCGGGGTCGCTGTGTGCTGTGCCGGGTGTCGTGTTCGATGCCAGCTCGATGCCAGCTCGATGCCCGCTCGATGCCCGTTTTCGAACGGTCAGCGCTTGACCGCGCAGAGCAGCCCGTCACCCACTGGGAGCAGTGACGGCACGAGTTCCTGGCTCTCGCGCACCGCGCGCAGCAGCTCGCGCAGCCGCAGGACCTCCGTGGGCTGCGGGCCCGAGTCGACGGTCCGGCCGTTGGCGAAGACGCCCTCGAAGACGACCAGGCCGCCGGGGCGCAGCAGGCGCAACGATTCAGCGAGGTAGTCCATGACCTCCTGCCGGTCGCCGTCGCAGAAGACGAGGTCGTAGCCGGCGTCCGCGAGCCGGGGCAGGACGTCCAGGGCGCGGCCCGGGATGAAGCGGGCCCGGTTGCTGGCGAAGCCGGAGGCACGGAAGGCCTGGCGGGCGAACTGCTGGTGTTCCGGCTCGGGGTCGACGGTCGTCAGCACGCCGTCCGCGCGCATGCCGTGCAGCAGATGGATCCCCGACACGCCGGTCCCGGTGCCGATCTCGGCGATCGCCTTGGCCTCCACGGTGGCTGCGAGCAACCCGAGCGCCGCGCCCGTGCCGGGCGACACCGAGCGCAGCCCCGCCTCGCGGGCCCGGTCACGGGCCCAGCGCAGGGCTTCGTCCTCGGCGACATAGGCGTCGGCGAACGCCCAGCTCGTCTGCCGGTTGCCGGTAATGACCCTCTCCTGTCCCCGTGGTTGCCTGGGCGTGACTGTATCCGTTGGCGCCGGGAACCCGCAGATGGGACCGGGCGTTTAGAGGGGTGGGAGACAGAGCGGGGGGACACAGTTGGATCACGACGACGAGCAGGCGCTCGAGCAACTGCTGACGCAGCCGCACGAGCCGTATCAGCACAGATCAATTTCTCGTAAAACCGCTTATCCGGAGCTAACGGGCGAGGTGGCTATGGTAGGGGCTCCACTGGACACCACCAGAGCCGACAGGGGAGGTGCGGCCGCACCTGTGGATCGGGGAGGAGTGCTGCGGCGCTTCCTCGGATCGGCGGGCAGGCCGAAATCCGTGAACGACACCGCTGCTGACCACAGCCATGCCGCTGAATACGCCCAGACCGCGACCTTCTCCACCGACGCGGACGGGCAGGCGTGGACTCCGCCCACCTGGGAGGAGATCGTCAGCACTCACAGCGGCCGGGTCTACCGGCTCGCCTACCGTCTGACGGGCAACCAGCACGACGCCGAAGATCTCACCCAGGAGGTCTTCGTCCGCGTCTTCCGCTCGCTGTCGACCTACACGCCCGGCACCTTCGAGGGCTGGCTGCACCGCATCACGACCAACCTCTTCCTGGACATGGTCCGCCGCAAGCAGCGCATCCGCTTCGACGCCCTCGGCGAGGACGCGGCCGAGCGACTGCCCAGTCGCGAGCCGTCGCCCCAGCAGGTCTTCAACGACGCGCACTTCGACGCCGACGTCCAGCAGGCCCTCGACACCCTCGCCCCCGAGTTCCGCGCCGCGGTCGTCCTGTGCGACATCGAAGGACTGTCGTACGAGGAGATCGCCGCGACCCTGGGCGTCAAGCTCGGCACCGTCCGGTCCCGGATCCACCGTGGCCGTTCCCAGCTGCGCAAGGCTCTCGCCCACCGCTCGCCGGAGGCCCGGGCCCAGCGCCGCTCCTTCATGGCCCGTGTTCCCGCGCTGGGGGGAGGGGGCGCGACCGCGTGAGTGGATCACGGCCTACCCCGTCCGAACAGCATCTGGGAGACCGACTCGCCGCCCTTGTGGACGGAGAGCTCGGTCATGAGTCGCGCGACCGCGTCCTCGCGCACCTGGCCACCTGCGCCAAGTGCAAGGCAGAGGCGGACGCACAGCGCCGACTGAAGAACGTCTTCGCGGAGGCGGCCCCGCCGCCGCCCTCGGAGAGCTTCCTGGCCCGCCTCCAAGGGCTGCCCGCCGGAGACGACCCGGACGACGGCGACGACTCGCCGTTCGGCGGCTCGGCGTTCGCCGGCGGACTGACCGGACGGCCCGGCGCCGCCGGGGTCTTCGGTCCGAGGCGCGGCGAGCGCTTCGAGTTCGCCTACCTGCCGACCCGTTCGCACGCCTCGATGCTTCCGTCGTCCTCGGCGAACCGCGGCTTCCGCATCCATGACGTCAGTCGTCACGAGGCCGAGCGGTCGTCCTCGCGTGGGCTGCGGTTCGCGTTCGTCGCCGCTGGGGCCGTGTCCCTGGCCGCGATCGCGCTGGGCGGGGTCACCACGGTGACGCCGACCGACATGGCCGCGGACGCGCGCGGCGGATCCGGCGGCAGCAATGTGACACCGGCGCGCACACAGGGCACGGGAGCCGTGACGGCACCCGAGAGCCAGCGACGCCGTGGGCTCGGCCCGCTGCTCGCCCAGGGCCAGAGCCAGGGCTCGCTCCATGACACCCCGGTCGCCCCGACCGCGGTCTCGGCACCGCTGCTGCCCGGGGCGCCGACGGCCGCCGCGGGCCAGGTGCATGAGGGCGTCCACTCGCTGACCGCGCCCGTGATGGCCGGCGCGGCCGCCATGTCCCCTCTGATACGTCCGCTCAGCGCGACCCCGCCGCTCTCCCTCACCACGTGGTCCACCACCCCGGACCTCCTCCCGACCCCCGGCCTCCTCGCCGCACCCGTCCCCGACTCGACCTCGGCGTCTTCCTCCTCCACTCCCCGCTGACCGGCCACTGCGCGGCGGCTCGGGAACCTGGTTGAATCCAAGGGGGTCGGCCAGGGGGCCGATGCACTGCCTGTGCCGCAAGGCGGAGCCCGAGCTGTGGGGAGAGCATGAACGAGGGGAAGCCCGCGAAGGCCAAGTGGTGGAGCAGTCCTCGACCGCAGGACCTCCCGGCCCCGGCGGAGGGGGCTACACCGACGGGGGACGGGGAGACACCCATTCCGTCGGCGGACGCGGTGCCGGATGACGTGGGCTGCCGCTCAGGCCGCGGTGACGAGTCCGGCGGCGACTTCGAACTCAGGGCCCCGGAGGACGCCCCCGACACCGGGCGCGACTTCGAGCTGAGTGCTCCGGAGGACGCGCCTGCCACGGAGGGCGACTTCGAACTGGCCCGGCCCGCCGACCTTGCCGCCGAACCTGCCTCCGAGCGGCCCGCTGCGCCCGCCTCCGAGCGCCCCCGGCCGCTGCACGACCCCGACCCCTACAGCACCCCGCCGTACGGGGAGCCGGGCCCCTGGGCGCCCGCCCCGCCCGTCCAGCACCCGGCGACGCCCACGCCCACGCACGGCACGGCGACACCGGCGCCGCCCACGGCTTCCGCCACGCTCCCGCCAGCCACGGCTCCGGCTCCCAGCCCGCCCGCCCCGCCTCCGCCTCTCACCGCCGCGCCAGCGGCCCCTGTCGGCTCGGCTCCGCCCGGCGCGGCCGACGGGCCGCCCGGCGCCCCTGCTGCAGCCTTCGCGCCCAGCACGGCCCAGGAGCCGCCCGCGGTCCCCGCTCAAGCCCTCCCACCCGGCACAGCCGCAGCGCCCGCCCCGCCCCACGCTGCCCCTCCAGCCGCCCCGCAGGGCCCCGCGCAGGGTGCACCTCCCTCCGCCGCCTCCGCCCCCTCCTACGCCGACGCCCCACCCGCCCCACCCCTCTCCACCCCCTGGCAGAACTACGACCCCTGGGCCCCGCTCCCCGCCGCCCCCCTCCAGCAGAACGGCGCGGCCGTCCCCACCGAGGACCGGCGGCGCAGACGGGTGAAGAAGGTGCTCGTCGGTGGGGCCGTGCTGGTGGCGCTCGTGTCCGGGGGCATCGGTGGCGTCGTAGGGGCGTATCTGGAGCGCAATGGTGGCGTCGGGGCCGTGGAGCTGCCGCAGGCCGGGGCGGAGTCGGCCGGGCGGGCTCCGGACAGCGTGGCCGGGATTGCCGCGCGGGCGCTGCCCAGCGTGGTGACCCTGCATGTGAGCGGGGCCGAGGAATCCGGCACCGGTACCGGATTCGTCCTCGACGACCGGGGCCACATCCTCACCAACAACCACGTCGTCGACGCGGCCGCCTCCGACGGCGACACAGGCGAGATATCCGTGACCTTCCACAGCGGCGACACCGCCAAGGCCACGGTCGTCGGCCGGGACAGCGGCTACGACCTCGCCGTCGTCAAGGTCAGCGGGGTGAGCGGTCTCGAGCCGCTGACCCTCGGCAACTCCGACAACGTCCAGGTCGGCGACCCGGTCGTGGCCATCGGCGCCCCCTTCGACCTGGCGGGCACCGTCACCTCCGGCATCATCAGCGCCAAGGAGCGGCCCATCACGGCCGGCGGCGAGAGCGGGGACGCGAGTGACGTGTCGTACGTGGACGCGCTGCAGACCGACGCGCCCATAAACCCCGGCAACTCCGGCGGCCCGCTCCTCGACTCCCGCGCCCGCGTCATCGGCATCAACTCCGCCATCAGGTCCGCCGACAGCGGCTCCGATCCGGACGGCGGCCAGTCCGGTTCCATCGGCCTCGGTTTCGCCATACCGATCAACCAGGGCAAGCGCGTCGCCGAGGAGCTCATCAACACCGGCAGGGCGACCCACCCGGTGATCGGCGTCACCCTCGACATGGACTACGCGGGCGACGGCGCCCGCGTAGGAACGAAGGGCAGCGACGGCGGCCCCGCGGTCACCGTCGGCGGTGCCGGCGACCGGGCCGGCATCGAGGCCGGCGACGTCATCACCGAGGTGGACGGCCAGCGCATCCACTCCGGCGAGGAGCTCATCGTCAAAACCCGCGCCCACCGCCCCGGCGACCGCCTCGAACTCACCGTCGAGCGCGACGGCAAGGAGCGGACGATCACACTGGTGCTCGGGTCCTCCGGCGGCAGCGACTGAGAGACTCACAGAAACATCACATCTCAGGGGGTCGGAAACACCCCCACCAACGCCCCCACAAGGCAAACAACCCGGAAAACCCACACGTACCCGCACTCGAAGGGCTCGGGACAGTACCGGTCGTACGGGATCGCCGGGTACCGTGGACCCGGCCCGGACCACGGAAGACCCGCACAGACCACCGAGGGCCGAGGACCGAGGACATCGCAAGGAGCTTCAGGTGTTCAATGACATAGGACCGCTCGAGCTGGTGACGCTCGTTGTCCTCGCCGTGCTCGTCTTCGGTCCGGACAAGCTCCCGAAGCTCATCCAGGACGTCACGCGGACCATCCGCAAGATCCGGGAGTTCTCGGAGAGCGCCAAGGAGGACATCCGGAGCGAACTGGGCCCGGAGTTCAAGGACTTCGAGTTCGAGGACCTCAACCCCAAGACGTTCATGCGCAAGCAGCTGGACAACGACGAACTGGGGCTCAAGGAGATCCGCAACGGCTTCGACCTGAAGAAGGAGATGGCCGAGGTCACGGACGCGGTCCATGGCCGGGACAGCGACTCGTCGTCGTCCTCCTCCCCCTCTTCCTCCCCCTCTTCCTCTTCCTCGTCCGGCTCCTCCGGCACCGTCGACATGACGAAGAAGCCCGAGACGCCCGACGAACGCCCGCCGTACGACGCGGACGCCACCTGATCCGTGCGCCGGGGCGCACGCCTCCGCCGTACGTGACGCGTTTCATACGCCGGACAGGCCCGCAGAGCCTGAACGCACCCCTCTGAGCGACCCACGCGCCGGGCGCTTTCCCGGCTGCTCGGAGCGAGGTGGCTATGCTGCCGAGTTGTTGTGCGGAACGGACGAGTACGCCCGAAGGGGGGCGGGCCGTTCGTTCCGACGAGAGCGAGGAGGCGTCCGGGCACATGGAGACGACGAGTCGGGCAGTCGCGCAGGCGTCGGCCGCGGAGGGCGGACAACAGGTCCCCTCCGCCCGGCGCACGGTCGACGGCTACCTGCTGGCGCCCTTCCCGTGGTACGGCCTCGACGAGGCCTTCACGGGACCGCGCTGGCTGATGCAGGTCGGTACGGCGGCCGACGGGGCCGTGGAGCACGGTTCCATCGGGCACGGCGACGAGCCCTCCGTACGGAACGAAGGCACGGAGGACAAGGAGAAGTTCGCGGTGGTGGTCACCGTGGCGGCCAATCCGGTGCGGCGCAGTGCGGACGGCACGGGCCTCCTGGAGGCCACGTCGGTCTCCTCGGCGGCCTGGCTGGCCGGGGTGGGGCTGCTGTCCTTCACCTGGCCCGGCCAGATGGACCACAGCCTGCGTGACGACTGGCTGGACCAGCAGACCGAGACGGCCTGGGCCCTCGCGGACGACCTGGACGGCGACGACTGGTCGACGCTGTCCCTCCCCGTGGACGGCGTGCCGACGTCCTTCCACTACCGCGAGTCCGAGTTCGGCTGGGTGCTGGCCGGGTCGACTCAGCAGGGGGTGCACGTGGGGGCGTACGGCAGAGGCATGAGCGCGTACGGGCTCGGCTTCGCCATGATCAAGGACATCAGCGCCTACGCATAGCCGGTGGTACGACGATGGGGGCGCCGTCCGTGAGACGGCGCCCCCATCGTCGTACCAGAGCTAGAACTTGTTGCGCGGCGTGATCCCCAGCGACAGTCCCGAAAGACCCCGCTGCCGCCCGCCCAGCTTCCCGGCGATCGCCCGCAGGGCCGAACCGGCCGGGGATTCGGGGTCGGTCAGGACGACCGGCTTGCCCTCGTCGCCGCCCTCGCGGAGGCGGAGGTCGATGGGGATGGAGCCGAGGACCGGGACCGAGGCGCCGGTCGTACGGGTCAGGCCGTCCGCCACCGACTGGCCGCCGCCCGTACCGAAGACGTCGACCATCTCGTCGCAGTGCGGGCACGGGAGACCGGACATGTTCTCCACCACGCCGACGATCTTCTGGTGGGTCTGGACGGCGATGGAGCCCGCCCGCTCGGCCACCTCGGCCGCCGCCTGCTGAGGCGTCGTCACGACCAGGATCTCGGCGTTCGGGACGAGCTGGGCCACGGAGATGGCGATGTCGCCGGTGCCGGGCGGCAGGTCGAGCAGGAGGACGTCCAGGTCGCCCCAGTACACGTCCGACAGGAACTGCTGGAGGGCGCGGTGCAGCATCGGGCCGCGCCAGACGACCGCGGCGTTGCCCGGGGTGAACATGCCGATCGAGATGACCTTCACGCCGTGCGCGGACGGCGGCATGATCATGTTCTCGACCTGGGTGGGACTGCCGTCGGCGCCCAGCATGCGCGGCACGCTGTGGCCGTAGATGTCGGCGTCGACGACACCGACCTTCAGACCGTCCGCGGCCATCGCCGCCGCCAGGTTCACCGTCACCGACGACTTGCCGACGCCGCCCTTGCCGGAGGCGACCGCGTACACGCGGGTCAGCGAGCCCGGCTTGGCGAAGGGGACCTCGCGCTCGGTCTGGCCGCCGCGCAGCGCGGTCGCCAGTTCCTTGCGCTGCTCGTCGCTCATGACGTCGAGCTCGACGTCGACACGGGTGACGCCCTCGACCGCCGAGACCGCATCCGTCACGCGCTGCGTGATCGTCTCGCGCATGGGGCAGCCGGAGACCGTCAGGTACACGGCGACCGCGACCGCTCCGTCCGCAGCGATCTCCACGGACTTGACCATCCCCAGTTCGGTGATGGGTCGGTTGATCTCGGGGTCGTTCACCGTCGCCAGTGCTTCACGCACCGCGTCTTCCGTAGCCATAAGGACGATGGTACGGCGCTGCACAAGGACCTGGGAAAGCCCGTCACCGGTCGTCTACGTCACGTGCCCGCGACCGTTCTGCCGGGAATACGACATGCCCGTCGCGCCTCTCCTCCAGTTCCTTCACGAAGTCCTGCATCTCCGAGCGGATCCAGTCGCGGGTGGCGACCTCCCCGAGGCCGATCCGGAGCGCGGCGATCTCGCGGGTCAGGTACTCGGTGTCCGCGATCGACCGCTCGCTCGCCTTGCGGTCCTGTTCGAGGTTGACCCGGTCCCGGTCGTCCTGCCGGTTCTGCGCCAGCAGGATCAGCGGGGCGGCGTAGGAGGCCTGGAGCGACAGCATCAGCGTCAGGAAGATGAAGGGGTAGTTGTCGAACCGCAGGTCACTGGGCGCGAAGATGTTCCACAGCACCCACAGGATGATGACGAGCGTCATCCAGACGAGGAACCGTCCGGTGCCCAGGAACCGCGCGATGCGCTCCGACAGCCGCCCGAAGGCCTCGGGGTCCCACTCGGGCAGGAGCCGGCGTCGGCGCGGGCGCGGCTGGTCGAGCCGGGGGCGTGAGCGGGTGGCGGCGGTCGCGCCCGCCAGCGTGCGCTCCCGGGCGGCCTCGCGGGTGCTCTCGCGCTCAGGAGCCATGGGGGGCCACCTCCTCGCCCTCGTCGAGGTGGAACTCGGTCTCCCGCCAGTCGTCGGGCAGCATGTGGTCCAGTACGTCGTCCACCGTCACCGCGCCCAGCAGCGACCCGGCCTCGTCGACGACGGGCGCCGCGACCATGTCGTACGTCGCGAAGAACCCGGCGACCAGCGGCAGCGCCGCGTCCGGCGCCAGGGACTGCAGGTCCTCGTCGAGGAGCGAGCTGACCAGCGTGTACGGCGGGTCGCGCAGCAGGCGCTGGAAGTGGACCGCGCCCAGGTACTTGCCGGTCGGGGTCTCGTCGGGCGGCCGGCAGACGTAGACCTGGGCGGCGAGGGCGGGGGAGAGGTCGGGGTTGCGGACGCGGGCGAGGGCGTCGGCGACGGTCGCGTCGGGCCTGAGCACGATCGGCTCGGTCGTCATCAGACCGCCGGCCGTGTGCTCCTCGTAAGCCAGCAGGCGCCGCATGTCGGCCGCGTCGGAGGGCTTCATCAGGCTCAGCAGCCGCTCCTGGTCGGCCTTGGGCAGCTCGGAGAGCAGGTCGGCCGCGTCGTCCGGGTCCATCGCCTCCAGGACGTCGGCGGCCCGCTCCTCCTTCAGCTTGCCGAGGATCTCGATCTGGTCGTCCTCCGGCAGCTCTTCGAGTACGTCGGCCAGCCGGTCGTCGTCGAGGGCGGCGGCGACCTCGGCGCGCCGCTTGGGGGAGAGGTGGTGCAGGACGTTGGCCAGGTCGGCGGGGCGCAGCTGCTCGAAGGTGGCGAGGAGGCTCTCGGCGCCCTGCCCCTGCTCCTCCAGGGAGAAGCCGGTGACGGCGGACCACTCGACGGTCAGCGTCTCGCCCTTGCGCCGGAAGGCGCCGCCCTTGCCGCCCTTGCGGACGAAGGCCCGGTCGATCTCCCAGTCGCGGCGGGCTGGCAGCTGCTGCACCGACAGGTCCAGGACCGTGACCTCCTCGCGGGTCTCGACGAGCGTGACCCGCCGGTCGAGGAGCTCCCCGAAGACGAGCCGCTCGGTGGGCCGCTGTTCGAAGCGGCGGACGTTGAGCACTCCGGTGGTGATGACCTGGCCGGAATCGATCCCGGTCACCCGGGTGATGGGCAGGAAGATGCGGCGGCGCGTGGCGAGTTCGACGACCAGGCCGAGCAGGCGCGGCGGCCGTCGCCCGACGCGCAGCATGACGACCAGGTCGCGCAGGCGGCCGACCTGGTCGCCGGCCGGGTCGAAGACGGCGACGTCGGCGAGGTGCGAGACGAAGATCCGGGGGGCGCCCGCTGCCATGGCTGTGCTTCCTTCTCGTGCGGGGTTCGTGCGGAGTTGCATCCTGGGTCGCTGGGTGGGTCTCTTTTCCGAATTGCCCGCTCGGGTGGGCTTCAGGCTAGCCCGTCCCGATCGGATACGCCCTGGTGAGCGGTCCGGACGGACTGGCTCCGCCCGCGCCCCGGGGCCCCGGTACGCTGCCGTACGCTGCTGAAGGACCCTTGTCAGAAAGGCAGCCCCACCTGTGACTGCGATTCCCCGGCGCCGTACCCGCAGGGCCGCACTGGTGAGCGCGCTGAGCGCCCTCGTCGTGGCGGGGCCGGGCCTCGCGGGATGCAGCGAGGACCCGGACGCGGGGACCAACGGGGTCGGCAAGCTGCCGGCCGCGCAGATCCAGTCCCGGACCCGTACGGCCGCCACTTCCGCCACCGCGGTGCAGCTCGCCGGCAACGTGGTCGCCGGCGGGCGGACGTACAAGCTCGACATGCGCCTGAAGTCCGACGGCGGCTCCGGCTCGGTCACCGCGGAGGGGGCGACCTTCCAGCTGCTGCGGCTGGGCGAGCAGCTCTTCCTGAAGGCGGACGCGGGCTTCTGGACCGACGCGGACGGCAAGGGCGACGGCTCCGACGCGGACGCTGCGGCGGCCGACAAGCTCGACGGCAAGTATGTGAAGGTGCCGCAGGGCGACCCCTCGTACAAGAAGTTCAGCGGCTTCACGGACATGAACGTCCTCCTCGACGGTCTGCTGACGTTGCACGGCACGCTGGAGACGGACGGCCACCACAAGCAGGCGGGCGTCCGCACCATCCGCATCACCGGCGACAAGGGCTCCGGCGGCACGCTGGACGTCTCCCTGGAGGGCGAGCCGTACCCCCTGCGCCTGGTGCGGGCGGGCGGCGCGGGCACCCTGACCTTCTCGGCCTGGGGCAAGACCTTCGCCCTGACCGAGCCGGAGAAGGACGAGACGGTGGACTACGGCAAGAAGCTGCCGACGTCCTAGGCCAGGCCTGATGGCTACCTGTGGCTACCGCCGTTTGCGCTTCTTCAGCAGCAGCCTCGGCAGCCCCGCGGGGATCTGCTCACGCGTCGTCGCCGACGTCGGCAGCGGCGCCTTGGCCAGGTCTCCGTCGGGCAGCGCTGCCGTCGTGCCGGTCGGCTCCAGGCGGAGTACCCGGCATTCGCGGGCCCACCGCTCTGTCATGACCTCGGCGTCCGGGGCGTTCAGCCGCTTGCCCTTGAGCTCCGCGACCGCGGCCTCCCACTCGGGGGACCCGGGCGGCAGCTCCACGACCTTCGCCGCCCAGGAGACCAGCCGGCCGCCCTTGTCCTTGCTGCGCACCGTGACCTGGGCGGTGGTCCCGTCGGCCAGCCCCGGCAGCGGCTGCTCGCCGGACCCGTCGCCGACCAGACAGGCCGCGCCCTCGTGCCACACGTGCCACAGCGCGCGGGCCGGGCCGCCGGGACCCTCGACCCAGATGAGGCCGGACTTCTTGGTGGCCTCCTCGACGAGGGCCTGGTCGAGCAGCTCGCTTGTCATGGGCTCAGCCTATCCAGGGCCCTCAGAGCCAGCCGTTGCGCTTGAGCGTGCGGTGGATGCCCACACAGAGGGCCACCGTGACCGACATGATCACGGGGTAGCCGTACCTCCAGTGCAGCTCCGGCATGTGGTCGAAGTTCATGCCGTACACACCACACACCATCGTCGGTACGGCGATGATCGCGGCCCACGAGGTGATCTTCCGCATGTCCTCGTTCTGCGCGACGGACGCCTGCGCGAGGTTGGCCTGGAGGATCGAGTTGAGGAGCTCGTCGAAGCCGAGGACCTGCTCCTGGACGCGGGCGAGGTGGTCGGCGACGTCCCGGAAGTACTTCTGGATGTCCGGGTCGATCAGCCGCATCGGCCGCTCGCTCAGCAGCTGCATGGGGCGCAGCAGCGGAGAGACGGCCCGCTTGAACTCCAGGACCTCGCGCTTGAGTTGGTAGATGCCTGCCGAGTCCACACCGCGCGAGACCCCGCCGCGGCGCCCCGGCGAGAAGACCTCGGTCTCCACCTCGTCGATGTCGTCCTGCACCGCGTCCGCGACCGCGATATAGCCGTCGACGACATGGTCGGCGATCGCGTGCAGCACCGCCGAGGGGCCCTTGGCGAGCAGCTCGGGGTCGTCCTGGAGGCGGTGGCGCAGCGCCCGCAGCGAGCCCTGGCCGCCGTGCCGGACGGTGATGAAGAAGTCCCGGCCGGTGAAGCACATGACCTCGCCGGTCTCGACGACCTCGCTGTTGGCGGTGACCCGGTCGTGCTCCACGTAGTGGATGGTCTTGAACACGGTGAACAGGGAGTCGTCGTAGCGCTCCAGCTTGGGGCGCTGGTGAGCCTGGACCGCGTCCTCCACGGCCAGCGGGTGCAGCCCGAACTCGCCGGCGATTCCGGAGAACTCGGCCTCGGTCGGCTCGTGCAGCCCGATCCACACGAAGCCTCCGTCGCGGCGCACCACGCGCATCGCCTCGTTCGGGGTGAGCGGCTTCGGCGTCTGGACGCGGGCGCCGTCGCGGTAGACGGCGCAGTCGACGACGGCGGACGGCGTCGAGGGGTCGCGGGTGGTGTCGTAGACGCTGCTGCTGTCCTTGCGCAGGGAGACGCGGGACGGGCGGACTACGGCACGCAGGTCGCGGATCATCGACATGGCAGGCTCCTTCGTGACTGGCAACGAAAGGCCGCCGACGACGGTTGGAACTGCCCGGAATGGGGACGTCCTGACTGCGGATGTTTGGCACGTCCACAAAGCGGGGAGCACCGCACCGTCGCGGTGGCAAGCTTCGCTACTGATTCAGCTACTGCCTCTGATCGGGCAGTTCGGACAGATCAGGCAAAACGAAACGAAGCGCTCTTCCGCGGTGAAGCGAGTGCGAGAGGTGGCAGCCAGCCAGAGCCAGAGCAGCTACATCAGCGGCGGGAAGAGCGGGTGCTACTGCACGGTCGACTTCGGTCCATTGCAGCCCCACCTCCTCCGGCCGGTCCCTCGTAAGGGAGTTCCTTCGGCGTCGGGGCTTGATCGCGACGCTTCTGCGTGCTGCCCCGAACCACCGGGCAAGAGTATCAGCCGACCGAAGTGTCAAGGCGCTGCTTTGCCCGGTACTGACGAGTTCTATGCTCGCGACATGGCTGATGTTCTTCCTCTGGTCGAGGCCCGGTTGCGCAGCGCGCTGGGCGAGCCGGACGCGCGCGCGGCGGTCACCTTCCTCGGCACCGACCGCATCGAGGTGCTGCGTTTCCAGGAGGGGGACATCGTCCGTTACGCCACGCTCGGCATGTCCGCCCAGCCGATGAGCGACCCCACCGCCGCGCTCGCCGACCCGGTCAAGGGTCCGCGCGCCGAGCTGATCCTCTCGGTACGCGGCGGTCTCGCCGACACCGACAAGGCGCTCCGCCCGCTCGCCGTGCTCGGCGCTTCCCCGCAGGTCGAGGGAGTGGTGGTGGCCCCCGGCGCCTCTCTCGACGTCGGCGAGCCCCTGTGGCCCGGCGCCCCCTTCACCTCGGTGCTGGTCGCCGAGCCGGGCGGCCTGGTCGAGGACCTGGAACTCGACGAACCCCTCGACCCCGTACGGTTCCTGCCCCTGCTCCCGATGACCCCGAACGAGGCGGCCTGGAAGCGGGTGCACGGTGCTCAGGCCCTCCAGGAGCGCTGGCTGACGAACGGGACGGACCTCAGGGATCCGTCCCGCAGGTCCGTCCCGCTGGAGTGACACGTGGGTGAGCAAGCTCACCAACCGGTGGCCGAAAAGCGTCAGTTGGCGAAGACGGTGACCCCGTCCTCGGTCGCGTGCACCGGCTCCAGTTCCTCGGCGTCGTGCGCGAGCGCCTTCCGCCGTACGACGACCACGAGCGCGCCCAGCACCGCGGTGACCGCCGCGACCACGAACGGGATGTGGATGTCGCTCCACTCCTCGATCTTCGGTGCGAAGTAGGGCGCCGCGGCGGCCGCGAACCAGCGCACGAAGTTGTAGCCCGCACTCGCCACGGGACGCGGGGCGTCCGACACCCCGAGCGCCAACTCGGTGTAGACGGTGTTGTTCACGCCGATGAAGGCGCCGGACAGGATCGTGCAGACGATGGCGGCGGTGTGGCTGCCGTACCCGAGGACGAGCACGTCGACCGCGAGCAGCACCAGCGAGCCGCCGAGCACCTTCAGCGAGCCGAACCGCTCCTGCATGCGCGGCGCCACGATCACCGAGAAGACGGCGAGCAGCACACCCCAGGCGAAGAACACGGCGCCCGACTTGTACGGGGTCATGTCCAGCACGAACGGCGTGAAGGCCAGCACGGTGAAGAACGTGTAGTTGTAGAAGAACGCCGAGACGGCGGCGGAGGCGAGACCGCCGTGGCCCAGGGCCTTGATCGGGTCCAGCAGTGAGGTCTTGCGGGCCGGCTTCGGCTGCTCCTTCAGGAATGCCGTGATGCACAGGAAGCCGATCGCCATCAGGAACGCGGTGCCGAAGAACGGGTAGCGCCAGCTGGCGTCACCGAGCAGTGCGCCCACCAGCGGTCCGCACGCCATGCCGAGGCCGAGGGCGGACTCGTACAGCAGGATCGCTGCCGCGCTGCCGCCGGCCGCCGCGCCGACGATGACCGCGAGGGCCGTCGAGACGAAGAGCGCGTTGCCGAGGCCCCAGCCGGCCCGGAACCCGACGAGTTCGCCGACCGAGTTCGAGGTGCCCGACAGCGCCGCGAAGACCACGACCAGGGCGAGGCCGAGCAGCAGGGTCCGGCGGCCGCCGATGCGGCTGGAGACGAAGCCGGTGACCAGCATCGCGATCGCGGTGATCAGGAAGTACGACGTGAAGAGCAGCGAGACCTGGCTGGCGGTGGCGTCCAGGCCCGAGGCGATGGACGGCAGGATCGGGTCGACGAGCCCGATGCCCATGAAGGCGACGACGGACGCGCCGGCGGTCGCCCACACCGCCCTCGGCTGCCGCAGGATGCCACCGGCTCCCGCGTCGAAGGGGTCCTTGGTGTCTCCCATCGTGTGCTCCCATCCCGACGAAGGTAGTTGGTATATACACACGATAAGTTAGATCACCTAATTAATGCAAGCTACATCTGGTTTTCGCCGGTGAACGGCTTCCGCCCGGACGGGTGATCAGTCCTTGACGTGGCGGAGCAGGGGTAGGACCGTGGGGCCCTATGAGGGGCGAACCCAGTTGCCCGAAGTGTGGTGGCCGGGTCAGGGCTCCCGGACTCTTCGCCGATACCTGGCAGTGCGACGTGCACGGGACCGTGCATCCGGTGCAGCCCGTGATCCCGCCCAGCGTCGAGGCCCTCGGTGTCGTGGTGCACCGCACCCAGGTGCCGGTGTGGATGCCGTGGCCACTGCCCGTCGGCTGGCTGTTCACGGGCGTGGCCTGCGCCGGCGACGACCGCAGCGGCGGCCGTGCCACGGCCGTGGCCTGCTCCGGACCCGGACCGCTCGGCGGCATGGGCGAGCTGATCCTGGTCGCCGAGGAACTCGGCGTCGGCCTCGGCGCGCGGTACGGCGGCATCGACGGCCCGGACCCGGGGCCGTACATGAACGTCGAGAAGCCGCCCCAGGCCAAGGTCCTCGCCGCCGGTCGCCCGACCCCGCTCTGGCATGTGGCCGGCGCGCCGGACGACCGTGCGGTCTTCGCGGGCGAGGCGCTCGGGCTGTGGGTGTGGGCCGTCGTGTGGCCCGAGCAGTCCGGGCTGCTGATGTACGACGAGCTGGTGCTGACGGATCTGCGGGATGCGGGGGCCGAGCTGGACTTGGTGCCGTGCGGCGCGTTGTCGCCGCGCTTGCTCGAGCCGTAGCGCCTGCGGTGGGTGGGGAGGGCGCTCGCTGGGCGGGGTGGGTGCGGGGCTGTGCTGCGCCGGTCGCGCCCGCGCGGCGGAGCCGCATATCGATACAGCCCCGCGCCGCTAGCGGCGTTGTTCGTAGGGGGCGCTCAGGGGTTGCGGGTGTGACAGGGGCGGCCGAAAGTCCGGTTATTCTTTGAGCGTCCGCTTCCGCTTCGTCGCCCGTTGGAGTCCGCTGTGCGCATCGACCTGCACACCCACTCCACCGCTTCCGACGGTACGGACACACCGGCCGAGCTGGTGCGCAACGCCGCCGCGGCCGGTCTCGACGTCGTCGCGCTGACCGACCACGACACCACCCGCGGGCACGCCGAGGCGGTCGCCGCGTTGCCGGAGGGGCTGACGCTGGTCACCGGCGCGGAACTGTCCTGTCGTATCGACGGCGTCTCCATGCACATGCTGGCCTACCTCTTCGACCCCGAGGAGCCGGCGCTGCTCGCCGAGCGTGAGCTGGTGCGGGACGACCGGGTGCCGCGGGCGCGGGGCATGGTCGCCCGGCTTCAGGAGCAGGGCGTCCCGGTCACCTGGGAGCAGGTGGCGCGGATCGCGGGTGACGGTTCGGTCGGACGCCCGCATGTCGCGACCGCGCTGGTCGAGCTGGGCGTCGTACCGACCGTGGGTGACGCGTTCACGGCCGACTGGCTGGCCGACGGCGGCCGGGCCTTCGTGGCGAAGCACGAGACCGACCCCTTCGAGGCGATCCGGCTGATCAAGGGCGCTGGTGGCGTCGCCGTGTTCGCCCACCCGGGCGCGAGCAAGCGGGGGTGTACGGTCCCGGAAGCCGCGATCGCCGAGATGGCCGCGGCCGGGCTCGACGGCATCGAGGTCGACCACATGGACCACGACCCGGACACCCGGGCGCGGCTGCGCGGCCTCGCCAAGGAACTCGGGCTGCTGACCACCGGGTCCAGCGACTACCACGGCAGCCGGAAGACGTGCGTGCTCGGCGAGTACGTGACGGATCCCGAGGTGTACGGCGAGATCACGCGACGGGCGACGGGGGCCTTCCCGGTGCCGGGGGCCGGCGGGGCTTGAGGCCACGTCCCTCGCGTTCTCCACGTCCGTTCGTCCCGCACGTCACTCAGCAAGGCCCTCATGTTCGACCTCGCCGTCTTCGGCTCCCTGTTCCTGACCCTCTTCGTCATCATGGATCCCCCCGGGATCACCCCGATCTTCCTCGCGCTGACCTCCGGGCGCCCCGGCAAGGTGCAGAGGCGGATGGCGTTCCAGGCCGTCTGCGTGGCCGGCGGGGTCATCACCGTCTTCGGGCTGCTCGGGCACCAGATCCTCGACTACCTGCACGTGTCCGTGCCCGCGCTGATGATCGCGGGCGGGCTGCTGCTCCTGCTGATCGCGCTGGACCTGCTCACCGGCAAGACGGACGAGCCGAAGCAGACCAAGGACGTCAACGTCGCGCTCGTACCGCTGGGCATGCCCCTGCTGGCCGGGCCGGGCGCGATCGTGTCGGTCATCCTCGCCGTGCAGAAGGCCGACAGCGTCGCCATGCAGGTGTCGGTGTGGACGGCGATTCTCGCCATCCATGTCGTGCTGTGGCTGGTGATGCGGTACTCGCTGCTGATCATCCGGGTCATCAAGGACGGCGGAGTGGTCCTGGTGACGCGGCTCGCGGGCATGATGCTCTCCGCCATCGCCGTGCAGCAGATCATCAACGGGGTCACGCAGGTGATCCGGGCGAGCTGAGAGCCCGGTGGCCCGGATAGCGCAGAGCCCCCGCACGGCGTCGGTGCCGTACGGGGGCTCTGAAGTCTGTCGCGGGGACTCGCGCGTTATGAGGCCGAGGTCTCGGCCGGGCGAATCCAGAGGCGCTGTCCTATGGCGGCGGCCTGCTGCACGATTCGGTTGACGGAGGCGGCGTCCACGACGGTGCTGTCCACGGCCGTGCCGTCGACATCGTCGAGTCGCATGATTTCGAAGCGCATTGGCTTCTCCCTTCGTCTGGTCATCCTCCTGCGGAGAACTACTTGGGTGGCGCCTTGTGGTGTTGCGCCTTCTGTAGGTAGTCAACGGGATGCGTGTTACAAACATTCCCTACGCTAAAGAAATTTTTCGAACGGCTAATTACTGACCGGTAAGAGATTCGGAAGAGGTGTGAACGGGACTGAGCGGGACCGGTTGTGTTCGCAGCGTGACCGCCGGGACAATGGAGACGATGAACGACGACCTCGCGGCCCTCAGTGCCCGCATCGACCGCACCAACGAGCTGCTCCAGCGCATGCTCGCCGAGGTGGCGAAGACGCCCTCGACCCATGCGATCTTCGTCGACGCGGGATACCTGTACGCGGCCGCGGGACGCCTGGTCTCCGGGACGGAGGACCGCCGCGCGTTCGATCTGGACGCCGAGGGGCTGATCGACGCGCTCATCGACAAGGCGCGCACGATCTTCGCGGACAGCAGGCTGCTGCGGGTCTACTGGTACGACGGCGCGAGACGCCGCATCCACACCGCCGAGCAGCAGTCCATCGCCGAACTCCCGGACGTCAAGGTCCGGTTGGGCAACCTGAACGCGAACAACCAGCAGAAGGGCGTCGACTCCCTCATCCGCTCCGACCTGGAGTCCCTCGCCCGCCACCGCGCCATCAGCGACGCGGCACTCCTCGGCGGCGACGAGGACCTGGTCTCCGCGGTCGAGGCGGCGCAGGGCTACGGCGCCCGCGTCCACCTCTGGGGCATCGAGGCGCCGGACGGCCGCAACCAGGCCGAGCCCCTGCTCTGGGAGGTCGACAGTCAGCGCACCTTCGACCTCGACTTCTTCAAGTCGTACGTGTCCCGCCGCACGGCCCTCGCCCACGAGTCGACGGCGCCCCGCCCCGCGCGCGAGGACGTCCGCTTCGTGGGCGCGCAGATCGCGGCGAAGTGGCTGGCGGCGAGGGGACGGGACTCACTCGGGGACCTGCTGCCCGGCCACCCGTACCTCCCCGGCTCGGTGGATCAGGACCTCCTGGTCGAGGCGGAGGGCCTGCTGCAGTACTCGCTCCGCGGCCAGGCCGACCTCAGACGCGCGCTGCGGGACGGCTTCTGGGAGCACCTGCGGACGCAGTACTAGGGGGTGTTTCGAAAGTCCTGTGCGGTGCCCGCGGTGTCCGGTGCGTGCTCTCGGTGTGCCGGACGGAAGGCCCCGTCGATGGCCTGGACGTACTTGGGCTTTCGGCCGGTGCGGCGGGAGTGCGTGCCGGGCGCCGTGGGTGCTGTGCGGGACTTTCGAAACACCCCCTAGCCCCTACGGTCCCTTGGCGGGCCCTTACTCGTGCTCGCTGAGCCGGGTGTTGTCCCAGAAATCCGCGAGGGCGCGGGCGGTGGGGAGGGGCTGGTCGGCGTTGGGGGAGTGCTCGGCGCCCGGGATGACCGTCCGCCGCGCCTGCAGTCGTACGGCCATGCCGTCCAGCAGCGTCACCGGCCAGGTGTCGTCCCGGGCGCCCGACAGGACGTGGAACGGGAGCGGAACGGCGGCGAGTTCGGCGACCCGGTTCGGCTCCGTGCACAACTGACGGCCCGTGGCGCGGAGTTGGGCGGGCTTGTTGCCCAGCCAGCGGCGGCGCAGCTGCTCCGTGCCGCCGATGCCGCGGGCCGGGCCGCCGACCTCCTCCGGCGGGCCCATCGCCAGGATGGCCTCCCACACCTCGGCCATACCCATCACGTCGAGCGCGTCCCGCAACAGCTTCACGCGCTTCTGCTGGGAGTCGGAGATCTGGGCCGGCCCGGAGGAGACCAGGGTGAGCGAGAGAAAGGGGGAGTGGTCGAGCAGTACGGCAGCGCGGGCGATCTGGCCGCCGAGGGAGTGCCCGAGCAGATGCAGGGGCGTGCCGACGCTCTCGGCCTGGGCGAGCACGTCCCGCGCCAACTCGGCCTGCGCGTAGGCGTCTTCGTCCTCCTCGGGCCCGTCCGACTCGAACTGCCCTCGCCCGTCCACGGCCACGACACGGTACCCGCGCCCCGCGAGCGGCTCGTGCAACAGCGTGAAGTCCTCCTTGCTCCCCGTGAAGCCGGGCAGCATCAGCACGGTGCCCTTCGGCTCGACGCCGGGGGCCGCGGGCGAATCGACGACGGCGAAGTCTCCGCGGGGGGTGCGGAGGGAGTAGGCGCGGGCGTTGCGGGGCCGGGTGAAGGAGGCTTGGCTGGTCACGGGGGGAGGGTATCGGGTGGGGTGCGGGGTCGTCGGCTCCGGGAAAGCCGACGGCCCGGTTCACTCGAGGTGAACCGGGCCGTTGGGCGGGAGATCAGCTCTCCGTGGGCTCCGTGGCTGCCGTGGCCTTACGGGTCCGGCGCCGGGGAGCGGCGACCTTTTCCTCGGCTACGGCCTGGGCCGGGATGTCGGCGGCGGCCACCGCGGGCTCCGCGGCCTTGCGGGTGCGACGACGAGGCTTCGCCTCTGCCTCCGCCTCGACCACGTCACCCTCGACTGCCTTGGCCGCGGCGGTCTTGCGCGTCCGGCGCGGCTTGGCCTCCGTGCCCTCGGCGGTGTCGACGGCGGCCTCGGCCGGAGCCGCGGCGGCGGTCTTGCGCGTCCGGCGCGGCTTGGCAGCCGTGCCTTCCGCGGTGTCGACGGCGGCTTCGGCGACAGCCGCCGTCTTGCGCGTGCGGCGCGGCTTGGCCTCCACGGCCTCGACCGTGTCGACCGCTGCCTCGGCGGTGGCGGCGGCCTTGCGCGTACGGCGCGGCTTGACCGCGGCCGGCTCCGCCTCCGGGGCCGTCTGCGCCGGGATCTCGGCGACGACGGCGACGGGCTCGGCGGCTACGGCCTTGCGGGTACGGCGACGGGGCTTGGCCTCCACGGCCTCGACCGTGTCGAGGGCGGCCTCGGCCGGAGCCTCGGCGGCTACGGCCTTCCGCGTACGACGGCGCGGCTTGGCCTCAGCAGCCTCAGCAGCCTCGGTTTCCGGAGTCCCGGTCCCCTCGGCCGTGTCGACCGCGACCTCGGCCGCAGCCGTGGCCTTGCGGGTACGGCGGCGCGGTGCGGCGGCGGGAGCCTCCGCCTCCACCGGGGTCTGGGACACCGTCTCCGGCGTCGTGGACTCGGCCGTGTCGACCGCCGTCTCCGCCGACTTGCGGGTACGGCGGCGGCGCGACTTCGCCGGGGTCTCGGCGGTGTCGAGGGCAGCCGTGGACTCGGGCGTCGTGACGGCGGCCTCCGCGGCCTCCGTCACCGGGGCGATCTCGGACACCGTCGGCTCGATCGTCGGCGCTGCCGTGGCCGGCACCGTCTCCGATGCGGCGCCGCGGCTGCGGCGACGGCGGCGCGGGGTACGGGTCTCGGTGGCGTCCTGGGCCGCGGTGGTCTCCTGCGGGGCGACGCCCTCGACGGGAGCCGTGCCGACGGGGGCCGTCGAGTCCAGCGGGGAGCCGTTGCGGGTACGACGGCGGCGACGCGGCGTACGGGCCGCACGCTCGCCCTCGGCCGGCCGGGACTCCTCCCGACCGCCTCGGGCGTCACGGTCACCGCGACCGCCGCGGTCATCACGGCCGCCACGGTCTCCACGGCCGCCACGGTCACCGCGACCGCCGCGCGCCCCACGGCCGCCCGTCTCGCCCAGGTCCTCCAGCTCCTCCGCCCCGAGCCCGGCGCGGGTGCGCTCGCCGCGCGGCAGGACACCCTTGGTGCCCGCCGGGATGTTCAGTTCCTCGAAGAGGTGCGGGGAGGTGGAGTACGTCTCCGGCGGGTCGCTGAAGCCGAGGTCCAGCGCCTTGTTGATGAGCTGCCAGCGCGGGATGTCGTCCCAGTCGACGAGGGTGATCGCGATGCCCTTGGCACCCGCGCGGCCGGTACGGCCGATGCGGTGCAGGTACGTCTTCTCGTCCTCGGGGGACTGGTAGTTGATGACGTGGGTGACACCCTCGACGTCGATGCCGCGGGCGGCGACGTCGGTGCAGACGAGGACGTCCACCTTGCCGTTGCGGAACGCGCGCAGCGCCTGCTCGCGGGCGCCCTGGCCGAGGTCGCCGTGGACCGCGCCGGAGGCGAAACCGCGCTGCTGGAGCTGGTCGGCCAGGTCGGCCGCCGTCCGCTTCGTACGGCAGAAGACCATCACGAGACCGCGGCCCTCGGCCTGCAGTATCCGCGCGACCAGCTCGGGCTTGTCCATGTTGTGCGCGCGGTAGATGTGCTGCTTGGTGTTCGCGACCGTCTTGCCCGCGTCGTCCGGCGAGGTGGCGCTGATGTGCGTGGGCTGCGACATGTAGCGGCGCGCGAGGCCGATGACAGCGCCCGGCATGGTCGCCGAGAACAGCATGGTCTGGCGGCGGGCCGGCAGCATGTTGATGATCTTCTCGACGTCGGGCAGGAAGCCCAGGTCGAGCATCTCGTCGGCCTCGTCCAGGACGAGCGCCTTGATGTGCTTGAGGTTGAGCTTCTTCTGGCCCGCGAGGTCCAGCAGACGGCCCGGGGTGCCGACGATCACGTCGACGCCCTTCTTGAGGGCCTCGACCTGCGGCTCGTACGCCCGGCCGCCGTAGATGGCGAGAACGCGGACGTTGCGCACCTTGCCCGCGGTCAGCAGGTCGTTGGTGACCTGCGTGCACAGCTCGCGGGTGGGGACGACGACGAGCGCCTGCGGGGCGTCGGTGAGGTCCTCGGGCTGGGCGCGGCCGGCCTCGACGTCGGCGGGGACGGTGACGCGCTCCAGGAGCGGGAGGCCGAAGCCCAGCGTCTTGCCGGTGCCGGTCTTGGCCTGGCCGATGACGTCGCTGCCCGAGAGGGCGACGGGGAGCGTCATCTCCTGGATGGGGAAGGGAGTGATGATGCCGACGGCCTCAAGTGCTTCGGCCGTCTCGGGAAGGATTCCGAGCTCTCGGAAAGTCGTAGTCAGGGTGCTGCCTCTTCTGTGTGCGCGGCGCGAGGGCGAGCGCGGGGGTCGTCTAGGACCGTGCTGGGGACGTCGACTACTGCCTTACGGGCGAGCCGTATGACACGGGACCACTGCCGACGCTCTAGCGCTCGAACCGCTGAGGGTCCCCCTCCGAACTTCGTACGCACTGTGCCGTACGGGCGAGGAGGGCTGTCGGGTCGGAGCCGATCGGGCCACCGACCGGGCATCCTCATTCGTGCGGCCCGTCGAATAGTCGCCGGGCGCATTACCACTGTACCCCGGAAACGCGCACATGCGATGGCCGATTCGGTCACGTAGTCGTCGTCACACTGATTGACCAGGGACTTCCCTCGCGCGGCGAGCGAGCTATTGTGCGCTTCATGACGACCTCTGACAAGCCTGACAACGCCTCCGCCGCACCTGCAGCACACACCGGAGTCGCCGCCCAGGACTGGACGCGGGCATCCGCCGAACCGCAGTACCGAGCCGCGGTCGTCGACCTGCTCGGCGCGCTCGCGTACGGCGAGCTGGCGGCGTTCGAGCGGCTCGCGGAGGACGCGAAGCTGGCGCCGACGCTGGCGGACAAGGCGGAGCTGGCGAAGATGGCGTCGGCCGAGTTCCACCACTACGAGAAGCTGCGCGACCGGCTGACCGAGATCGGCGAGGAGCCGACCGCGGCCATGGAGCCGTTCGTCGCCGCCCTGGACGGCTTCCACAAGCAGACCGCGCCCTCGGACTGGCTGGAGGGGCTCGTCAAGGCGTACGTCGGCGACTCGATCGCCAGTGACTTCTACCGGGAGGTCGCCGCCCGGCTCGACTCGGACACCCGCGAACTCGTCCTGGCCGTCCTCGACGACACCGGGCACGCCGGCTTCGCCGTCGAGAAGGTGCGCGCGGCCATCGACGCGGAACCGCGCGTGGGCGGCCGGCTCGCGCTGTGGGCACGACGGCTGATGGGCGAGGCCCTGTCGCAGTCCCAGCGCGTGGTCGCCGACCGGGACGCGCTGTCGACGATGCTCGTGGGCGGCGTGGCGGACGGCTTCGACCTCGCCGAGGTCGGCCGGATGTTCTCCCGCATCACCGAGGCGCACACCAAGCGGATGGCGGCACTTGGGCTTGCTGCCTAGTGCCGCGGCACTTGCTCATCGAGGACGCCGCGATCGGCGGCGGATCAGGCGGTTGCCGATCGGCGGCGGAGTCTTCCCGCGGGGCGCAGCAGCAGCGAGAGCGAGGCCGCGCAGACGATCGTCGCACCCAGGAGGATCAGCAGGACGCCGCCCGTGTCCAGCGCGCTGTGCGTGACGAAGGCGCCGAAGAGGGCGCCGGCCACACCGGTGGCGAGGACCAGGGAACGGGCCGGCAGGCGGTGGGACAGCCGGTGGACCGCCAAACCCGCCAGCACGAGACCGAGCAGAGCGGAGCCGAGCGCTTCCAACAACATCATGGGGTCCCTCCCACACGGCCACACTGCGCGTCACGGTCGTAGCCCGTCATACCCGTGACCTGCGGAATGCAATCCTCCTCTGTGCGCGAGTTGTGCTCCGGATGTGGAGAAAAAACCGAAGAAATCGAGAGGGGCCCGACGACTCACGGTCGCCGGGCCCCTCTCGATACGTATGACTACAGCGCGCCGAAGCCCACCTTGCGCGGGGCCGGCTCACCGAGCTCGACGTAGGCGAGGCGGTCGGCCGGGACGAGGACCTTGCGGCCGTGCTCGTCGACGAGGCTCAGCAGCTGCGACTTGCCGGCCAGCGCCTCGGACACCGCCCGCTCGACCTCCTCGGCACTCTGACCGCTCTCCAGAACGATCTCGCGAGGCGCGTGCTGCACGCCGATCTTGACCTCCACGGCTATGTCCCTCCGACGGTCAGTGAAGTGCGCGACCTTCCGCGCCGTACTCCGCACACATTAGCCCGGTGAGGGGACGTACATGCTCCGCCCAAGAACGCCAGGAGCGAACAGCGGGCGGGAACAAACCCTCGGGGCGGTGTGCGTCAGTGGTGGTCCGTGCCGTGCAGCGGGAAACCGGCGATGCCTCGCCAGGCGAGCGAGGTCAGCAGCTGGACCGCCTGCTCGCGCGGGACGCTGCGGTCGCTGTGCAGCCAGGAACGGGCCACCACCTGGGCCAGCCCGCCGAGGCCGGAGGCCAGCAGCATCGACTCCGCGGGCGAGAGGCCGGTGTCCTCGGCGATGACCTCGGAGATCGCCTCGGCGCACTCGTTCGTGACCTTGTCGACGCGCTCGCGCACCGCGGGCTCGTTCGTCAGGTCCGACTCGAAGACCAGGCGGAAGGCGCCGCCGTCGTCCTCGACGTACGCGAAGTAGGCGTCCATGGTCGCCCGTACGCGCTGCTTGTTGTCGGTCGTTGACGCGAGCGCGGTGCGTACGGACTGGATCAGCGACTCGCAGTGCTGGTCCAGCAGCGCGAGGTAGAGGTCGAGCTTGCCGGGGAAGTGCTGGTAGAGCACTGGCTTGCTGACGCCGGCGCGCTCGGCGATGTCGTCCATGGCGGCCGCGTGGTAGCCCTGCGCCACGAAGACTTCCTGCGCGGCGCCCAGCAGCTGGTTCCGTCGGGCACGGCGCGGCAGGCGCGTGCCTCGCGGGCGTGCCGCCTCTGTCTGCTCGATGGCTGTCACGCCGCCTCCCAAAGTCGTCCTCGTGCGGTGTGCGCCGCGCCGCCATCGTACTTTTCGGTAACCGTGGTGTGCGCAGTGCGAGCGCAGAATTTCACGGACCGGACGCTGGTGAATGCCGCGCACCGTCTCTCAAACCGGGATGGAACGGGCGATGTCACCGATAGTCGTCCTCGTCGATGGAGACGACGCGGGCCTGTTCGATGAGGTCGGCCTCGTTGGCCCGGCCCGGGTCCACGCCGGTCAGCGGGTCGTCGCGGTCCGGCTTGACGTCCGCCTGCTGCTCGGCGGCGTCGCCCTCCGGCGCTTCGACGTCGATCTCGGTCGCTTCCTCGGCGTCCTCGTTCATGAAGGTCTCGGGGTCGCGGGGGTCGACGGCCATGATGGGCTCCCTTCCTAGAACATCCCTGAGTGGAACAGGGGGCCACATGCGGGTGCCCTGCGTACGAGCCTAGGAGACACCCGATCTGGACGCCATGCGATCCGGGTACCTTCTGTGACGGCGAACACATGAACCACTGCGTGATCATCTCGTAACATTGCCGCATGTCTTCGACCGAGCTGCCGTTCGTGCCGCCCGCCAACGTGCTGCCCAAAGTGGCGCCCGTCAGGGTGGCCGAGGGCGAGCGGCTCAGGTCGGTCGAGCTGCCGGGGATCACGCTGACGGTCCGGTCGAGGCCACCCGCGCGCGAGGGGCTGCCGCCCGCGCTCTACGTCCACGGCCTCGGCGGCTCCTCGCAGAACTGGTCGGCGCTGATGCAGCAGCTGGAGGACGCGGTCGACGGCGAGGCCGTCGACCTGCCCGGCTTCGGCGACTCCCCACCACCGGACGACGGCGACTACTCGATCACCGGGCACGCGCGCGCGGTGATGCGTTATCTCGACGCCTCGGGGCGCGGTCCGGTGCATCTCTTCGGGAACTCGCTCGGCGGCGCCGTCGCGACGCGCGTCGCCGCGGTACGGCCCGATCTCGTCCGCACCCTCACCCTCGTCTCGCCCGCACTGCCGGAGGTCCGCGTCCAGCGCACGGCCGTGCCGACGGGGCTGCTGGCGGTGCCCGGCGTGGCCGGGCTCTTCACCCGGTTCACCAAGGAGTGGACGGCGGAACAGCGGGTCCGGGGGGTCATGGCCCTCTGCTACGGCGATCCCGGGCGGGTCACTCCGGAAGGGTTCCGCAACGCCGTGGAGGAGATGGAGCGGCGCCTGCAACTGCCGTATTTCTGGGACGCGATGACGCGTTCCGCGCGCGGGCTGGTGAACGCGTACACCCTGGGCGGCCAGCACGCGCTGTGGCGCCAGGCCGAACGGGTCCTCGCGCCGACCCTCCTCGTCTACGGCGGCCGCGACCAACTCGTGGGCTTCCGCATGGCATCGAAGGCGACTCGCGCCTTCCGCGACTCGCGCCTCCTCACCCTGCCGGAGTCGGGGCACGTGGCGATGATGGAATACCCGGAGACGGTGGCCGGGGCGGTCCGCGAGTTGCTCGCCGATGTGGCGGCCCGTGACGGTGGGGTGCGGGGCTTCAGCGGGGGCGAGGGTACCTTTGACGCCACAGAAGGAGCCTCCGGCGGTGGGGCCGGAATGTCGGGCAGTACGAACTCGGGGAGCTGAGGGGCGAGGTGGGACGCCACAGTCGACGTGGATCTGCTCCCAAGAGTGGCCCCAAGGGGGACAGCGCCGATCCCGCCGTCCAGGGCCGGACACAGGGCCCACCGGCCGCGCGGCAGGCGACGCCGGCGCCGCAGCCGGGGTACGGAACACCGGCCCAGGGCGTTCCGAGGTACGGCGACGGGACTCCCGCGGGCGGGGTACCGAGGCTTCCTGACGGGACGCCGGCTCATGGGGTGCCCAGGTTTCCCGATGGGACGCCTGCGCACGGTGTCCCCAGGTTTTCCGACGGCACGCCCGCGCACGGTGTCCCCAGGTTTCCCGATGGCACGCCCGCTCATGGCTTCCCGCAGGTTCGTGGCGGGCATCCCGAGCAGCGGGAATCCGGTGGCGCCTGGGGGGAGTTGAGCGGGCGCGGCAGGCCGGGTGGCCCGGGCGTCGGTCTTCCGCGGCAGCGGCAGGCGCCGCCGGTGGGCACGAGGGGGCGGAGAGAGCCGCGGCAGGACTACCTCGACGCCTTCGAGCGGGACGGCGACCTCTTCGAGGGCGACGACGACGTCTTCGCGCCCCGGACGCCCGTCGCCCCGGCGCACCGCGAACCGCTCTCCGCGCACGCCTCCGATCCCTACGGCACTGTCACCGACTGGCCCGCCGAGACCGGTGTCGACCGCCCCGAGGACGACGACGCGCCTCCCACGGGCGAACCGGCGCCCGTCAAGGATGGCAAAGGGCGCGCCTTCACCGGGATCGCGGCCGCCGCCGTCACCACCGTGCTGGCCGTCGTCGTGGCCGGTCAGGTCACGAACGGGCGGGACGACAACGCCGTACAGTCGCAGTCCGCCACCGACCAGGCCCGCGACGCCCGCGACGGGGCCTCGCGCGGGGAGGGCCGGCCGACGCCTTCCGGTTCGCCGAGCGTGGCGGCGTTGACGTACGAGCAGGGGATGGACAAGAGGTACGCGCTCGGTGCCGCGTTCAAGGGGCCGGGCGAGTTCGACGCGATCAAGGGGATCGCCAAGGCGCCCGGCAAGGGGCAGAAGTACACCTACCGCGTGGACGTGGAGCAAGGGCTCGGGCTTGACGGCGGACTCTTCGCCGAGGCCGTGCAGAAGACGCTCAACGACGACCGGAGCTGGGCCCACAACGGCGCTCGCACCTTCGAGCGCGTCTACTCCGGCAAGCCCGACTTCGTGATCACCCTCGCCAGCCCGGGGACCACCGCGACCTGGTGCGCCAAGTCCGGTCTGGACACCACCGTGGACAACGTGTCGTGCGACTCGGCCTCCACCGAGCGCGTGATGATCAACGCTTATCGATGGGCGCAGGGATCGAAGACGTACGGTGATCAGATCCACGCATACCGCCAGATGCTGATCAACCACGAAGTCGGCCACCGGCTCGGCTACAGCCACGTCACCTGCGACAAGAACGGCGAACTCGCCCCGGTCATGCAGCAGCAGACCAAGTTCCTCGACCACGACGGAATCCGCTGCCGGGCCAATCCCTGGCCTTATCCGGGCAGCTGACGGGCGCCGAGCCTCGAGTGGCTCGCGAGTGACGATCCGTACGCGCATGATCTCTTAGCGCGACGGAACGCGACCCGCACGGGAAAGTTACGACCGTTCACCCCTTTTGGTGGTGCGACGGACAACCGTCCGTCGCACCACCGCCTTGTCCGCATACGTTCGTCCCGCTACGAGTCGCCGGGGCAACGGCGGCTCCCCATACGGGAGATCGGGGGTGCGCTGGTGCGCATCGGACTGCTTACGGAGGGTGGCTATCCGTATGTGAGCGGTGACGCCAGGCTCTGGTGCGACCGGCTCGTGCGCGGGCTTGAGCAGCACGAGTTCGACATCTACGCGCTCAGCAGCAGCGAGCGCCAGGAGGACGAGGGCTGGGTTCCGCTGCCGCCGCAGGTCAGCAGGGTGCGCACGGCACCGCTGTGGACGGCCGAGGAGGACGGGGTCGGATACGGACGGCGCGCGCGCCGGCGGTTCGCCGAGTGCTACGGCGAGTTGGCGGCCGCCCTGTGCGAGGGGGGCGTCGCAGAGGCCTCCGGGGAGCCGTCGGCCACCGAGGCGGACCGTTTCGCCAGCGCGCTGTACGGCCTCGCCGAACTCGCCCGCGACGAGGGCGGACTGGTGGGCGCGCTGCGCTCCGAGGCTGCCGTACGCGCCCTGGAACGCGCCTGTCGCGCTCCCGGCGCCCTGCGCACGGCGCGTGAGGCGCGCGTACCGGATCTGCTCACCGTCGCCGCGCATCTGGAACGCGCTCTGCGCCCTCTCTCGCTCGACTGGTACGAGGACGACGACCTCGGCTCCGTCGACCTGTGCCATGCCACGTCCGGTGGTGCGGCGGCCCTGCCCGGGCTGCTCGCTCGGCACTTCTGCGGCGTGCCCCTGCTGGTGACCGAGTACGGCGTGCGGCTGCGCACCCACTACCTGACCGCCACGGAGTCCTCGCCCCCTGTACGCGCCCTGCTCACCGCCTTCCACGGCAGACTCGCCGCCGAGGCATACAGCCGGGCCGCGATCGTCACGTCCGGCAACGCGCACGCGCGCCGCTGGCAGGAGCGCTGCGGCGCCGACCGCGACAAGCTCCGCACGGTCTACCCCGGCATGGACGCCTCCCGCTTCGCGGACGTCGGCGAATCGCCGGAGTGCGCCGACCCGCACACCCTGGTCTGGATCGGCCGGGTGGAACCGGCCAAGGACCTGGTCTCCCTGCTGCACGCCTTCACGGAGATCCGCAAGGAGGAGCCCAAGACGCGGCTGCGGATCGTCGGCACCCCCTCCGGCTCCGAAGGCACGGCCTACCTCGGCCACTGCAAGGCGCTGGCCGCGCAGCTCTTCCCCGACGAGGCGGACGGCCCGCACGCCGTCGGCGACAACCCCGTCTCCTTCGAGGAGATCGGCGGCCCGGAACTGCCGACCCTGGCCGACGCGTACGCCGCGGGCGCGGTGACCGTCCTGTCCAGCGTCGTCGAGGGCTTCCCGATCAGCCTGGTCGAGGCCATGTTCTGCGGCCGCGCGACGGTGTCCACGGACGTCGGTGCCGTCGTGGAGGTCATCGGCGGTACCGGTCTCGTCGTGCCCCCGCGCAATCCGCGGGCGCTCGCCGAGGCGTGCGTGGCGCTGCTGCGCGACACCGAGCGCCGCGAGCGCCTGGGCGCCGCCGCCCGTGCCCGCGCGCTCGAACTGTTCACCGTCGAGCAGAACATCATGGCATTTCACGGCATTTACCTGGACATCGTCTCGCGCACCCCGGTCCGCCGCGTCCTCCTCGACGCCACCGGCGAACCCCTGCCGTTCGCCACCCCCGCCGAGGCCCACGTACCCGGACGCTGGACCGAGCAGGGCGTACGTGTGGTGGCACGCGGCGGGCCCGGCTGGGCCGCGGGACCGCCCGTACGCGCCACGGCTCCGGCCGCGGCCACGGAGGGAGCGTCATGAGCGAACTCGGCGAACTGGACCGCCCCGGGGCCCCGAACAGCGCCGGAGCCTGGGACGAACGCTCGGAGGAGTGGCTCGTCACGGAGACCGACGCAGACCAGGGGCCCGACGCGGACGCCACCACCGACCACGGCCCAGGCCCTGACCCAAGCGCGCGCGGTAAAACCGGAGACGCCCGCTCCACCACCCCCACCCCCCGCCGCACCACAGCGGACCCGGTCAAGGCCCTGATGCACCGTCACCGGGACCTCTGTGAACGAGCTGTGGACCCTTTGGAGATCGCGGCTGGCCTGGAGGCCCACGGCGTCACCGACCGCACCGCCGCCCGCTTCCGCCACCGCGACGTCTTCTCCCTGGCCGAGGAGATGTACGCCCGGATCCCCCGCGACGGCGAAACCCCCAAACCCCGCGCTTCCGAGGCTGACTCTCGCCCACGCGCCGACTGGGTCCTCCTCACCCTCCTCCCCGGCGCCCTGTGCACGGCGACCGTGGTCGGCCTGCACCTCACGCACGGGCAGGCCCGCCCGACGGTCGCCGCCGCAGGCGCCCTCGCCGTGGCCCTGGCCCTGCGTGCGGCCCTCGCCCGAGGCCCGCTCAGCCCCAGATCCGGCACCCCCGCGACCGGCACCAGCACCTGGACGTACTGGCTCATCGCCTACGCCCTCATGGGCGACGGCCTGCTGCGAACCGCCCTGGCCGGCGGCCCCGACGGCCTGCCCGACGGCACCCCGGACGCCCCCTGGCCCCTCGCCACCGCTCCGCTCCTTGCCCTCACCTCGGCCTGCGCCCCAGCGGCCTGGACCACTCACCTCCTCACCGCACGAGCCCGCCGCAAACTGACGGCCAGCCGCGGCCTGGAGGACTTCGCCGCATCCGTACGCCCCCTGCTGCTCGGCACGTTCGCCCTGTTCCTCTGCGCCCTGACCGCCCTCCTCACCCTGACCGCCACGACCCTCGACGAACCCATCACCTACGCCCAGACCACCACCCTGGGCGCCCTTCTCCTCCTCTCCCGCCTCCTCGCCATCCACCGCTTCACCCACGCTCCCGCGGTCATCCTCACGGCCACCGCCACGGCCCAGGCAACGGCCCTGGCCACGGTCTTCGCGGCTCGCCTCCCCGGCTGCGAGGTCCTAGCCCTCCCGGTCCAGACCCTCACCGACACCTGGGGCCCGGGCAGTGTCCAGGCCCTCACCTGCGGCACAGGAGCGCTGATCCTCCTGCTCCACGCAACCCGCACGCTCACCCGGGCCTCGGCCCACGCCCCGGCGGAGAACCAGCGGTGAGGCGGCTGCGACCGGTGTTCCCGAGACGCGGCAGCCGCGTACGGCGAGCAGGGGACGTGTCGGGGGGTGTCCGCCCGCAGCGGATGGCGCGTCAACACGGTCGCCCCTGTAGGAGACCGATTCCGCGCCAGACCGAGGACGGACACCCCCCGACGCGGCCCCGACCCACGCACCCGCCGTAGGCGAAGGCGGCCCCCCCACCGAGCCCGCACCGGCCGCCGCAGGCATCCGGCCCCACCACGGGGCAACCCCACCCGCTTGTGACCTCCCCGAAGGAGACCCCCAAATGATCACCTCCCGACCCGACGCCTCGGCCCCGGGAGCCGCCCGATGAGAGTCCTGCTGATCGGAGCCAACGGCTACCTCGGCCGCTTCGTCGCCGACCGCCTGCTCGCCGACCCGGCCGTCCAGCTCACCGCCCTCGGTCGCGGCGACGACGCGGACGTCCGCTTCGACCTCGCGTCCGGCAGTCCCGGCGCCCTCACCCGCTTCCTCGACGCGGTCCACCCCGGCGTGGTCGTCAACTGCGCCGGCGCCACCCGCGGCGGCGCCCGCGAGCTCACCCGCCACAACACCGTCGCCGTCGCCACCGTCTGCGAGGCCCTGCGCCGCAGCGGCTGCGGCGCCCGTCTCGTGCAGATCGGCTGCGGCGCCGAGTACGGTCCCAGCCAGCCCGGCTCCTCCACCGCGGAGGATGCCGTGCCCCGCCCCGGCGGCCCGTACGGCGTCAGCAAACTCGCCGCCACCGAACTCGTCCTCGGCTCCGGCCTGGACGCCGTGGTTCTCCGGGTCTTCTCACCCGCGGGCCCCGGCACCCCCGCCGGCTCCCCGCTCGGCCGCCTCGCCGAAGCCATGCGCCGCGCCATGCAGTCCGGCGACGGCGAGCTCAAACTCGGCGGACTCGGAGCCCAGCGCGACTTCGTCGACGTACGCGACGTGGCCCGCGCCGTACACGCGGCCTCGCTCTCCGCCGCGCAGGGCGTCATCAACATCGGCTCGGGCCGCGCCGTCCGCCTGCGCGACGCCGCCGCGGTTCTCGCCCGCGTGGCCGGATACGGCGGCGCCCTCCACGAACTCGACGGCCACTCCGGCCCGTTGAGGGCGACCATCGGCCATCCCCGCACCGAGTCGGACCACGCGGCCCCCGTCGCGTACCCGTACCCCGACGGCTGCGGCAGCTGGCAGCAGGCCGATGTGCGCACCGCTCGCGACCGGCTGGGCTGGCGCCCCCGGATCGGCCTCGAAGAGTCCCTCGCCGACATCTGGATGGAGGCGGCATGCCGCATCTGACCCGCGCCAAACCGGGCACGGCGAGCACCGACCTGCGCACCGGCTTCGGCATCCCCAGTTTCGCCCACCCACTCGTCGCCCCGGCCGAGTGGGCCGAACTCACCCGCCCGGGCACCCCTCTGCACTGGGTCGTCCTGAACGTCGCGGACGGTCCCGGCAGCCGCCCCGACCCGCACTGTCTGGAGGCGGCCGGCCGGCTGCGCAACGCGGGCATCCGCGTCCTCGGCCGCCTCGACACCGCGTACGGCGCCCGCGCCTTCGGGGAGGTGATCTCCGAGGCGCACCGCTACATCGACTGGTACAAAGTCGACGGCTTCCTTCTGGATCGCTGTCCGACCGAACGCGCCACGCTGCCCGAGATCCGCCGCACGGTCACCACGCTCCGCGCGCTGTGTGAGGAGGCCCACGTCGTCCTCGGCCACGGCATCCACCCGTACCCCGGCTACGCCGAGAACGCCGACCAACTGGTCACCTTCTCCGGCCCTTGGAGTGACTACCGCTGGTCGCAGGTGGCGGAGTGGACCGCTGACTACCCACCCGAGCGTTTCTGCCACTTCGTCCACGGGGTGCCGCGCCCCCACCTGGAGGAGGCGCTGCGCATCGCCCGTTGGCAGGGGGCGTCGACGATCTACTTCACCGACCGAACGGACCGCGGCGGCCGCACCGATCCCTGGGAGACCATGCCCGGTTACTGGGACGAGATCGTCTCGCGGATCGGAACGGGTGTCTCGGAATGAAAAAGGCCATGGCACTGTTACGGGGAGAACAACCGTAATGATTGACCGACCAACGGAGTCCCCGTGTCGCTGCCACCCCTGGTCGAGCCCGCTGCCGAGCTCACCGTAGACGAGGTCCGCAGGTACTCCCGCCACCTGATCATCCCCGACGTCGGGATGGACGGGCAGAAGCGGCTGAAGAACGCCAAGGTGCTCTGTGTGGGCGCCGGCGGCCTGGGCTCGCCGGCGTTGATGTACCTGGCCGCCGCGGGCGTGGGCACGCTCGGCATCGTGGAGTTCGACGAGGTCGACGAGTCGAATCTGCAGCGTCAGATCATCCACAGCCAGGCCGACATCGGCCGCTCCAAGGCCGTGTCCGCGCGCGACTCCGTCCTCGGCATCAACCCGTACGTCAACGTGGTCCTTCACGAAGAG
Source organism: Streptomyces sp. a15 (assembly GCF_059026085.1). NCBI lineage: Bacteria > Bacillati > Actinomycetota > Actinomycetes > Kitasatosporales > Streptomycetaceae > Streptomyces > Streptomyces sp. A15. Next base: position 106,415 of record NZ_JBWLKM010000001.1, on the reverse strand, counting down.
CGGCTCGAAGCCGAGAACGTGATGGACATCTTCAGCCAGTACGACCTGATCGTCGACGGCACGGACAACTTCGCGACCCGCTACCTGGTCAACGACGCGTGTGTGCTGCTGAACAAGCCCTACGTGTGGGGCTCGATCTACCGCTTCGACGGTCAGGCCTCCGTGTTCTGGTCCGAGCACGGCCCCTGCTACCGCTGCCTCTACCCCGAGCCCCCGCCGCCGGGCATGGTCCCCTCCTGCGCCGAGGGCGGTGTCCTGGGCGTGCTGTGCGCGTCCATCGGCTCCATCCAGGTCAACGAGGCCATCAAACTCCTCGCGGGCATCGGCGAGCCGCTCGTCGGCCGCCTGATGATCTACGACGCCCTGGAGATGCAGTACCGCCAGGTCAAGGTCCGCAAGGACCCGGACTGCGCGGTCTGCGGCGAGAACCCGACCGTCACCGAGCTCATCGACTACGAGGCCTTCTGCGGCGTCGTCTCCGAGGAGGCCCAGGAAGCGGCCGCCGGCTCGACGATCACTCCCAAGCAGCTCAAGGAGTGGATCGACGACGGCGAGAACATCGAGATCATCGACGTCCGTGAGATCAACGAGTACGAGATCGTCTCCATCCCGGGCGCCAAGCTGATCCCGAAGAACGAGTTCCTCATGGGCACCGCCCTGGAGACCCTCCCGCAGGACAAGAAGATTGTCTTGCACTGCAAGACGGGTGTCCGCAGTGCGGAAGTCCTCGCGGTACTGAAGTCCGCGGGCTTCTCCGACGCCGTGCACGTCGGCGGCGGCGTGATCGGCTGGGTCAACCAGATCGAGCCGAGCAAGCCGGTCTACTGACCGCACCAGCCGGTCTACCGACCCGGCATCCCGGCCTGAGCGGCGGGGGCCTCGCGCACCGACGGTGCCCGAGGCCCCCGCCGTCTTCATGAGCAGACCTTGCCGTCCCTCGGCACCGTTCCGGCCAGCAGATACGCGTTCACCGTGGAGTCCACGCAGTCGCTCCCGCTGCCGTACGCACCGTGGCCCTGGCCCTTCCAGGTGAGCACCACGCCTACGCCCTTGCCCAGCTCGTCCGCCATCTTCTGCGCGCCCTCGTACGGCGTCGCAGGGTCGCCCGTGTTGCCGACCACCAGGATCGGCGCCGCTCCGGGCGCGCTCACCTCCGGGCTCTCGTGCTGCCCGGCCACCGGCCAGTTGTGACACCAGCCGGCCGTGTCCCAGCCGAGGAAGGTTCCGAAGACGGGCGAGATCTTCTCGAACTCCGGCAGCAGCTTCTTCGTCTCCGCGGCCGTCGGCCGCTGCTTGTCGTCCAAGCACGATATGACCCGTTGCGAGTGGGTCGTCGTGCCGTAGCGACCCGACGGGTCACGCTCGTTGTAACCGTCCGCGAGCGCCAGGAGCTCCGACCCGTCGCCCTGCTCCGCCGCCTCCAGGGCGCTGGTCAGTGTGGGCCAGCTGTCCTGGCTGTACAGCGGCAGGACGATGCCCGTGACGGCGAGTGTCTGCGTCAGTTCCCGCCCGGAGGACGTCGGCAGCGGGTTCTCGTCGATCTCCTTCAGCAGGTCCGCGATCTTCTGCGAACCCTGCTCCGGGTCCTGGCCGGTGGACTTCAGGTAGTCGTCCAGAGCGCGCTGGAAGCCCCGGGCCTGGTTCTTCGCATGGCCGACCGTGTCGGCACTCGGGTCGACGACCGCGTCCAGGATCAGTCGTCCCACGTTCTTCGGGAACAAGTGGGCGTAGACGCCGCCGAGTTCGGTGCCGTACGAGATGCCGAAGTAGTGCATCTTCCGGTCGCCGAGGACCTGGCGCATCAGGTCCATGTCGCGGGCGGTGTCGGTGGTCGAGACGTGCGCCAACAGGTTTCCGGCGTCCTTCGCACAGCCCTTGCCGAAGTCGGCGGCGTCCTTGAAGTACGCCGACTCCTCGGACGGCGTGTCCGGTGAGACGTCCACCGACTCGGCGGTCTGGATCTCCTTGTCGCTGCGGCAGCGGACGCCCTCGCTGGCGCCCACTCCGCGCGGGTCCCAGCTGACCAGGTCGTACCGCTCGCGGAGGAGGGAAGTGGTGGCGGCATACGCAGGCATCGTGGACACACCGGAGCCGCCGGGGCCGCCGAAGTTGAACAGGAGCGAGCCGATGCGGTTGTCGCCCCGGGCCTTGGTGCGGATCAGTGCGAGGCCGATCGTCTCGTCGTCCGGCTTCGACCAGTCCAGCGGCACCTTGAGTGTCGCGCACTGCCAGTCGCTGCCCGGCGCGGAGGAGTCCGCGGTGGCCTTGCAGCGCGCCCAGTCGAGCTTCTGGGAGGTCAGTGAGGAGGGCAGGGCGGAGTCGGCCGTACCGGAGGATTCGGCCGACGGCTGTGCCCGGCCGGTCTTCCGGCCGCCCTTGTCATCGCTTGACGAGCCGCCGCTGCAACCCGTCACCAGCAGTGCGGCGGCGGCGCCCAGGGCCGTCCACCGTACGAAACGCGTCATTGCACTTCCCCCCTCGCAGGCCGTCCGCCCTGTGCCGCGGATGGCTGTCCGGCCATGGTAGGCGGATCTCGACTCAGCCGCTGCGGCCTGTGGATAACGTTCTGACCTGCGAGTTCTCGCCGATTCGGGGCGAGATGTGTCAGGAGCAGACGGTTTTGGCCGCGGGAATCCTCCCGTCCAGCAGATAGCCGTTCACGGCGTCCTGCACGCACTTGTTCTTGCTGTCGTACGCACCGTGCCCCTGCCCCCGGTAGGTCAGCTCGACACCGACACCCTCGCCCAGAGCGTCCACCATCCTCCTCGCACCCTCGTACGGGGTGGCCGGGTCGCCGGTGTTGCCCACGACGAGGATCGGCGCGGAGCCGGGTGCGCTCACGTCGGGATGGTCGGCGGCGCCCGGCACGGCCCAGTCGGTGCAGCTGACCATGCCCCAGGCCAGGAAGTCGCCGAAGAGGGCGGAGGCGGCCCGGAACTCGGGCAGTTTCCGCTCCACGTGCTCGGCGGTGTACCGCGGCTTGTCGTCGGCGCAGTTGATGGCGATGTTGGCGGCGGTGATGTTGCTGTACTCGCCGTCCTGGTTGCGGCCGTTCATCGAGTCGGACAGCGCCATCAGGATCTGCCCGTTCCCGTCGTACGCCTGCTCTAGGCCCTCTGTGAGGTACTCCCAGAAGTCCTGCGAGTACAGCGCCTGCGCGATGCCGTTGGTCGCGGCGGTCTGGGTCAGCTCGCGCGGGGGGATGCCGAGGATCGGCTTGCGGTCGAGGTCCTTGAGCAGTTTGGCGATGCGGTCCTTGACGTCCTGAGGGGTGTCGCCGACCGGGCAGTCCTCGGCCTTGGAGGTGCAGCCCTCGGCGTAGTTGTCGAGAGCGAGCTGGAAGCCCCTGGCCTGTCCGAGCGAGCCCTGTTCGGCGTTCTGCGTCGGGTCCACGACCGCGTCGAAGACCGCGCGGCCGACGCGCTTGGGGAACAAGTGGGCGTAGACGCCGCCGAGTTCGGTGCCGTACGAGATACCGAAGTAGTGCAGTTCGGCGTCGCCGAGGACCTGGCGCATCAGGTCCATGTCGCGGGCCGCGTCGGTGGTGCGGACATGTGGCAGCACCTTCTTGGAGTTCGTCTCGCAGTCCTCGTTGAACTCCTTGGTGTTGTCCAGGAGCGTGCTGCGCTCGGCCGCGTCGTCGGGAGTGGCGTCCTGCTGGAAGAAGGCGTCCAGTTGGAGGTCGTTCTGGCACTCCACGGGGGCGCTGCGGCCGACCCCGCGCGGGTCGAAGCTGACCAGGTCGTAGCGGGTGCGCAGTTTCGCGTAGTCCTCGCCGAAGGCGGGCAGCGTGGTGACGCCGGAGCCGCCGGGGCCGCCGAAGTTGAAGACCAGCGAGCCGATGCGTTCGCTCTCGTCGCCGCTCGCCCTCGCCCGGATCAGCGCGAGCTTGATCGTGTCGCCCTTGGGCTCGGCCCAGTCCAGGGGCGTCTTCATCGTGGCGCACTGCCACTTGTCGCCGTCCGCGAGCGAGGACGGGGCGTCACCGCCGCCTTCCGCCGGGGACGGTGCCGGACAGTCCTCCCAGCTCAGTTCCTGGGCCGACAGGTCCTCGTCCTGGGAGTCGTCGCCGCAGCCCGCCAGCACGGAGGACAGCAGAAGGGCGGTGGCGGTGAGGGCAGCGGCGCGCAGCCGGGGAGGATTCGGCATGACCCCATCCTGCGGTCGCACACGACGGGACGCTCGGGGCGCGAGCCGTACGAGGTACGCCGCCGGGACCGCCGTACCGGATGCTCGTACTACAGCGCTCCCTTGCGCGTGAGGTGGTTGAAGGCGAGCCAGCCGGGCAGCACCGGCAGCCACAGCGTCAGCAGACGGAAGAGCAGCACCGCCGGCGCGGCGACCTCCTTGGGGAGGCCGACGGCGATCAGACCGACCGTCAGCGTCGCCTCCACCGCGCCCACACCGCCCGGCGTCGGGGCCGCGGACCCCAGCGCGTTGCCGGCGAGGAAGACGACGGCGACGCTGGCGATGCTGATCGAGGTGCCCTCGGTGCCGAACGCCCGGATCGAGGCGTCCAGACACATCACGAAGCAGGCTGTCAGGAGCAGCATGCCGCCGATCCCGGTGATCAGCTTCTGCGGCCGCTGGAGCACGTCGAGCATGCGCGGCACGACACCCGCGAACAGCGACCTCACGCGCGTGACGACGAATTTCCGCAGGAACGGTACCGAGGTCACCACGAGCACGAGCACCGCCACCGTCAGCAGACCCGCGATGACCGTCCGGGACGGCGACAGCGACGGTGTCTTCTCGGTGCCGGTCAGATAGCCGAAGGAGAGCAGCATCAGGATGTGGCAGCCGAGCCCGAACAGCTGCGACGCGCCGACGCTCGCCACCGCGAGCCCGGGCCGCACGCCCGCGCGTTGCAGGAAGCGTGTGTTGAGGGCGACGCCGCCCACGGCGGCCGGCGCGACGATCTTCACGAACGAGCCGGCGACCTGGGCCGCCACGGTCCGCACGAACGGCACCCGCTCGGGCACGAAGCCCAGCAGGGCCATCGCCGCCGCCAGGTAGCTCAGCGCGGAGAAGACCACGGCGGCAGCGACCCAGCCCCACTCGGCGTTCTCGATGAGCGGGCCGAACTCGATGTGCGTGAGCTGCGTCAGCAGGAAGTACGCGCCGATCGCGCCGGCGATGAAACTGAGCAGCGTGCGCAGCCGCACCCGCTCCAGGCGGGCCGGCTCCACCGGGGCCTGCGGCCTGATCAGCAGCACCTCGTGGCGGATCTGCGTGAGCAGGTCCTCCTCGCGCGCCTCTTCCAGGGCCTCGTCGATGGCCCGCTTCTCGGCCCTGGCCTCCGCCTTCACGGCCCTCTTGTCGGGCTTTTCGAGTACGGGCCGGGTCGGGTGCGGCGCTTCCTCCAAGCGGGCCTGCTTGTCCTGCCGGGACCCCTCGAGGACCGCCTCCCGCTCGCGTTCGGCGCGCTCCCGGGCCAGTCTGCGCAGCGTCGCGCGCGTGGAGCGGCTCAGCGCGATGGGCTGCAGCATCGGCAGACAGTCGGCCACGGCGTCCGGACCTAGCACCTCCACCGCCGCGGCCACCGCGCGCTGGGCGCCCACCCTGAGACCGAGCGTCACCAGCAGCTGGGAGGTGTCCATGCGCAGCAGCAGGTCGCCGGCCGCGATCTCGCCGACGCGCAGGTCGGTGAGGATCACCGTGCCGGAACGATCCACCAAAATCGCGTCGCCGACGAGCCTTCGGTGCGCAATGCGCCGGGACTGCAGCGCCCGCACCTGGTGCCAGGTGTCGCGCAGCAGTTCATCGGTGATCTCCTCGTCCGCGAGCGAGTCGAGGGTGCGCCCGCCGGTGTGCTCGTAGACGAGCATCACCGCGTCGGGGCCGAGTTCGGAGGTCGCGATCAGCTTGGGCGCGTTGGCGCCGGCCGCGATAGCCGCGTAGGCGAGCAGCGCTTCCTGCTCCAGCGCCTGCCGCAGCGACTGGAGGCTGCTGCGGGTGGCGAAGCCGCGCAGGGTCAGATTGCGATAAGCACGGTAGAAGAAGCCCTGGGCCTGCTGCTCCCGGTCGACGACCGTGACGTCCAGCGGTGGACCGTCCTCCAGGGTGACGAAATAGCGTCGGCCGCGGTCTCCGGTCTCCGGGGTCTCCGCCACCTCCTCGCGAGCCGCGCTCACCGGGCGGAAGCCGACGTGGCTGAGGCCCGCCATCAGCGTCCGGCCGGTGGGGCGGACGTTGGGCGAGCCGACCGCGTAGAGCGTCCCGTAGGCCACGGTCCAGCCGATGAGCACCGTCAGGATGATCGAGAACGGTGTCGTGTAGCCGGTGACGAGCATCGAGAACGCGTCGAGCAGCAGCACGATCCACAGCACGGCCCGCCAGCGCGGCCGGCGCGACATGCCCACGGCCGTCATGTACGCGATGACGGGCGCCAGATAGCCGTGCACGGGGTCGGTGAGGGCGTGGATGTCGCCGGGGGAGGGCTGGGTGAGCGCCTCCTGGATCGAGTCGGGTGCGGCCTTGGCGACCCACAGGTCGGTGGCGAGGGTCACTCCGTGCGCCAGGACGGCCGCGAGGACGCCGTCGGCGATGCGCAGCCCGTCGCGTTTGATCAGCCGCTCGATCGCGAACGCGACCGGCACCAGGAGGATCGCGATGCTGGACGCCAGCCCCGCGATCTTGATCAGCAGATCCGGTGCCCGTCCGGTGCCCTTGTTGATGTCCTGCTCGAGGCCCGAGGTGGTGCCGTGGGCGAACGCGGCGATCGCGAGTAGCAGGGCCACCGCCAGCACGCCCACCAAGAGCCGCATGAGATCGTTGGGCCGGTGCACGCGCGCGGGGAGGAGAGGTTCGTCACCCTCGACCTCGTCGGCGTGTACCTCGTCAGGATCGCCGGAGTCGGGCCCGGACGGTGTCGAGGGCGCCTCCTTGTCGGCGTCTCCCGCACCCTTCTCGTCCGTCTCCCCGTCCGCCTTGTCCGTCTTCTCGTCCGCGTCGGCGGTGTCCGGGCGCGACGATGCGGCAGGGGTGCTCTCCGCGCCCTCGGGATGCACACCCTGCTGCTTCATCGTCTCTTCTTGGTCTCGTATCACCGGTCACCGCCCGCACGATGGTGGCATGCCCCACCGACACAGGGGGGTGTCAGGGTGCACAAGCGGGGGCGCACAGTCTGCCGGAAGCGCCGTCTCAGGGCGAGGGATACCCACAGTCGTGAGCGCGTCACATTGTCGGTGGGGTGGGGCAGGATGGGGCGGATGAGCGAGGAGAGCCTTCCGGACCAAGCCCGCGCGGAGTACGCGGACGCGCTGCCGGAGTACGCCGAGCGAGTCCTCGACGTCGCCGAACGGATTCCGCCCGGCCGCGTCATGACGTACGGGGACATCGCGGAGTGGCTGGAGGAGGGCGGACCCCGTCAGGTGGGACGCGTCATGGCGCTCTACGGGGGAGCCGTTCCGTGGTGGCGGGTCGTCCGCGCGGACGGTGTCCTGCTGCCGGGCCACGAGCTGGAGGCCCTCGGCCGCTACCGCGCGGAGTGCACGCCCCTGAAGGAGGCGAGCAGGGCCGCCGAGGGCCATCTCCCGCGGATCGACATGAGACGGGCGCGGTGGGACGGCGGTGAACGCGCGGAGGGTCACACCTGACAGCTTCCGCCATCGGGCGGCCTCACGGGCGGCCGGACGGCCGTACGGGCGAAACAGGGCGCGTCCGTGACATGACGGTGAAAAGGGGACACGTGCGTGATGTGCCTGGGAAAAGCAGGCATGTCCGAGGCATGCCGTACGTTCGTGGGACGAGGGGCGTACGTGTCGAGAGTGCCGTGAGGGAAGAAGAGGAAGCCCTGCTTCCGCGCCTCCCGTCGGCGTAGCGTCGGCTGCACGTGCCCCCTTCATCCCGCGATCACCGTCCTCCCCGCACGGAGGACAGCCCCACTGCACACCCACCAGGACCGGCGAACCACGTGAGCTCCTCTTCCTCCACCAAGCGCCTGTCGCACCCACAGGGGCGACAGGGGAACCGTGGCGCTTACCGACTGGTGCGTACCCCGCCGGCCCGCGTGGATCCCCCTCGTCTGGACGCCGCACAGCGCGCCGTGGTTGACCACGCCACCGGCCCGCTGCTCGTTCTCGCAGGTCCGGGCACCGGAAAGACCACCACGCTCGTCGAGTCGGTGGCGGCGAGGATCGCCCGGGGCGGTGACCCCGCGCGGGTGTTGGTGCTGACGTTCAGCCGTAAGGCGGCCGTCGAGCTGCGCGACCGCATGGCGCTGCGCATAGGGGCGGCGCGGGCGCCCCAGGCGACCACCTTCCACTCGTTCTGCTACGCCCTGGTCCGCGCCCACCAGGACACCGACCTGTTCGTGGAGCCCCTCAGGCTGCTGTCCGGTCCCGAGCAGGACGTCGCCGTCCGTGAACTGCTCGCTGGCCAGCCCGACCTGGAACGGCTCGGCCTCGCGCACGTGCGCTGGCCGGACGAACTGCGCGCCTGCCTGACCACCCGAGGCTTCGCCGACGAGGTCCGCGCGGTCCTCGCCCGCAGCCGCGAACTGGGCCTGGGCCCGGGCGCCCTGGACTCCTTCGCCCGCCGCATCGGCCGCCCCGACTGGCGTGCGGCGGCCGCCTTCCTCGCCGAGTACCTCGACGTCCTCGACCTGCAGGGCGTGCTCGACTACGCCGAACTGGTCCACCGCGCGGTCCTCCTCGCCCGCCGCCCCGAGGTCGCCGAGCGGCTCGCCGCGCAGTACGACGCCGTCTTCGTCGACGAGTACCAGGACACCGATCCGGCCCAGGTACGACTGCTGCACGCGCTCGCCGGCGGCGGCCGCACCCTCGTCGCCTTCGGCGACCCCGACCAGTCGATCTACGCGTTCCGCGGCGCCGACGTGAACGGCATCCTGGACTTCCCCCAGGCCTTCCCACGCGCGGACGGCCGTCCGGCGCCCGTCGAGGTCCTGCGCACCTCACGCCGCTCCGGAGCCTCATTGCTGGTCGCGACCCGGCTGCTGACCCAGCGCATGCCGCTGACCCGCCTTCCGGCCCACAAGGTGCGCGCCCACCGGGAGCTGACTCCCGTCCGGGACGGAGGCCGCGTCGAGGTGTACACCTACCCGACGACCGGCACCGAGCTGGACAACATCGCCGACATCCTCCGCAGGGCACACCTGGAGGACGGCGTCCCCTGGGGCGAGATGGCCGTCCTGGTGCGCGCCGGATCCCGCACCATCCCGACGGTCCGCCGCGCGCTCACCGCGGCCGGCGTGCCCCTGGACATCGACGGTGACGACCTGCCACTGCGGCACGAGCCGGCGGTGGCCCCGCTGCTGACGGCATTGCGGGCGGTGGCAGCGGCGGAAGCTACAGAGCAGGCCGCAACAGGGGAGGCCACGGAGCAGGCCGCAGAAGCCGCAGAAGCCGAAGAAGGGGAGGCCACGCAAGAGGAGGCCACGGAGCAGCCCTCGGAAGGGGCTCCCTCTGAAGAGCGGGAGCCCGAGACCTGCTGGCTCGACACCGAAACCGCCCTCACCCTCCTCGCCTCCCCCCTCGCAAGCATGGACGCCGCCGACCTGCGCCGCCTCGGCCGTGCCCTGCGCGACGAGGAGCGGGCCGCGGGCAACCCTCTGCCGCCGCCCTCGGACGAGCTGCTCGCGCGGGCGCTGGCCGAGCCGGAGCGCCTGGCCGTGCACGACCCCACGTACGCGCGGGGAGCCCAGCGGCTCGGCGCGCTGTTGAGGAAGGCCCGTGAGCGTCTCGCGGGTGGCGGTACGGCCGAAGAGGCGCTGTGGGACCTCTGGGAGGGCACGCCGTGGCCCACGCGCCTGGAGCGGTCCGCCCGTCGCGGCGGCGCCGCGGGACGCAACGCCGACCGGGACCTGGACGCCGTGTGCGCGCTGTTCGCGACCGCCGCCCGCGCGGAGGAGCGCACCGGCGGCCGGGGCGCCCTGAACTTCCTGGAGGAGATCGACGCCGAGGACATCGCCGCCGACACGCTCACGCGGCGTGCCGTGCGCCCCGACGCCGTCCGCCTGATGACCGCGCACCGCTCCAAGGGCCTGGAATGGCGGCTCGTCGTCGTCGCGGGCGCCCAGGAGGGGCTGTGGCCGGACCTGCGCCGGCGTGGCTCCCTCCTGGAGGCCGACCGCATCGGCCGCGACGGGCTCGCCGAACCGCTCACCCCGGGGGCGCTGCTCGCCGAGGAGCGCCGCCTGTTCTACGTGGCCGCCACGCGCGCGCGTGAACGCCTCGTGGTCACCGCGGTCAAGGCGCCCGCCGACGACGGCGACCAGCCCTCCCGCTTCCTGACCGAACTCGGGGTCGAACCCAGGGACGTCACAGGCCGCCCCCGCCGCCCGCTGTCGGTGGCCGCGCTGGTCGCGGAACTCCGCGCCACCACCGTCGACCCGCGCGTCTCGGACACCCTCAGGGAGGCAGCCGCCCGCCGGCTGGCCCGGCTCGCCGCACTCGCCGACGAGGACGGCCGCCCCCTGGTGCCGTCCGCCCACCCCTACCGCTGGTGGGGCATGTTCGAACCGACCGAGAGCAAGATCCCGCTGCGCGACCGCGACCAGCCCGTCGTGCTCTCCGGCAGCGCCCTCGACCAGCTTGCCAACACCTGCGCCCTGCAGTGGTTCCTGGGCCGCGAGGTGAAGGCCGACGCGCCCGCGACGGTCGCCCAGGGCTTCGGCAACGTGGTGCACGTCCTCGCCGACGAGGTCGCCTCCGGGCACACCCCGGCCGACCTGGCCGTCCTCATGGAACGCCTCGACTCCGTGTGGAACGCGCTCGCCTTCGACGCGCCGTGGAAGTCTGCGCAGGAGAAGGACAACGCGCGCGTGGCCCTCGAACGCTTCCTGAAGTGGCATGTCATGGACCGCAGCGGGCGCACACCGGTCGCCAGCGAGCACGACTTCGACGTGACCCTCGAGGCGGGCGAGGTCGAGGTGCGCATCCGCGGCCAGATGGACCGCGTGGAGGCCGACGGCGAGGGCCGCGCCTACGTCGTCGACTTCAAGACCGGCAAGCAGGCGCCCAGCGCCGCCGAGGTGGAGCACCACCCCCAGCTCGCCGTCTACCAGCTCGCCGTCCGCGAGGGCGCCGTCGACGAGGCCTTCGACGGAGTGCGCCCCGAGCCGGGCGGCGCCGAACTCGTCCAGCTCCGCCAGGGCGCCGCCAAGCGGGACGGCGGCGAGACCCTGCCCAAGGTGCAGGCCCAGGAGCCGCTGGAAGGGGAGTGGGTCGGCGATCTGCTGGCCACGGCCGCCGGCAAGGTCCTCGACGAACGGTTCACGCCGAGTGCGGGCCAGCACTGCTCGCACTGCGCGTTCCGGGCGTCGTGCAGCGCGCAGCCGGAGGGACGGCACGTGGTGGAGTGAGCACACTGGTGTGATCAGTTGCACCACGTGTGCTGACCTGCGCTTCACCCGGCCCCGAGGGCGATGTGTCCTCGACTGTCAGTGGCCGCCGCTAGCCTCTCCGTCATGCCCGCCCGTATCACCGATCCCGATCAGCTCAAGGAGCTCCTCGGCATCCCGTTCACCCCGGAGCAGACGGCCTGCATCACCGCGCCGCCCGCGCCGCAGGTGATCGTGGCCGGAGCCGGCTCGGGCAAGACGACGGTGATGGCGGCCCGCGTGGTGTGGCTGGTCGGCACCGGCCAGGTGGCTCCCGAACAGGTGCTCGGCCTCACCTTCACCAACAAGGCCGCCGGTGAGCTCGCCGAGCGGGTCCGCAAGGCGCTGATCAACGCCGGCGTCACCGACCCCGACGTCATCGACCCGGACAACCCGCCGGGCGAGCCGGTGATCTCCACCTACCACGCCTTCGCGGGCCGCCTGCTGACCGACCACGGCCTGCGTATCGGCCTCGAACCGACCTCCCGCCTGCTCGCCGACGCCACCCGCTTCCAGCTCGCCGCGCGCGTGCTGCGCGAGGCCCCCGGCCCCTACCCGGCGCTGACCCGCTCCTTCGCCGACCTGGTCAGCGACCTCCTCGCGCTCGACGCCGAGCTCGCCGAACACCTCGTACGACCCGAGGACCTGCGTGCCTACGACGCCGACCTGCTGCGTGCTCTGCAGGGCGCCAAGCTCACCAACGACGCCTTGCGCAAAGTGCCCGAGACGGCCGCCGCCCGCCGTGAACTCGCCGAACTGGTCGTCTGCTACCGCACCGCCAAGCGCGACCGCGACCTGCTGGACTTCGGCGACCAGATCGCCCTGTCCGCCCAGCTCGCCCGGATCCCCGAGGTGGGCCGCGTCCTGCGCGACGAGTTCCGGGTGGTGCTCCTGGACGAGTACCAGGACACCTCCGTGGCCCAGCGCGTCCTCCTGGCCGGCCTGTTCGGCGGCGGCACCGGCCACCCCGTGACCGCGGTCGGCGACCCCTGCCAGGCGATCTACGGCTGGCGCGGCGCCTCCGTAGCCAACCTGGACGACTTCCCGGAACACTTCGCCCATGCCGACGGCGGCCTCGCCGCCCGTCAGTCGCTCAGCGAGAACCGCCGCAGCGGCGGCCGCCTCCTCGACCTCGCCAACGGCCTCGCCGAGCCGCTGCGCGCCATGCACGCGGGCGTGGAGGCCCTGCGCCCGGCCCCGGGCGCCGAACGCGACGGCATGGTCCGCTGCGCCCTCCTGCCGACCCACGCCGAGGAGATCGACTGGCTCGCCGATTCCATCGCGCACCTGGTGAACACGGGCAAGGCACCCGGTGAGATCGCCGTCCTGTGCCGTACGGCCACCGACTTCGCCGAGATCCAGGGCGCGCTCGTCGCCCGGGACGTCCCCGTGGAGGTCGTCGGCCTGTCCGGGCTGCTGCACCTGCCCGAGATTGCCGACCTCGTCGCCGTCTGCGAGGTCCTCCAGGACCCCGGCGCCAACGCCTCCCTCGTCCGTCTGCTGACCGGCCCGCGCTGGCGCATCGGCCCGCGCGACCTCGCCCTCCTGGGGCGGCGCGCCCGGCTGCTCGTCTCCCACGCGCGCGTGGACGGCGACGACGACCCGGACCGCCGGCTCGCCGAGGCCGTCGAAGGGGTCGACCCGTCCGAGGTGATATCGCTCGCCGACGCCCTCGACACGTTCCTGGAGACGCCGCTCGACGGCGACGGGGACGACGACGGACTGCCGTTCTCGCCGGACGCGCGCGTGCGGTTCGCGCGCCTGGCCACCGAACTGCGCGACCTGCGCCGCTCGCTGTCCGACCCGCTGATGGACGTCCTGCACCGCGTCCTCGCCGTCACCGGCCTGGAGGTGGAACTGTCGGCGTCCCCGCACGCCCTGGCCGCCCGCCGCCGCGAGACCCTCTCCAACTTCCTGGACGTCGCCGCCTCGTTCGCCGCCGGCGACAACGAGACGAGCCTGCTCGCCTTCCTCGCCTTCCTGCGCACCGCCGCCCAGTACGAGAAGGGCCTCGACAACGCCCTCCCCGGCGGCGAGAACACCGTCAAGGTGCTCACCGCACACAAGTCCAAGGGCCTTGAGTGGGACGTCGTGGCCGTCCCCGGACTGGTCACGGGCACCTTCCCCAGCACCCAGGGCCGCGAGAAGTGGACCGCCCAGGGCAAGGTGGTGCCGCACGAACTGCGCGGGGACGCCGACACCCTCCCCGACGTCACCTCCTGGGACTCCCGCGGCCTGAGGGCCTTCCACGAGGACATGAAGGAGCACCAGCACACCGAGGAACTCCGCCTCGGCTACGTCACCTTCACCCGCCCCCGCTCCCTGCTGCTCGGCTCCGGCCACTGGTGGGGCCCCACCCAGAAGAAGCCCCGCGGGCCGTCCGACTTCCTCCAGGCTCTGTACGAGCACTGCGCGGCCGGGCACGGCGAGATCGAGGCCTGGGCGGACGAGCCCGCCGAGGACGAGGAGAACCCGGCCCTGCACCAGCGGACCGCCGACCAGGTGTGGCCCCTGCGCCTGGACGAGACATCCCTGGCCCGCCGCCGAGCGGCCGCCGAGACGGTCCTGACCCACCTGGAACACCTCGCCTCCCACGAGGACGGCCACCCCGCCGCCCTGCACGACCCGGACACCTTCGACGATCCGGACTGGCCCGTGCCGCCGGACGACGACGTGGTTCCCGGGGACGACGCGGTTCCCGAGCCCGACCCCTACGAGCTTGACCTCTACGAGGAGGCCCCGTTCGCCGGGGAGGACTCGGCCGACTGGGACTCCTGGAGTGCGGATCGCCCGACCGTCCCGCACCAGGCCGTGGGGCCGGGCGCCACGGAACACCCCCGTACGGAACCCGTGCGCCCCCACCCCACAGAACCGGAAAACGCGCCCCTTACCCCGGAGGAAGCCCGCACCATCGCCTCCTGGGACCGTGATCTCGACGCCCTCACCGGTGAACTCCTGCGCGCCCGCGAGAGCGTCACCGACGTCCCCTTGCCCGCGTCGCTGACTGCGTCCCAGCTGATGCGCCTGGCCGCCGACCCGGCGGGCCTCGCCCAGGAACTGGCCCGTCCCATGCCCCGCCCGCCGCAGCCGGCAGCGCGCCGTGGTACCCGCTTCCACGCCTGGATCGAGTCCCGCTTCGAGGCGCTGACGCTGCCCATGCTGGAGCCGGAGGAACTGCCCGGCAGCGAGGCCGAGGTCGCCGACGAACGCGATCTCGAAGCCCTCAAGGACGCCTTCGAGCGCACCGAGTACGCCCAGCGCACGCCCTACCGCGTGGAGGCCCCCTTCCAGCTGGCGATCGCCGGGCGCGTGGTCCGGGGCCGTATCGACGCCGTCTACAAGGAGGGCGACGGCCCGACGGCCACGTACGAGATCGTCGACTGGAAGACCAGCCGCACCCGCACCGCGGATCCGCTCCAGCTCGCCGTCTACCGGCTCGCCTGGGCCGAGCGGCAGAGCGTACCCCTGGAGTCGGTCACGGCGACCTTCCTCTACGTACGCAGCGGCGAGGTCGTACGACCGGACGACCTGCCCGGCAGAGCAGCACTGGAGCGGCTGCTGCTGGAGGAGCCGGGGGGTGAGGAACCGCACGACGAGGATGTCGGTGCGGGCCGATAGGCTCGTGACCATGAGCCAGCCCGTTGACAGTGCCGTCAGCGCCGTCCGTACGTACATCGCGCGGCACCGTGCCGCCTTCCTCGACGAGCTCGTCGAGTGGCTGCGCATCCCGTCCGTGTCGGCCCAGCCCGACCACGCGACCGACGTACGCCGCAGCGCCGACTGGCTCGCCGCCAGGCTTCAGGAGACCGGCTTCCCGACCGCCGAGGTCTGGGAGACACCGGGCGCGCCCGGTGTCTTCGCCGAATGGCCCTCCGACGACCCCGAGGCGCCCACGGTCCTGGTCTACGGCCACCACGACGTGCAGCCCGCCGCCCGCGAGGACGGCTGGGACAGCGAGCCCTTCGAGCCCGTCGTCCGGGAGAACCGTCTCTACGCGCGCGGGGCGGCCGACGACAAGGGCCAGGTGTTCTTCCACACACTCGGCGTCCGCGCCCACCTCGCCGCCACCGGCCGCACCGCGCCGGCCGTGCACCTCAAGCTGCTGATCGAGGGCGAGGAGGAGTCCGGCTCCCCGCACTTCCGCGCACTCGTCCAGGAGCACGCGGAAAGGCTCGCCGCCGACGTCGTCATCGTCTCCGACACCAGCATGTGGTCCGAGGACACCCCCACGGTATGTACCGGCATGCGCGGCCTCGCCGAGTGCGAGATACGGCTGTACGGCCCCGACCAGGACATCCACTCCGGCGCCTTCGGCGGCGCCGTCCCCAACCCGGCCACGGCCGCTGCCCGCCTCGTCGCCGCCCTGCACGACGAGCACGCGCGCGTGGCGGTCCCCGGCTTCTACGACGGCATCGTCGAGCTCACCGACCGCGAACGCGCACTCTTCGCCGAGCTGCCCTTCGACGAGCAGGAGTGGCTGCGCACGGCCAAGTCGCACGCCACCCACGGCGAATCCGGGCACACCACCCTGGAGCGCATTTGGGCCCGCCCCACCGCCGAGGTCAACGGCATCGGCGGCGGCTACCAGGGCCCCGGCAGCAAGACGATCGTCCCGTCCGCCGCCATGGTGAAGCTCTCCTTCAGGCTGGTCGCGGGCCAGGACCCCGACCACATCGAGAAGGCCGTCCGTGACTGGGCCGCCGAGCAGGTACCCGCGGGGATCCGGCAGGAGATCACCTTCACCGGATCAACGCGCCCGTGCCTGACGCCGCTGGACCACCCGGCCTTGCAGTCCGTCGTCCGCGCCATGGGCCGAGCCTTCGACAAGCCCGTCGGCTTCACTCGTGTGGGCGGCTCGGGACCGGCCGCCGATCTCGAAGAGGTCCTCGGCGCACCCGTGCTCTTCCTCGGCATCTCCGTCCCGTCCGACGGCTGGCACGCCCCGAACGAGAAGGTCGAGCTGGACCTCCTCCTCAAGGGCGTCGAGACCACCGCGTACCTCTGGGGCGATCTCGCGGAGAACCGGCGCCATGCGCCCTGACCGTCCCGCACCGCCCGGATCGGCATGGCATGCGGGGCACACTGGAAGAACCGCCCCGTACCGCCACGCCCCGCCGGACCCGGTCGCCTCCCGCCGTACGTCCCGCTGAACCGCCCGCGAAACACCCTTTTCCCCGGGGGAGTTGGAAGCACTCGTGACCACCTGGACCGACCACACCGCCGACCGCCCCATCTCGCTCACCGCTCCGAGCGGCATCGACCGGGCCGCCCACCACCGGCTCGACGAGGCCTGGCTCGCGGCGGCATGGAGCCACCCCACCACCCGTTGCTTCGTGGTCTCCGGCGGCCAGGTCCTCATCGACGAGACGGCCGAGGGCCGTACCGAACTCGTCATGACCCCGTCCTTCGAGGCACCTCTCACCGAGGCACACCGCTACTTCCTCGGCATCGACGAGGACGGCGTGCGCTACTTCGCCCTCCAGAAGGACGCGCTTCCCGGGCGTATCGACCAGTCCGCACGCGCGGCCGGCCTGCGCGAGGCCGGCCTCCTCCTGTCGCCGCGCGAGGCCGGTCTGATGGTGCACGCGGTCGGGCTGGAGAACTGGCAGCGCACGCACCGCTTCTGCTCCCGCTGCGGCGAACGCACGGTCATCGCCGCGGTCGGCCACATCCGCCGCTGCCAGGCCTGCGGTGCCGAGCACTACCCGCGCACCGACCCCGCCGTGATCATGGCCGTCACCGACGAGGACGACCGCATACTTCTGGGCCGTCAGGTCCACTGGCCCGAAGGCCGCTTCTCGACGCTCGCCGGATTCGTCGAACCCGGCGAGGCCGTCGAGCAGTCGGTGCGCCGCGAGGTCTTCGAGGAGGCCGGGATCACGATCGGCCAGGTCGAGTACGTCGCCAGCCAGCCCTGGCCCTTCCCGTCCAGTCTCATGCTGGGCTTCATGGCCCGCGCCACCTCGACCGACATCAATGTCGACGGCGACGAGATCCACGAGGCCCGCTGGTTCTCCCGCGACGAACTCGGCGCCGCCTTCGAGTCCGGCGAGGTGCTCCCGCCGTACGGCATCTCGATCGCGGCCCGCCTGATCGAGCTCTGGTACGGCAAGCCGCTGCCGACGAGGAGCTTCGTCTGACAAACCACAAGAAGGCGGTCCCTGACGCACGTCAGGGACCGCCTTCCGGAACACGTCCGCGCAGCGGTTACGCGCCGATCTTCTGCTTGACCTGAGCCAGCGAAGGGTTCGTGAGCGTCGAGCCGTCCGGGAAGAGCACGGTCGGAACCGTCTGGTTCCCGCCATTCGCCTTCTCGACGAACGCGGCGGAGTCAGGGTCCTGCTCGATGTTGATCTCGTTGTACGCGATGCCCTCGCGGTCCATCTGGCTCTTCAGCCGACGGCAGTAGCCGCACCACGTGGTGCTGTACATCGTCACAGTGCCCTGCATGTCTCTCGTGCTCCTTCGGCGGTCGGCGGATGTGCGCTCGCAGTGGGGAAACGTATGTGAAAGGACCACCATTCCCCGTGGCCGGGGTCCGCCGGACGTGACACCTGCCGCATTAGCCTGCCGCATTAGTACGACTACGAGTGCCTGCCTGTGGACAACCGGCTCACCCGTCTCCGGCGACCTGGCAGCATGGCCGTGTGACAGCAGCAACGCACTCCACCCTTTTCCCGCAGACACCGGGCTCGGCCGACGCGGTGCTCGAAGGGCTCGACCCCGAGCAGCGCGAGGTGGCCACCGCCCTGCACGGCCCGGTGTGCGTGCTGGCGGGCGCCGGCACGGGCAAGACACGGGCGATCACCCACCGCATCGCCTACGGCGTGCGCGCCGGGATCCTCCAGCCCTCCAGCGTGCTGGCCGTCACCTTCACCAACCGTGCCGCCGGGGAGATGCGCGGCCGGCTGCGCCAGCTCGGCGCCGCCGGTGTCCAGGCCCGCACCTTCCACTCGGCCGCCCTGCGCCAGCTCCAGTACTTCTGGCCGAAAGCCGTCGGCGGCTCCATGCCCCGGCTGGTCGACCGCAAGGTCCAGCTCGTCGCCGACGCTGCCGCCGCCTGCCGCATCCGCCTCGACCGGGGCGAGCTGCGGGATGTCACCGGTGAGATCGAGTGGTCCAAGGTCACCCAGACCGTCCCCGCCGACTACGCCCTCGCGGCCGCCAAGGCCGGCCGCGAGGCCCCCCGGAACCCGGCAGAGATCGCCCAGGTCTACTCCGCCTACGAGGACCTCAAGCGCGCCCGCGGGGTCATCGACTTCGAGGACGTCCTGCTGCTGACCGTCGCGGTCCTCCAGGACCGGCACGACATCGCCGAGCAGGTCCGTTCCCAGTATCAGCACTTCGTGGTCGACGAGTACCAGGACGTCAGTCCCCTCCAACAGCGCCTGCTGGAGCTGTGGTTGGGCGACCGGGAGAACCTGTGCGTGGTCGGCGACGCCAGCCAGACGATCTATTCGTTCACAGGAGCAACTCCCGACCACCTGCTCGACTTCCGCACCCGTCACCCCGGGGCCACCGTCGTCAAGCTGGTCCGCGACTACCGCTCCACTCCGCAGGTGGTCCATCTCGCCAACGGCCTGCTCGCCCAGGCCCGGGGCCGCGCCGCCGACCACCGGCTGGAGCTGATCTCCCAGCGCGCTGCCGGCCCCGAGCCCGTCTACACCGAATGCACCGACGAGCCCGCCGAGGCCGAGGGCGCCGCCCGCCGCATTCGCGAGCTCATCGACGCGGGCTGCCGGGCCAGCGAGATCGCCGTCCTGTTCCGCACCAACTCCCAGTCCGAGACCTACGAACAGGCCCTCGCCGACGCCGGAGTCCCCTACCAGCTGCGAGGCGCCGAGCGGTTCTTCGACCGCCCTGAGGTGCGCAAGGCGGGCATCGCCCTGCGGGGCGCGGCCCGCTTCGGCGGCAACGACTCCCTCCTCGACGACGCCGTCGACCTGCCCTCCCAGGTGCGTGCCGTGCTGTCGGGCGAGGGCTGGACCACCCAGCCGCCGGCCGGCTCCGGGGCCGTCCGAGAGCGCTGGGAGTCGCTGGCCGCCCTGGTGAACCTCGCGCAGGACTTCGCCGCCTCCAGAACCGGCGCCACTCTGAGCGACCTGGTGGCCGAGCTCGACGAGCGGGCGAGCGCCCAGCACGCCCCGACCGTCGAGGGCGTCACGCTCGCCTCCCTGCACTCGGCCAAGGGACTGGAGTGGGACGTCGTCTTCCTGGTCGGTGTCGCCGAGGGCATGATGCCGATCACCTACGCAAAGACCGACGAGCAGATCGAGGAGGAGCGCCGCCTCCTCTATGTCGGCGTCACCCGTGCCAGAGAGCGCCTGTACGTGTCCTGGGCGCTGTCCCGCGCGCCCGGCGGCCGCCCCAGCCGCAAGCCCAGCCGCTTCCTCGACGGTCTGCGGCCCGGCTCGGCCGGCGCCGCCGGACGGAGTGCCGCGGGCCCCGGGGGTGTCGAGCGGGGCTTCACCACCAGCAGAGCCGGCGCCGCCGTCCCACGGCGCACGCAGCGCACCCCGGCGCGCTGCCGGGTGTGCGGGCGCACGCTCACCGACGCCGGTGAGATGAAGCTGATGCGCTGTGAGGACTGCCCGTCGGACATGGACGAGGGGCTCTACGAGCGCTTGCGCGAGTGGCGTGCGGTCCAGGCGCAGCGCAGCGGGCAGCCCGCCTTCTGCGTCTTCACGGACAAGACGCTGATGGCGATCGCGGAGTCCGTCCCCGACGACGACGCGGAGCTGGCGCGGATCCCCGGGGTCGGGATGCGCAAGCTCAACCGCTACGGAGCCGATGTCCTGGCGATCTGCGCAGGCCAGGACCTCGCAGGAGAAGAAGTTGAGGACTGACGCGAACTCGTCGAAAAAATAGTTTGCGCATGCCCCAGCAATCCCCATAGGTTCGTAGCCACGAGAACGGAGGCCTTCTCGGAGGCCCCGCTTTCGTGCTGTACTTGCATATCCGTCGGACCGGTTCACCCCCGGTCCCTCTAGACGCCGAGAGGAGGCGATTCCAGTGATCAGCATCAACTTCAGCTCCATCAGCACCGCCAAAGTGACCGATCGCTCGGTCGTCTCCACGTGCATGCTCGGCGTCTCGAACCTGGGCACCGGTCTGTCCGGCATTCCTGCCGTCCGTCCGGCGTCTTCTGTGTCTCTCGCGGGCCTTCCTGTCCGGGAGCGCAATGAGCGACCGACCAAGGCACTGGAA
This sequence comes from Streptomyces sp. a15, assembly GCF_059026085.1. NCBI lineage: Bacteria > Bacillati > Actinomycetota > Actinomycetes > Kitasatosporales > Streptomycetaceae > Streptomyces > Streptomyces sp. A15. Next base: position 85,867 of record NZ_JBWLKM010000001.1, on the reverse strand, counting down.
GCAGTAGGGGCACAGGCGCACGCCTATGCCTTTGCGGCCGCCGGTGCCGGTAGCCGGAAGCAGACGACGCAGCACCACCAGATGTGGGCCTTCCGTGGGCCAGAACCCTGGAGTGATCCAGCCTGATCGACCATCAGGCCGGCGCCTTCAGGGCCGCGGAACCCCATCCGGGATCCGCGGCCCTTCTGTTTGTCCCCGAACGGGGACGGCGGAGCGAAGGGGCCTCGGGACAAGAAAAGAACCCGGTACCAGCCGCCACTCGGCCCAACAGGGCCGGAACGACAGACGAGGAAGACGAACCGTGCAACTCGAAGCGCACGCCCCGTCCGTACCGCCTTCCGAAACGATCCCCCCGCCCGGCCTCACGGAGGACTCCACCTTGACTCCGCTCACTGCGCTCACCGCGCTCGACGACGCCATCGAGAACCTCGGCGTACCCGTCCCCTGCCGTTCGTACGACCCGGAGGTCTTCTTCGCCGAGTCGCCGGCCGACGTCGAGTACGCCAAGTCGCTCTGCCGCACCTGCCCGCTGGTCGAGGCCTGCCTCGCCGGTGCCAAGGAGCGGCGCGAGCCGTGGGGCGTCTGGGGTGGCGAGCTGTTCGTCCAGGGTGTCGTCGTAGCCCGGAAGCGGCCCCGTGGTCGCCCGCGCAAGAACCCGGTCTCGGCATGAACACCGCAGGAACGATCGATCGCCCCCTCACGCACGACCCCAAGAAGCAGGCCCCGATGAAGCCGTCCATCGACGAACTCGCAGGCTCCGCGCCTGAAGACTTCACCACCAGTGGTGCGATCGACTCGCGCCAGAACAGGACCCGAGAGATGCAACTCATTCCAGAAGCCCTGGCTCGTGCGCATATGCACGAGCGCCTGCAGGACGCCGAGCGGGAACGCCGGGCCACGCGCCTGGTGACCGCTCGCCGGATGCAGCGCCGGGCGGAGCGCGCCTCGCTGCGTGCCCGCCGCGCGCTCGCCATGGCCGTCATGCAGTAATCCCGAACACACCTGAAGCGGTGGCCTCCCGGCCAGGGAGGCGAAGCTCTTCCCGCGGGGGCCGGTCCGTCCGAACGGACCGGCCCCCGCGGTGCGTTGTGTCCGCCGATCCGCAGGCCGCGGGGATATCGTCGCCGAGTGACGAGTCTGTCCGGAGGCAGTGACGACGGCGGCTCCGCCAGGGAGTCCGAGCCCCTTGTGTGCGCTCGGTGCGGCACCGCGGCCGAGGGCCCGCAGCCCACTTGGACCTGCTCCGTGGAGAACGGCGTCCGTCAGTACTTCTGCGACACCTGCTCCCGGGAGAACCTCAGGGCGATCGAGGGGCGGCTGGACTCGGCCTGGTGGTGAGGCTCCCGCGAAGCCTCACGCCTCCGCCGCCGGCTCCTCCAGGGCCTCTTCCAGGTCTTTCTCCGGCAGGAACCCCGGCAGCCACTCCTCCAGTTCGTCACGCAGGCGCACTGTCGAGCCCAGCTGGCACAGCACCCCGATCGTGCTCAGCGTCACCCTGTGGATGAGGAGATACGCCGGCGGCAGGTTGAGCTGCTTGGCCAGCTGGTAGGCGGGGGAGCGCGGGTCGCCGATGCGGGTCGCCTGGCTGCGCATCCAGCTGCGGGTGAAGGTGAACTCCTCGGCCTGGGCCGGTTCGATGATCGGCAGGAGGTAGTCGAGGACGGCGTCCGGGTCCAGCTCTATGGATTCCTTGACGAAGCCCTCGGCGCGGAGGAGTTCGTAGACGGCGTCCGCCTCGCCGTCGAGCGTCATCCGCAGGGAGATGCCGATCGGGGTCGGCAGGCCACCCGGGAGACGGTCGACCGTGCCGAAGTCCAGGACGCCCAGGCGCCAGTCGTCCTCGCCTTCCGGGCCACCGGGCAGGAGGCGGAAGTTGCCTGGGTGCGGGTCGGCGTGCAGCAGCCCGGTGCGGGCGGGGCCGGAGAACAGGAAGCGGGCCAGGAGCTGGCCGGCCCGGTCGCGCTGTTCCCGGCTGCCGTCGGCGATCACCTCGGACATCGGGATGCCGTCCATCCACTCCGTGATCAGCACCTGGTCGCACTGATGCACCACATCGGGCACCACGACGTCCGGATCGCCGGCGAACTCCTCGGCATGGGCCCGCTGGGCCTGTGCCTCCAGGCCGTAGTCCAGTTCCTCGGAGACGCGGTCCTTGAGCTCCGAGATCAGCGGCTTGATGTCCACACCGGGAATGAGGGGACCCAGTAGGCGAGCGAAACGGCTCAACTGGTTCAGGTCGGACAGCAGGGCCTCGCCCGCTCCGGGGTACTGCACCTTGACCGCCACCTCGCGGCCGTCACGCCACACCCCGCGGTGCACCTGGCCGATGGAGGCGGCCGCCGAGGGCTTGTCCTCGAACTCGAGGAACAACTCCTGCCAGTCCTGGCCGAGCCGCTCCTCCAGCACCGCGTGCACGGTGCGCGTCGGCATCGGAGGCGCCGCCTCCTGGAGCTTGGTCAGCGCCGCTCGGTAAGGGCCGGCGATCTCCTCAGGGAGCGCCGACTCGAAGACGGACAGGGCCTGGCCGAACTTCATGGCGCCGCCCTTGAGCTCGCCGAGCACCTTGAACAGTTGGTCGGCTGTGCGCTGTTGCAGCTCGCGGCCGACCAGTTCGGCGGACTCGCCGACGATCCGCTTGCCCAGTCCCCAGGTCGCCCGTCCGGCGAAACCGAGCGGCAGCGCGGCGAGCTTGGCGGTACGGGTGACCGCCTTGCGGGGAAGATCAGACATGCGCCCTCCAGGTCCCAGCAAGCCGCGCCGCGTGTGTCGTACGGCGTAACTCCTTCGACGGTTGTTGCTCCGCCATTGTCTCGTGCGACTCCTCGTACTTGGGTGTGTGTTCCCCCTTACCTTTCTCCGCTGCTCCGCACCGGCATGCGGGGTGCCCCCAGACCGGCCGCGCATGCCAGTGAAGGGTGGGCAGGGAGACCTCCCAGCGTGCGCCGACGCTCGACGGGACCTTGCCGTCCAGGAAGGCGAGCGCGTGCGCGGCGGCAAGGCCCGCGACCGTCGTGGCCAGCGCCAGATCGCAGGAACGCTCCCGGCGCGGCCCGCCGGAGCGCCACTGTGCGATCAGACGGGGCCAGACCTGGTCACGGTCGGTGCGCGCCTCGTGCAGACAGCCGGCGCAGCCCGTCTCGCCCGGCAGCACGAACGGACCGACCACCCCGGTCGCCTCCACCACGCCAACGTACAGATGGGGTGTGCCGGAGGTGATCAGGGGGTCGGCGGCGGACGGGAGTGGCGCGTGCACGTCGACGTCGTCCCGTGGGGCGAGGATCACGAGGGAGAAGCCGGGGTCGTCGCTCTCGGACGGCGTGCGGGGGCCGCGGCGCGGTGGGCGGTCCGGCGCCGACCGTCGCACGGCGCGCCGCGCCGCCTCCTGCCTGCGGTCGCCGACGGACTCGGCGGGCAGCCCGCCCGGCGCGACGTCCCCCGGCTCGACCGAGCCCACATCGCGCACGTCGACCTCGCCCACCCCGGCCCCCGACAGCAGCGAGGCCAGGACCGCGCCCACCCGGCCTGCTCCTCTCACCTGGACGCGCAGGGAGCGGCGGGCGGCCAGGAGCCTGATCGCCTCGCCCGGTTCCGACGTGGTCAGGGAGAGCGAGGCCAGGTCGGGACGCAGCCGGTCGAGGACCTCCTTCTTCGTGCGCAGGGCCTCGGCGGCCGGCCCGCCGCCTTTGGCGTCGTCGACCAACCCGGCCCGCGCGAGCCGTTCCACCAGCGCGTCGACATGCCCGTCCGGCAGGTCCATGCGACGGCCCTCCTCCCGCAGGAGCGGCAGTCCGCGCGTGCCGTTGAGCAGGTCGAGGAAACTGCCCGTCGCCGTGTCCATCGGACCCAGCGTCATCGCGTGCGCCGGGGTCATCCCGAACTGCACGGTGTTGAGATCACGCCAGCCGCGCCGGAGTGCGGGCTTCACAAGCGGAACCAACGAAACCGTCGGATGCGGATCCATCGACTGCATGACAGGCCCCCGTAGCCCTCGTAGAACATCCCCGAACGTCCCCGCCTGCCGGTGGAGGTCGTCTCGCAGCTCCGCCGGCAGGAGCCAGCATGCCCGGGCCTGGCGCCGGGTGCCCAAAGTTGTCCACAGGCAGGGGGTGTTAGTCGTACAAGTCAGTCGTATGAATCAAACGCATGTGGGGGATCGGAACGGAACCGACCCGGAGTCGGGACTTCCCCTGTGCGCAACGGGTAACGTCGGGGCGTGTCCGCCGACCCACTGCACCGCGCCGGAACGCCACAGCGCAGTACGACGAGCCTGCCGCCGAGCGGCTCGGGGGCGAGCGCGATCGAGGTGCGCAGGAGTTCCCGTCGACGCCGGACGGTCTCCGCGTACCGCGAGGGCGATCGCACCGTCGTGCTCATCCCTGCCCGGATGTCCGAGGCCGAGGAGCAGCGCTGGGTGAGCGTCATGCTCGACAAACTGGCCGCCCAGGAGAGCAAACGGGTTCTCGGCGACGCCGAGCTGGCCGAGCGTGCCGAGCGCCTGTCGGCCCAGTACTTCGACGGCCGGGCCCGGCCGAACTCGGTGCGCTGGGTCACCAACCAGAACACCCGCTGGGGCTCGTGCACCCCGTCCGAGGGCAGCATCCGGCTGTCCCACCGCCTGCAGGGCATGCCCGAGTACGTCGTCGACTACGTCCTCCTCCACGAGCTGGCGCATCTGCTCGTCCCCGGGCACGGCCCCCGCTTCTGGCGGCTGCTGGAGGCGTATCCGCGCACCGAGCGGGCCCGCGGCTATCTCGAAGGAGTGGTCGCCGCCGAGCGGTTGCCCCACCTTCCGGCCGCGCGCGGAGAGTGACGGCCGCCCTGACGGCAGGTCGTATCGGGAGCCGCGCGGGATTTTGTACCGGATCTGTACCGACTTCCTCCGGTGTCCGACTTTGCCGTTAGCCTGTCGCGACGCACTCACATTCGGGATGGGGGACGGTCGTTACGCATGGCCAGGGAATTCCAACGCGGCCACAAGGCCAAGATCAGTGACCTCACCGCGGGCACGGATCTGTACGTAGGCGTACAGATCTCCGGCCCCGGGCTGACCTTCGACATCAGCTGCTTCGGGCTCGACGCCGACGAACAGCTCTCGGACGACCGGTACTTCGTCTTCTTCAACCAGCCGAAGTCCCCCGAGGAATCCATCCAGCTCCTGGGCGCGCAGGCGGGTGACACAGAGGCCTTCAGGGTCACGCTCGACAAGATCCCGCCGCAGATCCAGAAGCTGTCGTTCACGGCGACGATCGACGGCGCCGGCCAGATGTCGCAGATCGCTCCCGGATACGTCCGTATCGTCGCGGGCGGCGAGGAGGTCGCCCGGTATTCCTTCGCCGGCGGCGAGTTCTCCACGGAACGTGCCGTCATGCTGGGCGACCTGTACCTGAAGGACGTCTGGCGGTTCGCCGCGGTCGGGCAGGGCTTCGACGGCGGCCTCGACGCGCTGCTGAAGAACTTCGGCGGCGAGGTCGCCGAGGAGGAGCCCGCACCCGCACCGGCCGCCCCGGCGCAGACCCAGGCACCGGCGTTCGCGCCGCCGCAGGCCGCCGCGCCCTCGGCACCTCCCGCACCCGCGCCGGCTCCCTCCTTCGGAGCCCCCGCCCCCGCGGCCCCGTCCGTCCACACGGCACCGACGATCGCCGGGACCGCCCCGCCCGCCGGATTCGGTACCCCGCCCGGCGTCCCACCGCAGGCGGCCCCCGCGCCCACGAGCCCGCAGATGTTCACGCCCCCCGGAGCACCCGCCGGCCAGTTCACGCCCCCTGGGGCACCCGCCGGCCAGTTCACGCCTCCGGGCGCCCCCGGCGCCTTCCCGGGCCAGGCCCAGCCCTTCGGCGGCGCCACAACGCTGGCGCCGGTGCCGCCCGAGGCGAACGTCCGTGTCGTCCTCACGAAGTACGCGGAAGCCCCCGTGGGGGACCGCTGGACCGAGCAGAACCCGCAGCTGGTGCGGGCCACGCTCACCAAGGGTGCCAACATCCTCGCCAAGCAGGGCAGCATGGTCGCCTACCAGGGCGACATCGACTTCGCCCACAAGGGCTCCGGTCTGCTCGGCAAGCTCACCGGAGCGCTCACCGGCCAGGGCATGTCCCTGATGCGCTGTTCCGGTGACGGCGAGGTCTTCCTCGCCGACGAGGCCAGTCGGGTGTTCGTCATCCGCCTCCAGGGGGAGCAGCTCTACACCAGCGCGCAGGGTGTGCTCGCCTTCGACGAGGCCCTGGACACCGAGGTGCGCCGCATCGAGGGCGCGGGTCTGCCGGGCGGCGGGCTGTTCAGCATGCTCTTCTCGGGGACCGGAGCGGTCGCCGTGAAGACACGCGGCGTGCCGGTCGTGATCCCCGTGGGTCCGGCCACCTACGTCGACGGGAACGCCGTCATCGCCTGGTCCGCCGGTGCGCAGGCCGTCACCACGACCGCGCTCAGGCTGCGCCGTTCCGGGTACTCCCGGCAGACCTCGGAGGCCGTGAACCTCCAGTTCCGCGGCGCCCCCGGCAACTTCGTCGTCGTACAGCCCTTCGAGGTGTGAGGCCCATGGACACCCAGACTCTCAGCGCTCACCGCGCCGCTTCGACCGGCGTCCGGATGACTGTGCACAGCTCCAAGACGCTCAAGGTCACCATGGCCAGCGGCCACGATCTGCTGGCCAAGGCCGGCTCGATGATCGCGTACGAGGGCTATGTGCAGTTCGACGGGGCGCCGGCCAGCCTGCGCCGTTCGGCGGAGGAGATGGTCAGCGGCGAGGGTGGCAGGCTGATGCTCTGCCGCGGTGACGGCGACCTCTATCTCGCCGACTACGGCGGCGACGTCATCGTCCTCCACCTGAACGGCGAGGCGCTCTCGGTCAACGGAGCCACGCTGCTGGCCTGCGACGCCTCGCTCGAGCTGACCATCGAGCCGGTCAAGGGTCTCGCCAAGCTGTCCGGCTCGGGCCTGACCAACCTCGTCGTACGGGGCACGGGCTGGGTCGCGCTGGTCAGCCGCGGCATTCCGATGGCCCTGGACTGCGCCGAACGCGAGACGTACGTCGACCCGGACGCGCTGATCGCCTGGACGACCGGCATGGACATGAAGGCGCGCCGCACGGTCAAGGCGAGCGCCCTCATCGGCCGGGGCAGTGGTGAGGCCTTCCAGATCGGCTTCAAGGGACAGGGCTTCGTGGTCGTCCAGCCGAGCGAGGACACCGGCGACCGATTCAAGATCCGGGGCTGAAGGGAGCACCACGCACATCATGCACAGCACACTCTTCGCACACGTCCCGGTGGAGTCCACCGGCCGCTACACCCTGCAGAACCCGCAGCTCCTGAAGACCGACGTCACCCGCGGCAGCAGCCCCATACTCGCCCGCCAGGGCGCCATGGTGGCCTTCGAGGGGCAGATCGAGTTCGACAGCCAGTACCGCAACCGCAGCTGGCGCAACGTCGAGCGGATGACCGGCGAGCGCCTGGAACTCATGCGCTGCAAGGGCAACGGCATCGTCTATCTCGCCAACCTCGCCCAGCACCTGCACATCATGGAGGTCGGCCGCGGCCTGACCGTCGACAGCTCCTACGTCCTTGCCTTCGACGGCTCCCTGGGCGTCGGCATCGTCGCGGTCGACAGTGCCGTGGAGATCGCCTCGGCGGGTGCCTACAACCTGGAGCTGACCGGGTCCGGGCAGGTCGTGCTCATGACCTCGGGCGAGCCGCTGGTGATGGAGGTGACCCCGGAGAAGAACGTCTGCTGCGACGCGGACGCCGTGGTCGCCTGGTCCACGTCCCTGCGGACCCAGCTCCAGGCCCCCACCTCCACGTCCGCCGTGTGGCGCCGCAAGGGCTCCACCGGCGAGGGCTGGGAGATGCAGTTCTCCGGCACGGGGCACGTCCTGGTGCAGCCCAGCGAGCTGCTGCCGCCGCAGCACCTTCGCTCGTCGGGGATGCTCGGCCAGTTCGGCATGCGGGGGAACTCCCTCGGGGCAAGCAACGCCTGAGCCTCCGGCATCGCCGGAGACGAACGTAAGGGGCGATCGCCAGGGCAGTCGCCCCTTACACACGTTCACAGCCCCACACGTTCACAGCCTCGCGCGGGTCGCTTCCAGCAGCCGTACGACCGACTCGTCCGCCACGGACGCCACCTCGTCGTATGCGAACCAGCGCACGTCGAGCGACTCGTCGCTGACCGCGTGCGCCGCGTCGGGCGGGGCCACGGCCGCGTACTGGACGTCGAAGTGCCAGTGGCACGGCGCCGGGATCGCATGCCGGTCGAGGGACACCGGGCCGCCCGGAAGCAGCGTCAGCCCCTCGACGCCGGACTCCTCTGTCGCCTCACGCAGGGCCGCCGCCTCCAGGGAGGCGTCCTGCGGCTCGCAGTGGCCGCCCATCTGGAGCCACATGCGCAGCTTCTTGTGGAGCGTGAGCAGCACCCGGCCGCGCTCCGGGTCGATCACCAGGGCGCTCGCCGTGAGATGACCGGCCCGGCACGCCTTCCACATGCCGTCCGGATGTGCGGCGAGGTGGTCCAGGTAGGCCTGGCGCAGCTCTTCCTGGCCCTCGTAGCTCTTCAGTACGAGGACCGCGTCGTCGTACAGGCTCACTCGGTGTCGTCGCCCTTGTCGGTGTCCTTGGCGTCGTTGGAGCCGTTGCCCTTCTTCTTGAGGTCGGGCTTGTCCGCGGCCTCGCCGAGCATCTTGTCCAGCTCGGAGAAGTCCAGCTGCTCGCGGTGCACGAAGCCGTCCGGGTCGTCCAGGTCGGAGGCCGTCGGCAGCATGTCCGGGTGCGCCCACAGGGCGTCCCGGCCGTCGACACCGCGCGCGTCGGTGAGCGAGGCCCACAGACGGGAGGCATCGCGCAGGCGGCGCGGGCGCAGCTCCAGGCCGATCAGCGTGGCGAACGTCTGCTCGGCGGGGCCGCCCGAGGCACGGCGGCGGCGCAGCGTCTCGCGCAGCGCGTCCGCGGACGACAGCCGCGGCTTGGCGGCCGCGTGCACCACCGCGTCCACCCAGCCCTCGACGAGCGCCAGGGCCGTCTCCAGACGGGCCAGGGCGGCCTTCTGCTCGGGCGTGTCCTCGGGCTGGAACATGCCCTGCTGAAGGGCGTCCTGCAGCTGCTCGGGGTTCTGCGGGTCGAACTGGCCGACCACGTCCTCCAGCTTGGCGGTGTCGACCTTGATCCCGCGCGCGTAGCCGTCGACCGCGCCGAACAGGTGCGAGCGCAGCCACGGCACGTGTGCGAACAGGCGCTGGTGGGCAGCCTCGCGCAGGGCGAGATACAGCCGCACCTCCTCCTTCGACACGCCGAGGTCCTTGCCCAACGCCTCCATGTTCACCGGCAGCAGCGCGGCCTTGCCGGCCGGGCCCAGCGGCAGGCCGATGTCGGTGGAACCGACGACCTCGCCCGCGAGCACGCCGACGGCCTGCCCGATCTGCGTGCCGAACATGGCGCCGCCCATCGAGCGCATCATGCCGATCAGCGGGCCGGCCATGGCCTGCATCTCCTCCGGCAGGACGTCGCCCATGGCCGCGCCGACGCGCTCGGCGACCGGGTCCACGAGCTCCTTCCACGCGGGCAGGGTCGCCTCGACCCACTCCGCGCGGCTCCATGCCACCGCGGAGCCCGCGCCGGACGGCAGGGACGTCGCGTCGTCGAGCCACAGGTCGGCCAGCCGGACGGCCTCCTCGACCGCGGTGCGATCGGCGGGGCCGACGCTCGCGTCCTTGGTGCCGTCGGCCGTGCCCTGGGAGACCGTCTGGCGGGCGATCTGCTTGGCCATGTCCCAGTTCACCGGGCCGCCCTCGTACGAGAGCATCTGGCCCAGCTGCTGGAAGGCGGCGCCCAGGTCGTTGGGGTTCAGCGAACCGAACATGGCAGCGAGCGGATTGTCCGCACCGGGGCCGCCAAAGCCACCGGCGCCGGGCAGCCCGCCGAAACCGAACGGGTTGGCCGGGCCCTGACCACCGCCGCTCTGCGGGTCCTTCTTCTTGCCCTCGTCGCCGTCGTCCGGCTCCTCCGGCGGAAGGCCGAATCCGAATGGGGTGTCACTCACGGGATTCCTCGGCTGGTAAGGCCGCCGGTTGTCTCCGACGGCTGACTGCCCGATAACACCACCCAGCGTAGACACCCGAGGCGCTTGGGGCCTCGGTGCTTCGCCGACTCTCGGCCTGCGGCAGGATGGATGCCACCTGGTACGTACGCGTCACTCGCGTGCGTACTGAAGACAACCGCTGGAGACGCCCGGTGAGTTCCCCAGATCCGCAGGTTCGCGCAGCGCGAAACCACTCAACCACGCCCGGTGCGCGCGGGCCCGTCGTCGCGGTCACCGGTGCCGCGTCCGGTGTCGGCGCGCTGCTCGTCGAGCGGCTCGCCGCCTCGGACGAGATCAAGCAGGTCATCGCCATCGACGAGCGGCGCGGCGAGTGCGCGGCGGCGCAGTGGCACATCCTGGATGTACGGGATCCGGCCATCGCGGAGAAGCTGCGCGGGGCAGACGCGGTCGTGCATCTGGCGCTCGACCTGGATCTGGAGACCGACGCGGCCGCCCGTACGGCTTACAACGTACGGGGGACACAGACCGTGCTGACGGCTGCCGCGGCGGCCGGCGTGCACCGGGTCGTGCTGTGCACGTCCGCCATGGTCTACGGGGCCCTGCCGGACAACGAGCTGCCGCTCTCCGAGGACGCGGAGCTGCGGGCCACGGCGGAGGCGACCGGAGTCGGGGATCTGCTGGAGATCGAGCGACTCGCCCGGCGCGCGCCGCGGGCGCATCCGGGGCTCAACGTCACCGTGGTCCGGCCGGCGGTGCTGGTCGGGGAGACGGACACCGCGCTGACCAGGTACTTCGAGTCACCTCGGCTGCTGGTGGTGGCCGGGTCGCGGCCCGCCTGGCAGTTCTGTCACGTCGAGGACCTGTGCAGTGCCCTGGAGTACGCCGTCCTGGAGAAGGTCGACGGGGAACTCGCCGTCGGGTGCGACGGGTGGCTGGAGCAGGAGGAGGTCGAGGAACTCAGCGGGATCCGGCGGATGGAACTGCCGTCCACCGTCGCGCTGGGCGCGGCGGCCCGGCTGCACCGGATCGGGCTGACGCCGTCCCCGGCGGGCGACCTGGCCTACACGATGTACCCCTGGGTGGTCAGCGGGAGCCGGCTGCACGACGCGGGGTGGCGGCCGCAGTGGACCAACGAGGAGGTGCTCGCGGAGCTGCTGGACGAGGTCTCCGGGAGACACACCGTGGCGGGCCGGCGACTCGGGCGCAAGGACGCGACCGCGGCCGGGGCCGCGGGGGCGACGGTGGCTCTGCTGGGTGCGGCGGCGGTCGTACGGCGGGCCCGGAAGGCTCGGCGCCGGATCTGACGGAAGGGCGTGCCGCACACCGCCTTCAGTCGGTCGCGGCGCGCCGTCTGTAGGAGGCTCCAAGCAGGCACGCGTGCGTACCGGTCGATGACGCTGTTCCTCGTCCTCGTCGGCGTGCGGCAGGATGGAGGCATGGCACCCACACACGACCACCCCGGTGAGCAGGCCGCCCAGGATCCCGTCAAGCTCCTCGCCATCCGGGAGACGGCGCTCTCCCTGGACGAGGTCTTCCGGGCCGTCGGGGACGAGGCCGCGGGCGGGACCGCGTTGTTCGTCGGGACCGTGCGGAACCATGACGGGGGTGCCGATGTCGATGAGCTCGGGTACTCGTGCCACCCCAGCGCCGAGGCCGAGATGCGGCGGATCGCCGAGAAGGTCGTCGCCGAGTACCCGGTGCGGGCCCTCGCGGCCGTGCATCGCGTGGGTGACCTGAAGGTCGGGGACCTCGCCGTCGTGGTGGCCGTCTCCTGTCCGCACCGGGGCGAGGCCTTCGAGGCGTGCCGGAAGCTGATCGACGACCTCAAGCACGAAGTGCCCATCTGGAAGCATCAGAAGTTCTCCGACGGCACCGAGGAGTGGGTCGGCGCCTGCTGAGCCCGCCTCCCCCTGCGTGACTCCCCTTCCGGTTGCGTAACCGCACCCCTGGCGTGAGCGTTGTCGGTGCGGACGGTTAGTCTGCTGACCAGTCAGTTTGCGGTCGCTCATCGGGGTTGGGAGGACGGCATGGCGGCGCTCGCCTGGTTGTTGATTCCGCTTGTGGCTGCGATCGGCGCCGGTCTCTGGGGCAGTTGGGCCAATCGGACCCGCAAGGTCCGCAGCGACGGCCCCGAGCTCGACGGGTACGCCCGCTTCCGCGCCGCCATGGAGAAGCCCCGCTCCGGCACATGACCCGGACGCGGCCCTCACGGTGTGCTGACAGAGGCGTCCCGTACTGTCGTGCCATGCCACGCCGCACCGCGACGATGCTCGCCTCCACCCTGATGCTGATCGCGCTCCTGTGCGCGGGAGTCTTCATCAATGTGCCCTATTCGGAGATGTCACCGGGTCCGACGGTGAACACGCTCGGGGACCACGACGGCGAGCCGGTGCTGCAGATCTCGGGGCGGAAGACGTACGGGACGACTGGGAACCTGAACATGACCACCGTCCGGGTCACCAGCGCCGACTACAAGATGAACCTCGTCGAGGCCGTCTACGGGTGGCTCGCGCACGACAACAAGGTCGTGCCGCACGACACCCTCTATCCGGACGGCAAGACCGAGGAGCAGTCGACCCAGGAGAACGCCGAGGAGTTCAGCCAGTCCCAGGAGAGCGCCAAGGTCGCGGCCCTCAAGGAACTGGACGTCCCGGTGCGGTCCTGGGTGATCGTCTCGACGGTCGTCAAGGACACCCCGGCCCAGGGCAGGCTGCACGCCGGGGATGTGATCAAGGCCGTCGACGGTACGGCGGTGAAGGAGCCCGCCGACGTCGCCGAGCTGGTGACCAAGCACAAGCCCGGCGAGGACGTCGTCTTCACGATCGTGCCCGCCAAGGAACAGGCCGCCGCTGAGAAGGAGAACAAGACGGCGACCCGGACCGAGGACGTCACCATCACGACGAAGGCCTCCGACGACGGCGGCGAGAAGCGCGCCATCGTCGGGATCTCGGCGGGGACGGACCACACGTTCCCGTTCGCCATCGACATCAAGCTCGCCGACGTCGGCGGGCCGAGTGCCGGGCTGATGTTCGCGCTCGGCATCTACGACAAGCTCACCCCGGGCAGCCTCACCGGCGGCAAGTTCGTCGCCGGCACCGGGACGATCGACGACGACGGCAAGGTCGGCCCGATCGGCGGCATCGAGATGAAGACCGTCGGCGCGCGCAGCAAGGGCGCCCAGTACTTCCTCACGCCGGCCGACAACTGCGCGGCCGCCGCGAGCGACGCCCCCGACGGGCTCACCCTCGTCAAGGTGAAGACCATCGACGACGCCCTCGGCGCTCTCAAGGACATCCGCTCGGGCGACACCGCCGACCTGACGAAATGCACGACGCAGTAGCCCGCAGGGCTACTCCTCGAACGTCGCCGCCAGCGCCTCCGCAAGGCCCGGCACCAGAGCACCGCCCGTGAGGACCTCCGTCGGGGAGTCCTTCTCGCGCAGCCGCAGGGCCGAGTCGCGGGCGCCGTCGCGCAGGACCGCGACGGTCATACGGACCTCCTGGCGGTCCGGGTGCTCGGCCACCCACTGGGCGAGCTTCTTCTCGGTCAGCCCTTCCGGGACGGACGCCTCCGCGGACGGCGGCAGCATCAGGCGCTCCACGGTGAGCGCGCAGCCGACCACGGCGTCGGGCCAGGCGATCGTGCCGAGGAACTCGTCGAGCGGCTTGCCCGCGGGGATCTCCTCCTGCTCGATCGGGGTGAGGCCGGTGGTCTGCTGCTCCGCGTCGAGGCCGAGCTGGGCCGCGAGGGCGGGTTCCTGAGTGCGCAGCCGTGCGGTGTCTACGAGGGCGAAGAGGCGGGCGGGCTGGTCCCAGCCGAGGCCGGAGGCGTACTCGTCGATCTCGAGAACGGCCCGGGTCAGCGGGCTCGCCGCCATGGGAGTGTTGGACATGGTCACAATCCTCTCTCGTTCAGGGCCGGAATCGGGAACCGAGTAAAGCGTGAGTAAGTTGCATAGGTGGGGGCCTACGATCACGAGGCCCACGGACGGCCCGTGACGACGCGGGTCTGACATACCAACAGCGAACTTCGAGGTGCGCACCTTGGCTTTCCAGATGCCGGACCGCGGCGGAGGCCCGACGGGGCCACGGATCAGAGTGGGCCGCCCGTCCCGGCGTGTCCGGACCCTGCTCATGACACTGGGCGTCCTTGCCGTCCTCGGCATGGCGTTCACCATGTTCGCCGGGTTCTGGACGGACTGGCTCTGGTACCGGTCGGTGAACTACTCGTCGGTCTTCACGACCACCCTGTGGACCAAGATCGGGCTGTTCTTCGTCTTCGGTCTGCTGATGGCCCTGGCGGTCGGCCTCAACATCTGGCTGGCCCACCGGCTGCGTCCGCCGCTGAGCGCCATGTCGATGGAGCAGCAGAGCCTGGACCGCTACCGGATGGGCATCGCGCCCTACAAGAGGTGGCTGCTCCTGGGAATCACCGCCCTGGTGGGCCTCATCGCCGGCGCCTCGGCGTCGAGCCAGTGGCGGACCTGGCTGATGTGGGTCAATGGCGTGCCCTTCAACCAGAAGGACCCGCAGTTCCACCTCGACGTCTCCTTCTACGCCTTCGACCTGCCCTGGTACCGGTTCCTGCTCGGCTTCGGCTTCGCCGCCGCGATCCTCTCCGTGATCGCCGCCGCGCTGACCCACTACCTGTACGGCGGGCTCAGGGTCACCTCTCCGGGCGCGCGTGCCACGTCCGCCGCGACTGGGCACCTGTCGGTGCTGCTGGGCATCTTCGTCGCCCTCAAGGCGGTCGCGTACTGGCTCGACCGGTACGGACTGGCCGTGAAGTCCAGCGACTTCAAGGCCACCGACAGCTGGACCGGCCTCAGGTACGTCGACGCCAACGCCTATCTGCCGGCCAAGACGATCCTGTTCTGCATCGCCGTCATCTGCGCCGTGCTGTTCTTCGCCACCCTGTGGCGGCGCACCTGGCAGCTGCCCGTCATCGGCTTCGGTCTGATGGTGCTCTCGGCGATCCTCATCGGCGGTCTGTACCCGGCGATCGTCCAGAAGTTCCAGGTCCAGCCCAACGAGCAGGCCAAGGAAGCGCCGTACGTCGCCAAGAACCTCAAGGCGACGCGTGACGCGTACGGCATCGACGACACCAAGGTCACCGACTACGCGGGCAAGTCCACCACCACGGACAAGACCAAGCTGCGCGACGACGTCGACGGCACGGCCAGCATCCGCGTCATGGACCCGAACATCGTCTCGCCGACGTTCCAGCAGCTCCAGCAGATGCGTAACTACTACGCGTTCCCGACCAACCTGGACGTCGACCGCTACAGCAAGGACGGCAAGGACCAGGACACGGTCATCGGTCTACGTGAGCTGAACCTCAACGGCATTCCGAAGAACAACTGGATCAACGACCACTTCCGCTACACCCACGGGTACGGCGTGGTCGCCGCCAAGGGCACCACGGCCGACGCCGAGGGCCGCCCGGTCTTCACCGAGTCCGACCTGCCGTCCCAGGGTGACCTCGGGACGTACCAGCAGCGGATCTACTACGGCGAGAAGACCACCACGTACTCGATCGTCGGCGGTCCCCAGAAGGAGATCGACTACTCCGACGACAGCGGAGAGAAGACCTTCAGCTACACGGCCAACAGTGGGGTCAACCTCTCCAACCCGGTCAACCGGGCCGCGTACGCGCTGGCGTTCAGCGAACCGCAGATCATGTACTCCGGGGCGATCGGCGAGGGATCGCGGATCCTCTACAACCGCACGCCCAAGCAGCGCGTCGAGGCGGTGGCGCCCTGGCTGACCATCGACGGCGACGCCTACCCGGCGGTCGTGGACGGCAAGATCCAGTGGATCGTCGACGCGTACACGACGACGAACGGCTACCCGTACTCCTCGCGTACGACGCTTGGTGACACGACGGCCGACTCGCTGACCGCGACGAACAACTCGCGTGCGGTGGTGGCCCAGCAGAACCAGGTCAACTACATCCGCAACTCGGTGAAGGCGACCGTCGACGCCTACACCGGCCAGGTCAAGCTCTATCAGTGGGACACCCAGGACCCGGTCCTTAAGACCTGGATGAAGGCGTTCCCGGGCACGGTGAAGGCCAAGGGCGACATCTCCGCATCACTGATGGCCCATCTCCGGTACCCGCAGGACCTGTTCAAGGTCCAGCGCGAGCTGCTCAGCCGCTACCACGTCGAGGACGCGGACACGTTCCTCAGCGGCAGCGAGGTGTGGCAGGTGCCGGACGACCCGACCAACAAGTCGGGTGACGCGGTGCCGCCGTACTACCTGAGCATGAAGATGCCCGACCAGTCGGCACAGGCGTTCTCGCTGACGACCACCTTCACGCCCAACGGGCGGGACAACCTCAGTGCGTTCATGGCGGTCGACGCGGAGGCGGGCACTCCCGACTACGGCAAGATCAGAATCCTGAAACTGCCGACCAGTACGACCGTCAACGGGCCCAAACAGGTGCAGAGCCAGTTCAACTCCGAACAGGACATCGCCGAGTCCATCAGACTTCTGCAGGGCGGCGACTCCGAGGTGGAGTACGGCAACCTGCTGACGGTGCCACTCGACGGAGGACTGCTCTACGTGGAGCCGGTCTACGTACGCGGTGGTGGACTCAAGTACCCGCTGCTGCGGAAGGTGTTGGTGAGCTACGGAGGCAACACCGCCTTCGAGGACACCCTCGACCAAGCCCTCAACAAGGTCTTCGGAGCGGACGTTTCGACTCCCGAGCCACCGGACGAGGGCGAGGACCCGGGCACGACCCCACCACCGACGTCCAGTAACCCCACGGTCCAAAAGGCCCTGGACGACGCCCAGAAGGCCTTCGACGCCGGCCAGGAAGCCCTGAAGAAGGGTGACTGGGAGGCGTACGGCCGGGCCCAGGCGGACCTGGAGGCCGCGCTGCGGCGGGCCGAGGACGCGCAGGCCGCGGCCGACAAGACCGGTGGTGGCGGCACCAGCAGTCCCAGTCCCAGCGGCAGTCCGAGCCCGGGCGGCAGTCCGAGCCCGACCGGCAGTCCGGACAGCGGATGATCGACAGTCCCGACAGCGGCTGATCGGTAGTCCTGACAGCCGCTGATCGGCAGTCCAAAGCAGCTGGTCAAAGCCCACCCCGCGCCGTGATACGGTTGCAGAACAACGGCGCGGGGTGGAGCAGCTCGGTAGCTCGCTGGGCTCATAACCCAGAGGTCGCAGGTTCAAATCCTGTCCCCGCTACTCAAGGTCGACGACGTGAGTCACAGACCAACGAAGGCCCGGATCCTGAAAAGGATCCGGGCCTTCGTGATGTGCGAACGCATGTGCCGACATCAGGGACGGCCGTGCCGCCGAGGGGAGTTGGGGACTTCTGTGTTTGACTTGTCTCTCTGTGGGCATGTCGACAAAACGCTGAAGTGACCTCACTGGCTGCGGTATACCAGGTGTACCCAGGTTGCAGGTGGTGCGACGATGGACGTTATGGGGGACAAGGCAACTCTGTTCGAGACAGGGCGTTTTGTGCAACCTTCCCAGCCGGACGAGGCCGGGGAGGCGGTCGAGGGTGTCGCCGAGGACGCGGCCGAAGAGATCCGTCGGCGGATCGCCGCCGAGACCGGCGACGTCGAGGCGATGAGCGTCCTCGGGGCCATGCTGCTGCGCCGCGGTGATCTCGACGGAGCCGAGCCCCATCTGCGTGCCGCCACCGCGGCCGGTGACCGGGCCGCCGCCAACAACCTGGGAGTCCTCCTCCATCAGCGCGGGTACGCCGACGACGCCGCCGGATGGTGGCGGATCGCCGCCGTCGCCGGGTCCGCCGCGGCCGCACACGCGCTGGGCCGGCACCACCGGGAGCGGGGCGACGAGCCGGCCGCGGAGTACTGGCTGCGGCAGTCCGCCGAACAGGGGCACGCGCTGGGCGCGTACGCCCTCGCCGATCTGCTGGAGCATCGCGGGGACGCCGGGGCCGAGCTTTGGATGCGGTCCGCGGCCGAGCGGGGGCATCGGGAGGCGGCGTACCGGCTGGCCCGTGCGCTTGATCGCAAGACGGTGGGCGAGGTGGATGCCGGGGGTGACAGCGCTGTCTCCGGTGCTGGTGCTGGTACTGCTGCTGGTTCCGGTGCGACGGACGAGGCCGAGCAGTGGTACCGGCAGGCCGCCGCGCGCGGGCACCGGCGGGCCGCGCTGCACCTCGGGGCGACCTTGGAGAAGCGCGGCGAGCTCAAGGAGGCCGGGCGCTGGTACCTGACCTCCGCCAAGGACGGGGAGGCGCGGGCCGCCTGCGCGCTCGGGTTCCTGCTGCGGGACGCCGGGGACACCGAGAGTGCCGCCGTGTGGTGGCTGCGGGCCGCGCAGGACGGCGACGGCAACGCGGCCAACGCGCTGGGCGCGCTGCATGCCGAGCGCGGGGAGCCGCAGACCGCCGAGCGGTGGTACCGGGCGGCGATGGACGCCGGTGACGACAACGGGGCGTACAACCTCGGGCTGCTCTGCGCCGAGCAGGGGCGGACCGCGCAGGCCGAGCAGTGGTACCGGCGGGCTGCGTACGCCGGACACCGCGAGGCGGCGAACGCGCTGGCGATCCTGTTGCTGCAGGGCGGGGACGCGCGGGGGGCGGAGCCGTGGTTCTCCAAGGCCGCGGAGGCCGGGAGCGTCGATGCCGCGTTCAACCTGGGGATTCTGTTCGCCGGGCGGGGCGAGGACGCCGTCGCGCTGCGGTGGTACGAGCGGGCTGCGGGCGCCGGGCATACGGAAGCGGCGCTTCAGGTCGGGATCGCGCGGCTGCGGGACGGGGACGACCGGGAGGCGGAGCGGTACCTGCGGTGTGCGGCGGGGGGTGGCAGTGCGGAGGCCGCGTACCGGCTGGCGACTGTCCTGGATGCTCGGCGGCCGCCGGTGCCTTCGCATGAGCTCGGGGAGACGGTGCACGAGAAGAGCGAGTGCGAGGAGTGGTACGAGCGGGCGGCTTCGCTCGGGCATCGGCGGGCGCAGGTTCGGGTCGGGATGCTGGCCGCTGCGCGGGGCGATGTCGTGGAGGCCGCGCGGTGGTATCGGGAGGCTGCCGAGGCCGGGTCTCGTAACGGTGCGTTCAATCTTGGGCTGTTGCTGGCTCGGGAGGGGAGTGAGCCGGAGGCTGCGGTGTGGTGGACTCGGGCGGCTGATGCGGGGCATGGGCGAGCGGCGTTGCGGCTTGCCCTCGTCTACGCGCGTCGGGGGGAGCTGGCCGAGGGGCAACGGTGGGCTGATCGGGCGGTGGTGCTTGGGCCGGGGGAGGTTGCGGAGCGGGCGGCTCGGTTGCGGGATGCGCTGCGGCAGGAGCTGTCGGCGTGAGTCTTTCGCTGGGCTGAGGCCGGGGGGGCTCGGGGTTGGGGTTGCTGCCGGGGTGTTCCTCGCCCCCGCCGCCCCTACCCGTCCCATCCCCAGGGGCTCCGCCCCTTCGACCCCACCAGGGGCTCCGCCCCTGGACCCCGACGGGGAGTGCGTCCCCTGCATCTCACGCGAGGCTTTCGCCCCCACTCCATGCGTGGCTGCGCCCCTGGGACCCCGCTGGGACTGCGTCCCCTGCACGCCTGGCGGGGCTGCGCCCCGTGCGCCCACGCGGCTTCGTCCCTGGGCCCCGCCGGGGCTCCGTCCCCTGCACGCCTGGTGGAGCTCCGCCCCCGGATCCAGGCGGGGACTGCGCCCCCTGGATCCGGGAGGCTTCGCTCCCGCACTCCACGGGAGGCTCCGCCCCCGCACCCCGCCGGAGCTGCGCCCCAGACCCTTCAGCCCGAAGGGCCTCGTCCTCGAACGCCCGACGGGCTGAAGGATGCGGATCGGAGTCGAGGGTGAGAGGGGTGTGGGGTGGCGCTGACCTGGGCTGATGAGGGGATGGTAATCGATTTGCCTCTGCTGGTCTCCTTGACGTAGTGTTCCATTCATCGACGCGGGGTGGAGCAGCTCGGTAGCTCGCTGGGCTCATAACCCAGAGGTCGCAGGTTCAAATCCTGTCCCCGCTACTGAAGGCCGAGGGCCGGAATCCAGAAATGGGTTCCGGCCCTTGATGTTTGTCGGTGATGGGCGTGTTTGTCAGGAGCGGTGGCCTGTCGCCTCCTCGTACAAGGCTCTGTTCACCGTCTTCGACTCTGGTAGCGGGTCGCCCTCTGTGACGCCCTGGGCGCGGTAGGCGGTCTGGAGGCGGTCCGTGGTGCCGGTGCGGATTTCCCAGTCCATGCGGAGGGACGGGGTGGACGTGAGGATCGCCTCGTCGGCCTTCAGGAGCTTGGCCAGGTAGGAGACGAAGGCCGCATCCCGCTTGTAGTCGGACGTGAAGTACGTGTTGATCGTGCGGATGTAGGCCCGGAGCAGGGCAACTCCCGCGTCCACGTCGTCGTTCAGCAGACTCGGGCCGTACAGCATGCCGCCCAGGGGCTCGCCCAGAGGCTGGCCGCCGAGGAATGCGTATCCGGGCTCGCCGTCGACCCTGCGCCAGACGGGATCGAGGAGCCAGGCCGAGTCGACGCCTCCGTTCTGGAGGGCGGTGAGGACGTCGGCGGAGCCCAGTTGGGCGTACTGGATCTTGTCGAGGCCGCCGCCGTGCTTCTCCAGCGCCTTCTCCATGGGGTAGGCGATCACGGAACCCTTGCCGATCATCGTGCCCATCCTGCGCCCGGCCATGGCCACCCGGTCCGCGCTCTCGCCCTTCTTCAGCCGCACCCACAGGCCGCTCTTCGACTCCGGGTCGGGTGAGAAGTTGCCCGCGACCCACCTGATGTCGAAACCGCCGCGGATGCCGTTCATGACGGCCGCCTCCGGGGCCGCCCACTGCGCGTCGATGTCCCCCTTGGCGAGGAGGGGGAGGGCGTCCGGCGTGGGCAGTACCTTCAGGGTGACATCCAGGCCCTCCTTCTTGAACTCGCCCTTGTCGAGGGCTACTTGGAGCGGTGCCACGTACTCGGCGCTCAGTGTCCCCGTCGCGATCGTCAGTTTCCGGGTCTTGGGGAGGGGCTGTGGCGGAGGGGCCCCGGCCTGGCAGCGGGCCGGCAGGCGGGTGGGGGAGAGGTCTGCGGGGTCGGTCCAGGATGTGTCGCCGCAGCCCTCCACCGGGCGGATCGTGCGGTTGTTCGCGCCTGCCTTCGGCTCCGAGTCCGACTCGTACGGCGACGAACAGGCCGCCGACGCCAGCAGGACACCCACGGCGATCACGGCACCGTAGGCACGTCGTCCCCTCATGACTGCCCCCGTCCGCGGTCCCGGGGCGCCCACGGAGTGAGCAACCGTCCCACGATCCGTACCAGTTCGGAGAACAGGACGCCCAGTACGGCTACACAGACGATGCCGACGAACATCACGTCGTTCTGGAACAGCGCGCGCGAGTCGAAGATCAGGTGGCCCAGGCCGTTCGTGGCGGCGATCTGTTCCGAGGCGACGATCACCAGGACCGCCACGCCCGCCGCTATCCGCGCGCCCACCAGGACGGACGGCAACGAGGCCGGCAGCAGGACGTGGCGGAACATCTGCCGCCAGGAGGCGCCGAAGACCCGGCCCGCGTCGCGGTGGCCCGTCGGGACGGCGATCACCGCCGACATGGTCGAGATCCATACGAAGAAGAAGACCGTGGCCGCCACCAGGGCCACCTGCGGGCCCTCACCCAGGCCGAACATGTTCAGGAAGATCGGGAGCAGGGCCAGTTTCGGTACGACGTACAGGGCGTCGAGCAACGGCTCCAGCGCCGCTCTCACCAGGGAGAGGGAGCCCATCAGGAGGCCCAGCGCATAGCCCGCAGCCGTGCCGATCGCGTAGCCGGCCAGGACGCGTTTGAGGGTCGCCCACACGTCCGGCCACAGGTCACCGGCCGCCGCCCGGTCCCAGCCGTCGGCGAGGATCGTGGACGGGGCCGGGTAGACGCGGTCGTCGATCCAGGCCTGGGCGGCGGCCAGTTGCCACAGCAGGATCAGTACCAACGGGACGGCCGCGGCGAGCGACAGTTCCAGAGCGCGCCTGCGGCGGTGGGTGCGTACGGGGTGGAGTTCTTGGGGGCCGGGGCGGCGGACCAGGACCGAGGTCCGGTCCGGAGTGAGCGTGGTCATGCCGGCACCGCCTCCTTCCTGAGGAGGTCCCACAGGTCGCTCTTGAGGGATGTGAACTCGGGCGTGGAGCGGATGTCGCCGGTGCGCGGGCGCGGGAAGGGCGGGTGGTGCTCGGCGATGATCCGGCCCGGGCGGGCGGACATCACCAGGACGCGGTCGCCGAGGACGATCGCCTCCTCCAGGCTGTGGGTGACGAAGAGGGTGGTGGTGCGGGTGGCTTGAGTGAGCTCCAGCAGCTCCTCCTGGAGGATCATGCGGAGTTGGGCGTCCAGGGCGGCGAACGGCTCATCCATGAGGAGGAGTTCGGGCTCGACCGCGAGGGCACGGGCTATCGCCACGCGCTGGCGCATGCCGCCGGAGAGGGCCGCCGGGTAGGCGTGCGCGAAGTCGGCGAGGCCCATGCGGGTGAGCCACTCGTCGGCGCGTGCGTTCGCCTCGCGGCGGGGGACGCGCTGGATGTCCAGTCCGAAGCGGACGTTCGCGCGGACCGTCTTCCAGTCGTAGATGCCGTAGTCCTGGAAGATCATGGCGGCCGGGCGGGGGCTGGACGTACGGATCTCCAGGCGGCCCGTGCTCGGGCGGAGCAGGCCCGCCGCGATGCGCAGGAGCGTGGACTTGCCGCAGCCCGACGGGCCCACCAGGCAGACGAACTCGCCCGGGGTGACGGTGAGGTCGACGGGGCCCAGGGCGTCGACGGCACGGGGTGCGCGGCCGAAGGTGCGGGTCAGATCGGTGGCGTGGAGTTTTGGGTGCGGATCTCCCACGGTTGCTCCTCGCGGAGTTCGGTACGGGGTGGGGGGTGTGCCGCCCGACGATATGACGGACCGTCAGATACGGGAAGGGTGCGGGAAGGTCGTACACGGCAGAAGGCGCGGCAGGGAGCGCTGTGGAGAGCGCGGCAGAAAGCCCCGGCATCCACTGATGCCGGGGCTTTCCGAAGGCAGAGAGAGCGCTACGCCGCCGCGCAGTTCGGGCACACGCCCCGGTACGTCACCTCGACGTCCGACACCGTGAAGCCGAAGCGCTCGGTGTCGGGGAGGTCGGCCAGCGGGTTGCCTCCGGGGTGGACGTCCCGGATGGTGCCGCACTGGGCGCAGACCAGGTGGTGGTGCGGCCGGTGCGCGTTCGGGTCGTAGCGCTTGGCGCGCTTGTCCGTGGCGACCTCGAGGACCTCGCCGAGGGAGACCAGTTCGCCCAGCGTGTTGTAGACGGTCGCCCGGGAGATCTCGGGCAGCTTGGCGACGGCCCGCGAGTGGACCTCGTCGGCCGTCAGGTGGACGTGTTCGCCGTCGAGCACCTCGGCCACGACACGCCGCTGCGCGGTCATCCGCCATCCGCGTCCGCGCAGCCGTTCCAGAAGGTCGCTCATGCGCACCAGCCTAACAGTAAGGGGGACCAGGTCGCGACCAGGTGTGACTTTGGATCTCTGCTTGACTTAGATATTGTCTATTATAGGATTGAGTTCGACGTTGGTTCAGTGACTGGGACGGCAAGGAATGGCGCCGCGGGCGTCGGCGGCCCGGTACTCGTACAGGACCAGCTCCTCCTGGGGAAGCTCGCCCACTTCAACCGCGAGCGCATTCCGGAGCGCGTCGTCCACGCCCGCGGCGCGGGGGCGTACGGCACCTTCCCCGTCACCGCCGACGTCACCCGCTACACGCGTGCCAAGTTCCTCTCCGAGGTCGGCAAGCAGACCGAGACCTTCCTGCGCTTCTCCATCAGGGACGCCATCAAGTTCCCCGACTTCATCCACACCCAGAAGCGCGACCCTTATACAGGCAGCCAGGAGGCGGACAACGTCTGGGACTTCTGGGGGCTGTCGCCCGAGTCCACGCACCAGGTGACCTGGCTGTTCGGCGACCGCGGCATCCCGGCCTCGTACCGCCACATGAATGGCTACGGCTCGCACACCTACCAGTGGAACAACGAGGCCGGCGAGGTCTTCTGGGTCAAGTACCACTTCAAGACCGACCAGGGCATCAGGAACCTGACCTCGGCCGAGGCCGCCAGGCTCGCCGGTGAGGACCCCGACTCCCACCAGCGCGACTGCGCTTCAACCCGTTCGACCTCACCAAGGTGTGGCCGCCACGAGGGCTACCCGCCGATGGAGATCGGGAAGCTGGGGCTCAACCGGAACCCGCAGAACATCTTCGCGGAGGTGGAGCAGAGCATCTTCTCGCCCGCGCACTTCGTGCCGGGTGTCGGCCCGTCGCCCGACAAGATGCTCCAGGGCCGGCTCTTCGCGTACGGCGACGCCCACCGCTATCGCGTCGGCATCAACGCCGACCACCTGCCGGTGAACCGCCCGCACGCGACCGAGGTGCGCACCAACTCCCGGGACGGTTTCCTGTACGACGGCCGGCGCGGCGGTGCGAAGAACTACGAGCCGAACAGCTTCGGCGGGCCCGTCCAGACGGATCGTCCGCTGTGGTCCGCCACCGCCGTGACCGGCGGCACCGGCAACCACTCGGCGCCGGTGCACGCCGAGGACGACGACTTCGTGCAGGCGGGCAACCTCTACCGTCTGATGTCGGAGGACGAGAAGGAGCGCCTGATCGCCAACCTGGCGGGCTTCATCGCCAAGGTCTCGCGGGTCTCGCGCGAGGACATCGTCGAGCGCGCGATCGACAACTTCCGTCAGGCCGACGGAGACTACGGCAAGCGGCTGGAGGCCGCGGTCCAGGCCCTGCGCGGCTGAACGGACCACCAGCACTGGATCGCTTGTCGTGAGCGGACGGGCCGGACTTCCCCGGACGGGGGGTCCGGCCCGTCCGCGTGCTCAGACGGGCGCGTGCTGCCGGACCGGGGCCCAGCAGCGGATGATGTCGCGGACCGAGACGATGCCGACGGGCTCGTCGCGGTCGAGCACGATGAGGTGGCGGAAGCCTCCGTGCGCCATGGCGAGGGCCGCCTCCTCCAGGGTCCAGGTCGGGGCGGCGAAGACGACGTCGGTGGTGGTGTGGGCGTGGACGGGTTCCGAGTCCGGGCTCTGGCCGAGGCCGACGGAGTTGAGGACGTCGCGTTCGGTGAGGATGCCGATGCCATCGGCGTCGGGGTCGTTGACGATGGCCGCGCCGACCCGGCGGGCGGACATCAGGGCGGCGGCCTGGCGGAGGGTGTGGGTGGGGCCGATGGTGAGAACCACCGTGCTCATGGCGTCGCGGACCAGCATGGGTTCCGAGTCACCTCCTAGGAACCGCTGCGATAGTTCAGCGGTTCACAAGTTCACAAATGAGGGTGTCCTCAGAGTGGCAGGTAAAGCGGAGGTCAACAAGAGGGCGCGTGCGGCCGATTGAGGGCGTGCGCGCTCAATCGTGCCGCTCAGTAGCGCTCGTTCAGATAGCCCAGGAACTCGTCGTGGAGCAGGCCGTTCGACGCGGCCGCGTTGCCGCTGTGCGGGCCGGGGCGGCCGTCGAGGCCGGTGAAGGTGCCGCCGGCCTCCGTCACGACGATCGCGTTCGCGGCCATGTCCCAGAGCGAGAGCTCGGGCTCGGCGCACAGGTCGACCGAGCCCTCGGCGACCATCATGTACGGCCAGAAGTCGCCGTACGCGCGTGTGCGCCACACCTCGCGGCTCAGGTCCAGGAAGCCGCCCAGGCGGCCCTGGTCCTCCCAGCCGGTGAGCGAGGAGTACGCGAAGGAGGCGTCGGAGAGCTTCGAGACGCGGGAGACGTGCAGACGGGAAGCCGAGGTGAGGCTGCGCCCCGAGAAGGCGCCGTGGCCCTTCGCGGCCCACCAGCGGCGGCCGAGGGCGGGGGCGGAGACGACGCCGACGACGGGCTGGTAGCCGCCCTCCGCCGCCTCCATGAGGGAGATGAGGGTCGCCCACACGGGGACGCCCCGTACGTAGTTCTTGGTGCCGTCGATGGGGTCGATCACCCAGCGGCGGGGTCCGGTGCCCTCGATGCCGTACTCCTCGCCGAGGATCGCGTCGCGGGGGCGGGCGCGCTGGAGCTGGCCGCGGATGACCTCCTCCGCGGCCTTGTCCGCCTCGCTGACCGGCGTCATGTCCGGCTTCGTCTCCACCTTGAGGTCGAGGGCCTTGAAGCGGGCCATGGTCGCCGCGTCGGCGGCGTCCGCGAGGACGTGGGCGAGGCGGAGGTCGTCGTGGTAGTCCGGCATGTGATGAACGCTATCTGCCGGGAGTGGTACCGGGCTACAGGGGGCCAGGGTGCGGACAGCGGCCGGTCAGGCGGCTCGCGGGGACCCGAGGGCGCTCCCCAGTGCTCCCGCGACCCCTTGACAGTGCCCCGGTGCGCGTCAAATCTGGGCGCAGTGCCGCTCGCCCTCGGGAGGCGATGATGCCTGCAGCGCGGGAATCCCTGCTGGACGCCGCTTACACGGCGCTGGCCCGTAGGCCGTGGTCCGCTGTCCGAATGGTGGACGTGGCGGCGGCGGCCGGAGTGTCCCGGCAGACGCTGTACAACGAGTTCGGGAGCAAGGAAGGGCTGGCCCGTGCCCTCGTCAGGAGAGAGGCGGACGGCTATCTCGTCGGGGTCGAGCGCGCGCTCACCGCGAACGGCGACGCCCGCGAGCGGCTGACCGCCACCGCCGAGTGGACCGCGTCGACGGCCCGGGAGAACGCGCTCGTACGGGCCATGCTCACCGGCTGCTGGAGCGAACGGCTGCCCTCGCCGACCCTGTCGGCGGTGCCGTCCTCCTCGGCCGTACCGGCGCAGCGCCGGGCGGACGGTCCGCTGCCGTCACCCGGCGACTTCGTGGCCCTGGTGCGCGACCGGGCCGTGACGGTGCTCTCCGGACCGGGTGCGCTCAAGTCGGACACCGCCGAACTGGCCCGCTCCTGCGAGCTCGTCGTCCGTCTCGCGCTGTCCTGCGTGGCGGCCCCGCCCGGCGAGGGCGGCGTCGCGGATCTCGTACGCGGCGCGCTCCAGCGTCAGTTGGTGTTCTAGGGCAGGCCCCGGGAAGGGCCCACCCCGGGCCCCGTCAGTGGGACGACCCCGACAGCTGGAGGCCGATCACCCCGATGATCACGAGGCTGATCGAGACGATCTTCAGCGTCGAGACGAGGTCCCCGAGGAAGATCATTCCGTAGATCGCCGTGCCCGCCGCGCCGATGCCCGTCCACACCGCGTACGCCGGGCCCACGTCGAGTTTCCTCAGTGCCAGCGTCAGCAGACCGAAGCTGCCGAGGGCGAAGACGGCGAATGCGATGGTTGGCCAGAGTCTGGTGAAGCCGTGCGACAGCTTCAGACAGACGGCGAATCCGGTCTCGAGCAACCCGGCCACGACGACCAGCAGCCACGCCATGTGCTGTCCTCCCGTAGATGTCCACGTGTCCCAGCGTTTTGTGACCGTCGTTGTGTGACCGCTCATCAGGCTTTGGTCAGGCCTGGATCCGGCTCGGTGCGATTATGCCCTTACCGGACCTACCCAGAGACAAACAACGCGGAGGTCAGTCGCCTTCCTGGATTCGCGTCCTAGTCGCCTTCCGTCCGCTCGCGCGTCGCCAGCATCCGGCGCAGCGAGTACAGGCGGGCCGGATCCGCGTGACCGTCGGCCACCCACTGGTCCAGCGCGCAGTCCGGCTCGTCGTGACTGCACGCGCGCGGGCAGCCCTCGGTGCCGGGCTCCAGGTCGGGGAAGGCGTGGATCACCCGGGACGGATCCACGTGGTGCAGTCCGAACGACCGCAGGCCCGGGGTGTCGACCACCCAGCCCGCGTCGCCCGCGAGCGGCAGGGCCAGTGCCGAGGTCGTGGTGTGGCGGCCGCGGCCTGTCACCGCGTTCACATGGCCGGTCAGCCGGCGGCGGTCCTCCGGGACCAGCGAGTTGACCAGGGTCGTCTTGCCGACACCCGAGTGGCCCACGAAGGCGGTGATCCGTCCGTCGAGCTGCTCGAGGACCCGGCCCACGGCCTCGCCGTTCTCCAGTTCCTCCCGGCTGGTGACGACGTACGGGATGTCCAGGTGGCCGTAGAGCTCCAACAGCTTGTCGGGCGAGGCGAGGTCCGACTTGGTCATGACCAGGAGGGGTTCCAGGCCTGCGTCGAACGCCGCCACCAGGCAGCGGTCGATCAGGCGCGGGCGGGGTTCCGGGTCGGCGAGGGCCGTGACGATGGCGAGCTGGTCGGCGTTGGCGACAACCACGCGCTCGTACGGGTCGTCGTCGTCCGCCGTGCGGCGCAGGACCGACTTGCGTTCCTCGATGCGGACGATGCGGGCGAGGGTGTCCTTCTTGCCGGTCAGGTCACCGACGATCATCACCTGGTCGCCGACCACCGCCGCCTTGCGGCCCAGCTCGCGGGCCTTCATCGCCATCACGATCCGGTCGTCGACGAGACAGGTCAGGCGGCCCCGGTCGACGGTGAGGACCATGCCCTCGACCGCGTCCTCGTGCTTGGGGCGGGTGTGCGTGCGGGGTCGGTTGCCCTTGCGGTTCGGGCGGGAGCGGATGTCGTCCTCGTCGGTGTGCTTGCCGTAGCGGCGCATGGTGTGTCCCTACGCCCCGAGCATCCCGGTCCACAGGTCGGGGAAGTCCGGGAGGGTCTTCGCCGTCGTCGCCACGTTCTCGATCCGCACGCCCTCCACCGCGAGGCCGATGATCGCGCCGGCCGTCGCCATGCGGTGGTCCTCGTACGTGTGGAAGGTCCCGCCGTGCAGCGGGCGCGGGCGGATGTGCAGCCCGTCGGCGGTCTCCGTCACGTCACCTCCGAGTTCGTTGATCTCCTTGGTGAGCGCGGCCAGGCGGTCCGTCTCGTGCATGCGCAGGTGCGCGACGCCCCGGAGCGTGGAGGGGGAGTCCGCGAGGGCCGCGACCGCCGCGATGCCCGGGGTCAGTTCGCCGACCTCGCTCAGGTCCACGTCGATGCCGTGGATCGCGCCCGAGCCGGTGAACACCAGGCCGTACTCGGTCAGTTCGCAGGAACCGCCCATCTCGGTGAAGATCTCCCGCAGCCGGTCGCCGGGCTGGGTGGTGCGGGCCGGCCAGTCGGGGACGAGCACCTTGCCGCCGGTCACCAGCGCCGCCGCCAGGAACGGCTGGGCGTTCGACAGGTCCGGCTCGATGGTCAGGTCCCGGCCGAGCAGGGCGCCCGGCGTGACCCGCCACACGTTCGGCTCGCCGCCCGACTCCGGGGTGTCCACCTGCGCGCCGACCGAGCGCAGCATGTCGACGGTCATCCGGATGTGCGGCATGGAGGGCAGCGCCGAGCCGATGTGGCGGACCTCGACGCCCTGGTTGAAGCGCGGGCCGGACAGCAGCAGGGCCGACACGAACTGGGACGACGAGGACGCGTCGATCTCCACCGTGCCGCCGTCCAGCGCGCCACCGCCGTGCACCGTCAGCGGCAGGGCGCCGCGGCCGTCGTCGTCGATCCGGGCGCCGAGGACGCGCAGGGCGTCGATCACGCCGTTCAGGGGACGCTCGTACGACCTCGGGTCGCCGTCGAAGCGGATGGGGCCGTCGGCGAGCGCGGCGACCGGCGGCAGGAAGCGCATCACCGTGCCGGCGTTGCCGACGTCGACCGTGGCCGGGCCGGCCAGGCCGGTGGGGAGCACGCGCCAGGCCTCGCCGGAGCCGTCGGGGCCGACTCCTTCTTCGATGGCGACGCCCATCTCGCGCAGCGCACCGGCCATCAGCAGGGTGTCGCGGGAGCGCAGCGGGCGGCGCAGCCAGCCGGGCTCGGAGGCGAGGGCGGCCAGCACGAGGGCGCGGTTGGTGACCGACTTGGACCCGGGCACGTGGACCGTCGCATCGACGGCTCCGCTTGCGTGCGGGGCGGGCCATAGGGCGGTGTGTGCGGGGTTTGGGGCCATGGGCCCCACTTTAATGGTCGGTCGTGGTTCGGGTGCGGCGCCGTTGGGGCTGGTCGCGCCCCGCGGCGGAGCCGCACATCGATACGGCCCCGCGCCTCTGACGGGGAGTTCTCACCCCTCCAGGAGCCAGCGGCCCCCGCCTATCAACGAACAGAGCGACACGGCGTGGAACAGGAACAGCCACAGCCCCGCCGGAACATGCGTCAGCCGCGACAACTGGTCCGCGTCCGAGTCCCCCGCCCCGCCCCGCGACCGCTTCGCCTGGAGCTCGAACGCCGGACGCACCCCGCCGATGAGCAGGAACCACACCACCGCGTACGCGAACGCCGCCTGTACCTGTGGTCCCGTCAGCCAGGACACCACCACGAAGGTGCCGCCGGTGAGGACGACGGTCAGGGCGCCGTACGCGTTGCGGATCATCACCAGCATCGCCACCAGCAGGAGCGTCGCCAGCCAGAGCAAAGCGGTGATGTGGCCGGCGCCGAGGAGGGCGGCGCCGCCGAGGCCGAGGAGCGGGGGAGCGGTGTAGCCGGAGGCCGCGGTGAGGATCATGCCGATGCCGTGCGGCTTGCCGCGGCTGACGGTGAGGCCGCTGGTGTCGGAGTGGAGGCGTATGCCCGTCAGGGTGCGGCCGGTGAGCAGGGCGATCAGGCCGTGGCCGCCCTCGTGGGCGATGGTGATCGCGTTGCGCGCGATGCGCCACAGGACGTGCGGGACGACCACGGCGAGGGCGGCGACGAGAGTCGCGATCACCACCCACAGGTCGGGGTCGGGCTGGGAGCCGAAGACCTCGTCCCAGAGGGAGGCGAGCGAGTCGGATGCGGTGGTGTGCATTGTCGGCGGAGGCTCCCGTGGGTGTCGTCGAATCTGGCAGTGTGGCACGTATGTGCGGACGGTATCTGAGACGCCGATGTAGCAGCGATCGTTCCTGGCAGCAAATGTGCAGGTCACAGCGTTAGAGCCCCGGAGTGATCCGGGGCTCTTGCTCTACCCGTGCTGACTGTGGCCCGTCTGTCCCTTTTGCGCGCGGCCGGCACCGCTGCGGTGCCGGCATCTGTCCAGACTGGAGCCCCAGTTCAGCCGGAGTGGGTCTCGTCCACCACGTACCCTCGCCGCTTGTCGACGACATTGCGCAGGGGGCGGCCCTCGATGTGGCGGGTGAGGTTGTCGAGGAACACCTCGATGAGTGCCTCCCGCTCGCTCGTGGTCTCGCCGGCCGTGTGCGGGGAGATCATCACGCCGGGCATGTCCCACAGGGGCGACCGGGCCGGCAGTGGCTCCTGGTTGAAGACGTCCAGGGCGGCCCCGGCGAGTCGGCCGTCCGCGAGGTGGTGGATGAGCGCCTCCTCGTCGACGAGGCTGCCTCGGCCGACGTTGATCAGCCGAGCTCCGGTCTTCATCGCCGCCAGCGCGGACGCGTCGACCATGCCCCGGGTGGCCTTGGTGAGGGGGGCGGCCAGGACGACGTAGTCCGCCTCCCCCAGCGCCGTGCGCAGGGTCGTACGGCCGTGCACCGTACCGAAGTCGGGGTCGTCGCTTCGGGCCGTTCGCCCGGCGCCGCACACCCGCATGCCGACGGCGCGCAGCTGCCGGGCGATGGCGCGGCCGATGGGGCCCGTGCCCCAGACCAGGGCGGCGCGTCCGGTGATGCTGTCACTGGGACGGGGACGCCATTCGCGACGCTGCTGGTGTTCCCAGGTGCCGGGGAGGTCCTTGGCCAGGGCGAGGATCAGGCCGAGTACGTATTCGGCGGTCGGCTGGTCGTAGACGCCTCGCGCGTTGGTCAGGGTGACGCCCGGGTCGTCGACGAGGGCGGGGAAGAGGAGGGAGTCCACGCCTGCGGAGGACGCGTGGACCCAGCGAGGCGCCTTCTCCGGGTTGTCGGGCCATGACTCGCGGATGGCCGGGGTGATCGTGACCCAGGCCAGGAGGGCGTCCGCGCCGGGGAGGAGCAGGGGCAGCTCCTCCTCGGTCGCGTAGACCGTGTCCGCGAGCCGCTCGATGAGTCCTGTGGCGGGAGGCCGGCTGCCGCGGTACAGGACGACGAGTCGGTCGGGCATGTCAGGCTCCGGTGGGGACGGCGATGTACTTGTACTCCAGGAACTCGTCGATGCCGACGCGTCCGCCCTCGCGGCCGAGGCCGGACTGCTTGACGCCGCCGAAGGGGGCGGCGGGGTTGGAGACGAGGCCGGTGTTGAGGCCGATCATGCCGCTTTCGAGGCGTTCGCTGACGCGCAGGGCGCGGTCGAGGTTCTGGGTGAACAGGTAGCTGGCCAGGCCGCGGTCGGTGTCGTTGGCGGCGGCGACGGCTTCGTCCTCGTCGTCGAACGTGATGATGGCGGCGACCGGGCCGAAGACCTCCGTGTCCATGATGGCGGCCTCGGTGGAGACGTCGGCGAGCACGGTGGGCGGGTAGAAGCAGCCGGGGCCGTCGGGGAGTTCGCCACCGGTGAGCACCTTGGCTCCACGCTTGACGGCGTCGCGCACCAGCTCGTCGGCCTTGCTGCAGGCCGCGTCGTCGATGAGGGGGCCGACGTCGGTGCCGGGTTCGGTGCCGGGGCCGACGGTGAGGGCGGCCATGCGGGCGGTGAGACGGGAGGTGAACTCGTCGGCGACGGAGGTGTGGACGAAGATGCGGTTGGCGGCGCAGCAGGATTCGCCCATGTTGCGCATCTTGGCGACCATCGTGCCTTCGACGGCCACGTCGAGGTCGGCGTCGTCGAAGACGATGAGGGGGGCGTTGCCGCCGAGTTCGAGGGAGGTGCGTACGACGGTGTCGGCGCACTGGGCGAGCAGGAGGCGGCCGACCTGGGTGGAGCCGGTGAAGGAGAGTTTGCGGATCTGTCCGCCGCGCAGGAGCGGTTCGACGACACCGGCGGCGTCGGTGGTGGTGACGATGTTCAGCACACCGTCGGGCAGGCCCGCCTCCTTGAGGATGGCGGCGAGTGCGAGGGTGGACAGGGGGGTCTGGGGGGCGGGCTTGAGGACGATGGTGCAGCCGGCGGCGACGGCGGGGCCGATCTTGCGGGTGCCCATGGCCAGGGGGAAGTTCCAGGGGGTGATGAGCAGGCAGGGGCCGACGGGCTGGCGGGTGACGAGGAGGCGGTTCTTGCCGTCGGGGGCGGTGGTCATACCGCCGTCGATGCGTACGGCTTCCTCGGAGAACCAGCGGAAGAACTCGGCGGCGTAGGCGACTTCCGCACGTGCCTCGCCCAGGGGTTTGCCCATCTCCAGGGTCATGAGCAGGGCGAGTTCTTCGGTGCGGCTGATGATGATGTCGTAGGCGCGGCGCAGGATCTCGCTGCGGGCGCGGGGCGGTGTCGTGGCCCAGGCGGCCTGGGCGGCGACCGCGGCGTCGGCGGCACGCCGGCCGTCGGCGCGAGAGGCGTCGGCGACCTGGCACAGCTCCTCGCCGGTGGCGGGGTTGTCGACGGACAGGGTCCGGCCGGACTCCGCGTCCTGCCAACTCCCGCCTATGTAGAGCTGCTTGGGAACGTCACGGATCACGGGCATGGTCATGGCGTGTTTCTCCTTCTGAGGAATGTGCAGGGGTGCCGCGCCGTCAGCGAATGCGGTCCAGCGTCCGGTAGTAGGCGCCCGCGAAGGGCAGGAACCAGGCGGTGCCGTTGTAGAGGGGGATGCGGGGCGGGGCGATGTCGCGGACCGGGCTGACCTCGGGGTGACCGTCCATCACCTCGGCCATGACCTGCCCCATGTGCGTGGCCATCTGCACGCCGTGGCCCGCGTATCCCATGGAGTAGTAGACGCCGTCCTCGGTCTGCCCGGCGTGCACGATGCGGTCCATCGCGAAGCCGACGGAGCCGCCCCACACGTACTCGATCTTGGTCCGGGAGAGTTGGGGGAAGACCTCGCACATCTCACGGAACAGGACCTGCCCGCTCTTCTTGTCCGAGGTGGGGTCGGACGGTGCGAAGCGGGCGCGGCCGCCGAACAGCAGCCGGTTGTCCGGGGTGAGCCGGAAGTAGTGGCAGACCTTGTTGGAGTCGACGAGGAGGCGGCCCTTCGGGATGATGTCCCGGGCGAGCTCCTCACCGAGCGGCTCGGTGACGATGATGAAGCTGCCCACGCAGACCTGCTGGCGGCGCAGCCACGGGAAGTTCTTGTCGGTGTAGGCGTCGGTGGCCATCATGACCTGCCCGGCGCGGATCACACCGCGCTCGGTGCTGACCTCGAAACGGCCGGCGGCAGTGCGCTGCACGCCGATGGCAGCGTTGCGCTCGTGGATCTCGACACCGGTGCGCTCGCACGCATCGGCCATGCCGCGCACGAAGCGGCCGACGTGCAGTGCGGCGCTGAGCGGGTCGAGCAGGCCGCCGTGGTAGGCGTCGGATCCGATCTCGGAACGCAGCTCGGACTTGCCGATCAGTGTGGTCTCGTGTCCGAAGTACTTGGCCAAGTCGTGCTGTTGGGCCTTCTTGCTCTCGAAGTGCGCGGGGCGGGATGCGACGCCCAGGCGTCCGACGCGACGGAACTGGCAGTCGATGGACTCCTCGTTCACAAGCCGCTCGACGGTGTCCACGGCCTCGCCGTAGGAGTTGTAGATCTCGCGGGCCCGTTCGAGTCCGTACCGGCCGATGGCCTGCTGTACGCCGATGGTGAAGCCCAGGTTGGCCATGCCGCCGTTGCGCGCGGAGGCGCCGGTCCCGATCTGGCTCTTCTCGACGAGTGTGACACGGGCGCCCTTGCGGGCGGCGTGCAGGGCGGTCGACAGGCCGGTCAGGCCGGCGCCGACGACCACCAGGTCGGTGTCTTCGGAGAGCGGTTTGCCGGAGCGGTCGGGGAACGACCCGGCGGTCTCTACCCAGTACGGGATCGTCTTCATTTCGGACTCCTGCGGGAGGGATGTAGGGGACCCGGCTGGGCACACACGGGGGTGCCCGGCCGGTGGCTCTGTCAGCAGCCCGGCAGCGCTCGGCCGGCGCGTTCAGGTTGGGGAGCTGGGGCGGGGAGGTCAGGCGAGGGGTTCGGCGGGGAGGACGCCTTCGCCGTTGCGGTGGCCGCCGAGTTTGCGGACGAGGGCGACCAGGGCGAGGGCGAGGATCGCGAGGGCGATGAGGACCGCGCTGACCGCGGTGACGGTCGGGTCGACGTCGAACTGGAGGGCGTTGAAGACCAGCACCGGCAGCGTTCGGGTGTCGGGTGTCGACATGAACTGGGCGATGAAGAACTCGTCGAAGCTGGTGATGAACGAGAACACGGCGGCGGCGATGAGACCGGGTGTGGCCAGCGGGAAGGTGATGCGCCGGGCGATGGTCATCCGGCTGGCGCCCATGCTGGCCGCCGCGTCCTCCAGTCGCTCGTCGATGCCGCGCAGGGTCGAGATCAGGATGAGGATGGCAATGGGTGCGGCGAGCACGGTGTGTCCGAGGGCGATCGCGAGGGGGCTGCCGAGCATCCCGGCCGGTTCGAAGAACAGGAACATGCCGAGCGCGATGACCACCTGCGGTATGAGCATCGGGGCCAGGACGAGGCCGTAGACCGCTGCGTGCAGGGGGAGACGGCCGCGGGCCAGGGCCGTGGCGGCGGTGGTTCCCAGGATGAGGGAGAACACCGTGGTCAGCGCCGCGACCAGGCTGGACAGGGCGATGGAGGTGGCCCAGTTGCCGCCGGGCGCGACCATCTGCTCGTACCAGCGGGTGCTGTACTGCTCGGGCGGGAAGGTACCGATGCCGTCGGCCCCGAAGGAAGTCACCAGGATGATGACGATGGGCATCGCGAGGAAGAGCAGGATCGCGGTGGCGCCGAAGGCGCGGGCGATGTGTCCGGCTCGGGTGGCGGGCAGTTCCATCATGAGCTGCCTCCTGCGGCCGTCTTCTTGCGGCGGAGCTTGGCCAGGCCGAGCACGCCCAGGCCGGCGAAGGTGAGCAGGAGCAGGATGACGCCGAAGGCGGCCGCCGAGTTCCACTGGTCCTGCTTCATCACCTGCTGGTCGATGAGCGCGGCCACGACGGTCTGGTGGTCGCCGCCCATCAGCGCCGGGGTGATGTAGTAGCCCAGGCACAGGATGAAGCTCAGCAGACCTGCCGTACCCACACCCGGTGCGACCAAGGGCAGATAGATGCGGCGGAAGATGGTCAGCCGGGACGCGCCGAACCCTGCCGCCGCGGCCAGCAGCCTGCGGTCCACACCCCGCATCACACCCTGCAGCACCAGGACGGTGTACGGGAGCATCACGGAGGTGGTGCCGATGACGACACCGGTCTCGTTGTAGAGCATTGAGTACGGCGCGCCCGGGACGTGCAGGGATGTCAGCAGCGTGTTGATCAGGCCGTGTTCACCGAGCATGATGATCCACCCGTAGGTGCGTACCAGGGCACTGATGAAGTGCGGCACGACCACGATCAGCATCGCCAGGGCGGCGAACACCGGCCGCATGCGGGCGATGGCGTGGGCCAGGACGAACCCGACCAGCAGGCTGAGCACGGCCGTCTCGGCAGAGATCCGCACGGTGGACATCAGTACCGAGAGGTTCACGCCGCTCAGCGCGTCGGCATACCAGTGCAGGGTGAAGCCGCCGGTCTCGCCCTTCAGGCTGAGGGAGAGCACGCCGATGATCGGGTAGACGAACATCACCAGCAGGAACACCGTCACCGGGACGGCGTTGACCAGCGCGAGCCGGGAGCGGTGCCCGCGCATCGCGGACGTTTTCACGCGCACCTTGGCGGGTGCGAGAGCGGTGCCGGCCACGGCTCACCCCCCGTCCGTCTCGTCGAAGACACTGATGTCGTCGCGGTCGGCGGTGACGCAGACCCGCTCCCCCACGCGCGGCGGGGTCTGGGCCGTCTCGATCCGCAACGGAGGCGTGCCGGGCGCGGCGCCGTTCAGACGGACGGTGATCCGGGTCAGCGAACCCACGTACACCGCTGTTTCGACCGTGCCGGAACAACAGCTCTCCTCGGCACTGACCAGGCGGAGCTTGCCCGGTCGGACTGCGGCCCGGACCCGCTGTCCCGGAATGCACGGGTGCGCGCGGGCTTTGAGGACGCCGCCGGTGTCGAGGCGCACCGTGGTGCATCCGTCCTCTCCACCGTCCTCCACCTTCCCGGTGAAGAAGTTGGCGGCGCCGAGGAAGTCGGCGACGAAGGGCGTGCACGGACGTTCGAACAGGGCGCGCGGGGTGTCGAACTGCTCGATACGACCGTCTTTCATGATCGCGATGCGGTCCGACAGGACCAGCGCCTCTTCCTGATCGTGCGTCACATAGATGACGGTCAGGCCGAGTTCGCGCTGGATGGACTTGATCTCGGTCTGCATCTGGTCGCGCAGCTTCTTGTCCAGCGCGCCCAGCGGTTCGTCCATGAGGACGATCGGCGGTCGGTAGACCAGGACCCGGCACAGCGCGACACGCTGCTGCTGGCCACCGGAGAGTTCGCGGGGCTTGCGGCCGGCGAACTTCGACAAGCCCGCCGCCTCCAGGGTCTCCCCGACCCGGCGGCGGATCTCCGCCTTCGCCACCCCCCGCAG
The DNA here is from genome assembly GCF_059026085.1 of Streptomyces sp. a15. Classification (NCBI taxonomy): domain Bacteria; kingdom Bacillati; phylum Actinomycetota; class Actinomycetes; order Kitasatosporales; family Streptomycetaceae; genus Streptomyces; species Streptomyces sp. A15. The sequence goes on along the minus strand of NZ_JBWLKM010000001.1, from coordinate 48,565 downwards.
CTGCAGGGGGAAGGCGACGTTCTCCGCGACGGTCATGTGCGGGAAGAGCAGGTACTGCTGGAAGACGAAACCGAAGTCACGCTTGCCCGGGTTGAGCCCGGTGATGTCACGACTGTCGACTTCGATGGTGCCGGAGTCGGGCTCGGTGAACCCGGCCAACATCATCAGCGTGGTCGTCTTGCCGGAACCCGACGAGCCGAGGAAGGTGACGAACTCACCCGCCGCGATCTCCATGTCGACACCGTCGACCACCGTCGTCCCGCTGTAGGACTTACGCAGCCCCGTCACCGACAGGGATTTACCCGTCAGCGAGGAGGAGCGAGGGGCCAGGGCAGCGGCGAGGTCGTCGGCGGACAGCTTTCCGGCGGCCAGACTCTGGGTCCGCTCAGGCATCGGACCACTCCTGCCAGCGCTTGGTGACGGCGTCACGGTTCTTGTCCCACCAGGCCACATCGGCGTCGAACCCGGTCTTCAGGTTCTTGGGCGAGGTCGGCAGCGTGGCCAGGACGTCGTCCGAGAGCAGCTTGGTGGCGGCGGCGACGACCGGGCCGCCCGCGCCCGGGTTGAGCTTGGCGAACCCCGCCTGGATCTCGGGGCGCAGTGAGAAGTCGATCAGCTTGTAGGCCGCGTCGGTGTTGCCCGCGCCCTTCGGGATGCCCCAGCCGTTGGTCATCCTGCGGGCGCCGTTCCACTGGTAGGCGACCGGCTGCCCCTGCTTGATCAGCTCATCCGCGCGGCCACCCCAGATGCTGGTCATGACGACCTCCTTGCGGCCGATCAGGACCGCCGGCAGGGCGCCGGTGTTCCAGAACTTCTTCACATCACCGCGGATCCGCGACATTGCTGCGAACGCCCGGTCGACGTCCAGCGGGTAGAGCTTGTCCAGCGGAACCCCGTCGGCGAGCAGCGCGAACTCCAGCTCCGGCAGGTCGACCTCCGCGCTCTGCAGCGAGCGCGGGCCGGCGAAGGAGTCCGTGTTCCAGAAGTCGGCCCAGCTCTTCGGGACACGCTTCAGGCTGTCCGTGCGGTACGCCATCACGCTCGCCCACACGTTCTTGCCGACCGCGTGCTCCGCCAGTTGAGGCTCCGCGATGCCGGCGCCCTTGACACTCTTCAGCCGGTCGTAGTCCACCGGCTCCAGACACTCCAGACGCGCCATCTTCTGGAAGGTCAGCAGCCCGTTGTCCATCAGGTCGACCTGCGGACGGCCCTGCTTGACCTGCGCGATGACCTGCGCCGACTGGTAGTTGACTGTGGTGACCGTGATACCCGTCTCTTTGGCGAACGGCTCGTAGATCGCCTTGGTCAGAGCGTCGTTGTAGACGCCACCGCTGTTGCTGACGACGAGACTCTTCTTGCCGCCGCCCGAAGAGCCGCGGCTTTCGCCGGTGCCCATCAGGGTGCCGCAGCCGGTCACTGCGGTGGCAGCGGCTACTGCGCCTGCGGTGCGGAAGAGGGTTCTGCGTCCTATCCGGTTGCCTTCCATGGCGGTGCCTCCTGGAGATCGCTGGGGATACGGGGAACCCGTGATGCGGGGACGTACGGGTCCCGGACGGGGGACGTGGGACGTGGGACGCCGTAGGTCGGCGGACGGAATCGCGCAGGGCTCACAGGGGGCCGCGCGAGACCTGGGGAAGACCGAGAAGAAAGTGCTGCGTTGTGCGCGTGTGCTGGGGGGCCGCGTCAGATGCCGAGCATGCGGTTGAGGTCGTCCAGGGACTTCACCGGCACGTAGTCGTAGCCGTGGGTCACCGGGTCGTAGCCACGGTCCAGGAGGATCAGGTTGCGGAAGCCCATGTCGTGCATCGGCATCAGGTCGTAGCGGGTGTGCGAGGAGACGTGCACGAAGTCCTCGGGGGACGCGTCGAGCTGGTCGAGCATGTACTCGAACGCGGCGTATCGGGGCTTGTAGTAGCCGGCCTGCTCCGCGGTGTAGACCGCGTGGAAGTCCGCCCCGAGCCGGGGCACGCTCTCCTCGAGGAAGGAGTCGTCGGCGTTGGACAGGATCACCAGCTTGTAGTGCTCGCCCATCTTCTTCAGCGGTTCCGGCACGTCGGCGTGGGGGCCCCAGCTGCGGACGCCGTCGGCGAACCGCTTGCCCGCGTCCGGGGCCGCCTTGAGGCCCCACTTGCGGCAGACCCGCTCGAAGGAATCCTGCAGCACCTGCTCGTAGGCGTAGTACTGGCCGCGGACCTGGTCGTAGCGGTAGCCGCGGAACTCCCGTACGAACTGGTCCCACTGCTCAGCGGGGATCTGGTCGCCGACGAGCTCACGCGTGATGGGGGTGATCGGGTACTCGATCAACGTGCCGTAGCAGTCGAACGAGACGTACTTCGGGCGGAACGAGGGATTGCTCATGAAGGTGCTCCACTCTTGTGCTTGGGGGAACTGGATATGGCCGGTTCACGGCTCGACCGTTTTCAGGCATGCCCATGACGGTTTTTTCGGAGTTGTGCGACGAGTCCTGCCGAGCGGTCCCCCATGGGCTCGGCGGGGTCGAAGTGACCGTGGATCAGGCGACGCCGACCCCGGCCGGTGCGAGGAAGCCGACGGGATGATCCGTGGTGCCGTTGAGCGCCAGGTCGGCGGCGATCTCTCCCATGGCAGGCGAGAGCTTGAAGCCGCTGCCGGAGAATCCGGCCATCACGACGATGTCGTCCTCGCCGGGCAGATGACCGACGAGCGGGTTTCCGGACTCGGTGTAGCCCTCCATGTAGACCGACAGCCTGATGGGGTCGGGGTTCAGGTCGGGCATGAGTTCACGGATGAGGTCGCCGAAGGTGGCGAGTTCCCCGGGGCGGACCGTACGGTCGAGCCGTTCGGGCTCGGGCACCGGCAGATAGCGTGCGAGGGAGAGGCCGAGCTTGACGGAGATGCCGTCGGGGGACGGAAGCCCGTAGCAGTCGTGGGGTGTGCTGCGTACGAAGGCGGGGGCGCCGCCCGCGAACCAGTCGTGGCGGGTGGGGAGGTGCCAGGAGCTGATCAGCCGGCGGATGTCGACCGACCGCGGAAGGTCCGGGAGCAGCGTGTTGATCCACGGACCCACCGTGACCACCGCGGCGTCCACGTGGTCGGTGCCGTGGTCGGTGACGATGTGCACGCCTCCGCCGGGCGCGGGCGCGACCTCCCGCACCGGGGTGTAGCGGTGCAGCCGGGCGCCCAACTGTTCGGCGCGGGTGGCGGCGGCCTGGATCGACGCCTCGGGCCTGATGACGGCGCCCATCCGGTCGAGTACGGCGGTGTGTCCCTCGGGGAGGCGATGCTGGGGGTAGCGGCGGGTGAGGTCATCCCGGTCCAGCACCTCGTGGTCCAGATCATGGATGGCACTGGAGGCGAGCAGGGTGCGCATGGACGGTGAGGTGGTTTCTCCCATGATCAGGCAGCCGCTGCGGCGTCGCAGCGAACGGCCCGTCTCCTCCTGGAGCTGGTCCCACATCCGGTTCGCGAGCCGCAGCAGCGGAACGTACCCGGGTTCGCCGAGGTGGGCGGCGCGGAAGATGCGGGTCTCGCCTCCGGCCGCACCGCGGTCGTGACCTGGCGCGTACCGGTCGTAACCGATGACCTCGGCACCGCGGGCCGCCAGGCGCCACATGGCCTGGCTGCCCATGCTGCCGGCACCGATCACGGCGACACGCTTCCGGGTGCGCATGAGTCGCTCCTTTCGCCGAGGGCGGCGTGGGTGGCAGTCGTGGATCCAGCACCTGCGGCCGGTCGGATCCGGCCCTGCTGGGGATGCCATTCACTCTGGCCGCGGCCGATCCTGCAGGTCAACGCACACTCTGTTCCGCGTTGGGGCCTTCTTGAGACGGTCTGTCGCAGCGGAGGAACCGGCTCCGGGAGTTAACAGCACCCCTCTTGCCACGGTGATGGCCCGGTGCGAAGGTGTCCCCCGATCCCTCGGAGAAAAGCACTCCCTATGCCGCCGAAACGGCCCTCAACCGGGCACTTCCTCACCATCGCGGAGGTTCTGCGCCTCCCTGTGCTCGTCGAAGGGCTGCCGCGCGTCCTGGCCGGTGAGTCAAGGCTGGACCGCGCGGTGCGGTGGGTGCATGTCACCGAGCTGCTCAATCCGGCAGACTTCCTGGAGGGCGGCGAGCTGGTGCTGACGACCGGCATGCCGTATCCCGAGGACGCCTCGAAGCTGCGTGACTACGTCGACCAGCTCGCCGACGTCGGCGCGGTCGGCCTGATCCTGGAACTCGGCCACCGCTACCAGAAGGTGCCCGACGAGCTGGTCGCCGCCTGCCGCGCACGCGAGCTGCCGCTGGTCGAGCTCGCCCGCGGCGTCCGGTTCATCGACGTGACCCAGACGGTGAACGCCCTCATCATCGACGCCCAGGGCGCGCTGCTGCGCCGCGGCAGGGAGATCCAGGACATCTTCACCGCCCTGACGCTGCGGGGCGCGGCTCCCGAGGAACTGGTGCACACCACCGCGGAGCTCACCGGAGCCCCCGTGGTACTGGAGGACCTCACCCACCGGGTCCTGATGTGTGAACTGCTCGGCCGGCCGTACGAGCCGGTGGTGTCGGCCTGGTCCCGGCGTTCCCGGGCCGCGCCGACCCTGGAGAAGATCGCGCCGAGCGGCCCGGAGGGCTGGCTGATCGCCCCGGTGGAGGACCACCACGGGCTGTGGGGACGGCTCATCCTGCTGGACGGCCGGCAGAGCCCGGAGCCCGACCCGGAACACGTCCTGGTGCTGGAACGTGCGGCGGTCGCCCTGACCATGGCGCGTCTGGCCGGATCGGCATGGTGGGAGCGCCGGGCCCACCGCTCCGTGCTGCGGGACCTGTGCGAACGGCGTTTCCGCTCCCCCGCCGACGCCCGCGCCCGAGCCGAGGCGCTGGGGCTGCCGGCCTTCGGGCACCGCCTCTTCGCCGTACTGATCCGCCACACACGTACTGGCGCCGAGGGCGACCAACTCGACGAACGGATCGCGAAGGAACTGGCGAAGACCGGCATCCGTGCACTGGTCGGCGAGACTGCCCCGGGTCGGATTGGCATCCTCCTCGCGCTGGCGCAGGCCAGCGCCTGGCAGCCGGTCGCCGAGCGGATCGGTCGCCTGGCGCGCGAGGAGCTCGGCCCCGACTCTGTCGTCGCCGTCGGTCCCGGCGTGACCGACTTGTCGGGGATCGCCCGGTCATGGCAGGAGGCCGAGCAGACCGCCCAGGCCATCACGCCGGCATCCCTGGACCGGTGGTTCTACGTCCCCGCCGACATCGAACTGCCGGAACTCCTGGGCGTACTGCGGGACGACACCCGTCTCCAGCGGTACGCGGAACGGCAGCTGACCCGCCTCGTGGAACACGACGACCGCAATGGCGGCGACCTCCTGTCCGCGCTGCGCGCCTATCTGACGGCAGCCGGAAACAAGTCGGTCGCGGCGAAACGGGCCGGCATGTCCCGGCAGGCGTTCTACCAGCGCCTCCACACCATCGAACGGCTCCTGGGATGCGATCTGGAATCGGGCCTGGAACGCACCTCCCTGCACGTCGCGGTGCTGGTCCTGGACTCGCGGGGACCGGCGGCTCCCGGCGCGTGACATGCGACGGACAGAGACCGGTGTGAATCAGGCTTCGCCCGCCTGGTGGACGAGGACGGCGATCTGTGTGGTTCTCCAGGCCCAGCCTGGTGATGATGCGGCTGATGTGGACCTTCACGGTGGCCTCGCTCATGGGGAGCGTTCGGGCGATCTCCGCGTTGGCGGCTCCGGTGGCCACGGCGGCGGCCACCTCCCGTTCCCGGCCGGTGAGCCGGGACATTTTCCCTTTGGCCTCGGCGGCTTTGCTGCCCGCTCCGGTGGCGAAGCGGTTCAGCAGCCTGACGGCCGGAGCGAGGATCGCGGTTCACCGAGAACAGGAAAAGTGAGGTCAACGGCGTCCCGATGTACTTCGCCGCGGCCCTTCTCGCCCTGTCCGTGATCGGCCCGTGGGTGGTCGGTGCGGGCGACGGGGGTCGGGATGCCGAAGCGGGGATCGGTGCGCCGAACGGTCTGCCATTCTTGGACGTGTCCCGGGGGCTCGACACAAGAGCATCAAGGAGACGGCGGACACGTACGGGCAGATCTGGCGTTTGCGCAGGTCGGAGGGGTGCTACAGATGTGCGGACGGTATGCGGCGAGTCGTGGGCCCGAGGACCTCGCAGGAATCTTCGAAGTCGAGAAGTGGGAGCCCGAGGAGGCCCTGGCGCCCGATTACAACGTGGCCCCGACCAAGGAGGTCTACGCCGTACTGGACCGCCCTCTCAAGGACGTGGAGGACCCGAAGCCGGTTCGACAGCTGCGCAGGCTCAAGTGGGGACTCGTGCCGTCCTGGTCGAAGACCCCCGAGGGCGGCGCCCGGATGATCAACGCCCGTGCGGAGACCGTCCACGAGAAGCCGTCGTTCCGCCGCGCCTTCGCCACCCGGCGCTGCATCATCCCCGCCGACGGCTACTACGAGTGGGTCACCGGCACGCAGGAGCGGGACCTGGAGGTCGAGGGCAGGAAGAAGCGGCCGCGCAAGCAGCCGTACTTCGTGCTCCCCGCCGACGGGTCGGTGTTCGCGATGGCCGGGCTGTACGAGTTCTGGCGGGACAAGACGCTGCCCGACGACCACCCGCACGCCTGGTGGGTGACGTGCTCGGTGATCACCACGGAGGCGGAGACGACCCCGCTGGCCGTCGCCCCGGCGGACGGGCCGCACGTGCTCGCCGACATCCACCCGCGGATGCCCCTGATGCTGACCCCGGACCGCTGGGACACCTGGCTCGACCCGTCCCGCACGGACCCGCACGACCTGCGCGAGCTCCTCGCCCCGCCGCCCGCCGGGCTGATGCGCGCCTTCCCCGTCTCCACGGCCGTCAGCAATGTCCGCAACAACGGACCGGAGCTGCTGAAGGAGCTGGAGGGCCCCGAAGAGGGCACACTCTTCTGACGTGACGAAAGCAACGAACGTGACCAATGTGACCAGCGGCACGGAAGAGACCGTCGAGACCGACGCCGGTACCGCCCGCATCACCTGGCACAAGGCGAAGAAGCCCCGGCTGCTGCTCGCCGTCAGCCATGGAGCCGGCGGCGGCATCGGGGCCCGCGACCTCCAGGCCCTCGCCCACGCCCTCCCGGAGCACGGCGTCACCGTCGCCCTCGTCGAGCAGCCCTGGCGGGTGGCGGGGAAGAAGATGGCGCCCGCGCCCAAGACCCTCGACCTCGGCTGGCGCGGGCTGTGGCCCGCCCTCGCCGAGCCCGGCCTCCCGGTGATCTCCGGCGGCCGCAGCGCCGGCGCCCGCGTCGCCTGCCGTACGGCCGTCGAGCTCGGCGCGCATGCCGTCCTCGCCCTCAGCTTCCCGCTGCACCCGCCGGGCCGGCCGGAGAAGTCCCGCGCCGAGGAACTGCTCGGCGCGGGGGTGCCCACGCTGGTCGTCCAGGGCGGAAACGACCCGTTCGGGAAGCCGGAGGAGTTCCCGAAGGGGGCGTACGAACTGATCGAGGTGCCGTACGGCGATCATGGCTTCGTCGTGCCGAAGCGGGCGGGAATCGGCCAGGAAGAGGCTGTGAGAGTCGTCTCGGACGGTGTCGCGAGGTGGACCCGGTCACTCGGGTAAAGCTTCGGGAATGTTGAGCGGAGGACCTCTGTTGAGGCGGACAGAAGTGCTGAGGAAACCGGCACCGACGTCGTACGAGAGGAAGTCCGCCGCATGGGTTCGACCTACTGCCCGAGCCGCAGCAGCCGTGCCGACCTGGACTGGACGGTGCTGCACGCGGCCAAGGCTGCTCCTATTCGGGCGGCGGGCGGACCGGATCGTGTTCTATCCTCCGATTCTGGTGGGACCGGTCTCGGTCCTGCCCGGAATCTTGAGGAGGTGGGTCCGGTTCCCGGTACCGACGCAGGGACCGAACAAGGCCAGGCGGAGCAGCCCGAGGGCCAGGGCAGCACGAGCGCGGAGTCGACCGCGGAGCGCAGCGCGCGCTTCGAGCGGGACGCGCTCGAGTTTCTCGACCAGATGTACTCGGCGGCGCTGCGCATGACGCGCAACCCGGCCGACGCCGAGGACCTGGTGCAGGAGACGTATGCCAAGGCGTACGCGTCCTTCCACCAGTTCCGTGAGGGCACGAACCTCAAGGCGTGGCTGTACCGCATCCTCACCAACACGTTCATCAACTCGTACCGCAAGAAGCAGCGCGAACCCCAGCGCTCGGCGGCCGAGGAGATCGAGGACTGGCAGCTCGCGCGTGCCGAGTCGCACATGTCGACCGGTCTGCGCTCCGCGGAGTCGCAGGCGCTCGACCATCTGCCCGACTCGGACGTGAAGTCAGCGCTGCAGGCGATCCCCGAGGAGTTCCGCATCGCCGTCTATCTCGCGGACGTAGAGGGCTTTGCGTACAAGGAGATCGCGGACATCATGGGGACACCCATCGGTACGGTGATGTCCCGGCTGCACCGGGGCCGCCGTCAACTGCGCGGCATGCTCGAGGACTACGCCCGCGAGCGCGGACTGGTCCCGGCCGGCGCCGGAGAGTCGAACGAAGCGAAAGGCTCGGGCTCATGAGCTGCGGAGAGCCGCACGAGACGGACTGCAGTGAGGTACTCGACCATCTCTACGAGTTTCTCGACCGGGAGATGCCGGACGCCGACTGCACCAAGTTCGAGCACCACTTCGAGGAGTGCTCGCCGTGCCTGGAGAAGTACGGCCTGGAGCAGGCCGTGAAGAAGCTGGTCAAGCGGTGCTGCGGACAGGACGACGTGCCGACCGACCTGCGTTCCAAGGTCATGGGGCGGATCGAGCTGATCCGCTCCGGGCAGACCGTGCCCGAGCATGACGTGACAGCGACCCAGGTCACCCCGCAGGAGTCCTGAACTCCCGCCCGGGAACGGGCTGTCGTCACTCGAACGTGCTAATCCGCGGGTTATCGGCCCGCGGACTCCCCCCGCCCCGCCTTAGGCTCCGGACGCTGGACAGTCATGGCCGGGCTCGGGGGAGGGGCGTATGGAGGCGATTCCGGCACGGGCGCGGGTGTACGTGGCCTGTGTGGTCCTCGGTGCCCTGTGCTGTCTGCTCCCCCTGCCCACCGTGCGAACGCCCTGGTGGGCGGTCCTGCTGCTCGCCGTGCTGTACGCCGGCTGCGAGCGGGTCGCCGCCCGGTGGCGGTTCACCGGCACGTTCTACCCCGTGCTGCTCGCCGGCGCCTTCCTCCTGCCCCCGCCCGCCGCCGCACTGGTGGCGGTGCCGGGGGCGCTGCTGTCCGGGGTCGAGCAGCGGCCGCGATGGCTGCGCCGACTCTGGCGGGCCGCCCAGCTCGTCGTCAGCGTGTGGGTGGCCGCCCGGGTGCACGGGGCGCTGGACGGCCGGGACGCCGTCGGCACCTCCGACTTCCCGTACGCCCTCGCGCCGGCCGGGGCCGCGGTGCTGGCGTTCTGCCTGGCCCTGACCGTCCTTGACGGGGGGATCCTGGCGTTCGCCGTGGGGGCACCGCCCGCGCCTTCAGGGCAGCGGGGGAGGGTGCCGGTGCGGCGGGCCTGGCGGGGGCTGTTCGTACGGTCGCTCGCGCCCGTCGTCGTGCACGGGCTCGCCGGGCTGATGATGGCCGTGCTGTGGCGCAGCCCGTACGGGCCCGTCGCCGCGCTGCTCGTGCTGCTGCCGATGTGCGTGTCCTGGTGGGTGTTCGCCCAGTACCACCGGGAGCGGGCCGCCCATCAGGCGACGATCCGGGCGCTCGTGCAGGCCGTCGACATCAAGGACGGGTACACGCGCGGGCACAGCGAGCGGGTCGGGCAGGCGTCGATGATGATCGCGCGCGAGCTGGGGATGCCCGACGAGCGCGTCGAGGTACTGCGGTTCGCCGGGATCCTCCACGACGTCGGGAAGTTGGGGGTCCCCACCCGGTTGCTGCGCAAGGACGGTCCGCTGACTCCCGAGGAGCGGCGGGTGATCGAACTGCATCCCGAGTACGGGCACGAGATGGTGCGCGGGATCTCCTTTCTCGGGGAGGCCCGCGCGGCGGTGCTGCACCATCACGAGCGGCTGGACGGGAGCGGCTATCCGTACGGACTGGTCGGGGGCCAGATCCCGGAGTCGGCCCGGGTGGTGGCGGTGGCGGACGCCTTCGACGCGATGACCTCGACGCGCTGCTACAGCAGGGCCCGGCCCGTTCCGGTCGCCCTGGAGGAGCTGGAGCGGTGTGCGGGGACGCAGTTCGACCCCCGGATGGTGACGGCCCTCGTCCGCGCCCTGAGCCGGTACGGCTGGTGCCCGGCCGTCACCGCGGACGAGGCTCGCCCGCCGCGTCCCCGCCCCTCGGCCCCCAGCAGGCCGGGAGCGCGTCGATGAGCGGATGCCGGCCCCCTCTGCTCCTCACCCTCGTCCACGCCTCCGCCGCCCTCCTCGCCGCCGTCTGTCTCGCCACCACCCTCTGGACCGGCCTCGACGAGCGGGGTACGGCCCTCGCCTTCGGGGTGCTGGTCACCGTCGGCGAGCTGTCCCGGTGGACCGGGGCGCAGGTCAGGGAGGCCGCGCCGCTCGGGGCCGCGGGGGCGTTGTCGTACGCCCTGCTGGGCGCGGACGCGGGGGAGCCGACGCAGCACGGTGTGGCACAGGTCGTCACCGTCGTCCTCGCCGCCGCCCTCCTCGGCAGCGTGCCGCACATCGCGCGGGGCCAGCGCGGGACGCTCGACCATCTCGCCCGGCGGGTGCTGACCGTCGGCTTCGCGGCCGTCTGCTTCCAGCCCCTGTACAACCAGGGCACGGTCAGCGGCTGGGTCGGGCCCGCCCACGCCCTGCTGCTGCTCACGTTGCTCGCCCTCACCGCGCTGTGCGACGCCGTGCTCGCCGCCGCGCTCGCGCACTCCCGTACCCGGTGGCCCTTCGCTCCGCTGCTGCGGGACGAGCTGCGGGCGCTGCTGGGGATCGGGTCCGCCGTGTGTGCGACGGGGGCCGTGATGGCGCTCGCGGTCGCCGTGGTGGGGCTGTGGGCGCTGCCCGTGTTCTCGCTGCCCCTGCTGCTCACCCAGATGTCCTTCCGGCGGTACGCGGCCGTCCGGGCCACCTACCGGCAGACCATCGCCTCCCTCGCCCGGGCCACCGAGATCGCCGGGTACACCCCGGCCGGGCACGCCCGCCGGGTCGCCGCGCTCGGGCAGGCCGTCGGGCGGGACCTGGGGCTCACCGAGCCGGAGCTGACCGTGCTGGAGTACGCGGCCCTGATGCACGACATCGGGCAGCTCAGCCTCGTCGATCCGGTGCCGGCGGGCGCCACGGCCGGGCTGCCCGCGCAGGAGCAGCGCCGGATCGCGCTGCTGGGCGGGGCCGTCGTACGGCAGACCGGGGTGAACGCGCAGGTGGCGATGGTCGTGGAGCGGCAGGCCGACCCCTGGCGGGAGCAGCCGGTCGCCGCGCGGGTGGTGCGGGCCGTGAACGCGTACGAGGAGAAGGCCCGGGACGCGGGGCCCGGCGGGCCGCTGACGGCGCTGGAGGAGCTGCGGCTGGCGACCGCGGACGAGTACGCGCCCGAGGTCGTCGAAGCGCTGGCCCGTGTCCTGTCACGGGACTGTCTGACCCTCCCCCTCGCTGGGTAACCCATGGGTAATGAGCGCCCTTCCAGCCGTACGTGGTTGGATGCGAAGAAGAGGGTGTCCGGGGGCACAGCCAGCCCACTGAACGGAACTGGCAGGCGGGAATCGTGAGGATCTTCGGCAAGGGACGGCACCGGCCCTCCGCCTCTTGGCGGCAGGCCACCGACCGTGCGTTCACGCTGATCGGGGACGGTCGGTACGAGGACGCGGGGGCGCTGCTGACACGCGCCGCCGACCTGGAGCCCTGGCTGTCCGAGTCCTGGTTCAACCTCGCCCTCCTGCACAAGTTCCGGCACGACTGGGAGCAGGCCCGGGCGGCCGGTCTGCGGGCCGTGGCCCTGCTCGACCGGGAGACCGGCGCACCTGACTGGTGGAACGTCGGCATCGCGGCCACCGCCCTGCAGGACTGGCCGCTGGCGCGCCGGTCCTGGCAGGCGTACGGCCTGCGGGTGCCGGGCGGTGCCACCGCCTCCGGCGAGCCGGTCGGCATGGACCTTGGCAGTGCGGCCGTACGGCTGTCCCCCGAGGGCGAGGCCGAGGTGGTGTGGGGACGCAGGCTGGATCCCGCGCGGGTCGAGGTGCTGTCCATTCCGCTGCCGTCGTCCGGGCGGCGCTGGGGCGAGGTCGTGCTGCACGATGGTGTGCCCCACGGGGAGCGGACCACCGCCGCCGGGCACTCCTACCCGGTGTTCGACGAGATCGAGTTGTGGGCGCCCTCGCCCGTGCCCACCTGGGTGGTCCTCCTGGAGGCCGCCACCGAGGCCGACCGGGACGCCCTGGAACAGCTGGCCGCCGACGCCGGCTTCGCTGCGGAGGACTGGTCCTCGTCCGTACGGCTGTTGTGCCGGATGTGCTCCGAGTCCCGGATGCCGTCCGACGAGGGCGACGGCGAGCATCTCGACCCGCACGACCACAGCGAGCCGGGGCATCCGGGGCCGCTCGGCCATGTCACGGACGGGCAGCTGTGGGTGCCGGAGCGGGAGTGCGGGGTGGCTGCGCCGGCTTCGCTGGTGCGGGGGCTGCTGGACGGGTGGGTCGCGGACAGCCCGGATTCTCGTGACTGGCGGGACCTGGAAGAGGTCTGCTGAGGCCGTGCCGCCTCGCCGACCCCTTTAGGCTGTACTCGCAGAATTCCCAGGCATGCAGGAAGGCATACGTCGGTCATGGCGCAGCAGGACACCGATCAGCAGCACGCGGGCGTGCTTCCCGTGGACGACGAGGGCTTCGTCATCGACACCGAGGACACCGAGGAGCGCGAGAACGCCTGGCGTGAGCGCGGCACCTCGCGGCCCATCACGGTGGTCGGGAACCCGGTGCTGCACAAGGAGTGCCGGGACGTCACCGAGTTCGGCGCGGAGCTGGACCAGCTGGTCGCGGACATGTTCGCCTCGCAGCGCACCGCCGAGGGCGTGGGCCTGGCCGCCAACCAGATCGGCGTCGACCTGAAGGTCTTCGTGTACGACTGCATGGACGACGAGGGCAAGCGGCACGTCGGTGTCGTCTGCAACCCGATCCTCGTCGACCTGCCCGCGGACAAGCGCCGGCTGGACGACAGCAACGAGGGCTGTCTGTCGGTGCCCACCGCGTACGCGCCGCTCGCCCGGCCGGACTACGCCGAGGTGACCGGGCAGGACGAGAAGGGCAACCCGGTCAAGCTGCGCGGCACCGGCTACTTCGCTCGGTGTTTGCAGCACGAGACGGATCACCTGTACGGGTACCTCTACATCGACCGGCTCTCCAAGCGCGAACGCAAGGACGCGCTGCGGCAGATGGCCGAGAACGAGCCCCGCTACCCCGTGGTCGCCAACGACTGAGTGCTCTGCCGCCTCACAACTCCCTTACGCACGGCGTCTGGTCAGGAACACCCCCTGACCAGGCGCCGTTCGTCTGTCCTTCGCACATTCGATCGCTTGCGCTCTCTTAGTGATCCAAATCCAGACACACAAGGGGAGAATCTCAGCACTGTGGGCTAGTGAATGGAGCAAATCCGTTCCCAGAACGGTCAGTTGTAGGGCTGAATGGGATGAGCGGGGATACGCAACGGGCGCACGCCCGGCACAACGGGAGAGGTGTGTGCGCCAACTGGCGGCTGGAAGGGGTTTGTTCGTGCCTGCTTTCCCACACAGCACCACATCGACACCGACGGCGATCGCGGTTCCACCATCGCTCTCTCTCCAGGTGATCGAGGCAGCGTTTCCCAGGCAACTTCATCCGTATTGGCCCAGGCTCCAGGAGAAGACCCGTACCTGGCTCCTGGAAAAACGGCTCATGCCGGCGGACAAGGTGGAGGAATATGCCGATGGCCTGTGCTACACCGACCTCATGGCGGGGTACTACATCGGCGCCCCCGACGAGGTCCTCCAGGCGATAGCGGACTACAGCGCGTGGTTCTTCGTCTGGGACGACCGCCACGACCGTGACATCGTGCACCGCCGTCCGGCCGCCTGGCGGCGGCTCAGGTTCCGTTTGCACGCGGCCCTCGACTCCCCACACCACCATCTGCACCACGAGGACGCACTGGTCGCCGGGTTCGCGGACAGCGTGGCGCGGCTGTACTCGTTCCTGCCGCAGACCTGGAACGCCCGGTTCGCCCGGCACTTCCACGAGGTGATCGAGGCCTACGACCGGGAATTCCGCAACCGCACCGAAGGCGTCGTCCCCACGGTCGAGGAATACCTCGCGCTGCGGCGGCTCACCTTCGCGCACTGGATCTGGACCGATCTGCTGGAGCCGAGCGCCGGCTGCGAACTCCCGGACGGCGTGCGGAAACACCCGGCATATCGGCGGGCGGCGCTGCTCAGCCAGGAATTCGCCGCCTGGTACAACGACCTCTGTTCGCTCCCCAAGGAAATAGCGGGCGACGAGGTGCACAATCTCGGAATCAGCCTCATCACCCACCAGGGGCTGACTCTGGAAGAGGCGATCGCCGAAGTCAGGCGACGGGTCGAGGAATGCGCGTCGGAATTCCTCGTCGCCGAACGGGACGCCTTATGTTTCGCCGACGACCTCGCCGACGGAACGGTACGCGGAAAGGAACTGAGCGCCGCCGTGCGGGCCTGTGTCTGCAACATGCGGAACTGGTTCAGCACCGTCTACTGGTTCCACCACGAGTCCGGCCGGTACATGGTCGACAGCTGGGACGACCGGTCCACGCCCCCGTACGTCAACAACGAAGCGGCAGGTGAGAAATGACCGTCGAATCTGTGAAGCCCGCGGCCCCGGAGGCCCGGGAACTGCGCGAGCCGCCCCTGGCGGGCGGCGGTGTCCCCGTCCTCGGCCACGGCTGGAAGCTGGTGCGCGACCCGCTCAGCTTCATGGCCCGGCTGCGCGACCACGGCGACGTCGTACGCCTGAAGCTCGGCCCCAAGACGGTGTACGCCGTCACCGCCCCGGCCCTCACCGGAGCAATGGCGCTGAGCACCGACTACATCATCGCCGGCCCGCTGTGGGAGTCGCTGGAGGGACTGCTCGGCAAGGAGGGCGTGGCCACCGCCAACGGGCCCACGCACCGACGCCAGCGGCGCACCATCCAGCCCGCCTTCCGGCTCGACGCCATCCCCGCTTACGGGCCGATCATGGAGGAGGAGGCGCATGCGCTGACCGAGCGCTGGAAGCCCGGCGAGACCGTCGACTGCACCTCGGAGTCCTTCCGGATCGCGGTGCGCATCGCGGCCCGCTGTCTGCTGCGCGGCGACTTCATGGACGAGCGCGCCGAGCGGCTGTGCGTCGCCCTCGCCACCGTCTTCCAGGGCATGTACCGGCGGATGGTGATTCCCGCGGGACCGCTCTACCGGCTGCCGCTTCCGGCCAATCGCCAATTCAACCGCGCCCTGGCCGATTTGCATCTCCTCGTCGACGAGATCGTCGCCGAGCGGAGGGAATCTGGTCAAAGGCCGGACGATTTGCTGACGGCATTGCTGGAGGCGAAGGACGAGAATGGCGAGCCCATCGGGGAACAGGAGATCCACGACCAGGTCGTCGCCATCCTCACACCCGGGAGCGAAACCGTCGCGTCCACGATCATGTGGCTGCTCCAGGTCCTCGCGGAACATCCGGAACACGCGGACAGGGTGTGCGCGGAAGTCGAATCCGTCACCGGCGGGCGCCCGGTGGCATTCGAGGACGTCCGTGCACTCAGGCACACGAACAATGTCGTCGTCGAAGCCATGCGCTTGCGGCCCGCCGTATGGATTTTGACGCGACGGGCGGTGCGCGACACCGAACTCGGCGGGTATCGCATTCCGGCCGGTGCCGACATCGTCTACAGTCCGTACGCGATCCAGCGCGACGGGCGGTCCTATGCGGACAACCTGGCGTTCGACCCCGACCGTTGGCTTCCCGACCGGGTCAAGGACGTGCCCAAATACGCCATGAGCCCGTTCAGCGTGGGCAATCGCAAGTGCCCCAGCGACCACTTCTCGATGGCCCAGCTGACGCTCATCACGGCGGCGCTGTCGGCGAAGTACCGCTTCGAGCAGGTGTCCGGTTCCGACGACGCGACCCGGGTGGGGATCACCCTGCGTCCGCAGCGGCTGCTGCTGAAGCCGGTCCCCCGGTGAGAGGTCAGGCCGCCTCGGGGCCCCGGAACGTGCGCCGGTAGGCGTTCGGCGTGGTGCCCACCGACCGGACGAACTGGTGCCGCAGCGCGGCCGCGTTCCCGAACCCTGTTCGACCGGCTATCGCGTCCACCGTCTCGTCCGTCGCCTCCAGCAGCCGCTGGGCCAGCAGCACGCGTTGGCGCAGGATCCAGCGGTAGGGAGTCGTACCCGTCTCCTGCTGGAAGCGACGGGCGAAGGTGCGCGGGGACATGTGGGCACGGTCGGCGAGCTGCTCGACGGTGACCTCCTCGTCGAGGTGCTGCTCCATCCACACCAGCACCTCGCCGACGGTGTCGCACTGCGACCGGGGCAGCGGCCGCTCGATGTACTGCGCCTGCCCGCCGTCCCGGTGCGGCGGTACGACCATCCGCCGGGCGATCTTGTTGGCGACCTCGGGCCCCTGCTCCTTGCGCACGATGTGCAGACAGGCGTCGATACCGGCGGCGGTGCCGGCCGAGGTGATCACCGGGTCCTCGTCGACGTACAGCACGTCCGGCTCGATGATCGCCCCCGGATAGCGCCGGGCCAGCTCCTCCGCCTGCCGCCAGTGCGCACTGCACCGCCGGCCGTCCAGCAGCCCCGCCGCGCCGAGCACGAAGACGCCCGAGCAGACGCTGAGCACCCGGGCGCCGCGGTCGACGGCCCGGACCAGGGAGTCCAGGAGCTCGGGCGGATAGTCACGCGTGACGTAGTCGCTCCCGGCCGGCACGGCGATCAGATCGGCCTCCTCCAGCCGCTCGAGGCCGTACGGCGTGGAGACGGTGAGGCCGCCGACGTGCGTGCCCAGCGAAGGGCCCTCCGCCGAGACGACCGCGAAGTCATAGGCGGGCAGGCCCTCGTCGCGGCGGTCGATGCCGAAGACCTCGCAGACGACGCCGAGTTCGAAGGGATGCACGCCGTCGAGCAGGACGGCGGCCACGTTGGTCAGCATGCTGCCAGTGTGCCTCGGAAGTGGCAGTAAATCGAGGGTGTACGGCAGTCCTGCCACTGTTGGTAAGGAGTCTGGGGGGCGACAGTAGTGACATGACTACCGCACAGACAGAAGGACTGATCGCGATGCTCACCGTCCTCGGAATCCTCGTCCTCCTGGTCCTCCCGTCAGTGATCGGGATCGTGCACGACAGGCGCGTCGACCGTCAGATCAGGGAGGCCCAGGAGGCCCGGAAGGTCGCGGAGGGTCAGAAGTCCTCGTCCAGGTCCACGGTGCCCTCCACCGCGACCTGGTACGCCGACGGCCGCCGCTCGAAGAAGTTGGTCAGCTCCTGAACACCCTGGAGCTCCATGAAGGAGAAGGGGTTCTCCGAGCCGTACACCGGGGCGAAGCCGAGGCGCGCCAGGCGCTGGTCGGCGACGCACTCCAGGTACTGGCGCATGGAGTCGGTGTTCATGCCCGGGAGGCCGTCACCGCACAGGTCGCGCGCGAACTGCAGCTCGGCCTCGACGGCCTCCTTCAGCATGTCGACGACCTGCTGCCCGAGCGCGTCGTCGAACAGCTCCGGTTCCTCCTTGCGGACGGTGTCGACCACCTCGAAGGCGAAGCTCATGTGCATCGTCTCGTCCCGGAACACCCAGTTGGTGCCGGTGGCGAGGCCGTGCAGCAGACCCCGGCTGCGGAACCAGTAGACGTACGCGAAGGCACCGTAGAAGAACAGGCCCTCGATGCACGCGGCGAAGCAGATGAGGTTGAGGAGGAAGCGGCGGCGGTCGGCCTTGGTCTCCAGGCGGTCCAGCTTCTCGACCTCGTTGATCCACCTGAAGCAGAACTCGGCCTTCTCGCGGATGGAGGGGATGTTCTCCACGGCGTCGAAGGCGGCCGCCCTGTCCTCCGGGTCGGGGAGGTAGGTGTCGAGGAGGGTCAGATAGAACTGGACGTGGACCGCTTCCTCGAACAGCTGCCTGCTCAAGTACAGCCGCGCCTCGGGGGAGTTGATGTGCTTGTACAGGGTCAGCACGAGGTTGTTCGCGACGATCGAGTCGCCCGTCGCGAAGAACGCGACCAGCCGGCCGATCATGTGCTGCTCGCCCTGGGACAGCTTCGCCAGGTCGGCGACGTCCGAGTGGAGGTCGACCTCCTCGACGGTCCAGGTGTTCTTGATGGCGTCCCGGTAGCGCTCGTAGAAGTCCGGGTAGCGCATGGGGCGGAGGGTCAGCTCGAAGCCCGGGTCGAGCAGGTTCTTTTCGGTGGAGCTCATTACTGGCAGGCCTCGCAGGACTCGGGGTTTTCCAGGGAGCAGGCGACGGCCTCGGGATCGGGGGCCGGCTGCTGTACGGGGACAGCGGCCTGGGCCGCGCGGGCGATGCGGGTCGCCGGGCGCGAGCGCAGGTAGTACGTCGTCTTCAGGCCCGACTTCCAGGCGTACGCGTACATCGAGGAGAGCTTGCCGATGGTCGGCGTCTCCAGGAACAGGTTCAGGGACTGGGACTGGTCCAGGAACGGCGTCCGGGCCGCCGCCATGTCGATCAGGCCGCGCTGCGGGATCTCCCACGCCGTGCGGTACAGCGCCCGTACGTCCTCGGGGATCCAGGCGAAGCCCTGCACCGAGCCGTTCGCGTCGCGCAGTGCCTCGCGGGTGCGGGCGTCCCAGACGCCCAGCGCCTTCAGTTCCTTCACCAGGTACGAGTTGACCTGGAGGAACTCACCGGACAGCGTCTCGCGCTTGAACAGGTTGGACACCTGCGGCTCGATGCACTCGTACACACCCGCGATCGACGCGATGGTGGCGGTCGGCGCGATGGCGAGGAGCAGGGAGTTGCGCATGCCGGTGGTGGCGACGCGTGCCCGCAGGGCCGCCCAGCGCTCCGGCCAGGTCAGCTCGGTGTCGTAGTGGTCGGGGTGCAGAACACCCCGGGCCGTACGGGTCTTCTCCCAGGCCGGCAGCGGGCCGTTGCGCTCGGCGAGGTCGGCGGAGGCCTGGTACGCGGCGAGCATGATGCGCTCGGCGATGCGCGTGGAGAGCCGACGGGCTTCCGGCGAGTCGAAGGGCAGCCGCAGCTGGAAGAAGACGTCCTGCAGGCCCATGACGCCGAGGCCGACCGGGCGCCACTTGGCGTTGGAGCGGCCCGCCTGCTCGGTCGGGTAGAAGTTGATGTCGACGACGCGGTCGAGGAAGGTGACGGCGGTGCGGACGGTCTCGTCCAGCCGGTCCCAGTCGATGTCGCTGTCGACCACGAACGCGCCGAGGTTGACCGAGCCCAGGTTGCAGACCGCCGTCTCCCCGTCGTCCGTGACCTCCAGGATCTCCGTGCAGAGGTTGGAGGAGTGGACGACGTGACCCGGCTCGGCGGTCTGGTTGGCGGTGCGGTTGGCGGCGTCCTTGAAGGTCATCCAGCCGTTGCCGGTCTGCGCGAGGGTGCGCATCATGCGGCCGTAGAGGTCACGGGCCGGGATGGTCTTGCGCGCGAGGCCCTTCTCTTCGGCCTCGCGATAGGCGGCGTCGAACTCCTCGCCCCACAGGTCGACCAGCTCCGGCACGTCGGCGGGGGAGAACAGCGACCACTGCGCGTCCGCGTTCACACGGCGCATGAACTCGTCCGGGACCCAGTGCGCGAGGTTCAGGTTGTGCGTACGGCGGGCGTCCTCACCGGTGTTGTCGCGCAGCTCCAGGAACTCCTCGAGGTCGGAGTGCCAGGTCTCCAGGTAGACCGCGGCCGCGCCCTTGCGCCGCCCGCCCTGGTTCACGGCGGCGACCGAGGCGTCGAGGGTCTTCAGGAACGGGACGATGCCGTTGGAGTGCCCGTTCGTGCCGCGGATCAGCGAACCGCGGGCGCGGATGCGGGAGTAGGCGATGCCGATGCCGCCGGCGTGCTTGGAGAGCCGGGCGACCTGGTGATAGCGGTCGTAGATGGAGTCCAGCTCGTCCTTCAGGGAGTCGAGGAGGTAGCAGGACGACATCTGGGGGTGCCGGGTGCCGGAGTTGAAGAGGGTGGGGGAGGAGGGGAGGTAGTCGAGGCGGCTCATGAGCCGGTAGAGGGCGGCGACTTCGTCCAGCGCACGGATGCTGTCGTCCTCGGCCAGGCCACTCGCGACACGCAGCATGAAGTGCTGGGGCGTCTCGATCACGTGCCGGGTGATCGGGTGCCGGAGCAGATAGCGGCCGTGCAGGGTGCGCAGGCCGAAGTACCCGAAGCGGTCGTCGGCGTGCACGTCGACCAGCGCGTCGAGGCGGTCGGCGTGGACCCGTACGAACTCGGCCGTACGGTCGGCGATGAGGCCCTCGCGGTGGCCCACCGCGACCGACTCCGTGAAGGACGTGACGCCCTGGGAGGCGGCCTCGGCGCGGATGTTGACGGTCAGCAGGCGGGCGGCGAGCCGTGAATAGGCAGGGTCCTCGGAGATGAGGCCGGCGGCCGCCTCGGTGGCCAGCTCGCGCAGTTCCGTCCCGTCGGCCCGCGCGGACCGGCCGCGCAACGCGGCGGCGGCGACCCGGCCGGGGTCGGCGTCGGGGAGGTCGGCGGTCAGCTCGGTCAGGGTCCGCAGCAACGCGGTCCCGGGACCGTCGTCGGACACCGGGGTCACTGGAGCTGAAGCTGAAGCCGGGTCTGCTGGCGCGATGGTCACGTGGGGCTCTCCCTCGCTCGGCACGGGGGCCTTGCGGAGGGCAGACGGCAGCACACGAGCGCACACGGCGTCGCGCCCACCGGCCCACTCCACGAGGCCCGGACGTCATGGCACCCGGACCTGATGGCCGGGCACGCTGTCGGCAGGTCCTCGGACTGACGCCCATACACGCATATGCGCGCATGAGTACACCGTTGCGGGACAGTTCCGGATTCGCACCGGATTCCCCTGCGGCGACAGCGAGCATGAGCATACATCTTGTGCCGGGTGAGGACAGCACCCCCATATGTTGTGTCGCGCCGGTTTCAGAGCGTCAACTCGTAGGTGAGCAGAGTGATGTCGTCCAGGTGCGGAATCGGGTTCCAGTCCCGTCCGGGAGTGCGGACGAAGCCGAGGCGTTCGTAGATGCGGTGGGCGGAGTGCATGGTGCGTTGCGTCGACAGCACGACGGCCGTGCAGCCCTCGGTGGCCCGGGCGCGGTCGACGCACGCGCGGACGAGGGCTTCGCCGGTGCCTCGGCCGCGGGCCTGGTGGGCGACGGCGAGCATCCGTATCTCGGCTTCGCCGGGGGTGGCGATGTCGGCCATCGGGCCGCCGGACGGTACGAAGGTCACGCCGCCGAGGAGGTGGTCGTTCTCCACGGCTACGAGGACCTCGGCGGCGGAGGCTCGCTTGGCCACGTCCTTCAGCTCGCCGAGGTACTCGTCGCTCTCGCCGAAGTCGAGGAGGCTGTCCCGGAGGTAGGCCTGGGCTGTGATCTCGCCGAGGGCGTCGTATTCGGTGGGGTTCACTCGCCGGATTCGGATGTCCATGCGAGTGAGTGTGTACGACAGCGGGCCGCCGTCGTGCTTGACTTTCGGCGGCCCGCTGCGGGTTCGTCGTGGCTGGTCGCTCCCCCACTCTCGGCTCCGCTCGAGCGGGGGGACCCCCATCGCGGCGGAGCCGCATATTGACACAGCCCCGCGCCCCCTGGGTGGGTTCAGTGAGCGGTGCCAGCAGTTGCCGGGGGAAGCTCCACCTGGACGCCCGGGTCACCCGCGTCCGCCGTATAGTCCTGCGGGGACGTCTCGTCGATGCCCTCGGGGGCCTTCAGGGCCTTCAGGACGAAGGTCAGGACCACCGTGACCACTACGTTCAGGACGAACGCCGTGAGGCCGATGTAGCCGATCTCCCCGATGCCGGGGATCTCCTTGGACGAGCCGCCGAAGTGCTTCTGGGTCGGCGAGGCGACGCCGTACGCGGCGACCGTGCCGTAGACCATGCCGACCGCCCAGCCTGCGAGCAGGGCCCAGCGGTGGAACCAGCGGGTGAACAGGCCGCCGACCAGGGCCGGGAAGGTCTGCAGGATCCAGATGCCGCCGAGGAGCTGGAAGTTGATGGCGACCGTCTTGTCCATGGTGAGGACGAAGGCCAGCGCGCCGACCTTCACAAGGAGGGACACCAGTTTGGAAACCTTCGTCTCCTGCGCCGGTGTGGCGTCCGGCTTGATGAAGTCCTTGTAGATGTTGCGGGTGAAGAGGTTCGCGGCCGCGATGGACATGATCGCCGCCGGGACCAGCGCGCCGATGCCGATCGCCGCGAAGGCCACGCCCGCGAACCAGTCGGGGAACATGGTCTCGAAGAGCTGCGGGATCGCCAACTGCCCGTTGCTGACCTTGATTCCGGCCGCGATCGCCATGAAGCCCAGCAGCGCCAGCAGGCCCAGCATCAGCGAGTACAGGGGCAGGATGGTGGTGTTGCGGCGGATGACCTCACGGCTCTTCGAGGACAGCGTCGCCGTGATCGAGTGCGGGTACATGAAGAGCGCGAGGGCGGAGCCCAGCGCCAGCGTGGCGTACGTCCACTGGCCCGCCTCGCCCGGTACCAGCGCGCCGCGCGGCGCGCCCGTGGCCGGGTTGGTCTGGCTGTACGCCTCGCCCGCCTTGGCGAAGATCTCGTCGAAGCCGCCCAGCTTGATCGGGATGTAGATGATCGCCACCGCGATGACGATGTAGATCAGCGTGTCCTTCACGAACGCGATCAGCGCGGGGGCGCGCAGGCCCGAGGAGTAGGTGTAGGCCGCGAGTACGCCGAACGCGATCAGCAGCGGCAGGTCCTTGATGAACCAGTTGGTGTCCTCCCCGCCGCCGACGCCCATCACGTCCAGGACGGCCTGGATGCCGACCAGTTGGAGCGCGATGTACGGCATGGTCGCGAGGATGCCGGTGACGGCCACGGCGAGCGACAGGCCCTTGGAGCCGAAGCGGCCGCGTACGAAGTCCGAGGTCGTCACGTACCCGTGCTTGTGCGAGACCGACCAGAGGCGGGGCAGGAACGTGAAGATCAGCGGGTAGATCAGGATGGTGTACGGCACCGCGAAGAAGCCGGCCGCGCCCGCCGCGTAGATCGCCGCCGGTACGGCGACGAAGGTGTACGCCGTGTACAGGTCGCCGCCGAGCAGGAACCAGGTGACCCAGGTGCCGAACGACCGTCCGCCCAGGCCCCATTCGTCGAGGGTCTGCTCGTCGGCGGCCCGGCGCCAGCGCGCGGCCAGGAAGCCCATGACCGTGACGGCCAGGAAGAAGAAGATGAAGACGGCGAGTGCGACGCCGTTTACGCCGTCCTTCATTCCGACGCACCCCCCTTGGCGGAGCGGGCGCGCTGGTCGCGCTGCCACAGCTTGTACGCGATCATCGTCAGCGCGGCGGAGATCAGCACCCACAGCATCTGGTACCAGTAGAAGAACGGGATGCCGATGAAGGCGGGGTCGACCTTCGCGTACGAACCCACCCACAGCATCGCCACGAAGGGCGCGAAGAGGCAGAGCGCGATGACCACGCGGGCCGGTGTCACCACCGGTGGTCTCACTTCAGGCGCATTCGACATACCGCGGCTCCGTCCCCTCACTGATCATCTGTGCAACGCGCAGGCAATCTAGGCGACGGTGTCAGGAGAGCGGAAGACCTCGTCCGCATATCGGTATGTGGTGGTTCTGTGTCCCCCCTTCGGCCCCGTGCCCGTCTCCCTCTCAGCAGCAGCGGAACCGTTCCTAAAGGCTGAGCGGGAGTGAGTCCTGTTGCCAGGATCCATGCTCAGCCGAACGCCCCGAGCGGTGTTGGGCGTTCTGGTTGCCCGCGTTCGCTCCGCGGTCCGGCGGCACGGATCGTGTCCGTGGTCCGGGAATGCGGGGGCGGGTTTCCTCACGCCCACGGGTTCCCGGTCCGGCCTGGACGGTCCGATGCCCCACACGATCGCTCCGGTCGTGTGGGGGCGGTGTCGTCCGTCGCCGGATCGGGTGCCCTTGGGCGCGCCGTCCGATCGCCACGGCGGCAGCGTCGTGGCGAGTGGTCTTACGCGTTGTGCCGGTGAGGGGCTTCTGCCAGTGCTGGGCGCCCCACTTCGAGGTGTAGGCCGGGTCCACGGCGATGACCGCGATGCTGGTCTGGTCGGCCATCGAGGTCAGCCGGGCGCGGAGTCTGCCGGTGGGCATGCCGGAGATGAGCTGCCTAAACTGGCGTTTGCGGCCGTGTTTCTCGCGGGTCTTCTCCGCGCCGAAGTCCAGGTCCTCGACCGCGATGGCCTTCACGCCGCAGATCCTGGCCCAGTGCAGCAGACGGGTGAGGGCGTGACGGATCTGGGCATCGCGGTGATCGGCAGTGCCGGACAG
The DNA here is from genome assembly GCF_059026085.1 of Streptomyces sp. a15. NCBI lineage: Bacteria > Bacillati > Actinomycetota > Actinomycetes > Kitasatosporales > Streptomycetaceae > Streptomyces > Streptomyces sp. A15. The sequence continues at coordinate 24,220 of NZ_JBWLKM010000001.1, read as the reverse complement.
GTCGAAGAAGAACCGGCGCGGATTCCCGATGGGGTTGCCGTGGGTGTCGAGGCGCCAGGCGGCGAGGTGATCGGCATTCGTGTCGACGCCGATCACGCCCTGTGCGAGGGCGGCGGCCAGGGGGATGGTCTTCGACACCGGGATCTGCCAGGACGCGGTCAGGTACCAGCGGTCACGGGCCACGTCCCAGTGGATGCGGTAAGCCACCGCCCGGTTCGCCTCCACCCGGTCCGCCCACTCCTGCCCGCGATGCGGGAAGCACACCGTCGCGGCGAGCACGTACCGGCCGTGCGGGGCATTGGCCAGCTCGGTGAGCGGGGCCGGGAGCTTGATACTGACCTCGCCGTCCGGGCTGACGCGGAGGGTCTCGTTGCCGTACCTCTTGCCGGATTCGCCGTCGGCCTGCAGGAACCAGCGTGATGCTTCCCACCGCCGGTGCCACTGGGTCTCGGTGAGCTGCGCGGCAGGCAGGTGGTGCCGGGTGCGGGCCAGCCGCTTACCGCCCCGCACCACGTGCACGGTCCCGGCCTCACGGTCGGCGCGCTCGCGCTCCAGACGGTCCTGCAGCACGTACAGGCGGCGGGACTTGGCGTGCCACTCCTGTGTGCTGCGGTAGCCGCCGGGCGCCTTCCTCGAGCCCTTCGCGCCGACCGGCAGCGACAGCCGGTGCGCGATCGTACGGATCCCCGCCTCCAGGGACTGGATGTGGGCGAGCTGGCCACGGCGGGCGAGCGCCCACTGGTCGTGGCTGGCTTTGGTGATCGACCCGGCCCAGCGGGACGACGACACCGGCGTCAGGCCCCGCTTACGGGCAGCCCACGTTTCCGCGGAGTGCTCCAGACCATCCGCGCACCGCGCCCTCAGATCACCGGAGGCGAGCGAGCCGAGGTGCGCGCCCACCAGCGCGAGGACCTTCTCATCGGCGGGCGCGATCTGCTTCAACCGGGTACGGACCGCCACACCCGTGGGACCGGGCACGACAAACGACGCCGCAAGCTCCCGCAACCTGCCCACCCCACACCCCCATACAGCCCCTCGAAAAGCCGGTCATCACACCCAACGAGCACCACCCGAAAAGGTCACACATTCGACAGGCGAACTCTGATTCCCATCCCGGGACAGCAACACCCAGCCGCCGACCGGGAGCCTCAGCACTCACTCACACACGCCAGAACGCACTCGCACTCAGTCAGACCCCAGCAGTTCCCAATCCCTGCTGGGGGTCCGCTTCCTGCCGCTCCGTGCGCATCCGCTCGAAGTCGCGCCGGGACGGCGCCGGGGCCTGCGGGCGCTCCGCGCGTACGTGCGCGACATAGCGGTCGTAGGCCGACTCGTCCGCCGCCTGGGCGAGGTCGGCGGGGGAGATGAAATACAGACCGGGGTCGATGATGCTCGCCACCAGGGCCATCACCGCCACCGACGACCGCGTGCAGTACTCGTCCGGGTGCTGGGACCCGTCCTAGTCCTGGGGCCTCTTGAGCCTTGCCACGAACTTGTAGCGGTCGCCGCGGTAGACGGACCGCACCCATTCCACCGGTTCGCCCTGCCGGTCCACCGAGTGGCGGGACAGCATCAGCATCGGCAGGCCCACGTCGGTGCCGAGCAGGCCGGCCTCGCGCGGGGTGGCCAGCGAGGTCTCGATGGTCTCCTCGGCCTCGGCGAGATGGACGTCGTACACCTCGGCGAGCGCGGTGTAGAGGGATGTGTGCTTCACCAGGCTGCGGCGCAGTGCCGGGAAGCGCTTCGCGCTCAGGTGCGTCGTCTCGATGGCCATCGGCTCGCCGTTGGCCATGCGCAGGCGCTCGATGCGCAGCACCCGTCCGCCGGTCGTGATGTCGAGCAGGCCGGCGAGGCGGTCGTCGGCGGTGATGTAGCCGATGTCGAGCAGCTGGGAGGTGGGTTCGAGGCCCTGGGCGCGCATGTCCTCGGTGTAGGAGGTGAGTTGGAGCGCCTGCGAGACCTTGGGTTTGGCGACGAAGGTGCCCTTGCCCTGGATCCGCTCCAGGCGCCCCTCGACGACCAGTTCCTGAAGGGCCTGGCGCACGGTGGTGCGCGAGGTGTCGAACTCGGCGGCCAGGGTGCGCTCGGGCGGCACGGGGGTGCCGGGCGACTGCGTCTCCGTCATGTCGAGGAGATGCTTCTTCAGGCGGTAGTACTTGGGCACGCGCGCGGTACGGACGGTCGCCCCACCCTCGTTCTCCGCACTGCTGACGTCGGTGCTCATGTTCTGCCTTCCCGGCTCCGGGTGCCGAAGCGGCCGACGTCCCGTCGGCCACGGCTCACATCGTGGCACGGCAGCGTACCGGGATGTCCCGCACGCTGCGTGATCCCCTCTGTATACCCTCACGCCGCCCGCTGGTCTAGTCCACAGAGTCGTCCAGTGGTCTGTCCGATCTGCCGGGCTCGTAATGAAGGATCCCTGCATATCGCGGTCCCGTAACGGACCGCTGAAGCCCAGGGGAGCACTCTTGACAGCCCTATTGGTCTGGGCCAAGCTCCCCCTACTGGTCTACACCATTGGTCCAGTCCCGGCCCCGAGGGCAGACCCAGGTCAGCCGCAGGGAAGCAGGGGGGTTTGTGGGCATCCCTGAGGAGGGTGGCGTGAAGCGCAAGCTGACAGTCGCGATCGGTATCGCGGGCATGATGGTCTCCATCGCGGCGTGCGGGGGCGAGAGCGACAGCGGGGGCTCGGACAAGAGCGGGGCGGACGCCAAGGAGCTCACCGTCTGGCTCACCGTCGACGCCCAGAACAACTGGCCGGAGCTGGTGGAGGCGGCCGACGCCGCGGTCGCGAAGGCACACCCCGGCATCAAGATCAACCACGAGTACTACGGCTGGCCCGACAAGAACGCCAAGCTCGACGCGGTCCTCGCCACCGACAAGGCCCCCGACGTGGTCGAGATGGGCAACACCGAGATGCTGAGCTACATGGTCAAGGGCGCCTTCGCGCCCCTCGATCCGGCGAAGTTCGACAACTCATCCGCCTGGCTGGACGGCCTCAAGGCCTCGGTGACGTACGAGGACAAGACGTACGGCGTCCCCTACTACGCGGGCGGTCGCGTCGCCAACTGGCGCAAGGACCTGTTCGCCTCGGTGGGCGTCAAGTCCGCCCCGAAGACGTACGAGGAGCTCACCGCCGCCCTGGACAAGGTCCAGAAGGACAAGGGCGACAAGTTCAGCGCCTGGTACCAGCCCACCCGTGACTGGTACGCGGCCATGTCCTTCGTCTACGACGCCGGCGGCTCCATCGCCGTCGAGTCGGGCGGCGAGTGGAAGGGCAACCTCTCCTCGCCGGAGTCCGTCAAGGGCCTGAAGGAGTTCCAGAAGGTCGTCGACACGTACATGCACGGCGACAAGACCAAGGACGAGTCCGACCGTTACATCGTCTACGGCCAGGGCAAGTCCGGCATGATCTTCGCCCCCGCCTGGGAGGGCGCGACCGCCGCGGCCCCGGAGAACGACAAGACCGGCAAGCTCAAGGACAACGTCGAGAACTTCGTGATGCCCGGCCCGTCCGGCAAGAACCTCCCCGTCTTCCTCGGCGGCAGCGACCTCGCCGTCCCGGTGAAGTCGGACGCGCAGGCGGTCGCCGCCGAGTGGATCAACGCCTTCACCGGCGCCTCCGGCCAGAAGGGCCTGATCGCCAAGGGCAACCTGCCCAACAACAGGACCGACCTCGCCACGCTGAAGAACGACCCGGCGACGGCGGTCCCGGCCACCGCGGCCGAGTCCAACTGGTTCGTCCCGATGGCACCGGGCTGGGGCCAGGTCGAGAAGGCCCAGGTCCTGCAGACCATGCTGCAGAGCATCGGCACCGGCAAGAAGTCGGTCGAGGACGCCGCGAAGGAAGCGGACGCCGCGATCGACGAGGTCATCAACACCAAGTGACCAAGGGCAGGGCCCCGTTGACACCGGCGGGGCCCTGCTTGTCGTACGGACCGCGTCTGTGGGGCGTACGAGGGCTTTGTAGGACCTTGAGGGACCGCTGAGGAGCGCGCGGATGAGTGCCGACACGACTACCCCTGCCAAGGTGCCGCCGCGGCAGGCACCCCCACCACCGGCCGTCGCCAAGAAGCCACCCAGCGGGCGGGCCGCCGGCGGAGCGGGTACCCCCTGGCTCCTGCTCGCCCCCTGCCTGCTGATCCTGGGGCTCGTCCTCGGCTATCCGCTGGTACGCCTGGTCACCCTCTCCTTCCAGAAGTTCGGGCAGTCCCAGCTGTGGGGCTTCCAGCCGGCCGAGTCGGTCGGGTTCGACAACTTCACCAAGGTGCTCGGGGACAGCGAGTTCTGGGCGGTCGTCGTACGGACGATCGTCTTCGCGGCCGGCTGCGTGATCTTCACGATGGTCATCGGCATGCTGATCGCGCTTCTGCTCCAGCGGGTCTCCGGCTGGGTGAAGACGCTCATCAACATCGCGCTGGTGGCCAGTTGGGGCATGCCGATCATCGTGGCCACCACGGTCTTCAAGTGGCTGTTCGACGCGGACTACGGCATCCTCAACGCGCTGCTCAGCAAGCTGCCGGGCGTGGAGATGATCGGCCACAACTGGTTCGCCAGCGGGCCGCAGGGCCTGGCCGTGATCATGCTGCTGGTGGTCTGGGGGGCCGTGCCCTTCGTGGTGATCACGCTGAGCGCCGGCCTCACCCAGGTCCCGCAGGAACTGGAGGAGGCGGCCCGCCTCGACGGCGCCGGCGCCTGGGGCGTCTTCCGGTACGTCACGCTGCCCATCCTCAAGCCGATCATCGTGATGCTCACGACCCTGTCGGTCATCTGGGACATGGGCGTCTTCCCGCAGGTCTTCGTGATGCGCAACGGCCATCCCGAGGCCGAGTTCCAGATCCTGACCACCTACTCCTACGACCGTGCCTTCGTGGTCAACGACTACGCGCAGGGCTCGGCGATCGCCCTGCTCACCGTGCTGTTGCTGCTCGGCGTGGTCGCCGTCTACATGCGCCAGATGCTGAAGATCGGAGAGGTCGAATGAGTACGCTGACGACTCCCGTACGGGCACCCGGGGCGACTTCCGGTTCGACTCCCGTGCGCCGGAAGTCGAAGGCCGGCTGGAACCTCCTCGGCCTCCTCGTCTTCGTCACCGCCGGCTTCCCCGTCTACTGGATGCTCAACACGGCGTTCAAGCCGGCCAAGGACGCCATCGACCCGGACCCGAGCGTGCTGCCCACCGGCCTCACCCTGTCCAACTTCAGCCGCGCGCTGGACATCGCGGACTTCTGGGGTCCGGTCGGCCGCAGCCTCGTCGTGTCCCTCGCGGTGGTCCTGATCGGCATGGTCGTCGGCCTGCTGGCCGCGCTCGCCATCTCCCGCTTCGCCTTCCGCGGCCGGAAGATCGTGATCGTGGGCATCCTCGCGGTCCAGATGGTCCCGCTGGTCGCCATGATCATCCCGGTCTTCCTGCTCCTGAACGACCTCGGCCAGTACGACCGGTTGACGGGTCTGATCATCACCTACCTGACCTTCATCCTCCCCTTCACGGTGTGGACGCTGCGCGGCTTCGTCGTCAACATCCCGAAGGAACTGGAGGAGGCGGCGATGGTCGACGGCTGCTCCCGCACCAGCGCCTTCATCCGGGTGGTGTTCCCGCTGCTGGCCCCCGGCATGGTCGCCACCTCGGTCTACGGCTTCATCCAGGCCTGGAACGAGTACCTGTACGCCCTCATGCTGCTCAGCCAGAAGAACCAGACCGCGACCGTCTGGCTCGGCAACTTCACCACCAAGCACGGCACCGAATACGCCCCGATGATGGCCGGATCCACCATGATGGCCGTGCCGATCGTCGTCCTCTTCCTCCTCGTCCAGCGCAAGATGGCCGCGGGCCTGACCGCGGGCGCCGTGAAGGGATAACGCACCCGATGACGACATTCGCCAGCGGTACAGACACTCTCACGCGCGACGCGCTGACGGTCCTCCAGCCCGGCTTCCCGGGCACCACCGCCCCCGACTGGCTGCTGCGCCGCCTGGGCGAGGGCCTCGCCTCCGTCGGCCTGTTCGGCCGCAACATAGCCTCACCCGAACAACTCGCCGCGCTGACGGCCCAGTTGCGCGCCGAACGCGACGACGTCCTGGTCGCGATCGACGAGGAGGGCGGAGACGTGACGCGCCTGGAGGTGCGGACGGGCTCCAGCTTCCCGGGCAACAACGCGCTGGGCGCGGTGGACGACACCTCGCTCACGCAGGAGGTGGCGTCGGAACTCGGCCGCCGCCTCGCGGCCTGCGGCGTGAACCTCAACTGGGCCCCGTCGGCCGACGTGAACTCGAACCCCTCGAACCCGGTGATCGGCGTACGGTCCTTCGGCGCCGACCCCGACCTGGTCGCCCGGCACACGGCGGCCTACGTCACCGGCCTCCAGTCGGCCGGCGTCGCCGCCTGCACCAAGCACTTCCCGGGCCACGGCGACACGGCGGTCGACTCCCACCACGCGCTGCCCCGCATCGACGTGGACGCCCCGGCGCTGCGCGAACGCGAACTGGCCCCGTTCCGCGCGGCCATCGCCGCCGGCACCCGAGCGCTCATGACCGCCCACATCCTGGTCCCGGCCCTGGACCCGGAACGCCCGGCCACTCTGTCCCGCCGGATCCTCACCGACCTGCTCCGCCGCGAACTCGGCTACGACGGCCTCATCGTCACCGACGGCATGGAGATGCAGGCCATCGCCGGCACCTACGGCATCGAACGCGGCAGCGTCCTCGCCCTCGCCGCCGGCGCCGACGCCATCTGCGTGGGCGGCGGCCTGGCCGACGACGCGACGGTACGCCGCCTGCGCGACGCCCTGATCACCGCCGTACGCACCGGCGAACTCCCCGAGGCCCGCTTGGCGGAGGCCGCGGAACGGGTACGCGAGCTGGCCCGGTGGACGGCGTCGGCGGCCCGCACAGCGGGGGACGTCCTGCCGGACTCCCTCGGCGATGACGTCGGCCTGCGCGCGGCCCGGCGCGCCCTGCGGCTCACCGGCGGGGAGAACTTCACCCCGCTCACCGAACCGCCGTACGTCGCCGCGTTCACCCCGGTGGCGAACTTCGCCGTGGGCGACGAGACCCCCTGGGGCGTGGCCGCGGAGCTGTCCCGCCTGCTCCCCGGCACGCGGACGGGCACCTTCACCGACGAGGACGCCGCACACACGGCCCTGCGGTCGGCCGACGGGCGCCGCATCGTGGCCGTCGTCCGCGACGAACACCGCCACCCCTGGACGGCGGCGGCCCTCGACACCCTGCTGGCGGCCCGCCCCGACACGATCGTGGTCGAAATGGGCCTCCCCCAGGCCACCCCCCGAGGCGCCCTGCACATCGCCACCCACGGCGCGGCCCGCGTCTGCGGGCGGGTGGCGGCGGAGGCCATCGCGGGGGTGTAGCCGGTTGGCGAGGCGGGGGCGGCGGGGACGGCGGGGACGGCGTCAAGGCAGTGCCCACCGGCGGGACCTTGCACCCGCCCGGCACGACGGCTCCTGCGGGCCTGGAGCACAGGCCTCCGTAGGGGGGAGGGGCAGGCCCCTGTACGTACGGGCGGCCTGCATCCCGCTCGGAAGGCGGGGGCCGCGCACGGGCCGGGCCCCGCCCGGCGGTCAGGCTCCCGCGCGGGCAGGGCGGCACCCGGCGGACAGGCTCGTCGTGCGGGCCGTGCGCCAATCTCGCCCGGCGGGCGAGCTCCGCGCGGGCAGGGCCCCAACCCGCCCGGCGGACAGGCTCGCCATGCGGGCGGTGAGTCAGTCCCGCCCGGCGGTCAGGCTCCCGCACGGGCCGGGGCTCCAACTCCATCCGGCGGGCGGCCCCCGCACGGGCAGGACGCCGACCCACCCGGCGGACAAGCTCCCCGTTCACGGGCGGGCCCCAACCCCGCCCGGCCACCCCACCCGCATGACAAAGGTGCCGGTCAGCCCTCCCCGGTGCGGCCGGCACCTTCGCGCATCCCGCTCCCGCTAAATCCCCTGCCAGTCCGGCTTGTTGGCGTACGTGTGCCGGAAGTAGTCCGCCAGCTTCAGCTTGGACGCGGCGGCCTCGTCGACCACGACCGTGGCGTGCGGGTGGAGCTGCAGAGCCGAGGCGGGGCACACCGCGGCGACCGGTCCCTCCACGGTCGCGGCGACCGCGTCGGCCTTGCCCTCGCCCGTCGCCAGCAGCACCAGGTGCCGCGCCTCCAGGATCGTCCCGATGCCCTGCGTGATGACGTGGTGCGGCACCTGCTCGATGTCACCGTCGAAGAACCGCGCGTTGTCGACACGGGTCTGCTCGGTCAGCGTCTTGATCCGCGTCCGCGAGGCCAGCGAGGAGCACGGCTCGTTGAACCCGATGTGCCCGTCGGTGCCGATCCCGAGCAGCTGAAGGTCAACCCCGTCGGCCGCGGCCAGCGCCCTGTCGTACGCCTCGCATGCCCCCTGCACGTCCTCCGCCGTGCCGTCCGGCCCCATGAACGCCTCCATCCCGATCCCGAGCGGCTCCAGCACCTCACGCCTGAGCACCGAGCGGTACGACTCCGGGTGCTCGGCGGGCAGCCCCACGTACTCGTCGAGCTGCGCGATCCGCGCCCGAGAGGCGTCCACGGCACCGGAGCGCACCTTCGCCGCCAGCGCCTCGTAGATGGGCAGCGGCGTCGAGCCGGTGGCCACGCCGAGCAGGGCGTCGGGCCTGCGCCGCAGCAACTGTGCCATGGCCTCGGCGATGAGCTCGCCGCCCGACTTGGCGTCCGGAACGATGACAACTTCCACGCTGGGCCTGCCGATCTGAAGAGGGGCACTCACCTATGACCCGATAGGGCCTATGTGGTTTAGACCAATCTAACAGAGGCGGCTCCTACGGCCCAGGTAGCAGAACAAGGGGGACGCAGGCGCGCTGAGCCGGCGGAGTCCTACGTCAGCGAACCTCCCGTCACGTCCACCCAACTCCCCGTGACCCACCGGCCGCCATCCGACGCCAGGAACGCCACCACGTCCGCGACGTCGCCGGTCTCGCCCACCCGGCCCAGCGCCGAGAGCGCCGCCGCGTCCGCCCACGCGTCCTCGCTCTTGTGCAGCAGTTCATACGTGTTGTCGGTGGCGATGATCCCCGGTGCCACCGAGTTCACGGTGATGTTCCGGGGGCCGAGCACCTTCGACAGGTCCCGGGAGAGCACGTCCAGCGCGCTCTTCGTCATGGCGTACGCCATGTTGTTCGGCATCGCCGCTGTCCGGGCGAGTCCCGACGATATGTTGATGACCCGGCCGCCGTCCCGCAGGCGGGGCATGCCGTGCTTGACCAGGAAGAACGGTGCCTTCACGTTCACCGCGAAGACCGTGTCGTACTGCTCCTCGTCGAGCTCCTCGATCGGCCTGGTGCTCCCGATGGCGGCGTTGTTCACCAGGATGTCCAGGCCGTCCGCGTGCCGGTCGAACTCCTCCCACAGGGCCTCGGCGTCTCCCGGCAGCCCCAGTTCGACCCCGATCGCGAAGGCCGAGCCGCCGGCGGCCTCGATCGCCGCCACCGTCTCCTTGGCCGCCGCCTCGTTCCTGCCGTAGTGCACTGCGACCCGGGCGCCGTCGCGCCCCAGCCGCTCAGCGATTCCTCGGCCGATGCCCCTGCTCGCCCCGGTGACCAGAGCCGTCCTGCCCGCAAGTACGCCCATGTCGGCGCCCCCTTCGCATTTTCTAGCGGTCGCTACAGAAAAGACCGTACAACACGACCCCGACATTTCTCTAGCACCCGCTATACAATTCACTCCATGGTGAGCAGCGAGGAGACGAAAGCGCAGGCCAGGACCGCACCCAAGCCCCGGGGCCGCCCCCGCTCCTTCGACCGCGAGACCGCGCTGGAGAAGGCGCTCCTCGCCTTCTGGGAGCACGGCTACGAGGCCACATCGGTCTCGGACCTCACCCGCGTGATGGACATCGGTGCGCCCAGCCTCTACGCGGCCTTCGGCGACAAGCGCTCGCTGTTCGAGGAGGTCGTGCGGGAGTACGGCACGAAGTACGGCTCCTTCGGTGACCGCGCCCTCGCCGAGGAGCCCACGGCCTGTGCCGCCGTCGAGCGCATGCTGCGGGAGGCCGCCGTCGAGTACACCGACCCAGCCCACCCTTCCGGCTGTCTCGTGATCCATGCGGCGACCAACTGCACGACCCCCGAGATCGAGCAGTCCCTGCGGGATCGTCGCAACGCCAACATCGCCGCGTTCGAGAGCCGTATCAGGGCCGACATCGCCGCGGGCGAACTCCCGCCCGACACCGACGCCGCCGCCCTCGCCCGGTACACCGGCGCGATCATCCAGGGCATGTCCCAACAGGCGCGCGACGGCGCGAGCCGGGGGGAGTTGGAAGCGCTCGCGGAAATTGCCATGACCATCTGGCCCCGCACATGAACCCACACGGGTTAGGCTGCGTGGTGGATGCCAGGGCGTCCTACTACTGGGGACACCGTAGCGACGCCCGCGGAAAAAGTCCCAACAACAAACAGGCTTCAACGCATGGACACACGAAGTGGTCTAGTCCACAATGCGTAGGGACAAGTAAAAACGCGCATGCTTCCGCCTTCCCCGCACAGGAAGGCGGACCGAGGAACCGGAGCTCTCTGCCCTGACTGCCCCGGGTCCTCATCCTTCGGCCGACTGGGACCGCACACCCCACGGTCGATGTTGCTCCGGGCTGCGGTGCCGGGAGGGTTGAGGGTCCCTCTCAGGCGCCGCGGCCCGCGGGTGTTTTTCGGGCCCGCCCAAATGCCCGGGTACGCTCGCACACGTGCCCTCCATGAACGAACTCGTACACCAGCACACGGCCCTCGACGACTCCGACCTCGAGTGGCTCCACCTGCTGGTCTCGGAGTGGCAGCTGCTCTCCGACCTCTCCTTCGCCGACCTCGTGCTGTGGGTCCCCACCCGCGACGGCACTCGCTATGTCTCCGTAGCCCAGATGCGGCCCAACACCGGCCCCACCTCCTACCAGGACGACATGGTCGGCCACCTCGTCCCCCGCGGCCGCCGCCCCCTGCTGGACGCCGCCCACGACGAGGGCCGGATCGTGCGCGAGGGCGACCCGGAGTGGCGCGAAGAGGTCCCGGTCCGCGTCGAGTCGATTCCCGTACGACGGGAAGGGCGCGTGCTCGGTGTCATCGCGCGCAACACCAACCTCCTCACCGTGCGCACTCCGAGCCGCCTGGAGCTGACGTACCTCCAGAGCGCCTCGGACCTCGCGCAGATGATCGCGGCCGGTTCCTTCCCGTTCGCGAACCAGCAGGTCGACATGGACGCCTCGCCCCGCGTCGGCGACGGTCTGATCCGCCTGGACGCGGACGGCGTCGTCCAGTACGCCTCGCCGAACGCGCTGTCCGCCTACCACCGGATGGGCCTCGCCTCCGACCTCGTCGGCCACCACCTCGGCAAGACCACCGCCGAACTCGCGCCCACCCACGGGCCGGTGGACGAGGCGCTCGCCAAGGTCGCCAGCGGGTGGGCGCCGCGCGAGTTCGAGATCGAGGCCCGCGACGGTGTGATCCAGTTCCGGGCGATCCCGCTCAAGCCCAAGGGCACCCGGATCGGTTCACTGGTGCTGCTCCGCGACGTCACGGAACTGCGCCGCCGCGAGCGCGAGTTGATCACCAAGGATGCGACGATCAGGGAGATCCACCACCGCGTCAAGAACAACCTCCAGACGGTGGCGGCGCTGCTGAGACTCCAGGCCCGGCGCATCGACTCCGAGAGCGGCCGCGAGGCGCTCGAAGAGGCGGTCCGGCGGGTCGGGTCCATCGCGATCGTGCACGAGACGCTGTCCCAGAATCTGGACGAGCGCGTGGAGTTCGACGAAATCGCCGACCGAGTCCTCGCGATGGTCGCCGAGATTTCGCCGGGCAAGGTCGCCGGCCGGCGCACCGGCCGCTTCGGCATCCTGGACGCGGAGGTCGCCACACCGCTGTCCATGGTTCTGACCGAGATCCTTCAGAACGCCCTGGAACACGGCTTTCGCGAGGGCGACACCGGCACCGTGGAGGTCTCCGCGGTCCGGGGCGGCACCACCAAGGAGTCCCGCCTCCTCGTCACCGTCCAGGACGACGGTGTCGGCCTCCCCGAGGGCTTCGACCCGCACACCGCCGGCAACCTCGGCCTGCAGATCGTACGAACCCTGGTGGAGGGCGAGTTGGGCGGCACGTTCGACATGGTTCCGGCTCCCGAGCGGGGAACCCAGGTGATCCTGGACATTCCGGTGCGGGCACACAAGTAGCGCCGCGCGAGAGGCCGGACCGGAGTCGGCGCACAGCAAAGAGCCCCGGACCGTTCAAGGTCCGGGGCCCAACATGCTCGTTGCCAGCATTTGCTGCGCATCGGGGGTACTGCGCGCTGCGGCTCGGGGGCGGGAGATGCGTACTCGCTGTACGCGCCGCCAAGCTCAGGCTGTTTGCGGGGCGGGTGTGTCAGGCAGAAGCCTGACGGGCCCGGTTGCGGGCGGCGCGGCGCTTCATGGCGCGGCGCTCGTCCTCGCTGAGACCACCCCAGACGCCGGAGTCCTGGCCGGACTCGAGCGCCCACTGCAGGCACTGATCCATAACGGGACAGCGACGGCAGACGGCCTTGGCTTCCTCGATCTGCAGCAGCGCAGGACCGGTGTTGCCGATGGGGAAGAAGAGCTCGGGGTCTTCCTCGCGGCAAACGGCGTTGTGACGCCAGTCCATGGCTGCTACCTCTCCTTGGTATTACATGCAAGTTGCTTGTGAATGTGAACGCTTTCACGAATCCCTCAACAAGTGAAGGGCCGACTGCCAGGTTTCCTGGTGTGGTCCTGTGATTTGGAGAGGGGTTCCGGTGATCTGCTGAGGCCGATGCTGCGGGCCGTCCCGATCGCCACGTAGAGACTCGCAAACCTCAGCGGCGGATACAACCCCTTCCGGAAAGTTTTTTTTGATTCCTCGGTGTCGACTAGGTCACAGCCGTACTTCCATGGGGTGGACCCTGGTCTAAACGTTCGAGTGAAAGGACTTTGGCCCCTTCTGCTCACACAATCACACGCAGTGCACGGCGTACGCCTGTGAACGTCACGCTCGTACGCAGTCCGAGGTGGTCGCCGTCCATCTGGAGGGGCAGCGGCACCTTCGAATGCAAGGTGAACTGGTCCAGGTCGTGCAGGGATACCGCGTGCTTGCCGTGCGGTCCACGCTCGGGGGACGAAGTGAGCAACTGGGTGCCATACCGGGCAACCGCGGTCGTCGTCATACGGCTGAGACCGAGTACGTCGAGGCCTTTATCGAACGAGGCCTTAGGTGACGCGTACATCGGGTGATTGCCCAGGAAGGTCCACGGAGAGGTGTTCGAGACTATGGAGAGGACCAGATCGGTCACCGGCTCCGTGTCCGGCCGCTCCAGCGTGATCGTCCCGTGCCGCCGGTGCGCCTCGCCGAAGAACTGGCGCATCGCCTGGCGGACGTAGAGCGCGTGGGTGGACCTTCTGCCGCGCTCGCGCTGCTGCTCGACGCGCCCCACCACACCGGCGTCGAAGCCGAGTCCGGCGTTGAAGGTGAACCAGCGGGACGGCACGGCCTCGTCGTCCGTGCCAGGGGTACCCGAGGTCAGGCCCAGGCCGACCGTGCGTTCGCTGCCCTCGCGCAGGGCGTCGAGCAGGGCGCCGGTGGCTTCCACGGCGTCGTTGGGCAGCCCCAGGGCGCGGGCGAAGACGTTGGTCGAGCCGCCGGGGACCACCGCGAGGCCGGGCAGGCGCTCCGGGTCGGGGCCGGCGTGTAGGAGGCCGTTGACCACCTCGTTGACCGTGCCGTCGCCGCCGAGGGCCACGATCAGGTCGACGTCCGCGCTCTCCGCCGCCTGGCGGCCCAGGTCGCGCGCGTGGCCTCGGTACTCGGTGGTGACCGCCTCGAGCTTCATCTCGCTCGCGAGCGCGTGGATCAGGACGTCGCGCGTACGTGCGCTTGTGGTGGTTGCCGCCGGATTGACCACGAGAAGTGCACGCATGAGTTGCAGCGTACCTACTGGGTGGTACCGGGCACAGGGCGAGGTAGGGATCAAGTAAGACTTCCGGGCGTGAACCTTGCCACGAGGGCGTACGGACCGAGAGTTACCCTGCTGGGGTGAGCGCTGAAAACCCCACCCCCGAAGCCGCGGAAGCCGCCCGAGCGGCGGAGCCCCGTCCCGGCCGGCTGACCGCCGCGGCGGCGCTGACCGCGCTGGAGGGGCTCGCCCTGGCCGTCGGCGGTGCCTGGATGCTGGTGGAGGGCTTCGCGGGGGACCCGGACGACCGGCAGTCGGCCGTCACCGGCGGCATCACCCTGATCGTGCTCGCGCTGCTGCCGCTGCTCGCCGCGCGCGGACTGCTCGCCCGGCGCAGCTGGAGCCGGGGGCCGGCCGTCATCACCCAGATCATGGCCTTGCCGGTGGCCTACAACCTGCTTCAGGCCGACAGCGTGGCGATCCCGGCGGGCATCGCGCTCGCCGTCGTGGCCTTGGCCGCGCTGGTGCTGCTCATCAATGCGGAGACGACCCGGGCCCTCGGGATCCGGGGGCCCGGCAACGTGCAGAAGTAACCGCCGCAGGCGTTGCTCACGAAGCATTGCTCCCGAAGCATTGCCCCCGGAGCGTTACTCCTGAGGCGTTACTCCTCCACCAGCAGCTTCTCCCGCAGCTGTGCCAGTGTCCGGGCCAGCAGCCGGGACACGTGCATCTGCGAGATGCCGACCTCCTGCGCGATCTGCGACTGGGTCATGTTGCCGAAGAACCGCAGCAACAGGATCCGCTTCTCGCGCGGGGGCAGGTCCTCGAGGAGCGGCTTGAGCGACTCCCGGTACTCGACGCCTTCCAGCGCCTCGTCCTCCGCGCCCAGGGTGTCCGCGACCGCCGGGGACTCGTCGTCGGTGTCGGGGACGTCCAGGGACAGCGTGGAGTACGCGTTGGCGGACTCCAGGCCCTCCAGGACCTCCTCCTCCGAGATGGCCAGCTTCTCGGCCAGCTCGTGCACCGTCGGGGAGCGGCCGTGCTGCTGGGACAGCTCGGCCGTGGCCGTGGTCAGCGCGAGGCGCAGCTCCTGGAGCCTGCGCGGCACCCGCACCGCCCAGCCCTTGTCGCGGAAGTGCCGCTTGATCTCGCCGACGACCGTCGGGGTCGCGTACGTCGAGAACTCCACCCCGCGGTCCGGGTCGAAGCGGTCGACCGACTTGATCAGGCCGATGGTGGCGACCTGGGTGAGGTCGTCCAGCGGCTCTCCCCGGTTCCGGAAACGGCGCGCGAGGTGCTCGACGAGCGGCAGGTGCATGCGGACCAGCCTGTTGCGCAACTCCGCGTACTCCGGGCTGCCGTCCTTCAGGGTGCGCAGCTCCAGGAACAAGGCACGCGCCCCGCTGCGGTCCTGAGGGTCGTGCCGCGTGGCCTGCACGCGCTGCGGGGCCTTCTCGTCGTCTCGCTCGTGCTCGCTCATCGTCCCGCCCGTAGCCCTTCCCCGAGCCCTCGCCTGCGCTCGGACAGGGGACACCCCGATCCGTCCGTCCAGAGGCGTGCTCTGTACGGCACCTTCCCGATCACCCTGCCCGTCGTCCACGACGCCGGTCTCCGAGGAGTCGTCCTCCGGGTGCGGACGGGCCTGCTCGGGGATGCCGTCGATGCCGTCCGCCATGCGTCGGGACGTGCTCGGGCCGCCCGTGTCCTCGGCGACCGGCAGCTCCCGTGTGCCGCGCTCTTCGTCCCGCACCGGCCCGTCCCCGTCCCTCACGCCGGCCCGGGTCCCGCGCCGCGCTGTTTGTAGAGGCTGATCGAAACGGTCTTGTCCTCGTCGACCGCCGATGAGACCTTGCCCGCGAGGGCCGACAGCACGGTCCAGGCGAAGGTGTCCCGCGCGGGGGCGTGACCGTCCGTGGTCGGCGCCGAGACGGTGACCTCCAGTGAGTCGTCGACAAGGCGGAAGACGCAACTGAGTACGGAGCCGGGCACGGCCTGCTGCAGCAGGATCGCGCAGGCCTCGTCCACCGCGATGCGAAGATCCTCGATCTCGTCGAGGGTGAAGTCCAAACGGGCCGCGAGACCGGCCGTGGCCGTACGCAGCACCGACAGGTAGGCACCCGCAGCCGGCAGCCGGACTTCGACGAAGTCCTGGGTCGCGGGCTCGCCTGCGATCTGGGACACCCTCACCTCCAAGGTGGTACAAGCTTCTCGGGGCCGAGGGTCGCCCCCCGGGATAACGCGATACGTGGTTCTGCGGTGACGCTACCGCGCTCTCGACTTTCCTGTCCCCAGGACCCCAACCCCACGCTGTCACTCATAGTAAACATGCGAACACGCTCCGTGGCTAGGGGGTTCGCGGACCCAATTGGGAAGAGCGCGCGCCGGGTTGACGTACCCAGGCGTCAGACGGTCGAACCGTCCGGATCGAGGGTCATACGAGGACGTGGTCGACGAAGCACCACCGCCATGCCTCACCGGGCTCGAAGGTCCGCATGATCGGGTGTCCGGAGTCCTTGTAGTGCTCCGTCGCGTGCCGATGCGGAGAGGAGTCGCAGCAGCCGACGTGGCCGCAGGTCAGGCACAGCCGAAGCTGTACCGGGTGTGTGCTGGACGCCAGACACTCCAGGCAGGTCTCGCTCAGCGGCCCGGGTTCCGGGTGCGGCAGCGCGTCGGCGTGCGTGCACTGTTTCATGATTGCCAGGTTACGACGGCTGTGCGGACGACCGCGCGGAATACCGAGGGCGGGCGAAGGACGATGAACGAGGGTGGGCGAGGATCATGGATGTGATGCCCCTGCTGTTGCTGGTGGCGGGCAGCGCGGTGATCGCCGCGGCCGCCCGCCGGACCCCCGTGCCGGCACCGCTGCTGCTGGTCGCCGCCGGGCTCGTGATCTCGTACGTCCCAGGGGTCCCGGACTACACCCTTGATCCGCACATCGTGCTGCCGCTCATCCTGCCCCCGCTGCTGTACACGGCGGCCACCGACAGCTCGTACCTGGATCTGCGCGCACAACTGCGGCCCGTGGCACTTCTGTCCGTCGGGTACGTCCTCTTCGCGACCTTCGCCGTGGGCTGGGCCGCCTACCTGATCGTGCCGGACCTGCCGCTGACCGCGGCGCTGGTGCTGGGCGCGGTGGTGGCGCCGCCGGACGCGGTCGCGGCCACGGCCGTCGCGCGCCGGGTCGGGCTGCCCTCCCGGGTCACCACGATTCTCCAGGGTGAGTCGCTGGTGAACGACGCCACCGCGATCACCGCCTACCGGGTGGCCCTGGCGGCGGCGGTCGGCGAGGGCGCCACCTGGGCCGGCGGGATCGGCGAGTTCCTGCTCGCGGCGGTCGGCGGCGTCGGCTTCGGGCTGGTGCTGATGGTGCCGATCCACTGGCTGCGCACCCACCTCAAGGAGGCGCTGCTGCAGAACACGCTGTCCCTGCTGATCCCGTTCGTGGCGTACGCCGCCGCCGAACAGGTGCACGCCTCCGGTGTTCTCGCGGTCGTCACGGTCGCGCTCTATCTCGGACACCGCGCGTGGGAGGTCGACTTCGCGACCCGCCTCCAGGAGGACGCGGTGTGGAGGATGGTCGCGTTCGTCCTGGAGTCGGCGGTGTTCGCCCTGATCGGACTGCAACTGCCCGTGATCCTCAGGGGCCTCGGGGAGTACGAGGGCGGCCGCGCCGCCTGGTACGCGGTCGCCGTCTTCCTCGTCGTCGTGGTGACCCGGTTCGTGTGGGTGTACCCGGCGACCTTCCTGCCCCGCCACCTGTCGGCCCGTATCCGGGAACGCGAGGAGAACCCCACCTGGAAGGCGCCGTTCGTCATCTCCTGGGCCGGCATGAGAGGCGTGGTCTCCCTGGCCATCGCCTTCTCCATCCCGATGACGATGCATGGCGGCGAGCCCTTCCCCGAGCGCAACCTCATCCTCTTCCTGACCTTCACCACGGTCATCGGAACACTGGTCCTCCAGGGCCTCACCCTGCCCCCGCTGATCCGCCTCCTGAAACTTCCCGGCCGGGACGCCCAGGCCGAGACCCTCGCGGAGGCGAACGCCCAGGCGCAGGCCTCCCGGGCCGCCGAGCGCCGCCTGGACGAACTCCTCTCCGACGAGCGCAACGCCCTCCCACCGCCGCTCGCAGACCGCCTCCGCAGCGTCCTGGAACGCCGCCGCAACGCCGTCTGGGAACGCCTCGGCCAGGTCAACCCCCTCACCGGCGAAACCGTCGACGACACCTACCGCCGTCTGGCCCGGCAGATGATCAGCGCCGAGCGCGCGGTCTTCGTCAAGCTCCGTGACGCCCGCCACATCGACGACGAGATGCTGCGGACGCTGCTGCGCCGGCTGGACCTGGAGGAGGCGGCCGCCTATCGGGAGGCGGCGTGAGCATCCGGCCAAGAAGCAGCCCAAGCGCGGCTTCAGCCGGAAGTCCCGCCCGTCACCGGCCGAACGGCGCCCCGGTCACCACCGCGACCACCGCATCCCCCTTCCCGAACGCCCCCTCCTCCATCATCACGACAAGCCCATACAGCAACTTGGCGACATAGAGACGCTCGACCACCACCCCGTGCCGCTCCTCGAAGTCCTTGGCGAAGGCGTCGAGTTCGGCGGTGGTACGGCCGTAGCCCCCGAAATGGAAGCGGTCGTCGAGTGCCCAGTCGCCGCGCCGCTCGCCGAAGGCCTGCTCCTGGAGCCGCTCGATGTCGGCCGCCAGGAAGGCGCCTTTCAGCACCGGTATGCCCAACGCCCGTTGCCCGGGCTCCAGTCCTGCCGCCAGCCCGGCCAGTGTGCCGCCCGTACCGCAGGCGAGCGCGACGACATCGGCCTGCCCCCGCAGCTCCTCGCCGAGCTCCCGACAGCCTCGTACGGCAAGCGCGTTGCTGCCGCCCTCCGGGACGACGTACGCCCCTTCGGCGCCGGCCGCCCGCAGCAGCCTCGCCTGGATCTCCGTCTCGCCCTTGCGTCGATATGTCGTCCTGTCGACGAAGTGCAGCCGCATGCCGTCGGCCACACACCTGGCGAGGGAGGGATTGAGAGGGCGGTCGGCCAGTTCCTGGCCCCGCACGATACCGATCGTGGGGATGCCCAGGAGGCGGCCGGCCGCGGCCGTGGCGCGCAGGTGGTTGGAGTACGCGCCGCCGAAGGTGACGACCGTACGGCCGGCTGCGGCGATGATATTGGGGGCGAGTTTGCGCCACTTGTTGCCGACGAGTTCGGGGTGGATCAGGTCGTCGCGCTTGAGCAGCAGGCGGACGCCCCGGCGAGTGAAGCGGTCGTCGGTGACCTCCTGCAACGGCGAGGGGAGCCGTGGGCGGAGGGCGGCGAGGTCGGAGGCGTCGGGGCTGGTCACAGCTCCATTGTCGCCACCCGTTGACGTCATCTGTCCGGTGCGGTCGCGTCAGGTCACTTCAGGCGATCCCGGATCCGCTTGCGCATCGACGCCATCGTGAAGCCCCGCGGATCCACTTTCCCCGGCTGCCACTCCAGATGGCCGACGACCGATCGTTCCGTCCAGCCGTGGTGGCGGCAGATCGCGGCGGCCGCTCTCTCGATCGCGTCCAGCTGGGCCTCGGGCCAGTGGTCCTTGCCGTCGCCGAGGTTCTCGCACTCGAAGCCGTAGAAGTGACGGTTGCCGTCGGTGTTGGCCTCGTTGTCGTGGGGGAGTGCCTTCTCGGCGATCACCGCGCGCAGGACGTCGTCGTCACCGAGACCGGCGTGGTTGGCGCGGCCGTAGCCGACGAGGTGCACACGGCCGTCCTTGGTGATGACGCCGTGGCACAGCGGGCCCGGGAGGCCCTCGTAGCCGTTCCGGCAGAGCTTCACCGTGCGTTCGCTGCCCTTGGTCACGGTGTGGTGGATCATCACGCCGTGGACGGGGCCCCACGGACCCTTGTGGTTGCGGTTGTGGTGCTCCCAGTCGCCGACCTCGACGACGCTGATCCCCTCCGCCCGCAATCGGGCCAGGAAACCACCCGCGGACATGGGTGAGGCCATGGCCGCCTCCTTCACGCTGCACGCCGACCGCCGTGCGCGGCCGCCTCATACCGCTTGCTTGTATCGGAAGCGGAGGATCCGGACTAGCGGAGGATCCGGACTACTCGTCCGCACGGCGTGCGAGCCGATCCGGACAACCTCTGTCCGGTCCCCGGACAGGCGAAGTGGAAGGCGGTGTTGGACGGGATCCCCCTATGTGCCCAGTCGGACGGTGATCCATTCCCGCTCGTTCGTGTAATAGCACCGGAACGGTCCGTGATGGAAGGCTTGTGCGTGGAGATCGACGCGTGGCGCAGATCAGCGCCGGGCAAACCGGGAGGGCAATTCCTTATGTCGGTAGGCGAAGAGGTCCGCACCGAGCAGGACAGGCCGCAGCAGAGCCTCGGCACGGCGGCCGCGCGGAACCTGGCCACCACCACCAAGTCCGTACCGCAGATGCAGGAGATCAGCTCCCGCTGGCTGCTGCGCACGCTGCCCTGGGTGAATGTGCAGGGTGGCACGTACCGGGTGAACCGGCGCCTCACCTATGCCGTGGGGGACGGCCGGGTGACGTTCGTGAAGACCGGTGACCGCGTCGAGGTGATCCCCGCCGAGTTGCGCGAGCTTCCCGCACTGCGGTCCTACGAAGACGAGGAGGTGCTCACCGAGCTCGCCCGGCGCTGCGAGCAACGGGAGTTCGACGCGGGGGCGGTGATCGCAGAGTTCGGCAGCCAGACCGACGAGGTCTTCCTGCTGGCGCACGGCAGGGTGGAGAAGGTCGGCACCGGCCCGTACGGCGACGACGCGGTCCTCGGAGTCCTCGCCGACGGCGCGTACTTCGGCGACCAGGGGCTCCTCGACCCGGACACCATCTGGGAGTACACGGCCCGGGCGGTCACCGCGTGCACGGTGCTCGTCCTGCCCCGCCAGCATGTCGAGCAGGTCGCCGAGCGCTCCGAGTCCCTGGGCGGGCACCTCCAGGAGC
The DNA here is from genome assembly GCF_059026085.1 of Streptomyces sp. a15. Classification (NCBI taxonomy): domain Bacteria; kingdom Bacillati; phylum Actinomycetota; class Actinomycetes; order Kitasatosporales; family Streptomycetaceae; genus Streptomyces; species Streptomyces sp. A15. The sequence continues at coordinate 3,374 of NZ_JBWLKM010000001.1, read as the reverse complement.
AGCGCGCGATCCCCTCGCAGCGCACCAACAAGTTCGGCGAGAAGGAGATCGACCTCGCGGCCGGCCATGACGGCGAGCCGGACATCCCGCACACCTTCGTGGACTACGAGGCCAGGCCCCGCGAGTACGAACTGAGCATCGCCCAGACCGTACTGCGCATCCACTCCCGCGTGGCCGACCTCTACAACCAGCCGATGAACCAGACCGAGCAGCAGATCCGGCTGACGGTCGAGGCGTTGAAGGAACGCCAGGAGCACGAGCTCGTCAACAACCGCGAGTTCGGGCTGCTGCACAACTGCGAGTACGACCAGCGGCTCCAGCCGCACGACGGCGTGCCCAGCCCCGACGACCTGGACGAGCTGCTCAGCAGGCGGCGCGGCACCAAGCTGCTGCTCGCCCACCCGCGCGCGATCTCCGCCATCGGGCGCGAGCTCAACAAGCGCGGCCTCGTCCCGGAGACCATCGAGATGGCGGGCAACCGGATTCCCACCTGGCGCGGCGTGCCGATCTACCCGTGCAACAAGATCCCGGTCACCGAGGCCCGTACGACCTCGATCATCGCCATGCGTACCGGCGAAGCCGAGCAGGGCGTCATCGGTCTTCAGCAGGCCGGCATCCCGGACGAGATCGAGCCGAGCCTGTCGGTGCGCTTCATGGGGATCAATGAGCAGGCGATCATCAAGTACCTGGTGACGGCCTACTACTCGGCCGCGGTCCTCGTGCCGGACGCGCTCGGCGTCCTGGAGAACGTCGAGATCGGCCGCTGGAGGTGACGTCCCCGCACCTGAAAGCCGTGTCCCCGCCCTTCGGGGCGGGTACACCCCGGTCGTACGCGCCCAGCCACAGAGCAGACGCGACGGTCCGCGGACTGCCGAGGGGGACCCCATGGCCGAGTTCATGACGGAGACGAAGCAGGGCGTCGGCGCACAGTCCACCGGACAGTGCGCCGGACACCCCAGCGGGCACTCCGCGGGCGCGCATCCGCTCGACGGGCACGAGGCCGGGGTGATCCTGGAGCGGGCCCGGACGTCGGTCGACCCCGAGCTGCGTTCCGCCCTCGAGTCGTTGCCCGGCTCCATGCGCCGTATCGCGCTCTACCACTTCGGCTGGGAGCAGGCGGACGGCAGTCCGGCGGCGGGCAACGCGGGAAAGGCCATACGCCCCGCGCTCGTTCTCACCGCGGCTGCGGCACTGGGCGGACCGGGGGCGCGGACGGCGGCCGTACGGGCGGCCGCGGCGGTGGAACTGATCCACAACTTCACGCTGCTGCACGACGACGTGATGGACCGGGACACCACCCGGCGGCACCGGGCCACCGCGTGGACCGTGTTCGGTGACGCCGACGCGATCCTCGCCGGGGACGCGCTTCAGGCGCTCGCCCTGCGGCTGCTCGCCGAGGATCCCCATCCGGCGTCCGCCCGGGCCGCCGCCCGGCTCGCGGACTGTGTCGTCGAGCTGTGCGCCGGCCAGCACGCGGACACCGCCCTGGAGCTGTGCCGCCCGGGCGATGTCACCCTCGACGAGGCGCTCGCCATGGCCGAGGCCAAGACGGGAGCGCTGCTCGGATGCGCCTGCGCGCTGGGCGCCCTGTACGCGGGGGCACCGGAGGAGGACGTCGAGGCGCTGGACGCGTTCGGCCGTGAGGCCGGGCTCGCCTTCCAGCTCATCGACGACGTGATCGGCATATGGGGCGATCCCGGCAGCACCGGCAAGCCGGTCGGTGCGGATCTCGTCGCCCGCAAGAAGTCGCTGCCGGTCGTCGCCGCGCTCACCTCCGGCACGCCGGCGGCCGGAGAACTGGCCGAGCTGTACGGCGTTCCGTACGAGGAGGGGGATCTGGAGCGGACTGTTCTCGCCGTGGAGCGGGCGGGCGGTCGCGACTGGGCGCAGGTCCAGGCCGCCGACCGCATGGCCCGCGCCATGCAGGAGCTGGCCCGCGCGGTGTCCGACCCGGAGGCGGCGGGCGGGTTGCTGGCGCTGGCGGAGTTCGTGACGCGGCGCAGCAGCTGAAGTTACCCCGGAGCCGTCGGGGCCGTGCGGTCCTGACCCCGCGCGGCTGTCGGCGGCTCCGGTCGGGCGGGTCCCGCACATCCCCACGGTGTGCGGGACCTCGCCGGTTCGTCCCGATAGGCTCAACGCTCGTACGGTCAAGGGCAGTTGACGCGAAGGGGCGGAACATGGGCGTGGTGATCCGGACGGCGAGCGCGGACGACCGTGAGCTGGTCGTCCGACTGCTGGACGCGGCCTTCCAGGACGATCCGGTCAGTCGTTGGGTATTCCCCGGCGACGAGCACCGCCGTACGACGCACCCCAGGCTGATGGCCGCGTTCACCGACATCGTGTTCGCCGAGGGCCGTGTGGACGTCACCGAGGACGGCACGGCGTGCGCGCTGTGGCTGTCCGTACCGGCGGCGGACGACCACGGTCAGGGCGACGGCCAGGACACCGGCGAGGACGACGGCCCCGCCCAGGTGCGCGCCGCCGTCGACCCCGACAACGAGCGCGTCGAAGTCATCGGCCGGCTCACCGCCGGTATTCACCCCTCGGGCCGCGCCCACGCCTACCTGTGGATGATCGGCGTCGCCCCCGAGCACCAGGGCGAGGGCCTGGGCACGGCGCTCATCGCCTCGGTGCTCGACCGCTGCGACCGCGAGGGCCTGCCCGCCTATCTGGAGGCCAGCAACGCCCGCAGCCGCAAGCTCTACGAGCGCCTCGGCTTCGAGCTCGTCGGCGCCCCCCTCGACCTGCCGGACGGCCCGCAGATGCGGCCGATGTGGCGCGAGCCGCGCAGCTGAGCCAGGTCCTCCGGTGTGCCGGCATCCGGCAGTTGAGCGGCGTCTTCGGTATGTCGCCCCGTACCTGAGCCGCGCTTTCGGTGTGCCGGCACCCGGCAGCTGGGCCCGGCCTCCGGCATACTGCCCCGGCAGCTGAGCCCCGCCTCCGGCACGCCGCCCCGCACCTGAGCCCGGCCTCCCGTATGCCGCCCCCCGCAGCCCCACCCTTCCCGCTACCGTTCCTGGGCAGTGAGCGGGAGTGAGTCCGCGCACTGGCACGCCCCGAACGGTCTTGGGCGCACTGGTCGTCCGCTTTCGCAACCGGGTGGCGACACGGATCCTGTCCGTGGTCCGGTCCCGGAAGGGCGGAGTCCCTCACGACCTGGCCATATGAACGCGGCCAGAGGCGACGGGGAGGCCCTGAACCATCTCGCTGGTGGAGCAGGGGCCCCGCACGCCGGCACCGCGCTCGGCGTCCCAGATCGCGTCGCTCACGTTACTCCGGCCTGAACTGGACACCGCAAGCCCGAAAGCCGACGATCACACGATCGAGCTAAATCACCCTCACGCACGCTTCCCGGCGAGCAGTTGCCTACCCCT